>JBNMLP010000017.1:0-61930 GCA_050874905.1 Lachnospiraceae bacterium
CGTCATCATATAAAAATCACCACCTGTTTTTGATAGTTTAATTATACCAAAAAAGTGGCTAAAAGTCGCATAAATGCTTTGTTTTAGCTAAAAAAGACAAAGTCCATGGCGTATGCCGTGGACTTTGTCTACAGTCTGAGGCGGTGCATTATAGCACCGCCTTTTTCTGATGAAAGGAATAATATGAGAAAAATAATAAAAAAGATAATTGCCTTGCAATGATAAATTACAGATTGGAAATTAAATTCTTTTTCATCTCTGCAAACTCATCTTCTGTGATCAGTCCATGCTCTAACATGATCTTAAGTTTGCGGATCTTGAATTCAAAGTCAGTCAACTCTGGAGCGGTATCTTCTTCTTCCTCACCCATTGTTAAGGAGCCTTCATCAGAATCATTTGGAAGTCTTCCTGTGATTCCTTCTCCCGGAACATAGTCATCATGAGATGCATTTTCATAATTTAGATAATTATCAGCTCCGGCCAAGGAGAGAGAGGAACCTCTTCCTTCTGCAATGGCAGCTTCCTTTGCAGCAGCTTCATCTGCTTTGCTCTGCATATCATCCTGTTCCTGTTTGACTAATTCCGCAGCTTTTTCTTCCTCTGATTTCAAAGAGAATTTAGATTTTTTGATTACCTGTTCTGCCTCTTCATTTGCTTCTTTGATTAAAGCCTCTCGTTCTGCCTGCGCATCTGCCAATGCTTCCTGAGCAGCAGCAGTAGCAGCTTCCAAGGAATCGGCTGGATTATCTTCCACAATTACATTGGCCGCAGCACGGCGTTCCTGTTCTAATGCCTGTAATCTGGCTTCTTCTGCCGCCTCCTGTGCAAGACGGGCTTTTTCTTCTTCTAAGCGGGCCTGTTCTTCCGCTTCCTTTCTGGCTCTTTCTTCGGCCTCTAAGCGAGCCTGTTCTTCGGCTTCTTTTCTGGCTTTTTCCTCAGCCTCTAAGCGAGCCTGTTCTTCTTTTTCTTTTAAGATACGTTCTTCTTCAAGACGAGCCTGCTCCTCGGCTTCTTTTCTGGCTTTTTCATCAGCCTCTAAACGAGTCTGTTCTTCTAATTCCTTCTGCAGTTTTTCTTCTGCTTCTTTCTTTAAGCGTTCTTGTTCCAGTTTCTTTTCCTGTAATTCACGCTCTAAGGCTTCCATTTCCGCTGCTTCGCGGCGTGCCATTTCTTCGGCAGCAAGACGAGCCTGTTCTTCCGCTTCCGCAATCCGTCTGGCTTCTTCCTCTTTCTCCTTACGGATGCGTTCTTCCTCCGCTTCCTTTTCTAAACGGATGCGTTCTGCTTCCTCTGCGGCTTTTCTGGCTTCTTCTTCGGCAGCCTTTCTGGCAGCTTCCTCTCTACGAGCCTGTTCTTCTGCAAGACGGCGCTGGCGTTCTTCTTCCTCTTTACGTTTTTTCTCCTCTTCGGCAGCTTTTTTCTCTGCTTCCAGACGGGCAATCTTTTCCGCTTCCAGACGTTTGCGTTCTTCTTCCTCGCGGCGCGCCTGTTCTCTGGCCTCGGCTTCTTCTTTCAATGCATTTTCTAAGATCTGCATTTCCTGTTCAAAGAGTGCACGCTGTTCTTCCTCACGCTTTTTACGCTGTTCTTCTTTCTGACGGCGTTCTTCTTCCTTGCGTTTTCTTTCTTCCTCTTCGCGGGCTTTTCGCTCTGCTTCCAAACGAGCCTGTTCTTCGGCTTCACGCCGTTTTCTTTCTTCCTCTTCGCGGGCTTTTCGCTCTGCTTCCAGACGAGCCTGTTCTTCGGCTTCACGCTGTTTTCTTTCTTCCTCTTCGCGGGCTTTTCGCTCTGCTTCCAAACGAGCCTGTTCTTCGGCTTCACGCTGTTTTCTTTCTTCCTCTTCGCGGGCTTTTTGTTCAGCCTCTAAACGAGCCTGTTCTTCCGCTTCCTTACGTTTGCGTTCTTCTTCTTCCAGACGCTTTGCTTCTTCCTCTGCTACGATTCTTGCCTGTTCTTCTTCAATTTCTTTCTGGGAGATCGCATCTAAGGCGGCTTGTCGAAGAGCAGCAGCTTTGGCTTCCTCTGCCTCTTTTAATGCCTGCTGTTTGGCTTCTTCTGCTTCACGAAGAGCAGCAGCTTTGGCTTCTTCCGCAGCTTTTAAAGCTTCTATACGAGCTTCTTCTGCAGCCTTTAAGGCAGCAGCTTTGGCTTCCTCTGCTTCCTTACGGACACGTTCTGCTTCTGCAAGGGCGGCAGCCTTTGCTTCTTCGGCTTCTTTTCTGGCTTCTTCTGCAGCTTTCATAGCAGCAGCTTTGGCTTCTTCTGCTTCACGAAGAGCTTTTGCTTTCTCTGCTTCTGCCTGAGCTTTTGCATTTTCCGCTTCTTTGATGGCTTTTTCTTTTTCTTCGTCTAAAATAGCAATGGCTTCGTCGGTGCCAACTTCGGCAACGGCTTGTCTTGTTTCATATTCCTGATCTAAGATCTTAAAGCTCAGCTCAGGGAAATGTTCTTCTAAGAAAGTAAGAGCGGCTCCTGGAAGCTCGATCTCAAAGTCTTTTCTAAGTTTTGGATTGTAGTAGTTTAATACGATATTGTTGGCAGTGCTTAAATAGTCTGCTTCGCTGCTGTGTTTAAAGGTATGTTCTACATCAGGAAGTACCGGAACATTATTGGATAAACGTCCCGGAAGTTCAAATAATACATAATTATGTAATGCAGTCTCAATATCAAATTCCTGTTCTACAAAGCTGCCACCAAAATAACTGTCCTCGATCGGCATAGCCTTTGGGGTATAGGAGAGTTTGCGGTAATAGTGCAGATTCTCTTTTGCAATATAGGCGATGGAAACATTGCGGCGTACTCCGCTGATATTCAAAAAGACGATGTTTTTGTCACGATCCAGATAGAATCCTTTTAAGTTATTGTCCTCAAGTTTTACGGTAAAGGAAGGGTTATTCGCCTTCTCAATATGCGCATTATATTGATGCAGGAAGTACTCCGCATCTTCCTTTTCCCGGATCAGGCGGTATTCCTCCATTTTGGCAGTGGAGCGGTCTTTGGTATCTTTTGCCGCCTGTTTGATGATGCCTGCGATCTCGTCCGCTTCCGGAAGTCCTGGCAGATAGACACTGACGTCTTCAATAAACTTGTCAACCTTACGTGTCAGGTTGATCAAAAGTGCAGTCTGTCCCATAAATTTCACCGTTGTTACATCGGTGACATGAACCAGACAAAATTCAAAGGATTCGGAAGGACCTTTGGTGGCATCCTTCGTCACCATTTTTTCTTCTGAACCGGTGGCATCCTTTTCCGTAGGATCGTAAATCTTTTCGATTCCGATGAATCCATCTCCTTGAATTGTAAATTTTGAAAGATAAAGACTGATTCTAGTTTCTTTTCCAAACATTCCACTTTTAAAGGTGGAGTACCAGTTATTGATTTTATCATTCTTGGCTTCACAGTTTTTACATAACAGAGTTGCGGACTCTGCACCACAAATAGGACAATTCATGCTTATCTCTCCCTTGCTGATAGTCTAAAAATACATACTATAATTGTACTGTAAAATAGCCAAAAAATCAAATTTTTTTTGCCCTTTTTCGGTATTTTTCATAAATATACCGGAGGCGAAAATAAAAAAATATAAAAAAAGTGTAAAAATAAAAAACTTGTCCGGAAAAAGAGGTCATAAAACAGTCATTTTCACATATATATTTCAATGAGCCAGAGGGAGGAGGTATGCTTGACATGAAGGAGAGAGAGGAGATTCTACATATCTTACCGTATGCTTTGCAGCATGTGTTTGAGGCACATTCGGAACTATTTCAGGGACTTTTAGAGATCCGGCTGCGCGTGGGACAACCCGTGGGAATTCATTATGCCATAGGAAATTTTTTCCTAGGGAAAAATGGAACGAAGGAAGTGCTATATAAAAATGCATGGATTGTGGAACAGGACTGGCTGGCAGAAGTGCTGGATGCGATCAGCAGTTATTCGCTTTATGCCTTTGAGGAAGAAATGCGGCAGGGTTTTGTAACGATCCGGGGCGGACACAGGGTAGGAATTGCCGGAGAGATCACGATGGAGGGAGAGAAGGTGATGCAGGTAAAGCATGTTACATTTATGAACATCCGTGTAGCGAGACAATATCCGGGCTGTGCCAGAGAATGTCTGCCTTATATCACAGGAGAAAATGGGATCTTAAGTACCTTGCTGTTATCTCCGCCACGCTGCGGAAAAACGACTATATTAAGAGACCTGATCCGCATGATCTCAAGCGGTGAGGGGCTGCCCAGAGGATATCAGGTTGGCGTGGTAGATGAGCGTTCGGAGCTGGCTGCCTGTCATTTCGGAATTCCGCAAAATGATGTGGGAAGCCGTACCGATGTGCTGGACGGCTGTCCCAAAGCAGAGGGGATCACGATGTTGCTGCGGTCGATGGCACCCGAAGTGATCGCGGTAGATGAGATTGGTGGAAGCCGGGATCTGGAAGCCGTCAAGGGTGCGGCAGGTTGTGGTGTCAGTATGCTCGCAACAGCCCATGCGGAAGGCATGGAGGAACTGGTCAGCCGTCCGCTTTTAAAGTCATTTGTGGAAATGCATTTGTTTCAGCGGTATATTCTTCTGGATTCCGGACGTTTTTTAGGATCTATCCGTGCCGTGTATAACGATCACGGAGCATGTATATACCAAAAGGCGATAGAAGACAGGGTGGTGCGATGCGGTTGATGGCGGCGCTGCTGTTTGTTCTGAGTGGGGGACTGGGAGCAGTGGAAACCGGGAGAATATATCAGGAACGGAAGAAGCAGCGAAACATCTGGTATCAGAAGCTATTGTTGCTGCAGGGAGAGATCACATATGGACATATGGTACTTTCTGAGATTTTTTTTAAGCTTTCAGGAGAACAAAATGGAGTGGTGGAGGAGTTCTTTTTTGCGCTTGCAAATGTGCTTCAGGAAGTACCTCAGCGAACGGCATATCTTACGGCTTGTGAGCAGAAGGGAAGCAGGCTTTCTAGTGCCCTGCATTTGTCGCCGGATCCACTTCTTACGATGCTTCAAAGCCTGGGGCAGTTAAATCGGAAAACAGAGCTTTTACAGGTGGAGTATTACATGAAACAGGTAGAGCAGGAGATCGCACTGCATCAGGAGCAGGAGCTGGCAGATCGAAAAATAAAGCAGGCATTGTTTGTGTCCTCCGGTGTAGGGATTGCATTGCTGCTGCTTTGAGAAAGGAGTACCCAATGGATATTCAGTTGATTTTTAAAATTGCAGCGGTCGGAATGATCGTAACGGTACTGAATCAGGTACTGAAGCATGCCGGTCGGGACGAGCATGCTTTTCTTGTCACATTGGCCGGGCTGCTGCTTGTACTCGTCTGGCTGCTCCCTTATGTGGCGGATCTGTTTGATTCCATGCGGCGGTTATTTTCACTGTAAAGGCGGGATAGTATGAACATCATTGAAATTGTGGGAATTGCGTTGACCGGAGCCTTGTTATCCTTATGGATCGGACAGATCAACCGGGCATTCGGTGTATATGTTATGGTCGCAGCAGGAGTGTTGTTGCTGTTTTGCTGTTACGACGGCATCCGGATGTTTATGGACTTTATGGATGTGTTTTTTACGAGGCTTTCCGATCAGGCAGTTTATTTGAAAATTCTATGCAAGCTGGTAGGCATTGCATATCTTTGTGAATTTACGAGCAGTATATGCAAGGATGCCGGATGTATGAGCTTATCCTCGCAGGTAGAGGTGGTAGGAAGGCTGTTGATGATCGTGTGCGCCCTGCCTATTCTGACCAATCTTCTGACCGTGATCGAGGAGGTGTTTTCCGGTGAGATCTAGAGTCGTAACCTGTGTCCTTCTTTTTTCTGTGTTCCTTTTTCTGTCGTGCCCGGTTCGTTTGGCGGCAGCAGAGGATGCGGAGGAGGGGGAGCAGTCAGAGCATGTCATGCTCACTTATATGGAAGAGGCATTGGCAAAAGAATTCCGGCAGTGGGAGCGGCTTTGCCGGACACAGGGGGAGGATTCCCTGATCAAACGGATGCTAAATGGGGAACAGATCTCTTTTGAAAATGCCCGTCAAAAAATGGTACAGGCGGTCAGAGAGCAGTTTTCCTTTGAGAAAGAAACATTATTCCGACTGTTGTTTTTAGGAGTGCTTTCTGGTTTTTTTGCCAATTTTGAAAATCTGACGCTTCGCAAATATATTGGTGAGACCGGGTATTATGTCATTTACATGCTGCTTCTCATGCTGTTAATGGTGTGCTTTAAGCATATTTATTCAGATACTATAAAGGCGATGGAGGGGCTGCTTGGCGGGATTCAGACGATCCTTCCTGTGTATGTGTTTTCTCTGTTTTTGTCTGGAAATACACAGACAGCATCCGGCACCTATCTGTTTTTGCTCACAGTGATCACTGCCGTGGATGTGATCTTAAAGAAGGTCATCCTGCCTTTGATCTATTTTTATTTTGTGATCACTCTGATGGATCACAGTATGCAGGAACTGAAATTTACCCGGCTGTCCTCCTTTTTGAAAAGTGTGATCGTATGGCTGATGCGTTTTTTATTCGGTGCGGTCACGGGAATGCAGGTGGTACAATGTCTGCTTCTGCCTGCAACAGACCGGGCAAAAGCGTCCAATTTCTCGAAAAGTCTGGCAGCCATTCCGGGGCTCGGTTCCAGTGCCAGAGCGTTGACCGGTACACTGCTTCAGTCTGCAAATGTGTTAAAACAGACGATGGGAGTGGCAGCGATGATCCTGATCCTGCTTCTGATCTTAGTTCCGGCAGTCAAGCTTTTATTCGTGATCGGGAGCTATCAACTGGTGGCAGCATTGCTGCAGCCGGTGGCTCACCCTAAGGTGTCTTCTTTGATCGCCAGCCTTTCTACCAGTGCCAAGCTTCTGTTTCAGGCACTGGTATCGTCTTCTATTTTGTTTTTGATATTGATCGCACTGGTTACGGCATCCAGTCAGGCAGGAGGGTAACGCATGAAGGAATATATGAGTTCTATTTTATATATGACATTGTTTATTGCATTTTTGAGTCATATTCTTCCAAATGAAAAGAACCGGCGGCTGTTTCATATTATTTCCGGATTTTTGCTGCTGTTGGTATTTTTGCAGCCGCTGCTTCATATTACCGGAGTAGAGAAGGAATTAAAAAGACGTTATGAATGGTTGAATGAGAGTGTGTTTCGTGGAGAAGGAACAGATGTTGATGCCTTTGCTGCGTGGATCAAACAGCAGGAGCAACAGGAAAGGAGAGCACCATGAAAAAGGGATTGGAGCAGGGAAAAGAAAAAACAGGGAAATGGTTATCCAATATCAAAGAGGCAGTAAAAAAGACAGGATATGTCAAGGTGATCGTTCTGGTCGTTCTTGCCTTGATCCTACTCCTTTTCAGCTTTCCGGAAACAAACCGCTCCAAGGGACAGAAGAAAAGCGGTAACAGTGAGCAGGCGCAAAGTGAGCAGAAGGAAGCTTCTGATTATGAAGCAGAATTAGAAAACCGGCTCATCCGTCTGCTTTCCAAAGTGGATGGGGTAGGAAAGGTATCTGTCATGATTACTTTAAAGGCGGGGGCAGAGCAGGTAGTAGACAAAGACAGCAATGTGTCAAGTGAGGAGCAGTCAGAGGAAAAGAAAAGCAGCACGGCGGGAAGCCGGGAAGATCAGACCGTGTTGTTAGAGGATGAGTCTGGCAGCCAGTCACCGTATGTGGTAAAGGAGATCAAGCCGGAGGTGGCAGGTGTGGTCGTCATTTGCGAGGGAGGGGACGATCCAAAAGTAGTCAGTGAGATTGTGGCATCTTCCGAAGTTCTATTTTCTATTTCCGCACATAAAATTAAAGTAATGAAAATGAAATAAGCGATGGAGGGAAGCTATGAAGAAGGGAAAACGGAAAAATCAGATCGTGATCACAGCACTTGCACTCATGATCGCTGTGGCAGGGTATTTGAATTTCTCGGGAAAGGAATTCTCCTTGTCGGAAGCCAAAAACACCAAAAAGCAGGAAAAAACGGATGAGGTAGCATTGGATCTGACCGATGAGGATATGCTTTCCTATTCGGATCTGACATCCGATACGAAGGAAACGATGGCATCTGCAGATGCTGCGGAAGCGGAAGTGTCCAAAGATGCGACAGAAGAAACGCTGAATCCGGACGTTTCTGATGGCGGGGACGATAGTCTGATCAGTGCGGCGGTGACGGATGACGTAAAAGGGGCAGAAGAAGTGGCGGAGACAAAAAGTGATGCGGTGGTAAATGCCGTGATGAAAGCGCAGCTTAGCAAAGAGCAGTCCCGTGCCCAGAATAAGGAAATGTTAAATGATCTGATCAACAATGAAAATGCTACCAAAAAGCAGAAGAAGGAGGCAGCCAATCGTCTGATGCAGCTTTCTGACTTTATGGAAAAGGAGGCAGCAGCAGAGCAGGTCTTAAGTGCGAAAGGGTATGAAAATGCAATGGTGAGCATGTCAGAGGATGCGGTGGATGTCATGGTTTCCTTAGATGAGATCACCGATGTGGACCGCGCAAAGATCGAAGATGTTGTACAAAGAAAAACAGGAGTTTCGATAAATAATATTGTGATTAGTTCGTTTAAGTGATATAATGCATTATATATGAGTTGCATAATTTAGAGAGGATGCGTTTATAATCTTTTTGGGAGGAGATTCTTCCCCGCACCAAAAGTGATGCACTTCATTGATGACGAGAAAGGATGGAAGGTTATGAGTACGGAGAAAGAAAGAAAGAGCAGCCAAAGTGCCAGCACAAAGAATAAAACCAAAAAACAGAATTACCGTATTGAGCGGGAACAGGAGAACGGAGTAGTAAAGATTGCCGATGAAGTGATCGCTTCCATTGCAGGGATTGCGGCAACTGAAGTGGAAGGTGTGGTACGGCTGACCGGCAATATTACCAATGAGATTGTCAGCAAGATTGGAATGAATGTACTTTCCAAAGGAGTACATGTAGCGATCCATGAGGATCAGGTCAGAATTACATTAAACTGCGAAATGTTATATGGAAGCAGTATTCCAGAGGTTTCTGCGGCAATTCAGGATAAGGTAAAACAAAGTGTAGAGAATATGACAGGTCTTACCGTGGAGCAGGTGGATGTATATGTAGCTGCGGTTACTGAGATCAAGTAAAAATAGTTTATAATTGCCGAAATAAACCCTTAAATCTCTGTATTTAAGGGTTTTTCATAAGGAGAAAAAGGAAAGGAACCTTTAACAATGGATAAAAGAACATTTCGCACGAATTTATTTAAACTGATCTTTCAGGTAGAGTTTTGTGAGTCAGATGCCGTGGAGGACAAACTGACTTCCTATTATGAAGCACAGGAGATTTCAAAAGAGAAGGATCAGCTTGCACTTTCTTCTGCAGTCTATGCTTTACTTGAGAAACTGCCGGAGATTGATGCCCGGATCGAGTCCCATGCCAATGGATGGAAAAAAGAACGTCTTGGAAAGGCAGAACTTGCCATTCTCCGTGTGGCACTTTATGAGATGTTCTATGATGAAGTCCCGGATGCCGTGGCGATCAATGAGGCGGTGGAGCTTGCCAAAGTCTACGCACCGGAACAGGCACCGAAGTTTATCAATGGAATTTTAGGAAAGATTGAACGGGAAAAGGAAGCATAATTTATGCCGATCATAGAAAAGCCAGTTTATACCGTAAGTGAGGTGAACCGGAAGCTGAAACGTGCCGTAGAGTATGCACCGGAATTTAAAAATATCCGGGTGAAAGGGCAGCTTTCCAATGTCAAATATCACTATACGGGGCATATTTATTTTAGTATCAAAGATGAAAATTGTACGCTTCCGGGTATGATGTACCGCAGTAATGCGGCAGTTGGATTAAATGTACCGATCGAGGACGGACAGGAAGTTATCATAACCGGATATATCGGAGTATATGAGCGGGATGGTAAGGTGCAGATCTATGCTGCTAAGATCACATTAGCCGGAGAGGGAATCTTAAACCAGCGGTTTGAGCAGATGAAGCAGACGCTTGAAAAACGGGGCTGGTTTGATGTAGAACACAAAAAAGACATTCCTTTATATGCGGCACGTATTGGTGTCATTGCGGCAAGAAACAGTGCGGCACTGCAGGACATTATAACGACAGCCAAAGCAAGAAATCCCTATGTTACGCTTGTATTTTGCCATGCAAAGGTACAGGGAATGGGGGCGGCTGAATCTGTGGCAGCAAGTATAAGAAGGCTGGACAAGCAGCATCTGGATGTGATGATCGTGGCACGAGGAGGCGGTTCCTTAGAGGATTTGTGGGCATTCAATGAGGAGCCGGTTGCCAAAGCCATTTATGAAGCGGAGACTCCGGTGGTGACCGGTGTGGGACATGATGTGGATCTTACGATCGCAGATTATGTGGCAGACCGCAGAGCGATCACACCGACGGCGGCAGCAGAGCTTTGTGTATTTGATTATAAGCAGTTTGTATCACTGCTGGAACAAAAGAAACGTCTGCTTTTGGGGCTGATAAACCGTCAGTATGAGCGGCGGATGGAACAACTGGATCATAAAAAACAGATATTACACCGCTATGAACCGGGGCTGGTTCTTTCCCAAACCAGACAGGAGCTTCTTTTGTACCGGAAACAGCTCATACAGGAAATGCAGAAAAAAGTACAGCGGCAGCGGGAAGCCAATGCCAGGCGAAGAGAACAACTGACCCGTAATATCGGACAGATATACACGATAAAACGTCATGCGCTTGCCGTGCGGACAGCGAGGCTTAACGGATTAAGTCCTACCGCAAAACTGATCCATGGATTCGGATATGTTACCAAACAAGGGGAAGCAGTTTCTGATGTGACAGCACTGAAGACGGGTGACCGCATTACGATTACAATGAAGACAGGTGAAGTGAACGCGGATATTGTATAGAGGAGGCAGATATGGCAGCAAAAAAGGTCACAATAGAGGAGAAAATGACGAGGATCGATGCGATCATTCAGGCATTAGAACAGGAAGATACGACACTTCAGGATTCCATGAAATACTATAAAGAAGGTGTAAAGCTGCTGAAGGAATGTGACGGTATGCTTGATAAAGTAGAAAAGGAAATTGAGGAATTGACAAAGGAGCAGGACGATGGAGAATGAGATCAAAAAACACGCAGAAGCGATTGAAACGATCCTTGCATCCTATCTTCCAAAAGAAGAAGGATTTGAAAAGGTGATCTATGAAGCAATGAATTATACCATGTTAGCGGGCGGCAAACGCATCCGTCCGATGCTGATGTTAGAAACCTATCGTTTGTTTGGTGGAAAAGAAAAGGTCATTGAGCCGTTTATGGCAGCGATCGAGATGATACATACCTATTCGCTGATCCACGATGATCTTCCGGCACTGGATAATGATGATTACCGACGGGGACGCAAAACCGCACATATCGTATTTGGAGAAGATATGGCGATCTTAGCCGGGGATGCACTGTTAAACTATGCATTTGAAGTAGCAAGCCGTGCTTTTACGGATTATCCGGGCAGAGAAGAGGTAGGCAGAGCTTTTCAGGTGCTGGCGAAAAAACCGGGAGTGTCCGGTATGATCGGTGGACAGGTAGTTGACGTGATGCTTACCGGAAAAGCAGTCAGCCCGGAACAGATGATGTATATTTACCGCTGCAAAACAGGTGCCCTGATCGAGGCTTCGATGATGATCGGTGCCATTTTAGCCGGTGCAACCAACGAGCAGGTGGCTCAGGTAGAGCAGGCAGCGTTAGATATCGGTCTGGCATTTCAGATCCAGGATGATATCCTTGACATTGTCAGTGACAGTGAAACTTTGGGAAAACCAGTTGGAAGCGATGAAAAAAATCAGAAAGTTACCTATGCGACAGTGCATGGCGTAGAGGCCGCAGCCAAAGAAGTAGCACGTCTGAGTGAGGAAGCACGTTCCCTGATCCAGGCATTTCCGTATGAGAATCCATTTTTGATCGACCTGATCACTTATCTCATTCATCGGGAGAACTAAACGAAGGAGCTTTAAAATACTATGGCAATATTAGATCAGATTCAAGAGGCAAATGATATAAAGAAGATCGCACCGGAGGATTATATCGGGCTGGCAGCAGAGATCCGGGAATTTATTATGGAGCATGTCAGTAAGACCGGAGGACATCTGGCATCGAATTTAGGTGCGGTGGAGCTTACGATGGCACTGCACTTATGTCTTGATTTCCCGAAGGACAAGCTGATCTGGGATGTGGGACATCAGTCCTATACTCACAAGATCTTAACCGGACGGAAGGAAGGATTTGAGCATTTGCGCCAATTTAAGGGAATGAGTGGATTTCCAAAGCCGTATGAGAGTGATGCAGATGCTTTTGTGGCGGGACACAGTTCGACTTCACTTTCGGTGGCATATGGTTTTGCCAAAGCAAGAGATTTAAAGGGCGGCGATGAAACGATCGTGGCAGTGATCGGGGATGGCGCACTTTCCGGCGGTATGGCATATGAAGCACTCAATAATATCGGGCAGCAGAAAAGCAATCTGATCATTATTTTAAATGATAACAAGATGTCAATCTCTGAAAATGTCGGCGGTATGTCAAAGTATTTAAGCAAGATTCGTGTCGGTGACCGCTACAATGAATTTAAAGGCGAGGTAGAGCAGGCATTGCTCAGTATTCCAAAGGTTGGATTATCGGTAGCCAAAACAGTAAAGCGTTCCAAGGATTCGATCAAGCAGCTCTTAGTTCCTGGAATGTTATTTGAAGATATGGGAATTACCTACGTTGGTCCTGTGGACGGTCACGACATTACCCAGTTGGTAGATACGATCGAATCCGCTAAAACGAAGCATCGTCCGATCCTCATTCATGTAGTGAGCAAAAAAGGAAAAGGTTATCCGGTAGCGGAACGGCATCCGGAGCATTTTCATGGAGTGACGCCGTTTGATATTGAGACGGGGAAGGCGCTGAAGAAAAAGGAAGTGGCAACCTATACGGACGTTTTTGCAAAGAAAATGATTGCACTGGGAAAGGATCATCCGGAGCTGGTGGCTGTGACGGCTGCGATGCCGGATGGAACAGGACTGAGTGCTTTTGCAAAGGAATATCCGGATCGGTGTTTTGATGTTGGTATTGCGGAAGAACATGCGGTGACTTTTGCAGCAGGCATGGCAGCCGCCGGACTGCATCCGGTGGTGGCGATCTATTCCTCCTTTTTGCAGCGGGCGTACGACCAGATCTTGCATGATGTTTGTATCCAGAAGCTTCCGGTGATCTTTGCGATCGACCGGTCCGGTCTGGTAGGGGCAGATGGAGATACCCACCAGGGAATTTTTGATGTGTCTTTTTTGAGCACGATTCCCAATATGACGATCATGGCACCGAAGAACCGCTACGAAATGTCGAAAATGCTGGATTTTGCAGTGAAGTATGATGGACCAATTGCGATCAAATATCCGAGGGGTTCTGCTTTTTACGAATGTAAGCAGCTCCAGTCTCCACTTTATTACGGAAAGAGTGAGGTCTTATATAAGGGAAGCCGGGTTGCACTGCTTCCGGTTGGCAAGATGATGGAAGAGGGCTTAAAGGCATATCGTCGGCTGAAGGAGGAAGGCATGGATATTACATTGGTCAATCCACGTTTTGTAAAGCCGATTGATGAGGAATTGATCCGTGCTCTTACCAAAGATCATGACCTGATCGTAACGGTGGAAGATACGGTATATCAAGGAGGATATGGCCAGACGATAGCTGCCTATCTGCGTGCAAATAACTTGAAATGCAAGATCACATCTTTAGCAATAAAGGATCAGTTTGTGGAGCAGGGAACTGTAGAAGAATTGATGCATATGTTAAAGATAGATTCTGAAGCGATCTATGATACGATAAAGAACTATTATAAAAAGAAGAAGCAGGGAAAATAAAATGGCAAAAGAACGATTAGATGTATTACTGGTAAAGCGTAATCTGGCATCTTCCAGAGAAAAGGCAAAAGCAATTATTATGTCCGGAATCGTGTTTGTAGATGGACAGCGAGAGGACAAGGCAGGTTCTTCTTTTTCACCGGATGTTCCAATTGAGATCAAGGGAAATACTCTGCGCTATGTGAGTCGTGGTGGATTAAAGTTGGAAAAGGCGATGGAGCAGTTTGGACTTTCGTTAGACGAAAAAGTATGTATGGATGTGGGAAGTTCTACTGGAGGATTTACAGACTGTATGCTGCAAAACGGAGCGTGCAAAGTATATTCTGTCGATGTAGGGCATGGACAGCTTGACTGGAAGCTGCGTAATGATGCCCGCGTGGTAGTGATGGAAAAAACCAACATTCGCTATGTTGTGCCGGAAGATATTGAGGATGTATTAGATTTTGCATCGATTGATGTCTCTTTCATTTCTCTGACTAAGGTACTGGGACCGGTACGGGAACTTTTAAAGGAAGGCGGAGAGATCGTGGCATTGATCAAGCCACAGTTTGAAGCCGGACGGGAAAAGGTTGGTAAAAAAGGAGTAGTACGTGATCCGGCTGTACACGAAGAAGTGATTGAGATGATCGCATCCTATGCAGCACAAAATGGTTTTACACTCCTGCATCTGGACTATTCACCAATCAAGGGACCAGAAGGAAATATTGAATATCTGCTGCATATCAGAAAGGACAGCGAAAGTGATAGCGCGCAAAAGCTTCCATTTCAGATTGCAGATGTCGTAGAAAATTCGCATCAGGCACTTTCTCATAAATAGAAAAAGGGACAGACATGAAACATTTTTTAATCTTAAAAAATTCAGATAAAGATACGGATTATGAATTGACCAATCAGATCTGTAATTATATTGAACAAGCCGGAGGAACAAGTGAGGTAGTGGAGCGAAGTCTTGCGGATATGGATCAGCCACTCTCTTTTCCAGACGGATCAGACTGTGTAATCGTACTTGGTGGAGACGGTTCGATCCTTCGCACAGAGCGGGCCATCTATCCCAAAGATATCCCGCTAGTTGGTGTGAACCTTGGAAATCTTGGATTCCTGACGCAGACAGAGCCGGACGATGTGACCGGATTTTTAGATCGCCTGTTACAGGATGATTTCCGTATGGAGCATCGTATGATGCTGAGTGGTCAGATGTATCATAACGGGGAAGAACAGTGCAGCAATATTGCACTAAATGATATTGTGGTAGGCCGAAGTGGTCTTTCCAGAATTATAAGACTTCGCCTTTTAGTCAATGGAGAGCTGTTAAATGTATACGATGGGGATGGTGTCGTGATCGCAACACCGACCGGATCAACCGCATATAATCTGTCGGCGGGTGGACCGGTGGTTTGTCCGAACACCAATCTGATGGTGGTTACACCAATCTCTCCCCACTCACTGTCAGCCAGAAGTGTGGTACTTTCCGGGGATGATGTGATCCGGGTGGAAGTGGAAAAGGTGCGTGTAGCAAGAGAAGAAGCGGCAGCTACCTTTGACGGACAGACCGGCATCCGATTAGAACCCGGCGACTATATAGAGATTCGGCGTTCGACGCATCACGCCAATCTGATCAAAGTACAAAATTCCAGTTTTTATGAAGTGCTTCGTAATAAAATGAAGTAAGTGGGTGACTGGTTTTTACTGCGTAAGGAGGAACATATGAAAGCAGCCAGACAGGCAAAGATCATAGAGATCATAGAGCATGATGATATTGAAACACAGGATGAATTAGCAGAAAAGCTTGCGGGTGCAGGTTTTCCTTCGACGCAGGCAACCATTTCCAGAGATATTCGGGAAATGAAGCTTACCAAAATGGCTTTTCCGGGTGGAAAGTCAAAATACGTGCAACTAAAAAATCAGGAACAGTCCAATCTTGTGCGGTATAAGCGGGTGCTCAGGGATGGCATATTAACGATGGAGTCCGCACAGAATATCATTGTGATCAAAACGGTATCCGGACTTGCGATGGCAGTGGCGGCTGCGCTGGATCATATTGAGATTTACGGTGTGGTTGGTTCGATTGCCGGAGATGATACGATCCTTTGTGTGATCAGAAGTCAGGATATGGCGGCAGAAGTGATCGATGCGATTGGAAAGTTCGCCCAGGGAGCAGAAGAATAGGAGAAAAACATGCTGCTTAATTTACATGTGAAAAATTTGGCATTGATCGATGAAGTAGAAGTAGATTTTTTCGATCATTTAAATATTTTAACCGGAGAAACAGGTGCAGGTAAATCGATTTTGATCGGTTCCATTGAGGCGGCGCTCGGCGGAAAGTGTACCAAAGATATGATCCGGCAGGATGCAGAATATGCTTTGATCGAGCTTCTTTTTCAGGTGGAACATGACAGTGTGAAGGAAGCACTCAAAGCACGCGACATTTTTTTAGAGGAAGGTCAGGTGATGATCACAAGGAAAATCCTTCCGACAAGAAGTGTTTGCCGCATCAACGGAGAAACAGTGAATTTACAAACGTTGCGGGAAGTGGCATCATTGCTTTTAGATCTGCATGGTCAGCAGGAGAATCTTACCTTGAAAAATGCAGCCAGCCAATTGGAGCTGCTGGATCAGTATATAGGAACTCCGATCAAGGAAATAAAAGAAACCTGCCGGCAGCAGTATCATACTTACGAAGCCTTGCGACAGGAATATGAACAGTACGAAAACCGCGGTGAGGAAGTACTTCGTGAACTTCGTTTCATGGAATATGAAGTAAAAGAGATCCGGGAGGCTGCCTTAAAGGAAGGCGAGGATGAACAGTTAGAACAGCAATATAAAAAGCAGGCTAATGCGCAGAAAGTAAGGCAGGCACTCAGTGCGGTGCATGCGATGATGGATGCGGGAGAACAGGCAAATGTAACCTCTCTGCTTGGACAATGTATCCGCGAAATGAATGGAATCGAAGACGTTGACCGGACGACGAAAAGTCTGTATGAACAACTGGGACAGCTGGATGCACTGCTCGGAGATTTTAACCGGGAACTTTCCGATTATATGGCAGATATGACCTATGATGAGCAGGAATTTATGGAAATTACGGCACGTTTGGATGAGATCAACCGATTAAAGACCAAATATGGCAATTCCATCGAAAAAATTCTTGCCTATGCAGCGCAAAAGGAAGAAGAACTGTTAAAATATCAGGATCTGGATGCCTATCGGGAAAATTTAAAGGCAGACTATGAAACAGCGAGAGAAGCTCTTTCCCAAACATGTGAACAGCTTTCTGACAAACGGAAAACCGGAGCAGTCCGGATGGCAGAGCGGATCAAGGAAGTGCTGGTTGATCTGAACTTTTTACAGGTAGAATTTGAGATCAGGATTACAAAGGCAGAAAAGCCGACGGCAGCAGGACAGGATGAGATCACATTTTTGATCGCGACCAATCCGGGTATGCCGCTTCGACCGATCGCACAGGTGGCATCCGGAGGAGAACTGTCACGTATTATGCTGGCGGTGAAATCGGTACTGGCAGATTGCGACGAAACAGAAACACTTATTTTTGATGAGATTGATACGGGAGTAAGTGGAAGAACGGCACAGAAGGTTGCAGAAAAGCTCAGTGTGATCAGTGCCAGACATCAGGTCATCTGTATTACCCACCTGCCGCAGATTGCTGCGATGGCAGATACGCATTTTCTGATCGTAAAGGAAATGGAAGAACATTCTACCAAAACAGTGATGAAGATGCTATATGAAGAAGAATCCGTGCACGAGCTTGCAAGACTATTATCTGGGGCCGAGATCACAGATGCGGTGCTTTTAAATGCAAGAGAAATGAAACGGCTTGCAGCTGCTCAGAAAAAAGAATTATAAATTTTTTGAAATTGTGCCATAAGTTTCTAACTATGAATCGGTTCCAACTAAGACATACTATTTTTATCAGATAGTATGTCTTTTTTTATGGGCGAAGGCAAAAAACAGGGATCGGGGGAGTCATTATGTATCGTAAGTGTTTGATCAGTGTGATCGTGTTGGGGATTGCAGCAATTATGGGAATACAGTTTTTATTGTATCAACAGGCATTGCCAAATCATATCACACTTGTAAAAGGAGAGCAGTCACGCTTTTCCTTCCTGATTCCTGCAAGTGCAGATATTTACCGGGAACAGGAAACCGTTCCTGTATCTAATGTCAATATGTCGAAAAATTTTACACTGAAAAATGATGCACTTTCCTCCTATACAATGGATGTAAAATTATTTGGTATGGTGCCGCTCAAAAAGGTTCAGGTCAGTACCGTCGCAGAAACAAAGGTGCTGCCTTCCGGTAAAGCAATCGGGATCTATATGGAGACAGACGGTGTGCTGGTACTCGGTACGACAGCGTTAAGAGATACCAAAGGAAACCACTGTTACCCTGCCAAAAGTGTGATCCAGAAAGGGGACTATATTGTAAAGGCAGACCAGACGGAAATCCATTATAAATCCGAATTGCTTTCTTATATAAAAAAGAAAAAAACGTCGCGTATTGTGCTTACCCTGCGTCGGAAAGAACGGTTGATCAAAGTAGCGGTAAAGCCGGTACTTACCAAAAGCGGCTACAAATGTGGAATCTGGATCCGGGATGATACACAGGGGATTGGAACGCTGACCTGTCAGAGTAAACAGGGACATTTTTATGCACTCGGGCATGGTGTAAGCGACGTGGATACCGGAGAATTGTTAAATAGCAGACAAGGCAGGATTTATGAGGCAGAGGTCTCTTATGTGATTCCGGGTACAAGCGGTCATCCTGGAGAGTTGGTGGGAAGTATTGATTACGCCTCGCTTAATTGGTTAGGAGAGATCAAAAAGAATCAGGAGCATGGGATCAGTGGCCAGGGAAATGCCAAATTTATGGAGTATGCAAAGGAGCAGGAAGAGCTTCCGGTTGCAATGAAGCAGGAGGTAAAAAAGGGAAAGGCAGTGATCCAGTCCTATGTCAGCGGAGAAAAAAAACAGTATGAGATTGAAATTGAAAAAATATCCATGGGAAGTGCAGCCGATGCGGCAGATATGGTGATCCGCGTGACCGATCCGGATCTGATCAAGCTGACAGGAGGTATTGTGCAGGGGATGAGTGGTTCTCCTATCCTGCAAAATGGCAAGATCATTGGTGCTGTGACGCATGTATTTGTCAATGATCCAACAAAAGGTTATGGGGTTTTTATTGAAAATATGCTGAAAAATTAGAAGCGTTTTGACACTGTTGCTGCCTGCTTTGCTTGTTCGGATTGCTAAAGTATAGAGCAGATCCACCGGTATCATAGCAGCGAGGAGAGAATCGAGAAAATTCCTATATATAGTGCATGATTCTTCTTTGTGCTACAAAATATGCCAAAATTTACAAATTTCGTGTCAGTAATTGCGACGGGAAAAGATTGTAATTGGAAATATTCATAGTTATAATGTAAGAAATAAGGGAAAAATATTATAATTTATGGAGGGTAATATGGAGTATAAGACAAAGGTATTAGTAGCGGATGACAATCAGAAGATGGTGGACATGCTGAAGGATCTGATCGGGATGCAAAAAGACATGGAGTTTGTCGGATTTGCCAATGACGGTCAGGAAGCGTTAGGCATGTTAAAAGAAACAGATGCAGATGTACTGTTGCTTGATATGGTGATGCCGAAACGGGATGGGTTTGGCGTTTTGGAGCAGCTTAGAAAAGAACCTGTGGCAAAACAGCCGGTCGTGATCGTTGTATCTGCAGCCGGAAGTGAGCGTATTACAGAAGAAGCCATTTCATTGGGGGCAGATTATTTCCTGTTAAAACCATTTGATCAGGACATGCTCCTTACTAAGATCCGTCAGTTGACAGCTCCGAAGGAGCAGACAGAAAAACGGCTTCGCCAGGGCTTTGTCAGCTCTCAGAATGGATTCAGTAATGGCAATAATCTTGAGATCATCGTTACCAATATGATACATAGTGTGGGAATTCCGGCACATATCAAGGGATACACGTATCTGAGAGATTCCATTTTACTGGTGGTCAATGATATGGAAATCTTAAATTCTATTACCAAAGAGCTCTATCCAACAATCGCCAAAATGCATCAAACAACACCGTCAAGAGTAGAACGCGCGATCCGTCATGCAATTGAGGTAGCATGGCTGAGAGGAAAAATGGATGTCATAGACGAATTATTTGGATATACGATCAATGCAAGCAAAGGGAAGCCGACGAATTCTGAGTTTATTGCATTGATTGCCGATAAGATCCGACTGGAACACCGTGCAGAGCTTTTGTGTGGTTGAGTGAAGAAAAAAGAATAGGTTTTGGTAATTGCCGTCCGACTTGGTTACAGAAATGATGTAATCGTCGGGTGACAATTTGTTTTGTTTCGACTCTGTTTTATTAGCATTTTGCAAAAATGTTTTGAAATATCTTGAAATGTTATTATTTTCCAGTATAATAAATGAACATATGCAGGAGGCTGAAAACATATGAAGGAAATGATAGAAACAAATGGTAAAAGAGTAAGAATATACGCAATTATCGAGAATCAGGAGATTCAGCGGCAATTGATACGTGTCGCATCCGGGATTCCCGTCTTTCGTCTGGTGGGAGTCAGTGATAATGGAGAAGATGCGATGCTTGATATTATCAAGGTTAAACCGGACATGGTTATAACAGAACTATATCTTTCGGGAATTGATGCAAGTGTGATGATGCAGCTTCTTTCTGAAATGATGGGGGAATGGATGCCTTGTTTTATTGTTTGTTATGAGTGGATGCCAACAGCATTTCGGGCAGTAATGGAGCAAAATAGGGTGGTGTCCTGTATTATGTTTCCGGTAAAAGATCATATTTTAAGCAGACAGTTGCAAAATATTCTGGCTTGTTATGAACACATGCAGCAGGAACGACAGCAGGAGAAGCGAGGACAGCTGGAAAAAAAGCTGTTGCGTGAAACATCGCAGTATGATCAGAAGGGAAGAAAGCAGGAGCGGATCATTGAAATTGTGGATTGTGAACTTGAACTTGTTGGCATGCCGCAGCATTTAAAGGGATACCGTTATGTGAAGCAGGCCCTGATCTGGCTGCTGTTAAGTCCGGCAAAGCAGGTGCGGATGCAGGAACTATATCAACAGCTTGCCAATGTCTATGAGGTCAAGAGTTCCAGTGTGGAACGCTGCATGCGTACCGTGATCAAAAAGACATGGCAAAGCGGGAGAAGGGAATATTTAAAAACGCTGTTTGAATATCAGGAGCTGGGAGCGTTTAACCGGCCGAGTAATTCTCGTTTTTTACGTTCCCTTGTAAATACTATACGAAGAGAATACACCTGGTAGTTAGTTACTTTTATGGTTTTTTTTGCGAAATGGATCGTCTGGTTAGGGATAATTTACAAAAAAAGGTTCAAATGATACGTGTTTTGTGCTATACTAATTAGCAAGAATGTTGTTCAGTGCATGAGGAGGTAGCAGATGAAGAAGATACTTTTTGTAGCATCAGAATGCGTGCCATTTATTAAGACAGGTGGCTTGGCAGACGTAGTGGGAACGCTGCCTAAGATTTTCGATAAACAATATTATGACATTCGTGTTGTCATTCCAAATTATAATTGTATTCCTTGGGAATACCGGGAGAAGATGATCACAACCGCATATTTTTATATGGATCAGCATGGACAGGATATTTATGTGGGAGTAAAGACATTACAGATTGATGGGATCTACTATTATTTTATAGATAATGAGCAGTATTTTGGTGGTTCTGTCCCATATTATGACATGTTTCAGGATATTGAGCGTTTTGCCTTTTTCTCAAAGGCGGCACTTTCCATTCTCCCTGTGGTAGATTTTAAGCCGGACATCATCCATTGTCATGACTGGCAGGCAGCGTTGGTTCCGGTATATCTGAACACAATCTTTCAGGGCAATGGTTTTTACTGGGGTATCCGTACTGTCATGACCATTCACAACCTGCAGTTTAAGGGTGAGTGGAATGTGCCACATATTCAGGGGGTAACAAGTCTTCCAGATGAATGCTTCCTTCCGGGACGCATGGTTCCACCAAATCAGGATACCCGCGTGTTAAAGGAACATCAGAACTGTAGTATGCTTCGAGGAGGTCTGGTATATTCTGATTACATTACAACAGTAAGTAATACTTACGCCAGAGAGATTCAAACTCCGTATTATGGGGAAGGACTGGATGATCTGTTGAGTATGCGTCATGAGCGGTTATGGGGCATTGTCAATGGAATCGATTACGATGTTTATAATCCGGCAACGGATGCAAAGATCTATCAGAATTACGATGTTGATAATTTCCGTACATTAAAACGTGCAAATAAGCGCAAGATCCAGGAAGAACTGGGACTGCATGTAGATGACAGCCACTTTATGATCGGTATTATTTCCCGACTGACGGATCAGAAGGGACTGGATCTGGTGGACTGTGTGATGAATGAGATCTGTACACCAGATACGCAGTTTGTCATTTTAGGTACTGGAGATTCCCGTTATGAGGATATGTTCCGTTATTATCAGAGTATTTATGGAGATCGTGTATCGGCCAATATTTACTTCTCTGATGCGCGTTCTCATATGGTATATGCAAGTTGTGATGCCATGCTCGTGCCAAGCCGTTTCGAGCCATGCGGACTGACACAGTTAATGGCACTGCGTTATGGTACAGTGCCGATCGTGCGTGAAACCGGAGGATTAAAGGATACGGTATGGCCATACAATGAGTATGAGCAGTCCGGAACCGGATTCACCTTTGCGAATTACAACGCACATGAGCTGCTTGACCAGATCAATTATGCGAAGCATGTCTATTATGATCAGAGAGAGAACTGGGATCGCATGGTAGAACGTGGCATGCGTGTCGACTGGTCATGGCAGAATTCTGCAAAGATCTATCAGGATCTTTACGATAGAATGTAGTTTTTACAAATATAGTTGACTTTGTTTTCTAACAATTATAGAATACTCTAAGAATGGGGGTTTCTGTTCTTAGAGTATTTTTTTCATAACGATGACAGAAGTAACAGAAGAATCCGAAAAGGAGTTTGAGAGATATGAAGCAGAAATTTTCGCGTGTGATGGCATTTGTTCTGGTAATGGCACTGGTACCACAGGTGACAGGATGTACGAATGTGATCAAGGAACAGTGGCAGGTAGTAGAAAAATACCGCCTGGAAAATACCACGACAGAAAAGAAGGAAAAGACAGAGGAAGCGACGACGGAGGAACTTCCGGAACAGGTTGTGTTAGCAGATTATATTGATGAAAGCGGTGACACGTTAGGTCTTCGTGTGATCGTGCCAAACGGATATAAGAGAGTGGGCGAAGCGACAACCGAAGCAAAAAAGAGTGGAAAAAAAGCAGCAAAGAGCAAAAGCACAGAGCAGGATAAGAAAGATGTGACAACGAAAGAATCTGCGGTAACGACTACGACGGAACAGACGACAACAAGTGAAGCACCTGCATTTTCTACGACGCAGGCCGATTCTTATGGATCCGCCTCCTCTGACGCGGCAGGTGTGACTAGTGAGGACAGTGCCACGACAGAAGATGGTGTAACCACAGAAGCCACAACAGAGGCACGTGTAAACACATCAGGAGAAGTTTATACAATGGCACAGGCCATGCGTGCCCTTCCGGTGAAAAAAGCCGGAGAAGAGGTCATGCTTTATACCGGGGCAAAGAAAGAAAAACAGGATTCTTATATCGCTATTTTTGATCTTCCTCTGGATAAGGGAAATCTGCAGCAGCGCAGCAGTACGATCATGCGTTTATATGGAGAATATTTCTGGATGAACCGTGACTATGACAATTTGGGATTTGCATTGTTAGCCAATTTTAATATGGATTATAACAAATGGATCGCAGGAAACCGGCTTGCTGCCGGAAATGGTACTTTTGGCTGGTATGAAGGCGGCGATAACGGGGATACTTATGACAACTTCTTAGAGTACATGCAATATTATTTCAAATATACAGGTATGGATTCTTTGCTGGCTGCCAGCGAGGAGACAAAGGCGGAGAATATTTCCGTTGGTGATTTCTTTCTGGATGAAAAAAAGGAAAATGCGGCTATGGTAGTGGATGTGGCAGAAGACAGTGAAGGAGACCGCTGCTTTTTACTGGCGAGCGGTGGAAGCCCGGCACAGGATATGGAGATCTTAAAGAATCCTGCGCACGAAGACCCGTGGTATTATGTGTCAGAACTTAAGGATACATTTGAAACGCCGGAATTTACACTATCGAAAAAACTCTGCTATCATCTGAAAGCAGAGAACGGAACAAAGAAAAGCACAGCAAGCAGTGATGCAGCGTCTAAAGATGCGGTATCAAAGGATGCGGTGACACAGTAGGAAAGGATGACAGAATATGGCATTAGACGGTGTCGTAATTTCTAATATGATACATGACCTCAATCAGAAGCTGATCGGCGGAAGGATCACAAAGATCTATCAGCCGGAGGATGATGAAATATTGCTGGTGATCAAGAACGAGCGGGAAACATACCGCTTGTTTCTTTCTGCGTCCGCTTCCCTGCCCCTTCTCTATTTGGTATCGGAAAAAAAGGAGAATCCGATGGTTGCTCCAAACTTTTGTATGCTGCTTCGCAAGCACATCAATAATGGGCGGATCGTAGCTATTGTACAGCCGGGAATGGAACGGATCATGGATATGACCATTGAGCATCTGGATGAAATGGGAGATGTGTGCCAAAAGCATCTGATCGTTGAGATCATGGGAAAACACAGCAATATCATTTTCTGTGATGACTCCTACCAGATCTTGGACAGCATTAAGCATATCAGTCTGCTGGTAAGTTCCGTCAGAGAAGTGCTTCCGGGAAAAAAATATGAATACCCGCCAAATCAGGGCAAAGAGAATCCGCTTCTGGTAGAAAAAGAAGCATGGATCACACGTTTGAAGCAGTGTCCGATGCCATTGCAAAAGGCAATTTATACAACACTTACCGGAATCAGTCCACTTGTTGCAGCAGAGCTTTGTTATCGTGCTAAGGTAGAGGGAGATCGTCCGGTGGAGGCGCTTTGTGAGTCACAGCTTGAGACATTGTATGACGAGCTGTGCCGGTTAAGGCAGGACATCAAAGAGGGGGCATTTGTTCCAAACATTGTATATGAAAATGGGGCACCGGTCGAATTTTCTTCTATACTCCTTACTTCCTATCAGGCAGATGAGATACGGAAGATGGACGATATTTCCAGTGTGCTGGAAACATATTATGCACAGAAAAACCTTGTGACAAAGATCCGGCAGAAATCGGCAGAACTGCGCCATATTGTGGCAACCGCAGTGGAACGTACCGCCAAAAAGCTGGATATCCAGCAAAAACAGTTAAAAGATACCGAAAAAAGAGAAAAATATAAAATATATGGAGAACTGCTTCAGGCGTATGGTTATGAGATTGCACCACAATCCAGGTCGTATGAGGCACTCAATTATTATACCAACGAAACGATTACGATCCCATTAGATCCCAATCTATCTCCAATGGAAAATGCGAACAAATATTTTAAACGTTATGCCAAGCTCAAACGTACCTACGAGGCACTTTGTACGCTCACTGTAGAGACGAAGGAGGAGCTGATGCATTTGAAGTCGGTGCAGGTGGCATTGGAACTTGCCATGTCCGAAAATGATCTGGCCGAGATCAAGGAGGAACTGGTAGAGTGTGGTTACATGAAACGCCGGGCAAGAGGGAAAAAGGAGCGTCATCAGAAGAGCAAACCGCTTCATTTTCTGTCCTCCGATGGCTTCCATATGTATGTTGGAAAAAACAATTTCCAGAATGACGAGTTAACTTTTAAGGTGGCAAATGCAGGAGACTTCTGGTTTCATGCCAATGATATTCCGGGTTCCCATGTTATCGTAAAGAAAGAACAGGCAGAGGATCTGCCGGATGCTACCTATATTGAGGCAGCAAGGCTGGCAGCCTATTATTCTTCCGGAAGAGGAGATTCCAAGGTAGAGGTGGATTATACCAAACGTGGTAATATCAAGAAGCCGGCCGGAGCAAAACCGGGGTATGTGATCTATCACACGAATTATTCCATGAATGTGGCACCTGATATTACAGGGATTGAACAGATTGGCTAAGTAAGAAGTTAGAAAGAAAAGGAAAGAAAAAATGAAACAGTTATTAGATTGTATAGTGGATGCTTTGCTGGACAGTGCAAAGATTCTTCCCTTCTTGTTCTTTGCGTATCTTGCAATGGAATACATTGAACATAAAATGGGAGAACGTTCCAAACGCAGTATTGAGCGAGCCGGAGCATGGGGGCCGGTATTTGGAAGTGTACTTGGTGTGATCCCACAGTGCGGATTTTCTACGGTGGCATCCAATTTGTTTGCCGGACGTATCATTACGGTAGGTACGCTGCTGGCGGTGTATTTATCCACTTCGGATGAAATGCTGCCGATTTTTATATCGGAATCTGTTCCAGTTATGACGATGGTAAAGATATTAGGTGTAAAATGCCTGATTGCTATGGTGGCAGGATTTTTGGTTGATGCCGTTTCGCGTCTGTTGAGACATGGAAAAAAAGAAGAGATGATGAGTGGTGACTTATGTGAACATGAGCATTGTCACTGTGAGAAGAGCTTATTGCGGTCTTCTCTGGTTCATACGGCAAAGATCATTTTGTTTATCTTCCTCATTTCCGCGGTATTAAATATCTTGATCGCAGTTGTGGGAGAGGACAGTTTAAAACAGCTTATCGGGAACCGCCCGATTGTTGCCTGCTTTTTTGCCGGCCTGGTAGGACTCATCCCAAACTGTGCAGCATCTGTTGTGATCACGGAACTTTTTTTAGAGCACATGATCGGTGTTGGTGCGATGTTCAGTGGATTGCTTGTAGGAGCAGGGGTAGGACTTTTGGTATTATTCCGGGTCAATGAACACTGGAAAGAAAATGTAAAGATCATGGTATTGTTATATGGAATTGGTGTGAGTGCGGGACTGTTTCTGGAATGGCTTTTCCCACTGATCGGATTTACCATATAAAAGGTTAAAAAAGGGATAGAAATGCCGATATAATAAAGAAGAATAGGAATAGAAGCAGAGCAAAGGAGGGTATCTTATGTCAGATTATGATTACGCAAGTCAAATGAAACAGATTCAGGCGCAGAATGCACAGACGATCAGTCAGTATTTTTCTAATCTGCCAACCACAACAAAGAGCAGTACCAATTCCGAGTATTCCGGAATTATTGATAACCTTCAGGATTATGGACTGATCCGTAAGGGAAGCTACAAAAAGCTGATGAAGGCATACTATAAAAATATGGAAGAGGCAGCCAGTGATCCGGCGGATGCCAAGTCTTTTGTGTTAAGCAAAAATGATGCCAAGGCATTGAAAAAAGATGCAGATGCCCTTGCTTCCTTTTCTTTTGAGAAGGCGGAACGTACTGTAAAGGGAGAGGACGGTAAAGAGACGACCACGGTGGATTATGACCGGGATGGATTATACAAGGCGGCAGCCCAGTTTGTAAAAAGCTATAATGATACGATTGATTCCGTATCAGAGCTGGATCATACCACGATCTTAAAACGTGCACTTCGTATGACCAAACAGACCTCTGTCAGTGAGAATCTTCTTTCCGAGGCTGGAATTACTATTGACAAGAACAACAAATTGTCCATTGATGAAGAGAAATTTAAAAAAGCAGATGTTTCTGTGTTAAAGACTTTGTTCCACGGATCCAATTCCTATGCGAAAAAGATTGCAGACAAGGCAGCAGAGATTGGAAATTTGTCAGAAAATGCAGCCAGAACCCTGACTGGAGATCGCACGTATACTTCCGGTGGCAATCTGACCAATATTTCTACGAGCACGATGTACGATAGTTTCTTATAGAGTGAAGATCACAGAGCAAAAGGTGGTGAGGCAGTGGCACTTACAATTGATGATGCAGCAAATGTGAGAAAACAGTTGCTTGTGAGAAATGCAGGGCAGGGGAAAACTGCCGGCAGCCATTATGATAAGGTATATGAGAATCTGCAGCGATCCATGGAAAACGGAGCAACTGCGGCAAGTTCTTCCGGAATCGGTCTGTTAAAAAAGATCACGGGAGAAACAACAATAAAGGACATGAATCAGATCAAGCATCTGCTTCAAAAAGAAGGGACACAGAAAGCAAGTGTCAAACAGTTGTCAGAAAAGTTGTCAGCATTACTTTCTGCAACGCAGGCGCTTTCTGCACGGACAACAGGATCTGCTTTTGTAAAGAACCGTCCGACAGACGAAACAGTGAACGATTATTTTGATATTACTTGTTCCAAAGATGGTCCCTCTTTTTCTCTTGACGTAAAACAGCTTGCAAAGGCGCAGGAGAACGAAGGCGCAGAACTGTCACTGTCGCAAAAGACAACATTTGCCAGAGGAAGAAGATATTTTGATCTTACGGTCGATGGAAAAACAAGCTCTCTGGTAGTCAAGATCGAGGCAGAAGACACCAATCAGTCCGTACTGCAAAAGGTGGCAAATGCGATCAATAATGCGAAGGCAGGCGTGACGGCTTCCATAGAAAACAACGATGAGGAAACCGGATATTTAAAGATCGTATGCAATGGAACGGGAGCACCTCTTCAGGATGATAAGGATGTGTTTCATTTTACGGATTTTTCCAGTGATGGTTTTGTAGAAGCATTGCAGCTTAACCAGATCACACAACAGGGACAGGATGCCATATTTAATTTTAATCATGCAGAAAAAGATACGACATATATGTATAATGAAGCGGAGATTGATGGCAGTGTCCATCTTACCTTCAAAAAGGTGACGGAAGGAGCAATGGACTTTTCGTTTGAATACGATCAGGATGCGCTCTGTGATAAGATCAGATCGTATGTGGCAGCCTTTAACGAAGCCAAGCATGCGATAAAGACCGGAGGATATGAGGCACTTAAAAATTATCTGTCCAAGGTGCTTGATGTGACAAAGGGAAAGTCAGAAGCACTTGCCAGTATGGGGATTACGATGGATTCCGATGGGGAAATGCATTTTAATGAAGGAATGTTTTATAAGACTTCCATGACAGAATTGAAAAAAACATGGAATGCCGAAAAAGACGGGTATGCCGTTTTGGTAGAGGACAATTTAACAAAGATGTCCGGCTATATGGATCGTCTGTCTGGAAAGACCAAGAAGTATTATGGATTAAAAGCCAAAAAGAGTAATGCCGCTTTACGGGAAAAACTAAATCAACAGAAACAGGGGCAGTGAGAGATCACTGCCTTATTTTATGAAAATGAGGATGACATGAAACGGATCGTAAAAGGATGTATCATAGCCGGACTGCTGCTTCTTGTGCTCGCAATGTGCAAGGCATCGCCGGGAAAATTCAAAATAGCAAAGCAGTGGCTCAGCGAAAGGCTGGTTACCATAAACACCAGACAGGAGCTTTTATCCCATGTACAGCAGGATGTGGAAGAAGAGCGGGTGGCACAGGCGACGTACCGGATGCCAAAAAAGCTGGAAGCGGAAGTGGAAAAGATCAATCTGTCTTTACAGGAGGATACTTTATTTTACGGAACAGTAATGCAATATAAAATGTATCAACTTCCGTTGGCAAAGGAGGTTCTGGTGACACTTTATTACCACTATTCGGAGGAGGGGAATGTACTTTGCTATCTGAAACGGGAAGATCCGGCGTTGCTTTCTTCTAAGCGGGAGAAGCGGCTTTATGAACGGGTGCTGGAGATTTTGACAACAACATTGGAGCAGGGCATGTCAGATTATGAAAAGGAACTGGCACTGCATGATTATCTGGTGAATAACTGTGAATATGAGGAACGATCTTCCGATTCGGATGGAGACTGGCACAGTGCCTATGGCGCGCTGGTGAATGGCCGTGCGGTATGTTCCGGTTACAGTCATGCAATGTATCTTTTACTGCAGGCGGAAAATATTCCCTGCCATATTATCAATGGGACAGGAAGAGAGCCGGAGACGAAAGAACAGGTCCCGCATTCGTGGAATCAGGTGCAGATTGAAAAAGAATGGTATCAACTGGATGCGACATGGGATGATCCCCTGAATCAGGTGGATACCGGAATTACACACAGCTATTTTAATATTACCGATGCGCAATTAAAACAGGATCATGACTGGTCAAAAAAAGAGGGAAAGGCATGTACGGCACAAACCTACAACTACTATGTATATGAGAATCGTTTCTGTCAGACACTAAAGGAAGCGCGTCCGCTGATACAGACACAATTTAAAAACAAAGAAACGATGACGGAGGTGTGGATCAAAAGCGGAAGCTGCACCGATCAGGAGCTTTCTGCGCTATACGAGCTTGACAGCAGCGTCAAAAAACTCAGCTACGGAGTGCGGAAAATGAAAGAAGGCTATATCTTGACGTTGTATATTACATATTAGTGTGGTATGCTACTTAACAAACAGGAACAGGAGGAAAACAAATGGAAGATTTTTTAAGAGAACTTCAGGAAACCATTCATGGAAATGTGTCACTGCAAGTGGAGCAGGACACGATGAATTATTATAGAAATTATTTCAGAGAGCAGAAAGCGGCTGGAAAAAGTGAGCAGCAGATTGTAACAGAGCTTGGTAGTGGACGTATCATCGGACGAAGTGTTATGGACGCCAATCCGGGCGGAGCCAAAGAAACCGTAGGCAGTCAGAGCAGTTATACAGAAACTTCTTCGATGGACAAACCATCTGTATGGGAGCAGATCAAGGTATTTGCTGTAATTGCGGCAGTGCTGATCGTGGTACTTTTCGTAGTAGGACTGGTCTTTCGGGTTGTGTGGGCACTGCTTCCACTTGTGTTAGTGATCCTGCTGATTGTGTGGCTGGTCAAAAAAATATAAATTTTCGTAAAAAAATTGTTGACAAGATTTGGTTTGTGTACTATACTGACGTAGTGCTGTTGAGAGACAGGCGATGGAATCTTAGCTCAGCTGGGAGAGCATCTGCCTTACAAGCAGAGGGTCACAGGTTCGAGCCCTGTAGGTTCCATTTGGCGTAAGCCATATTAAACATCTGGCGGAGTAGCTCAGTTGGCTAGAGCACACGGTTCATACCCGTGGTGTCAGGAGTTCAAATCTCCTCTCCGCTACTAACATTCAGCTTGAAAACAATTGTTTTCAAGCTTTTTTTTGTAAACGTTGCAACCACAAGGAGGGAATGAAATGAGAATCGGAAATGGATATGATGTACATCAATTAGTAGAAGGGCGGGATCTGATCATCGGCGGTGTGAAGATTCCATATGAAAAGGGGTTGCTGGGACATTCGGATGCAGATGTGTTACTGCATGCGATCATGGATGCTCTGCTTGGTGCAGCGGCATTAGGAGATATCGGACAGCATTTTCCGGATACCGATCCTAATTATAAGGGGGCAGACAGCATAAAATTATTACAGGAAGTAAAAAAGCTTTTAGACGAGCGGCTTTATGTGGTGGGCAATATTGATGCGACTGTCATTGCGCAAAAGCCAAAGATGGCACCACATATCAAGCAGATGATCGCCAATGTGGCAGCGGCATTGGATATTGATGAAAGCCAGGTCAACATTAAGGCGACAACGGAAGAACATCTGGGCTTTACCGGACAGGGGCTTGGAATCAGTGCAAGTGCGGTCTGTATTTTAGAGACACTGGAGGAAGCGAGCCGGGCAGCAAGCTACGACGCAGGGGCTGCGGCATGTGGCGGATGCAGTGGATGCAGCGTGGCAAATAACTAGACATTTGGGATGTCATATTGACAAATGGCATGTGATTACTTAAAGTAGATGTGACCAGAAAGGAATGAGAAGATGAGAATATATAATACCTTAACAAAATCAAAGCAGGAGTTTCATCCGATCGAGGAGGGAAAGGTAGGTATGTATGTGTGCGGCCCTACCGTATATAACTATATTCATATTGGAAATGCCCGTCCGATGATCGTATTTGATACGGTGCGCCGTTATTTGGAGTACAAAGGATACGAGGTAAATTATGTATCCAACTTTACGGATGTCGATGACAAGATCATCAAAAAGGCGATGGAAGAAGGCGTGGATGCTTCCGAGATTTCCGAGCGTTACATCAAGGAGTGCCAGAAGGATATGGCGGATCTGAATGTAAAAGAAGCCACACACCATCCAAAGGCAACAGAAGAGATCGACGGCATGATCGCAATGATCGAATCTCTGATTGAAAAAGGCTATGCCTATGAGGTGAATGGAACCGTATATTACCGCGTAAAACGATTTGACGGATATGGAAAATTATCACATAAAAATCTGGACGATATGCAGTCCGGACATCGTGATATTTTAGTAACAGGAGAGACAGAGAAAGAAGATCCTATGGATTTTGTACTCTGGAAGCCGAAGAAGGAGGGCGAGCCGGCATGGGATTCTCCATGGGGAGAGGGACGCCCGGGATGGCACATTGAATGTTCGGTAATGAGCAAAAAGTATGTGGGTGATACCTTAGATATTCATGCTGGAGGCGAAGACCTTATTTTCCCACATCATGAAAATGAGATTGCACAGAGTGAGGCAGCCAACGGTGTTCCATTTGCCAATTACTGGATGCACAATGCATTTTTAAATATCGACAATAAGAAAATGAGTAAATCAGCCGGTAATTTCTTTACCGTGCGAGACATAGCAGAGAAATTTCCTCTGCAGGTGCTTCGTTTCTTTATGCTGAGCGTGCATTACAGAAGTCCGTTAAACTTCTCTGATACGCTGGTGCAGTCTGCGAAAAATGGACTGGATCGTATCTTAACAGCAGTGGAAAGCGCAAAAGAGGTGCTGTCGAAACTTCCGGAAGGAAAGCAGGCAGAGAAGCCGGAGGAAGAGTCTTACAAGCAGCTTCAGGCACTGCGTGAGAAATTCGAGGCAGCCATGGAGGATGACTTCAACACAGCAGATGCGATCGCAGCAATTTTTGAGATGGTAAAATTATCCAACATTACAGTTGACGAGAAGGCAAGTTATGATTATGCGAAGAGTGTGATAGACGAGATCGAGCAGCTTTGCGGCGTGCTTGGTATTGAGACGGAGAAGAAGGAAGAAATGCTGGATGAGGAAATCGAGGCAATGATCGAGGAACGGCAGCAGGCAAGAAAAAATAAGGATTTTAAGAAAGCAGATGAGATCCGTGATGCACTGCTTGAAAAGGGAATCCAGCTCAAGGATACAAGAGAAGGCGTAAAATGGAGCAGAGTGTAATGGAGAAACAGGAAAGCAGAGAAGCGGTATGGGCTCCGGTTTACGAAGCATTTGAACAGTCTTTCGGATTAGAGCCTGTGGACGTAAAAACGTATTCGCCTCTGGCACTTGCGTATCTGGGAGATACCGTATATGATATGATCTTTAAAACGATCGTGGTAAGCCGGCACAATATGGCGGCACACAAATATCATAAAAAGGTCTGTCAGTATGTCAGTGCTGTGGCACAGTCCCAGATGGTAGAGGTATTGCTGGATCTGTTTACAGAGGAAGAACTTCTGGTATATAAACGTGGGCGCAATTCCAAACCGTATAATAAAGCAAAAAATGCGTCCCCTATTGAATATCAGCGGGCAACCGGATTGGAATCTCTGATGGGATATCTGTTTCTTTCCGGACGGATCGATCGTATCATAGAACTGCTGCGGGAAGGACTGCAGCGATTAGAGACAGGAGAACAACATGGCGAAGAAAGAGAATAGAAGTTATAAAAGAGAATCGGGAAAAGATTTTTCGGCGAGAAAGAATAAATCGTCAGAGGGAATCGTAGAAGGCAGAAATGCAGTTTTGGAAGCATTCCGTGCCGGACAGACAGTAGAGCGTGTCAGTGTACTGCGCGGCTGTCATGATGGTCCGATCGAAACAATCGTTCGGGAAGCTAAAAAGAGTGACTGTCAGATTGATTTTGTAGAAAAGGAACGGTTAGAGCAGCTTTCCCCAACCGGAAAACATCAGGGTGTGGTAGCACGGGTAGCCGCCTTTCATTACAGTGAGATCGAAGATATGTTAAAAGAGGCAGAGGAAAAGGGGGAAGATCCATTTCTGATCCTGCTGGATGAGATTGAAGATCCACATAACTTAGGAGCGATCATCCGTACAGCCAATCAGGCAGGTGCGCACGGAGTGATCATTCCAAAGCATCGTGCGGTAGGTCTGACTGCCACTGTGGCACGTACCTCAGCAGGTGCTATTCACTATACCAAAGTGGCAAAGGTGACAAATCTTACCAAAACAATGGAGGAGCTGAAAAAGAAAGGTTTCTGGTTTGTGTGTGCCGACATGGATGGAGAGCTTATGTACGATCATGATCTGACCGGACCAATCGGTCTGGTGATCGGAAATGAGGGCAGCGGTGTGAGCCGTCTTGTGAAGGAAGCCTGTGATTTTAATGCCTGCATTCCGATGAAGGGACAGATTGATTCGCTGAATGCTTCGGTTGCTGCAGGAATTTTAGCCTATGAGATCGTGCGGCAGCGTATGCAGAAATAAGAAGAGGGATACTATGGATTACAGGGAATATGAGGATGTGGAGAACGTGCGCTTTTGTCGTCAGGGTGACGATGACGCCATGGAGTATCTGTTAAAAAAGTATCGTGGAATGGTGCGCAAGGAAACAAGAAAGCTCTACCTGATCGGAGCAGAAGAAGAGGATCTGACACAGGAGGGTATGATCGGGCTTTTTAAGGCAATCCGTGATTACGATCTGGACAAAGGAACAGATTTCGCATTGTTTGCACATGTCTGTATTGTGCGCCAGCTTTATTCGGCGGTAACAGCATCCAACCGGAAAAAAAATATCCCCTTAAATGAGTATACCTCGTTATATGCTACGGTAGAAAAAGAAGATAATCCGGTTACGTTAGAAGATGTGCTGCGTGCAGACGGTGTGGATCCGGAAGAACAGGTGCTTGCGCGGGAGAAGGAAACGGAGATCTGGGAGCAGATTGATAAACAGCTCAGCAATATGGAAAAGGAAGTGCTCAAGCATTATCTGAAAGGGGATAGCTATAGCGAGATCGCCAGTAAACTTGGAAAAGAAAAAAAAGCAATTGATAATGCTATTCAAAGAATACGAGCAAAATTATCGGGACTTCGGAATCTTGCATAAGGAGTGAAAAAATATGGCTGTAGTAGGGATAGATTTAGGAACCACCAACAGTCTGGTGGCATATTGGGATGAAACAGAGAAGGAAGCAAAGATCATTCCCAATGCATTGGGAGAACATTTGACGCCCTCGGTTGTCAGTGTAGACGAAAATGGAGAAGTGTTATTAGGACGTGTGGCAAAAGAATATCAGGTAGTACATCCGGAGCGGAGTGCCTCCGTATTCAAGCGTCACATTGGAACCAAAAAAGAATATGTATTGGGAGATCGCACCTTTCTTCCGGAAGAGCTTTCTGCGATGGTCGTAAGATCATTGAAAAAAGATGCAGAAGAATATTTGAACGAGGAAGTGACAGAGGCGGTCATCAGTGTGCCGGCGTATTTCAGTGATGCGCAAAGAAAGGCAACAAAGCGTGTGGGAGAACTTGCCGGTATTAAGGTGGAGCGTATCATTTCCGAGCCGACGGCGGCAGCGATCGCCTACGGCATTGCGCAAAAGGATGCCGATACCCGTTTTCTGGTATTTGATCTGGGAGGCGGCACATTCGATATTTCGATTTTGGAATTGTTTGATTCCATTATGGAAGTACGTGCCGTGGCCGGAGACAATTATCTCGGTGGAGAGGATTTCACCAAGCTTCTCTCCGACATTTTTCTGGAAAAGGCCGGAAAGAAGGAAGAAGAATTAACGAAAACAGAGCGTTCCATGCTTTACAAAAAAGCGGAGAGTGCCAAAATTGCAGGTGGCCAGATGATGACCATCGAGTTAAAATGTGGCAATGAAGTGCTTACACAGACGATTTCCGAGCATGAATATGAAGCCAAATGTAAGACCTTGTTAAGCCGTCTTCGGGAGCCTGTGGAGCGCGCCCTTGCCGATGCTTCCGTAAAGGTTGCCGATATTGATGCGATCATTCTTGTGGGAGGCGGAACGAAACTTCCGATGATCCGGAGCTTTGTGGCGAAAATGTTTGGAAAGCTTCCGTTCATTAACATCAATCCGGATGAAGTAGTTGCGTTAGGAGCGGCTGTCCAGTCTGCCTTAAAGGGCAAAGATGCGGCAATCAAAGAAGTGATCTTAACCGATGTCTGTCCGTATACATTAGGAACCAGCACCTCCATTCAGAAGGAACATGGACGTTATGAGCCGGGACATTTTCTGCCGATCATTGAGCGCAACAGCGTGATCCCGATCAGTAAGATGCAGACAGTTTATACGATCCACGATGACCAGCGGGTGATGCACATTGAGATTCTGCAGGGAGAATCCCGGATGGCGCGGGACAATGTCCTGCTTGGCGAATTAAACGTACCGGTACATGCAACCAAGGACAAGGAGGATGAGGCGAACATCCGCTACACCTACGATGTCAATGGCCTGCTGGAAGTAGAAGTAACCGTTGCTTCCTCCGGTGAAACGAAAAAAATGATCATTGAAAAAGATCCGGGCGCAATGAGTCCGGAGGAGATTGAGGCACGTTTTAAAGAACTGGAGCATTTAAAGATCCATCCGCGTGACAATGAGAAAAACCGTCTGGTACTTGCCAGAGGGGAACGTCTTTATGAGGAACACATTGGAGAAGAACGGGAGATCATCAATTACTGGATGCTGCAATTTGAGAATGCACTGGATCGTCAGAACCCGGAAGAGATCGATCAGGTCAGGGAAGAAGTGATGCGAGCATTTGATGAGATAGAAAGTTAAAAAAAGACTTGCAATTTAAAAACAAGTATGCTAAGATACCATTTGTTGAGTGCTTTCATAGCTCAGGTGGTAGAGCGCATCATTGGTAATGATGAGGTCACGGGTTCAACTCCCGTTGAAAGCTGACTGATAAAAACCGTTAATCCTTATATTTCAGGGTTAGCGGTTTTTTGTTTCTTTCCGTATTTTCCCCCCTATAATTTCAGCAAAAATTCGTCAGTATTGTTTGCCAATTACATGAAAAGATGGTATCATGGTACATAATGTCAAAACCACAGGGGTAGGAGGTTTTTATGAAACGCAAAGGACGATTGCTGCTTGTTTTGCTTTTTGGTTGTCTGTTTATGACCGGTCAGATGACTCCGGTACAGGCACAAAAGAAAAGTGATACACAGCTTCAAACAATGCGCACACAGACCGGAGCATTGGATTCTGTGCTGCTTCAGGATAATATCATTGTATATTCCTCTTATATGTATACCAATACAGAACTGAAGATGCTGACCTGCATCATAGAAGCAGAGGCAGGAAATCAGCCTTATAAGGGCAAAGTTGCGGTTGGTAACGTTGTATTAAACCGCGTGGACAGTGTTTATTATCCGGGCAGTATCAAGGGTGTGATCTTTCAAAAAAATCAGTTCCAGCCCACCAGAAATGGAGCCTACCAGCGGATGATGAAAAACTATAACAAGGACAGTGCGATGCTTCGTTCCTGTAAAAAGGCAGCAAAGGCAGCACTTTCCGGCGTGAATTATGTAGGAGACCGGGATGGCTTTTGTACTCCGGCGGCATTCCGTTCCACGAACAGTGTATATGCGGCGGAGGATTCCATTTTAAAAATTGGAGATCATGTATTTTATAAGAATAAAAGATAGATAAAAGGAGGACAACATGGTGGAAGAGGCAGTAGTATCAAAGAATTTTATCGAGCAGGAGATTGACAAGGATTTGCAGGAAGGGGTATACAATCAGGTTGTGACCCGTTTTCCACCGGAGCCAAATGGCTATTTGCATATTGGACATGCCAAATCCATTTTATTAAATTATGGACTGGCAAAGGAGTATGGTGGAACGTTCCATCTTCGCTTTGATGATACCAATCCAACCAAGGAAAAGACAGAATTTGTAGAGTCGATCAAAAAGGACGTAGAGTGGCTTGGTGTAGATTTTAAGGATCAGCTTTATTTTGCTTCTGATTATTTTGACAAAATGTACGAGGCTGCCGTTACCCTGATCAAGAAAGGGAAAGCGTATGTGTGCGACCTGACGGCAGACGAGATCCGCGAGTATCGTGGAACTTTGACGGAGCCTGGAAAGGACAGCCCATACCGCAACCGTTCCGTAGAAGAGAATTTAGATTTGTTCGAGCGGATGAAGAACGGAGAGTTTGAGGATGGAAGCAAGGTGCTTCGTGCAAAGATTGATATGAGTGCCGGAAATATCAACATGAGAGATCCAATCCTTTATCGTATTGCCCGTATGAATCACCATAATACAGGGGACAAATGGTGCATTTATCCGATGTACGATTTTGCACATCCGATCGAGGATGCAGTAGAGGGTGTCACTCATTCCATCTGTACGCTGGAATTTGAAGATCATCGTCCATTATATGACTGGGTGGTAAGAGAAGTTGGATTTGAACATCCACCAAGACAGATTGAATTTGCAAAGCTTTATCTGACCAATGTTGTAACAGGAAAACGTTATATTAAGAAACTGGTGGAAGATGGTATTGTAGATGGCTGGGATGATCCGAGACTGGTTTCCATCAGTGCGCTCCGTCGCCGTGGCTTCACAAAAGAATCCATCAAAAAATTTATGGAACTTTCCGGTGTCAGCAAGGCAAACAGTTCTTCTGATTATGCGATGTTAGAATACTGTATCCGTGAGGACCTGAAACTGAAGCGTTCCCGTGTTATGGCAGTGCTTGACCCGGTGAAACTTGTGATCGACAATTATCCGGAAGGACAGCAGGAGATGCTTGTTGCACCAAACAATCTGGAAAATGAGGAATTGGGCGAGCGTGAGATTCCGTTCAGCAGAGAGCTGTATATTGAGCGTAGCGATTTCATGATTGATCCGCCGAAGAAATATTTCCGCCTGTATCCGGGCAACGAAGTACGACTGATGAATGCGTATTTTGTAACTTGTACGGGATATGAAACGGACGACGAGGGCAACGTTACCGTTGTGCATGCAACGTATGATCCTGAGACAAAGAGCGGTTCCGGATTCAACGGACGCAAAGTAAAAGGAACGATCCACTGGGTAAATGCAGCTACTGCTTTAAAGGCAGAGGTGCGCCTGTATGAGAATATCGTGGATGAAGAAAAAGGAGTATACAACAAAGAAGATGGCTCTTTGAATGTAAATCCAAATTCTTTAACCGTATTGAAAGAATGTTATTTAGAACCATCCTTAAAAGAGGCGGAGGCTTATGATAGCTTCCAGTTTGTAAGACAGGGATATTTCTGTGTCGATTACAAGGACTCCAAACCGGGGCAGCCGGTATTTAACCGTATTGTATCATTGAAAAGTTCTTACAAGCCAAACAAATAAAATGTCACAGAACAAGGGAGGCCATTACAAATGGGTATATTTTCCGGACTGGAGAAATTAGGACTCAAAAAGTCGGAGCAGGTAGAGGTCTATCAGCATGAGGAAGAAAAGACGCAGGAGACAAAGAAGGAAACAAGTACCGGAGTGCCAAAAACAGAAGTAAAGGAAGAGGAATTTCTGTTTGACAAAACACATATCTGTCCGCTTTGTGATAATACCTTTACGACGAGGACAGTAAAAACCGGTAAAACAAAAGCACTGGCTCATGATTCGGATCTTCGTCCGCGTTATCGAAACATTGACGCACTAAAATACGATGCCATTGTCTGCCCCAAATGTGGTTTTGCTGCGATTACCCGTTATTTTAAACCGGTGTCCAGCACACAGGCGAAATGGATCAAGGAACAGATTTCCGATAATTTCAGTGGAATTGAGATACCAAAGGACAAATATACCTATGAACAGGCTATTCTGATGCATAAGCTGGCACTGATGACGGCGGTGGTGAAACGTGCCAAAACCAGTGAGCGGGCATACTGTTGTCTGAAACTTGCATGGCTATACCGGGGAATGAAAGAAGAACGGGAAGACGAAGCTGTGAAAGCAGAGTGCAGAAAAAATGAGGAGGATCTGATCCGAAAGGCATATGAAGGATTTACGGAAGCATTTTCCACGGAAGCCTTTCCAATGTGCGGAATGGATGAACTGACAGTAACATATCTGGTTGCTGATCTTGCCAGACAGCTCAAAGAATATGAGGTGGCACAGCGATGGATCTCCAAAGTCATTATGTCACGCTCTGCCAATGAGCGCATGAAAGACAAAGCACGTATGCTGAAAGAGCAGATCATGGCAGAAAAAAGCCAGGAAGAAGAAAAAACAGAGTAAAAAATAAAAAGCAGCTTTACGAAATAATCGTAAAACTGCTTTTCTTTAATTTAAGATCTGATTGTTTGTTTTGATAATGGTACGTGGAATGGCATCTTTTGCATTTTTCCAAGGCTCATCCTGATAGCGGTAATCATATTTGTTGATGAACCACTCCAGATCGTCATTGACACGCTGCATATTGGAAAAGAAGACCTGATCCAGTACCTGATAAAAGCCGGTGAGTTCTGCTCCCTTTAACATCGTAGGTGCGGTGTCATAAAGCAGGGCATAATGGGTGACACAAAAACCCTTGCACTGCTTCACCTTTGCCTGGAAGGAAGGATCTTTTTTCCAGAGATGAAACAACGTATTGATATAGCGGTCAAAGGTGTTTTCAATACGCTCACAGATAAAACAGGAAGCGTTTAGTTTGGAAACATAGGCACCGACACCGGAAGGAGCTGCCGCTTTTTTAAACAGTCCCGCACTGCTTTGTGGTTTTTGCTGGGAGGCTGCTTTTAAGTCTTTGATCAGTTTATCGGAATGGGTCTTTAAAATGAGAGCCAGACCAAGACGGTTTTTCTGCTCGTAAAGACTGCGGATATGATGACTGCAAAATCCCATTTCATCTGTTTTGGCACGATTGTCATCCTCCATGTAGCTCGGTCCCATGGTATATTCAATGGCATTGTCTTCTAACGAACGGTACATGGCACAGATCGGACATTCACAGTCGGCATCAAAGGCATCATTGACCGGAATGGTGTAAAGTTGTTCTTTCATAGTATCGCGTTGCTCCTTTCGACTTGCTTCTTCATATTCTTCTCTTAGTATAACGGATTGCACAGGGGAAAAAAAGAAAAATGTCATAACTTTTCTAAATAATTTAAAAATAAGTCTTGATTTTTGATCATAGATTGAGTATTATAGTACCAGATGTTAGCACTCGTTAGAAGCGAGTGCTAACAAGAAGACATACATGACTTAAGGAGGTTGTTTATTATGAAGTTAAAACCATTAGGTGACAGAGTTGTATTGAGACAGTTAGCAGCAGAAGAGACTACAAAGTCAGGGATTGTTTTACCTGGCCAGAATAAGGAGAAACCACAGCAGGCAGAAGTTATTGCAGTAGGACCTGGAGCAGTGGTAGACGGCAAACTTGAACCAATGGAGGTAAAGGTTGGCGATAAAGTCATTTATTCCCGTTTTGTCGGTAATGAGATCAAGCTGGATGATGATGAAGTAATGGTAGTCAGCCAGAAAGATATTTTAGCAATCATTGAAGAGTAATCGGAATAAAAGTGAAAAACGAGACTATTGGAGGTAGATTATTATGGCAAAGGAAATTAAATATGGAATCGATGCAAGAACAGCTTTGGAGGCTGGTGTAAACCAGTTAGCAGATACCGTGCGCGTGACATTGGGACCAAAAGGACGTAACGTTGTATTGAGCAAGCCATACGGCGCACCACTGATCACAAATGATGGTGTAACAATTGCAAAGGACGTTGAGTTAGAGGATCCATTTGAGAACATGGGTGCACAGATCGTTAAGGAAGTAGCAACCAAGACGAATGATGTAGCTGGTGATGGTACGACTACAGCTACAGTATTAGCACAGGCTATGGTAAATGCCGGAATGAAGAACTTAGCTGCTGGTGCAAACCCGATCATCTTAAGAAAGGGTATGAAGAAAGCAACAGATTGTGCCGTAGAAGCGATCAAGGAAATGAGCTCTAATGTAACTGGAAAAGAGCAGATCGCAAAGGTTGCAGCAATTTCTGCCGGTGATGAGGAAGTTGGCGAGATGGTTGCAGATGCAATGGAGAAGGTATCTGGTGACGGTGTCATTACGATCGAGGAATCCAAGACCATGCAGACAGAGCTGGATTTAGTAGAAGGTATGCAGTTTGACCGTGGTTACATTTCCGCATATATGTGTACAGATATGGAGAAGATGGTGGCAGAACTTGACAATCCATACATCCTGATTACAGACAAGAAGATCACAAACATCCAGGATATTCTTCCACTGTTAGAGCAGGTAGTTCAGAGTGGAGCAAAATTACTGATCATTGCTGAGGATATCGAGGGTGAAGCATTAACAACCCTGATCGTCAACAAGCTGCGTGGTACATTCAATGTAGTAGCTGTAAAGGCTCCGGGATATGGTGACAGAAGAAAAGATATGTTACAGGATATCGCCATCTTAACAGGTGGTAAAGTGATCTCTGATGAGTTAGGATATGACATCAAAGAAACAACCTTAGAGGACTTAGGTCAGGCAAAGAGCGTTCGTGTAGAGAAAGAAAATACCGTAATTGTAGATGGTATGGGACAGAAAGAAGAGATCGCAAACCGTATCGGTCAGATCCGTCAGCAGTTAGATGAAACAACATCTGAGTTCGACAAAGAGAAATTACAGGAGCGTTTAGCAAAATTAGCTGGTGGTGTTGCAGTAATCCGTGTTGGTGCTGCCACTGAGACAGAGATGAAAGAGAAGAAGCTTCGTATGGAAGATGCACTGGCTGCAACGCGTGCTGCTACAGAGGAAGGTATCATTTCCGGTGGTGGATCTGCTTATATCCATGCATCCAAGAAGGTAGAAGAACTTGCTAAGACATTGACAGGTGATGAGAAGACAGGTGCAGAGATCATCTTAAAGGCATTAGAGGCTCCACTGTTCCGTATTGCAAGCAATGCTGGTCTGGAAGGATCTGTAATCATCAACAAGGTAAAAGAATCAGAAGTAGGAACCGGATTTGATGCATTACATGAGACTTATGTGAACATGGTAGACGCAGGTATCATCGATCCTGCCAAGGTAACAAGAAGTGCATTACAGAATGCAAACTCTGTTGCATCTACTTTATTGACAACAGAATCCGTTGTTGCGGATATCAAAGAAGATACTCCGGCTATGCCAATGGGTGGTGCCGGCGGAATGGGTGGAATGATGTAATCATCCTGCCTGACAAAAGCAGAAAAGAATCAAAACGCTCTCCTGAAAGTTCAGGGGGGCGTTTTTTCACAGTTTTTTCATTGCAAGGGGCAGGCATCTTTAGTATAATAAATGAGAATCACTGGGACGAATGGACCGGAATATTCATTTTGTAAAAACATAGTACAGAAAAATGGAGGGATACTTATGTCATCAAGTCAGGAACGTTATGAGAAACGTATGGTGCTTCAGCCGGGAGCGTCAGAAGTTTCCAGAAGCACATATAACGCAGCCGTTGGCGGGGTATTGTTATATGGTTTTATTGTAGATGCGATCATTGTGGCATTATTTAAGAATAAGGCAATTGAGATGATCGTAAACAATCCGGGAGGATATTCGACAACATTAATGTTAATGTTGGTCGTTTATGCAATCTGTTGTTTTGTAGGATCATTCATGGTAAACCGTTCAGACAATCCGGTAGTCAGTTTTATTGGCTTTAACTTTTTTGCCATTCCGATCGGATTTGTGCTGGCATATGGAACCATTCCGTTTTATAACGGAGGAAGCGTAGCCATCGCATTTACATTGACCGCAGTTATTACGCTGGCAATGCTGGTGATTTCCACGATCTTTCCGGATACTTTTTTAAGTATGGGAAGCACTTTGTTTATTTCACTGCTGGTATGTGTGATTGTAGATGTGCTGGCACTGCTTATTTTTAAAAGTGATCTGATCTTTATCGATTATATCGTAACATTTATCTTTTCTCTGTTCATTGGATATGACTGGGCAAGAGCAAACCGCTGTGCCAAAACCATTGATAATGCAGTGGACTGCGCAGCAGAGCTGTATCTTGATATGATCAACTTATTCTTACGGATCTTAAGCATTGTAGGAAGAAGAGACTAATCATACAAAACTGCATATAACAAAAGAATCCCCACCTTGTCTCAGCGATAGGGCGGGGATTTTTTTATACAATTTTTCGTATTACTATTCTTTTCCCATCTATGTCTTTTAAGAAGTCTGCTATTTCTCATGTACTGATGAATGACTTGCCAGCCTGTCTGTTTGGCCCCCCCAGTGGGATTCCGGTGTTTTTTCAGGCTTTATTGCACTCGCCGGTGCTTAGATCCCGTATTTTGGGATCTTACGCACCGCTGCTGAGTGCAATAAAGCGAAAGCGTGCCTGAAAAACACCTGATCCCACAAAGGGGGGCCAACGTCCGGATACGCATCATCGGAACATGGAACATAACGCTTCGTAAAGGCGCGTAATAGGCAGTCCGACCACATTGTTGTAATCTCCGGTGATCTGCTCGACGAGGATCGCACCACGTCCCTGGATTCCATAGCTTCCTGCTTTGTCCATTGGTTCTCCGGTTTGGATGTAGGCGCGGATCTCTTCTTCGGTGAATGCACGCATTTTCACTTTGGTTTCTACATAGAAAGAATCTTTTTTCGTTTCTTTTTCAGGGGTGAGCAGCATAAGACTCACTCCGGTAAAGACACTGTGAGTGTGCCCGGATAAGTGAGAGAGCATCTGGAACGCATCTTCTTCATTTTCAGGTTTTCCAAGGATCTGATCCTGATATGCAACAACCGTATCGGCGGCGATCACAATGGTTGGTTCAGTGATGGTTAGGGTAGCGGCAACGGCATTACATTTTTGACGGGAAAGATCGGTTACGACGTTTTGCGGAAGGGTTTCTTTCGTTGCTTCTTCTACATTACTTATGACCACGTCAAATTCTGTGATTCCCATTTGTTTGAGTAGTTCCTTCCTTCTCGGGGAGCCACTGGCTAAAATATACTTCATTTTTTATATCCTCATTTCCTTTCTTTTTTTCATTTTACAACAAATCAGGGGCAGAATCAAAATTTACAGAAAAAAACACTTTCAAAATGGACGTATTTTCGTTATAATAAATCCGTATGTAACAATGATATAATATTAGGAGGAATTACGAATGTACAAGATTTTGCGCAAAGAAACGCTCAACAGTGCAGTAGAGTTAATGGAGATCGAAGCTCCTTACGTTGCACGTAAGTGTGAGCCGGGTCAGTTTGTCATTGTCCGTGTCGACGAAGATGGCGAGCGTGTTCCATTGACCATTGCAGATTATGACCGGGAGAAGAATTCTGTTACGATCATTTATCAGGTAGTTGGTTACTCGACAGAATTATTAAGCAAAAAGCAGGCTGGCGATACCATTCAGGATTTTGTTGGACCGCTTGGAAGTCCTGCACCACTTCATAAGATGGAACGGGTATGTGGTGTTGCCGGTGGTGTTGGTTCTGCTCCTCTTTATCCACAGCTTCGTAAGCTGGCTGAGATGGGAGTAAAGGTCGATGTTATTATTGGTGGAAGAAGCGCAGAATTTGTAATATTAGCAGATCTTTTTGAGAAATTCTGTGATCACGTATATATCACGACGGACGATGGTTCTCTTGGTATCAAGGGCTTTGGTACGACCGTATTGAAAGAGCAGATTGATAACGGTGTGAAGTATGACGAAGTCATTGCCATTGGACCATTGATCATGATGAAGAATGTCGTAGCACTTACGAAGCAGTACGATATTCCGACTATGGTCAGCTTAAATCCAATCATGATCGACGGAACCGGTATGTGTGGCGGATGCCGTGTGACGGTCGGTGGCGAGACAAAATTTGCCTGTGTGGACGGACCGGACTTTGACGGATTCCAGGTTGATTTTGACGAGTGTATGAAACGTCAGGGTATGTTCAAGGAAGAAGAACATCAATGTAAGATTGGAAGGGGGCTGTAATCATGGCAAATATGAGTATGACAAAGGTACCGATGCCAGAGCAGGCACCGGACGTAAGAAATAAAAACTTTGAAGAAGTAGCATTGGGATATACCGAGGAGATGGCAAAGGAAGAGGCAACACGCTGCTTACAGTGTAAGAATCCTCTTTGTATGCAGGGATGCCCGGTAAATGTACCGATCCCTGGCTTTATTGAGAAGGTAGCTGAGGGTGATTTTGAAGCAGCTTACGAGATCATCACCAGTGAGAATGCACTGCCGGCAATCTGTGGACGTGTCTGCCCACAGGAGAATCAGTGTGAGGGCAAATGTGTGCGTGGTATCAAGGGCGAGCCGGTTTCTATCGGACGTCTGGAGCGTTTCGTTGCAGACTACCATATGAAGCATGCCCAGAAGAAGACTGCTGATATTGCCAAGAAAGGAATCAAGGTAGCTGTTGTGGGTTCTGGTCCTTCCGGTATTACCTGTGCCGGAGAGCTGGCAAAGAAAGGCTATGATGTGACTGTATTTGAGGCACTGCACAAAGCAGGCGGTGTGTTAAGCTATGGTATTCCGGAGTTCCGTCTTCCAAAGGATCTCGTGGCAAAGGAGATTGAAAATGTCACCGATCTCGGTGTAGATTTGGAGACAAACGTCGTTGTTGGACGTTCCATTACGATTGATGAGCTGATGGAGGATGGCTATAAAGCTGTATTCGTGGGATCTGGAGCAGGTCTTCCAAGATTTTTAGGCATTCCGGGAGAGAATTTACTCGGTGTATATTCTGCCAATGAGTTCTTAACCCGTGTCAATCTGATGAAGGGATATAAGTTCCCGGAAGCACCGACACCGGTAAAGGTAGGCAAAAATGTTGCAGTCGTTGGTGCCGGTAACGTGGCAATGGATGCAGCAAGAACTGCCAAACGTCTCGGTGCAGAGAATGTTTATATTGTATACCGTCGTGGTGAGGAAGAAGTACCTGCCCGGAAAGAGGAAGTACATCACGCCAAAGAAGAGGGTATCATTTTCAAACTGTTAAACAATCCATGTGCGATCCACGGCGAAGATGGCTGGGTAAAGAGCATGGAAGTCGTACCACAGGAACTTGGCGAGCCGGATGCATCCGGACGTAGAAGACCAGTTCCGGTGGAAGGTGCCAATTATGAAATTGATGTTGATACTGTGATCATTGCGATCGGACAGAGTCCTAACCCATTGATCCGTCAGACCACACCGGGTCTTGATGTTCAGAAATGGGGCGGTATCATTGTAGATGAAGATACCATGAAGACCAGCAAAGATGGTGTGTATGCCGGCGGCGATACCGTAACCGGAGCGGCCACAGTTATCCTTGCCATGGGAGCTGGTAAGAAAGCGGCAGCAGCGATTGACGAGGCACTTTCTAAATAAGAAGCAAAAGGGGTATAGGTGTAAGGGAAGTACAAGTGATTTATCAGGGGATAGGTCACTTGTCTTTTCTTTAACGTGAGAGGAAGAAAGGAGGAGTGTGAAACATGATAACAATGAATGATGATTATGCAGAGCTTACGATTGCCAGCAAAGACAAACATGTGAGTGTTCTGATTATTCTTTTAACAGTTCTGCTTGCCATTGCAGGAGCATTGCTAGTGATCACGATCAATGCTATGCTTCCGGAGTCAGTCAGTATGTTGGGAAGTATTCTGATTGCGGTGTATATCTGTGTCTGTATTCCTGCATTTGCAACGATCTGTCATCCAAAAACGGTAGATTACGATTATCTATATGTGGAGAACGATCTGGAAATTTCCCGTGTGATCAACAAGAGCAAGCGCAAAACAGCAATTCTGCTCCATTTGCAGCATGCCAAACGGATCGCACCAAAAGGCAGTCAGAGTATTCTCGGCTATGAAGGAAAAGGAAATGTCAAAGTAAAGGATTTTACGTCGGCAGAAACGACAAAACCGTATGTGATCGTGATGGAAAATGATCAGGATGTGATCGAAGTCTTGATCGAGCCGGATGAACATCTGCTTGCGCTGATGAAGGCAAGAAATAAGGATATTTTTTATGAATCATAAGGGCGTAGATGGTTGACATTTAAAAAAATGTTTGATAGCATTAACAAATAATAACAAAGAAGATGAAGGAGGAAAAACAAAATGGGTAAGATTGTTGGTGAAGGAATCACATTTGATGATGTGCTTTTAGTACCTGGATATTCCGAGGTAATCCCGAACGAAGTAAACTTAGAAACCAATTTGACAAAGAAGATTAAGCTGAATGTACCGTTGATGAGTGCCGGTATGGATACGGTTACTGAGTACCGCATGGCGATCGCGATGGCGAGACAGGGTGGTATCGGTATCATTCACAAGAATATGTCGATTGAGGCACAGGCAGAAGAGGTTGATAAGGTAAAACGTTCTGAGAATGGTGTTATCACGGACCCATTTTATTTGTCTCCGGAACATACATTAAAGGATGCCGATGACTTAATGGCAAAGTTCCGCATCAGCGGTGTGCCGATTACAGAAAACGGCAGACTTGTTGGTATCATTACCAACCGTGACTTAAAGTTTGAGACAGATTACAACAAACTGATCAAGGAGTCTATGACATCAGAAGGTCTGGTTACAGCACCGGAAGGAATTACATTAGAGGAAGCAAAGAAGATTTTGGGAGCAGCCCGCAAGGAGAAACTTCCGATCGTGGATGCTAACTACAACTTAGAGGGACTGATCACGATCAAAGATATTGAGAAGCAGATCAAGTATCCGAACTCTGCAAAGGATTCACAGGGACGACTGCTCTGCGGTGCTGCTGTTGGTGTAACACCAGATATTACAGACCGTGTAGATGAGTTAGTAAAAGCAAAGGTTGACTGTGTTGTGATTGATACTGCACATGGTCATTCTGCCAACGTATTAAAGACATTTAAGCTGATCAAAGAGAAATATCCGGATTTACAGGTAATCGCCGGCAATGTGGCAACCAAATCCGGAACACAGGCCATGATCGATATGGGAGTAGATGCTGTAAAGATCGGTATCGGACCTGGATCTATCTGTACCACCCGTGTCGTAGCCGGTATTGGTGTACCACAGATCACAGCGATCATGGAAGCATACGAAGCAGCCGATAAAGCAGGTATCCCGGTTATCGCAGATGGCGGTATCAAATACTCTGGAGACATTACAAAGGCGATCGCAGCCGGAGCAAATGTCTGCATGATGGGATCCATGTTTGCAGGATGTGATGAGTCTCCTGGAGATTTCGAGTTATATCAGGGACGTAAATACAAGGTATACCGTGGTATGGGATCGATCGCAGCGATGGAGAACGGAAGCAAGGATCGTTACTTCCAGTCCAATGCCAAGAAGCTGGTACCGGAAGGGGTAGAAGGACGTGTTGCTTACAAAGGAACCGTGGAAGATACCGTATTCCAGTTATTAGGCGGATTACGTTCCGGTATGGGATATTGTGGTGCGAGAACCATCGAGGAATTAAAGCAGAAAGGTCAGTTTGTGAAGATTTCTGCTGCTTCCTTAAAAGAGAGTCATCCACATGATATCCAGATCACCAAGGAAGCACCAAACTATAGCGTTGAGTAAAAAAACGAAACGAGAACGTCAGGCCGTTGTCTACCTGCTCCTTTTCCTGGCGGGTATGGCAGCAGGGGCTCTGGCGTTTTTTATTGTGATGCTGCAGGGATATGTGCCAACGACTGTGCTTCAGGCGGTAGAAGATGTTCCGGTGAAACAGGTGCCAAAGCCGGACATGGAAGAAGCCTATTTAACGCCCAATGAGTTCTCACGTCCCCAAACACCATTGACAACAGTAAATGGAATCGTTGTTCATTATGTGGCGAATCCCGGAAGCTCTGCGATGGACAATCGCAATTATTTTGAAGGCTTGAAGGACAGTGGTGCAACCTATGCGAGTTCTAACTTTATCGTGGGACTGACCGGAGAGATCGTGGCATGTGTTCCGGTCAATGAGGTTGCATATTGTTCCAACGAGAGAAATGATGACACGTTGTCGATCGAGTGTTGTCATATGGATGAAACCGGGAAATTTAACGATAACACCTATCAGTCACTGGTGCATTTGACTGCGTGGCTTTGCGGACAATATAATTTAACTGCCGATCGGATCATCCGGCATTATGATGTGACGGGCAAAAACTGTCCGAAGTATTATGTAGAGCATGAAAATGCATGGAAACAGTTTAAACTGGATGTGGAATCGTATATTGCGAAGAAAGGAAAAGATCCTCGCGCTACAAAAGAATGAGAAAGACAGAGAATATGACATTTTTGAAAAAAGGGGTATGCTATACTAGAGTAAGAGAAATACCAGGAGGGAATTTATGTACGAACAAACAGGAGCCGTATACGGCGCATACACATTGATCAAAAAAGAAGAGCTGCCAAACTTAAATGGTGTTGGTTATCTCTTTTCACACAATAAAACGAAGGCCAGAGTGGCAGTCATTAAAAATGATGATGACAATAAAGTATTTCATATCGGATTCCGCACACCGCCATCGGATGACACCGGTGTACCGCATATTACGGAGCATAGTGTTTTGTGCGGTTCTAAGAAATTTCCGGTGAAAGATCCATTTGTGGATCTGGCGAAGGGATCCTTAAATACTTTTTTAAATGCGATGACCTATCCGGATAAAACGGTGTATCCGGTGGCAAGTGTGAACGATCAGGATTTTAAAAATCTGATGGACGTGTATCTGGATGCGGTATTTCATCCCAACATTTACCAATATGAGCAGATCTTAAAGCAGGAAGGCTGGCATTATGAGTGTAGTGATGTGGCAGAGCCGATCACATATAATGGTGTTGTATATAACGAGATGAAAGGTGTCTTTTCTTCTCCGGAATCAAAGGTAGAACGGTTAAATATGCGGAATCTTTATCCGGATACGCCATATTTTTATGAATCCGGTGGAGATCCGGAAGCAATTCCTGATCTGACCTACGATGCCTTTTTGGACTTCCACCGCAAATATTATCATCCGTCAAACAGCTATATTTATCTGTATGGAGATAACGATGTGGAAGAGCGTCTTGCCTTTATTGACCGGGAATATTTAAGCAGCTATGACTATCTGTTTGTAGATTCTGAAATTCCAAGTCAGTCTCCATTTTCAGAGCGGAAAGAAGTGCATGGAACCTATGCGATCGCCGAAGAAGAGGAGGAAAAGGATAAAACCTTTTTGTGCTACAACGTGGCAGTAGGAGAGAGCACGGATGTTACGCTTTCGACTGCAATGAAGATCCTGGATTACGTGCTTTTAAATGTGCCGGGGGCACCGCTGAAAAAAGCATTGATCGATGCGGGCATCGGACAGGATGTTTCTTCTTCCTATGAGACTGCAATGAAACAGCCAATCTTTTCCATTATGGCAGTCAACGCCAATGAAGACCAGAAGGAGGAATTTCTTACCTGCCTGATGGATACTTTAAAACAGATTGTGGCAGAGGGATTGAACAAAAAGAGTTTGGAGGCGGCAATCGTCAATTATGAATTCCAGTACCGTGAGGCAAACTTTGGTTCTTATCCAAAGGGACTGATGTATGGTCTTGGTATGTTGGATACGTGGTTATATGATGATGAAAAAGCGTTTGATCTGTTAAACCGTGATGAGATTTATACTTATTTAAAAGAACAGGTAGCTACCGGATATTTTGAGAATCTGATCGAAACATACCTGATTCAGAATCCGCATGCCACCTATGTGATCGTAACACCGGAAAAGGGGTTGGCGGCAAAACAGGATGCACTGACGGCAAAGAAGCTTGCCGCCTATAAGGCAACCTTATCTGAGGAAGAAGTTGCTGCGCTGGTGAAGGATAACGAAGCACTGCATGCGTTTCAGGATCGTGAGGACAGCGAGGAGGACAAAGCAAAGCTTCCGGTACTTAAGATCTCTGATATTGAGAAGAAGGTACGGGAGCAGGACAATGAGGAAATGACGATCGCAGACACGAAGGTTGTGAAACATTCCATTTTTACCAACGGAATTTCCTATGTGAGCCTGTTGTTTGACATGCGTCATATTCCGGCAGAGCTGCTTCCGGTAAGCAGTCTTTTGGTCGGTTTATTCAAGGAAGTGGACACTGAGCATTACACGTATCAGGAGCTTGCCAGCGAGATCAATCTGCATACCGGTGGTATCGGACATGGAACGAGCGTTTATAAGTCTAAGAAAGAACCGAATGGTTATGGCATGCGTTTTTCCGTACGGTTAAAATGTTTCCATCAGGAGTTGGAATCAGCCTTTGCACTGATGAAAGAAATTTATCTGACCAGCGATGTGGCCAATGAAAAGAGAATCCGTGAGATCGTTGCAGAGAATAAAGTTGCCCTTCGTTCCCAGCTTTTAAGTTCCGGTCATACAGCAATGGCAAACCGTGCTCTTTCCTGCTTTGATGAGATGGCAGCAGTAAAGGAGCGCACCGACCTGTATGATTATTATAACTATCTGGTAGATCTGGAGAATCATTTTGAAGAACGGAAAGAGCAGTTGAAAAAAGATCTTCAAAGAGCAGTGGAATGTATTTTTACAAAGGGAAATCTTCTTGTCAGCGTAACGTCCGATCAGGAGGTAAAGGCGCAGCTTGAAAAGCCGCTTTCTGATTTTACAAAGGCATTATACCCGGATCAGAATGGAGAGGTATTTAGCGTTCCTTTGAATGAAAAGACAGTAGGTATCATGACTCCATCCAAAGTACAGTATGTTGCCTGTGCAGGTAACTTTATTGACGCCGGACAGAAATACAGTGGTGCCATGCTGGTGCTTAAGATGATCTTTTCTTATGAGTATTTGTGGATGAATATCCGTGTGAAGGGCGGGGCATACGGCTGTGGCTGTACGTTTAGCCCATTTGGAAATGGTTACTTTACAAGTTACCGTGATCCGAATCTTTCCAATACTTATCAGGTGTACGAAAAGGCGGCAGAATATGTAGCGTCATTCGATGTAGATGCGCGTGCGATGAACCAGTATATCATTGGTGCAATCAGTATGTTGGATCAGCCATTGACACCATCAAGCTGGGGAACCAGCTGCATGAATGCATATCTGCAGGGAATCACGAAAGAGGAGCGGCAGCAGGAGCGTGATGAGGTGCTTTCCTGTGATCAGGAGAAGATACGGGCACTTGCTCCGGCGGTAGCAGCCATTTATGAAAAGGGTGCATTTGCAACGCTTGGAAATCAGGAGAAGATCAAGGAAGAGCAGGATTATTTTGAAGAAACCGTGTTGCTTCGTTAGAAAAGAATAAGAGGATAAGAATGAAAGAACAGGCATTTAAATCAGGATTTGTGACGCTGATCGGAAGACCGAATGTAGGAAAATCCACACTGATGAATCATCTGATCGGACAGAAGATCGCGATCACATCCAAAAAGCCACAGACAACAAGAAACCGGATCCAGACTGTTTATACCGATGAACAGGGACAGATCATTTTTCTCGACACACCAGGTATGAATAAGGCGAAAAATAAGCTCGGTGAATATATGTTGAGTGTGGCGCAGCATACGCTCAGTGAGGTGGATGTGATCTTATGGCTCGTGGAGCCAACCACTTTTGTCGGGCAGAATGAACGTTACATTGTAGAACAGCTACAAAAGGTAAAGACACCGGTGATCCTGATCGTCAACAAAAAGGATACGGTAGAGCAGGCGGCACTGGATGCGGCAATAAGGACCTATAAAGAACTTTATGATTATGCAAAGATCATTCCGGTATCGGCACTCAGGAGTCAGAACCTTGATACGGTGATCGGCACAATCTATGATCATTTAGAGGAAGGTCCGCAGTATTATGACGAGGATACGATCACAGATCAGCCGATGCGTCAGATTGTCGCAGAAATGATCCGAGAAAAAGCATTGCGCCTTTTGGAGCAGGAGATCCCACATGGTATTGCAGTGACGATCGAACAGATGAAACAGCGGGAAAACGGCATGTATGACATTGATGCAACGATCATATGTGAGCGGGATTCCCATAAGGGCATTATTATCGGAAAAAATGGCCAGATGTTAAAACGCATTGGTACACAGGCACGACGGGATATGGAAGATATGCTGGAAGAGAAGGTAAATCTTAAGATCTGGGTGAAGGTGCGTAAGGAATGGCGCGATAGTGATATCCTGTTGAAAAATTACGGATTTAATAAAAACGAGATTTAAGTTACCATTTTTTCTCTGACATATTTTTACGAACGAGGGGTATGTTAATAACAAGTAAGAAAACGAAACGGAAAGGTTAAGGGGCGTCGTAAGGGTATGGATCAGGCATGGAAACGATTTGAACGATCCGGTTCAGTCACAGATTATTTGCGTTATAAACAGGAAGAAAAAAACATGCTGTCTGTGACTGCGATGGAAGTGGCGAAAGAGCTTACAATACCTGAAGAAGAGCTGGATCGATCAGACAAAAAAGGGAAGAAGAAAACGAAAGAATAAACAGAAAGGCAGGGAGAGAAAAATGGGACAGTTGATCAAAGTGACTGGGATCGTACTCTCTGCCGGAAATGTTGGCGAATATGATAAGCGCATGGTGATCCTGACCAAGGAGAAGGGAAAACTCAGCGCATTTGCAAGAGGTGCCAGGAAGATGGGAAGCCCGTATTTGGCGGCGTGCCAGTCATTTTCCTATGGCACCTTTACGTTGTTTTCCGGAAAAAACTATAACGTGAATGCGGTGGACATCGAAGATTATTTTCCGGAATTAAAGGCGGATCTTACCAAACTTTATACGGGGCTTTATTTTTGCGAGATGGCAGATTACTTTACGATCGAGGGAAATGATGATCTGCAGATCATGAAACTTTTGTATGTTTCTTTGCAGGCACTGCGGCATGGGAAGATACGGCCGGAGCTGATCCGTTACATATTTGAACTAAAATGTATGGCATATTTCGGATGGATGATGGAGACACACCGCTGTATCAATTGCCAGAAGGAAGAGGAGCTTACCTACTTTCATGGTGGAAAAGGCGGGATGCTCTGCAAGGCTTGTGGCAAACTTTTTCCGGGAACCATTCCGGTGTGTGAATCCACCCTTTATACGTTGCAGTATATTATGAATGCGGAAGTGACAAAGCTGTATACTTTTGAAGTGAGTGACACCGTGCTTCATGAATTAAAGCATGTCAGTCAGGCGTATCTGAACGCACAGGTGGATCATCACTTTAAGTCATTGGAATTTCTGGAATTGATGTAAGTGAGCATTTGGCAGATAAGGAAGGTGAAAGAACATGTGGAATTGTTTGATGGTTGCGGTTGGTGGTGCGATCGGTGCGGTACTGCGTTATCTGATCAGTCTGATCCCGCTGGAAGCGCAGAGTGGATTTCCGTTTAAAACGCTGCTGATCAATATAGCCGGCTCCTTTGTGATCGGGGTGATCGCAGTGCTGGCACAGAAGCAGTCGTTGTCCCCGTCCGTGGTAATGCTGTTGAAAACAGGAGTGTGCGGCGGTTTTACAACATTTTCTACGTTTGCGTTAGAATCCAACCAATTGATCAGCAGCGGCAATTATGCGCTTGCCGCAATATACATGTGTGCGAGTGTACTGCTTAGTGTGGCGGCTGTATTTGCAGCGCAGATCTTATTGCAGGGATGAGGTGCGGCGTCCCTTTTTGATCGTGTAGAGCAGGTAAGCACCACATATGCTGATCTGGATAAAGGTTGAGATCGGTGAGGCAAGCCCGATATAAAACAGGGATACGTGTGGCAGGCGGCTCATCAGAAATGATACCGGAATACGCACAAGGAATGCTCCGATAAAGCCTTGGATCATAACAAAATTGGTTTTGCCCATGCCGCTGAAAAAACCGTTAAAGCAGAACAATTCTGCGGTGAGCAGGCAGTCGATCGCATAGGCTTTTAAATAATCCGCAGCCATGGCAATGACCGCTTTATCATTTGCAAACAATCCGGATAACCATGCTCCATGGAAGAAGGCGAGATAGAACATAAACAGTGCTGTAACAAAAGAGGTGGCAATGGAATAGAGCAGGGCGCGGTAAGCACGATCCATCTTTCCGGCACCAACATTCTGGGCAATGAAAGAAGAAAGCGACTGCATGTAGGCGATTGGGATCAACATCAAAAAGGCGCAGACCTTTTCAGCGATACCCACTCCGGCAGACTGGGTAAGTCCAAGGGAATTTACGATTGCCATAATGACAAGAAAGGAAATATTGACCAGAAGATCCTGGAGAGAAACCGGGATACCGAAGGTCAATATTTTTTTAATGTGTTCCTTGTGAAAACGGATATCCTTTCTGGAAAATGTGACATCCATCTTGCGTTTGGAAATAACGATCAGGGAGATGACAACACTGACCGCCTGGGACAGTACGGTGGCAAGTGCGGCACCGGCTGCACCCCAGTGTAAGGCAGCAACAAAGAACAGATCCAGACCAATGTTGAATACACAGGCGATCGCAACTGTGAGTAACGGGGTTTTGGAATCGCCGATCCCACGGAAAATGCTGCCGAGTGTATTGAATGCAACAATGAATAAAATGCCGGCAGAACAGATACGTAAGTACGCAGTTGTTTCAGAAAAGGCATGTTCCGGAGCCTTTAAAATGCCGGCAACCAAAGAAGCACCGGCTACAAAAAGTACGGTAAAAATAACTGCGATGAGGAAAAACAACATAATACCGGCACCGATCACTGCCCCGGCTTCCTTCTTTTTTCCTTCTCCGAGCTTCTGACCCAGAAGAATGGTGATTCCCATTGCCAGACTGGTCAGGGCGGTAGTGATACTCTGCATCATCATACTTCCAGTGGCAACCGCAGAAACATCGGCTGTCGTTGCAAATTTTCCTACGATCAAAAGATCCACAGCACCATACATTGCCTGCAAAAACAGCGCACCAAGCACTGGAAGTGCAAAGCGAAGCAGCGGTGTTAAGATACGTCCTTTCGTAAAATCAGCGGTATGTTCCATGTGAAAACCTCCTTTATTTCCATAAAAAAACCGGATAAGCAAACCTGGCGCACCAGGCATCTTATCCGGCAATATAGTTACGACTATATTCCTCCGATGAGTGTATTATAACAGAAAATAAAAGAAATGCAAGAGGGGAGAAAAGTAAGAGAGAAAGGGAAAAAAGGATGATTTGTAATGATGAAATGAAGTTCGCAAAACAAAAATAATTTTGCAATTGCTTGCATATCTGCGATAAAATGATTATAATATAAATGTCGAATAAAATAAATATTACTCGATTTAATTTTCTATGGGGAATATATTACACATACGATATGGTAGAATATACTAAAATACAGTAGGGAGAAACGAATGGGGCAGAACAGACTTTTAGCGATCTACATATTACGAATATTACAGTCCTATGCCAGTAAGGAGCAAAAAATGTCGCAGGCACAGATGCTTCAATATCTGGAACGTGACTATGGAATCACCGTAGACCGCAAGACATTGTCTGCCTATTTAAAGCAGCTGCGTGAGGAGGAGTATATTAAAGGGCAACGGGGATTTTATCGTGTTAATTATTTTAATGATTCAGAACTGAGACTGTTGATCGATGGAGTGCTGTTTGGACAGCATGTACCAACTGCAGATGCGAAAACGTTGATCAATAAACTTAAATATCTTACAAGCGCATCCTTGCGCAATCGATTGAAACATATCTATTATTTGGAAGGAATCCACCACACGGACAATCCCAAGTTGTATTCCATATTGGATACGCTGGATAATGCCATTGAGCAAAAGCGGAAAGTGGAGATCGTGCAGTGTTCCTATAACACGAAGGGAGAACTGGTGGAACGCTCAACGGCTGTTGTCAGCCCTTATTACATTGTAGCTTCCAAATCTATGTATTATCTGATCTGCTACGCCAACCGGTTTGACGATGTGGAGAACCGCCGGATTGACCGTATCCTGTCGGCAAAGATCTTATCCGAACAAGCTACCCCGCTAAGGGAGATTGGAAACTACCGCCAGTGTCCGTTTTCCCTGTCAAAGTATATGAAAGAGCATATCTACATGTTTTCGGGAGAATGTGAATGGATCACAATGAAAGTCGAAACGAAAGCAATCGGAGATGTCATCGACTGGTACGGAAAAGATTTCCGAATATTGGAGGAGCAGGAAGAGTATGTCATCCTGCGATTAACGGCGAATAGTAATGCGGTGTATTACTGGGCGTTGCAGTATGGGGCAAAGGTTGAGATCTTGAAACCGCAGTCGTTGCGTAACCGGATCCGGGAAGGGTTAGAAGAGATGCTGGAGAAATATCAGTGAAATAACGGTGAAAGCCGCTAAAATATTGAGCTGGGATAAAGTGGGACATTTTGGCCCACTTTGGTATATGGCAAATTTTGTTGTCATGCTTTTAAGTGATTTGATATAATACTGTTTGAATAACAGATATGTATCTGAATGCTATATTGGAAAGTGAGGAATTGTTGTGGCGAATAAAAATACAGCAGATATTGGATTTGAGAAAAAGATATGGGATGCAGCTTGTGTATTGCGTGGAAACATGGACGCTTCAGAATATAAAAATGTGGTATTAGGTCTTATCTTTTTGAAATATATATCGGATCGATTTGAGGAAAAATATAAAGAGTTGGTAGAAGAGGGAGATGGATTTGAGGAAGATATCGATGAATATACGTCTGAGGGAATCTTTTTTGTTCCGGTAGGTGCACGCTGGAGTGAAATAGCAGCCAAAGCTCATACTCCAGAAATTGGAACAGTGATAGATGATGCTATGCGTGCAATCGAGAAAGAGAATAAACGCTTAAAGGATATTCTTCCCAAAAATTTTGCACGTCCGGAATTAGACAAGCGTAGGTTGGGGGAAGTTGTAGATTTATTTACTAATATTCAAATGATTGAACATGGTAGTGAAAAAGATATTCTTGGGCGGACATATGAATATTGTTTGTCCATGTTTGCGGAGCAGGAAGGAAAACGAGGTGGAGAATTTTTTACACCTTCTTGTGTTGTCCGTACATTGGTAGAAGTGTTAAAACCATTTAAGGGGCGTGTATATGATCCGTGTTGTGGTTCAGGAGGCATGTTTGTACAGTCGGCACGTTTCGTAGAAAATCATAGTGGAAATATTAGTAATATTTCTATCTATGGTCAGGATTCTAATCCGACAACATGGAAAATGGCACAGATGAACCTGGCTATTCGGGGAATAGAACCCGATTTAGGAAAATATGCAGCAGATACTTTCTTAGATGATCGGCATCCAACACTTCGAGCAGATTATATTATGGCAAATCCTCCGTTTAATCTTTCAGACTGGGGCTTAGATAAATTGAAAGAGGATGTGCGTTGGCAGTATGGTACACCACCAGCAGGAAATGCCAACTTTGCATGGCTGCAACATATGATCTATCATCTTGCACCAGCAGGACGCATTGGCATGGTGCTTGCAAATGGTTCCCTTTCTTCGCAATCAGGAGGAGAAGGGGATATCCGAAAGAATATTGTGAATGCAGACTTAGTAGAATGTATTGTTGCAATGCCTGCACAGTTGTTTTATACAACACAGATTCCGGTTTCACTTTGGTTCCTGAATAAGCAGAAGAAACAGTCAGAAAAGACATTGTTTATTGATGCACGAAAAATGGGAACCATGGTGAGTCGTAAGCTTCGCGAACTGACGGAGGAAGATATTAAAAAGATTGCGGATAGCTATACCGCATATGTAGATGGAACCTTGGAAAATGTTAAAGGATTTTCGGCAGTTGTATCTACGGAAGAAATTGCCAAACAGGACTATATTTTAACTCCGGGGCGTTACGTTGGAATCGAGGAGCAGGAGGATGATGGAGAACCATTTGAAGAGAAAATGGGGCGGTTGACATCTGAGCTTTCGGAATTATTTGCGCAGAGTCGTGAATTGGAAGATGAAATACGAAAAAATTTGGGGGCATTGGGGTATGAAATCTAGACTTGCTGCTATTTGTAATTATGTTGAAGGAAAAATTAGTGTTGCAGAATTAGACGAGAATACATATATATCTACAGAAAATATGATAACTAATAGGCAGGGAATATGTAAGGCATCGTCTCTTCCAAAAACGTTAACTACTCGGATATTTAAAAAGGGGGATGTACTTGTTTCAAATATAAGACCATATTTTAAAAAAATATGGCATGCTACATGCGATGGTGGCTGTTCAAATGATGTTTTGGTTTTTAGGAATAAGGAAAATATTGATAGTACATTCCTTTACTATGTGCTTTCAAATGATTCTTTTTTTGAATATTCGATAGCAACTGCTAAGGGAACTAAGATGCCTCGAGGAGATAAGAAAGCTATTATGGAATACAAAGTAGAGTGTTTCACTTATGAAATACAAAAAAAAATTGCAAATTTTTTACGCAAGTTAGATTTGAAAATAAAAATAAATATGAAAATAAATAGGAATTTAGTGGAGTACGCCGCATAATAGGAATTTAGTGGAGCAAGCACAAGCAGTTTTTAATTCATGGTTTGTAAAATATGAACCTTTTGATGAACCAATGAAAGAAAATCCTACAGGTTTTGAAGCTCCAGAATCTTTTGAATATATTCAAATTGATTCGTTGGGACATGTTCTTGAAACAGGAAGAAGACCTAAAGGCGGAGCAGTGTCAGAAGGCATTCCAAGCGTAGGTGCTGAAAGTATTAAGGGAATTGGAACATTTAATACAAGCAATATTAAATATATTCCTGTCGATTTTGCAGCAAAACAGAAAACAGGAAAAGTCAATGGCTATGAGCTGATGATTTATAAAGATGGTGGAAAACCTGGTGAGTTTCATCCGAACTTTTCTATGTTTGGTGAAGGTTATCCATTTGATGAGTTCTTTATTAATGAGCATGTGTTTAAACTTGATTTTTGTGATAGAGGTTATAACGAATTCGCATATTTTTGGTTTCAGACTGACTATGTTATGAATTGGTTAGAGAACAATGGAGGCAAAGCTGCGATTCCGGGAATTAACCAGACTGTGGTTAATTCTATTTGGATATTGAGTCCTGATAGTCCTAAGGTGAAGGAGTACTGTGAGTGGATACAACCTTTGTTTACACAGATACTTAAGAATTGTTACTCAAATCTTAGACTTGCAGAATTACGTGATACCTTACTTCCAAAACTTATGTCAGGAGAACTTGATGTTTCAGATTTGGATATTTAGTTACTCCGATAAATGGTAATTTGCTGAAATAACTGTTACTGAAATGATTGTTAGGTAAAATATACCTCAAAAAGGAGGTATGCTTTATGGATCAAGAAAAGATAAATATGATTATGTCTCAAATGGCAGATATTCTTGATAATATGCAGTTGTTGCAGTTGAAGAAAGTATTAGAGGAAGTAGATAGTGGGGAGAGAAAAAAAGATGATTCAGAAGACTTATTAAAACGTTTTATTTCTACTAAACGTCTGGAAGGTCGATCAGAAAGAACATTATCGTATTACCAGATGACAATAGAAAAGATGTTGAATTCATTGAATAAGAATGTACGAGCTATTACAACGGATGATTTAAGACAGTATCTTTCAGATTATCAAGAATCGCATAATGTCTGTAACATGAGTGTAGATAATATACGCAGAAATTTATCGAGTTTTTTTAATTGGCTTGAGGATGAAAATTATATTTTGAAAAGCCCTGTTCGTCGAATACATAGAATTAAGTCTACAGCTTCGGTTAAGGAAGCATACACTGATGATGAAGTTGAAAGACTTCGGGATAATTGTGATGAAATAAGAGATTTGGCTTTGATTGAAATGCTCGCTTCAACCGGAATGAGAATTGGTGAATTAGTTTTGCTAAACCGTGATGACATTGATTTTATTGAAAGAGAATGTAAGGTTCTAGGTAAAGGAGATAAGGAAAGAATTGTATATTTTGATGCTCGTACAAAATTGCATTTACAAGAATACTTGATTTCACGGGAAGATGATAATGAAGCATGCTCCAAAGGATTCGTCCCAAATGCAGGCATATTTAGTCGCATTGTAAAGGGCGTATCGAAGATAGCGGGAACCACGTTTTTCCATATGGGAGTAGCAGTTATCTAACTGCCCCGATTGGTAAGTAGATGGAGACATTC
>JBNMLP010000018.1:0-58303 GCA_050874905.1 Lachnospiraceae bacterium
GAGCTCGCAAATCTGGTGATTTATCAGAATGGTTACAATCTCTGCTCCAGAATGATCTCTGTATTTAACCAGATCTATGATAAATTGATCAATCAGACAGGCTTATAATTTTAGAAAATGAGGTGACCATATGCGGGTAACAAATTTGATGATGTCCAATAATGCATTGTTCAATCTGCAAAAACAGGAGCAGCGGTTGAATCGGTTGGATCAGCAGTATACGACACAAAAAAAGATTTCTACACCATCCCAGGATCCGATCATTGCAACCAGAGCGTTGAAGTTAAATACAACTTACAGTGAAGTATCACAGTATGTGGGAAAAAATATTCCGGATGCACTTGCATGGATGAGTATGACACAGTCTGCCCTGGATAATACAGCATCTATTTTGTCAAGCATTTATGAAAAATGCGTGCAGGGTAATGTAGATGGACTTGGCAATACTGACAGAAAGGCGATCGCGACAAGCTTGAGCGAATATCGCGACCAGATCTATCAGGAGGGAACAAGCTCTTATAGTGGACGTTTTCTGTTTACCGGTTTTAAGACGGATACGAATCTGATCTTTACTACACCGGTGGACGATGAATACACGATCACAGAATCCATGGATGAGTCTGCTATTTCTACTGTGACATCGATCGTCAATGCAGTAGGAGAGTTAGCAACGGCAGCCGGGAAAGTGCCAGAAGCGCAGACTTTTTCACGGGTGCGTTTGTCATATGATCATACAGACGAGGCGGTAACACCGACCGTAACATTGAAAGATGGTACCAATCTGAACCCAACAAAAACATTTGCCACCTATGATGATTTTTTAAAGAGTGTTGCTAATACTCCGATTGGAGATAAGGATGTCTGCTATATTGCTGATCAGGGAGAGTTGATCTTAGGAAAGGATGCAGCTACGACATTAAAGGCGAGCGGTGGATTTGACATTACTTATCAGAAGACAGGATTTGATACGAACGATCTTCGTCCGGAGCACTACTTTGAATGTACGCGTGTAGCAAACAAGGGGCTTGCAACGGAAAAAACATACGAATATCATAAGACAGAGCAGGATATCAAATATCTGGTCAATTATAACCAGCAGCTTACGGTGAACGTGCAGGCAAAGGATTGCTATACCCACGATATGGGACGGGATATCGATGAACTGGTGGATATTGTAAACGATGCGATCGCTGCAGAAGACCGTATGAATGCGTGGGAAGAGAAGATGAACGCAGCCGTGGAAGGCTCTGCAGAATACGATACCTATAAAGGACTTTATGAAAATGCCAAAGTAGAATATGAGCTTCGTTCTAAGATCATGCAGACGTCATTTGCAGAAAATGAGACGGGCTTTCAGCAGTACGGCATTACATTCAGTAATCAGGCAACGGATGTGGGATCCAGAGAACAGCGTGTCAGTCTGATCAAGACAAGACTGGAAAACCAGAAAGCGGATGTAGAAGAACTGCAGTCGGATAATATCGATGTAGATCTTTCGGAGATCATTGTACGATATACCTCGGCATTGGATGTCTATCAGGCAGCACTTTCCGCTACCAGCAAAAGTATTACGCAGACATTGTTAGATTATCTGTAAAAGGAGGATGGCTATGTTAATTAAGACAAAATTTTTTGGAGAAGTAGATATTGACGATTCTAAGGTGATCACATTACCGCAGGGACTGCTTGGATTTGAGGATATGAAACATTACACCATTCTTTATAATACAGAAACCTCCAGTGGAGATAGTATTTCCTGGTTCCAGTCTGCGGATGAACAGGCACTTGCCATGCCGGTTGTGAATCCGCTTCACGTTAAAGCAGATTACAATCCACTGGTAAATGATGAACTGCTTGCACCTCTTGGAGAAGTGGGAGAAGAAGGCTACTTTGTACTGGTAACGATGCGTGTGCCAAAGGACCCGAAGGAGATTTCCTGCAACTTAAAAGCACCGATCATCATCAATCCGAAAACGATGTTAGGATGCCAGATCATCGTAGAGAATGAGGATTATCCGATCCGTTACAATGTCTATGACGTTGTGCAGGAATTAAAAGCGAAGGCAGGTGAGTAATATGTTGGCATTATCAAGAAAAGTGGGCGAATCTCTGGTGATTGGAAATAATGTGGAGATCACGATCCTGGAAGTCAAGGGAGAACAGATCAAGATTGGGATCGATGCTCCAAAGAGTGTTCCGGTCTATCGCAAAGAGTTGTATCTGCAGATCCAGCAGGCAAATCAGGAAGCAATGAAACAGGATATTACTCCGGAAGGATTAGATGCATTATTGAATTAAAACGATTGGCGGCATATTGTATGCTGCCAATTTTTTGTCAGAAAAATATAAAGTTTCTTTTGGGATAACCGATATACAATATAACGAAACAGTAGGAATACGAATGCACATGGAGGTGGCAAAGTATGGCAATTGAAGCATTAACAAACAAAGCTTCAGTTTTTCAAAACAATTATGCTTCTGAACCGGTGAAAGCAGAGGCTGCACCAGCAGCAGAAGTAACAATGGAAAAACAGGAGAATGATTACGCACAAGATACCAACGAGCAGGGACGCATGGAGGTAGAGAATGCAAAAGAAGTATCACCGGAGAAGGTGAAAAAAGCAGTCAGCGAGATCAATCAGAAGATCAAGCCGACACATACATCCTGTCAGTTTTCCTATCATGAGGAAACAAACCGCATTTCCATCAAGGTCATCAATGATGATACTGATGAGGTGATCCGTGAGATCCCGCCAGAGAAAACGCTTGACATGATTGCAAAAACACTGGAATTAGAAGGAATCTTAGTGGACGAAAAAAGATAGCATGTGTGAGATAGAGAATGGAGGAATAGTATGCCAATACGATTATCAGGAATGGCTTCCGGACTGGATACGGAAGCAATTGTACAGGGGTTATCAAGTGCATATCAGACGAAGATCGACAAGGTGACAAAGCGGAAAAAGACGCTTACTTACCAGCAGGATGCCTGGTCCACTTTAAACAGTAAAATCTATAGCTTTTACACAGGTACTTTATCCAAAGTGAAAACTTATGGTAACTATAAGACGAAAGCAGCAACGGTTGCAGGTGGGACAAAAGCATCTATGAAAGTGAAGGCTTCTTCTGATGCAGTAGAGGGAAGCTATAAGGTGAAGATCAATTCTACGGCATCGGCTGCATTTTTAACAAGTGCCAGGCTTGCTTCTGCCAAATATACAGCATCCTATGCCGCAACCAATGCGACTACCTTTCAGGAAATGTATGATGAGAATGGCAACAAGCTTTCAGATTCCCTGATTGGCAAGAGTCTGACTTTTGAAGGAACGCAGATGAAGGCGAAGAAGGATGCGGATGGCAATGAGCTTTATACATTGGATATCGATGGTGCAGCTGCATCCATTGATCTGTACGATGCAGCCGGCAATGTGACTGGAACAGTGACAGAAGCTACCACAGCACAGATTGAAGCTTATCTTTCCAAGATAAAGGAGAAGGATCCGGATCATTATGATTCTTCCAAATATTATGTAGCGGCTGTTTTAGAGCAGGGAGATGCACTTTCTGCATTTACCTATACGTTTACAGAGAACAGTTCCGTTTCGGATATTAATAAGGCATTGACGGATGCCGGATTTACCGGACTTTCTGCTGAAATGCAGAAGGGTAAGATCGTATTCGGAAATACCGCAGGTATGACGACGAACGCAGATGGATCTATCCGTCAGACCGGAGCTTCCTATTCAATCAGTGGTGCAGATGCGTTAACAGCATTAGGTTTTAATGCAGATGCCTCTGGAAAAGTGGACGTGAATACGACAGCAACGAAGGAGACGGATGGAGAGGGAAAGGAATCCTATACCTACAACCGTATTGTAACTTCTTCTAAGACGATGCAATATGATGTAGCAGATACCGCTCTTTCCGGAAAAAGTAAATTGTCAGAGTATTTGGGTGATACCTTTAAAAATAATGCCCTGACAGATGCCGATGGCAAAAAGTACATAGAATATGATCTGGTTATGGGAAGTGGCGCAACAGCAAAGACTACAACCCTGAAGATTACCGAAGACATGACAGTGAATGACTTTACAAAGGCGATTCAGGATGCGTCTGGCGGAAAAGTGACAGCCTCCTTTGATGCGAAGAACCAGCGATTTTTCTTAAACTCCAAAGAAACCGGATCTGAGAACGGCTTTTCTTTAGAAGCATCGTCAAGTGCGGGTTCGGAAGAAGCATTAAAGAAACTGGGACTGATAGATGGCAATCCTTACACCGGAAACAGCGCGATGTCAAAACAGGCTGCAACAGATGCAGAGATTGTATTAAATGGAGCGGTCCTGACTTCCTCTTCTAATGATGTAAAGGTTGATTCGTTAGGACTTACCTTGACGGTAGAGTCTGCGGCTCCGGATGAAGAGCTTTCCTTAAATGTGAGCAAGGATACCGATGGCGTCTATAAGATGGTGAAAGATTTCTTAAAGGAATATAATAATCTCGTAAAAGATATGTCGGAGCTTTATTATGCAGAGAAGACAGACTATGAACCACTGACAGATGAAGAAGAAGATGAAATGTCTGATAAACAGGTGGAGAAATGGGAAGAAAAAGTAAAAGCAGCTGTATTGCGACGGGATGACAGTTTATATAGCATTATGAACACGATGCGTAACGGATTGGCGCAGACAGTGAGTGTAAAAGATAAGGATGGAACTTCCCATAATTACTCGTTGTCTTCTTTGGGAATCTCTACCGGAAACTATTTGGAGTATGGCATCCTTCATTTAGCTGGTGATGAAGATGACGCAGAGTACGCATCCAAAACCAATAAATTAAAGAATCTGATCGAGGAAGATCCGGATAAAGTCATGAATATTTTAGCCGGTGTGACGTCAAACCTTTATCAGACGATGACGAAAAAGATGAAGTCAACTACACTCAACAGTTATCAGAAATTATATAATGATAAGACGATGAAGAAGCAGTCAGAGAGCTACGATGACGAGATTGACAAACTGAAAGAAAAGTTAGAATCCGTACAAGATAAATACTATCAGCAGTTCAGCAAGATGGAGACTGCACTTTCTAAGTTAAATTCTACGGCATCCAGTCTTGGATTTGGAAGCACAACAAGCTGATAAGAAAAGTAGGAGGATGATGAAATGGCATCATATCGAAACGCAGCACAGATTTATGGTCAGAATAAAATTGCAACAGCAACTCCGGCAGAGCTTACGCTGATGCTTTATGAAGGAGCGATCAAGTTCTGCAATAAGGCAATCGAGGCAGCAAAAAACAAGGAAGTAGAGAAGACATACGAAAATATCGTAAAAGTGGAAAACATCATCGTGGAATTTAAGGCGACCTTAAATCATAAATATGAGGTTGCCAAGGATTTTGAGATTGTATATGATTACATCTACGACCGCCTGGTGGCTGCAAATATGAGCAAAGATCCGGAGATCTTAGAAGAAGTGCTTACCCAGCTTCGGGATATGCGTGATAACTGGAAGACGATTATGCAGTCTTCCATCTCTGTCAGGGGGTAGTGCCTATGGCAGAGGAACGTACCTATATCAAAGCATTACGTGAGAATCTGACGAAAAAAGAACGCCTGCTTTACAATCTGTATGATATCACCAAACAGCAGCAGACGTATCTTTCTGCAGAACAGTTTGAATATGATGTTTTTGAAGAGCTGATGGATGTAAAAGATCAGATGTTAGAGGAGCTGGATACATTGGAAGAAGGCTTTGAAACCATCTATGAAAGAGTGAGAGAGACGTTGCTTTCCCATCAGGCGGAGTATGCCGGAGATATCCGGGAGATGCAGAACCGTATCCGGGAGATCGTCAGTCTTGGCGCAAAGCTTCGGGCATTAGAGGAGCGTAACCGCACAAAGCTGGAGAGTATTCTTGGTACCCGGCAGCAGGAGATCAAAAAATATCAGCAGTCTTCCCAGATCGCAAATCAATATTATCAAAACATGGCAGGGGGAAGCTTAAACCGGCTTTCCCTTCTGGATCAAAAAAAATAATTTTTTTCAAAAATATGGTTAAGAGATTTCTATTCGGACCGATATATATAATGTAAGCGCATAAGGTTATTGCCCTCATTTATGAGGTTAATAATAAACTATCAACTAAGCACCGATGGCAAGGAAGCCATCGTGTATTCAAGGAGGAATTATTATGGTAGTACAGCACAACATGCAGGCAGCCAACACAAACCGTTACTTAAACATCGCGGTAAACTCTCAGGCATCTACAACAGAGAAGTTATCTTCTGGTTACAGAATCAACCGTGCAGCAGATGATGCAGCAGGACTTTCTATTTCTGAGAAGATGCGTGCACAGATCAGAGGCTTAAATCAGGCTTCTACAAACGCAGAGAATGCAACTTCTTTGATCCAGACCGCTGAGGGAGCTTTACAGGAGATTCATTCTGTATTACAGCGTATGTCTGAGTTAGCAACACAGGCAGCCAACGATACCAACGTATCTGTAGACCGTCAGGCTATCAAGATGGAGTTAAATCAGATTGCATCTGAGGTTAACCGTATCGCCAGCACAACCGAGTTCAATACCATGAAGTTATTATCTGGTACATTCAACAACAAGAACTTACAGGTTGGTGCAAACTTAGGTCAGAACATCAAGATCAGTATCGCAAGAATGTCATTAGCCGGACTTGGTTTAGGTAAAGATATCGGTGGGGCAGAAGGTAAAGATGCAAAAAACAAAGCTGGCGTTAAGTTATGGGGAACTGGAACCACATGGAAAGATCAGTATGGCAATCAGGCTTCAGCCGCAGACAAGAACGGATGGGCTAAGAATCTGAATGATTACACATTTGACGATCCATTCAATGGTAAGAAATATACCATCCATCATGGTGAGGATCCATTAAGCGTATCAAATTATGCAGTTGCTACACAGACAATCTGTAACATCCACAATGCGATCTCTGTTGTATCTTCACAGAGATCAAAACTTGGTGCATTACAGAACCGTTTAGATCACACGATCAAGAACTTGGATAACATTGCTGAGAACTTACAGGATGCTGAATCAGGAATCAGAGATACTGATATGGCTGCTGAGATGGTTAACTACAGCAAGAACAACATTATCCAGCAGGCTGCTCAGTCAATGCTTGCACAGGCAAATCAGTCTACACAGGGCGTATTATCATTACTTGGCTAACCACATATTAACTAAGGCATTTAAGGATCAGTTTCGGCTGGTCCTTTTTTGTATTTAGATTTCCATAAAGGAAACCCGGTAATGAACCGATATATAATAGAGAAACAAGCCACAGTGGAGGACAGTAGCATGAAAAAAGAAGTTTTACAGGAAGAGATCAGGGAAATTGCAGATTTATTTTATCAGCAGAAAAGCAAGGAAGGTTACGGACGCTTGCAGGAACTGATCGCAGATTTAAGTCAATATGTTGCTCAGATTGAAGAGGAAGCAAAACGACAGGAGTTGCTAGAGGCATTGACAGAAGCATTGACTGCGATGCAGGAACAGGATACGACGCTGCTTGCTGATATTTTGCAATATGAATTACTGGAGAAATTATAATTGGTGGTGAAATGATGTCTTATTGGGAACAGAATATAGAGGGGATCAAGGTCTGCCAGAAATCGCTGGCAAGATTATTGGAACCCTATAAGGATATGGATACCAGTGCCGAAGTGTCTGAGATCATGGCAAAGGATCAGACGCCGGCGCTGGTGCTTCATGTAAATGGAAAAGATCATGTGATGAACAGCCGTTTTCGTCCGGTGGGGGAAGCAGAAAGCTATGCCTCGCAGTTTGATGAGATCAAGGACAAATCCGTCGTGATGTTTTTTGGCTTTGGCAATGGCACATTTCCAAAAGCCATTTATAAGCGGGGATCCCGCGATCTGGTGTTTTATGTTTTTTATGAGCCTTGTCTGGCTTCTTTTATTTATACGATGCACCATCATGATCTGACGGAGCTGTTTGGCACACTAAAGACACATATTTATGTGGAAGGTGTGAATGCAGATGGAATGGGAGCACTGCTCCCGGATATCATTGACTGGGCCAATATGCCGCTTGCAAAGATGCTGTATCTTCCAAAGTATCGGGAGCTGTATCCGGAAAGCTATAAGCATTTTGCGCATATTATCGAAGATAATTTTAATCGGCTGCACATGGCGAAAAATACTACCAGTGCCTTTGCCAAAAAGTTTATGGAAAATGTTATCCTGCATATGCGTTATGCCTTTGAAGCAACCTCGGGAAATGCGTTTGTGGGTGCTTTTCCGAAAAAACTTCCGGCTATTTTGGTATCAGCAGGCCCGTCTCTTTCCAAAAATATAGAATTGTTAAAACAGGCGAAGGGACATGCTTTTATTCTTTCCGTAGATACGGCACTTCGTAAGCTGTTGGCTGAAGGAGTGGAACCGGATGCTGTGATCGGTGTAGATGCCAACAAGTGGGCGGCATATGACGAAGCTTATATTCCTCATTATGAGCGCATGATGTGGATCGCGGAAACCATCTGTAATCATGCGATTATGCGTTATGTGAAAAGTTATCGTAATGTCATGCTGGACAGCGGGGATCAGATCAACAACGATATTTACAAAAAAGCCGGATGCGAGCTGCCGTCCCTTCCGACAGGAGGCTCGGTTGCCAATACGGCCTTTGCACTGCTAGAGCTATGGGGCTTTGAAACGGTGATCTTAGTAGGGCAGGATCTGGCACTTACCGGAAACCGCCGCTATTCCGATACGGACACAGATGCAGAAAAGGAAGCACAGGAGAAGGGGTATAACATCATTCCGGTTGAAGGCTATTATGGCGATACGGTGAAGACGAGAGATGATTACCTCACTTATTTAAAATGGTTTGAATCGGAGATTGCGATCACGGATTGTAAGCATGTGATCAATGCAACCGAGGGTGGGGCAATGATCCATGGAGCCACGAATATGCCGCTTCAGGAGGCATTGGAACAATACGCAAAAGAAAGCTATGATATCCGTGCTATTATTGATCAGGTGCCGCGCACGTTAACGGAAACGGATAAGGATGAATTAGAAAAACGTTTGCTGGATTTTCCAAAACGGGCTTCTTATTTTATCCGTATGTTTAAGGAAGGCAGGGATTTAACCGAGCGTGGGATCACGCTTTTGAACCGGGGACAGGCAGAGGGAAAAGAATTTTCAGAACTGCAAAAACGGTTAGGGGAGATTGATGCCGCAGTATCTAACGAGCTGGAATTTGTTTTGATCTGTAACCGGGCCTCTGATGTAGATCGAAAGATTGCAAGAGAGCTTACCGTAAAAGAGGATGCGGACGAATCAGCGGAGGATGTGCTTAACAGTATGCATGAGTTATATGAGGCATTTTTAGAGGCTGCAAAGGATATGAAAGAGTATGCAGACTTGATGGTCAAGCAGTTTGAATTGGAAGGACGGAGATAATATGGAAGTATGTGCCATTATTCCGGCAAGGAGCGGTTCCAAAAGTGTACCGCATAAAAATATCAGACAGATGGCAGGCAGACCGATGCTTGCCTATTCGATCGAGCATGCATTGAAATCAGAAAAGATCAACCGTGTCATTGTAAGTACGGACAGTGAACAGTATGCGGGAATTGCCCGGTCGTATGGTGCGGAGGTACCGTTTCTCCGGCCGGAAGAATATGCTACGGACACAGCACTGGATTATGATGTGTTTTTGCATGCGCTTACGTGGCTTCGTGAAAAGGAGGGGTATGAGCCGGATCTTGTGGTACAGCTCCGTCCGACCTATCCGATCCGGATGATTTCTGATCTGGACGCTATGATCGACCAGTTATGGGAACAGAGGGAAGCGGATTCCATCCGTTCCATCGCCCCGGCAAAGGAGATTCCATATAAGATGTGGACACTTGGGGAGGAGGGTGTGATCCATCCGTTTGTGACATCGATCAAAGAGTGTTATAATATGCCAAGACAGCAGCTTCCGAAAGTATACTATCAGAATGCCTGTATTGATATTTTTCGTCCGAGATGTCTTTTTCAATATCATTCGATGACGGGACGCAATATCTTAGGATATGTCATGAAAAAGAATTATGATATTGATACAGAGGAAGAGTTCTTGCGCGCGGAACGGTATCTTAAGATGATGCAGGGTGGCCAGAGGTTTGTGTTTGATATTGATGGTGTGATCGCACAGTTCGATCCGGATCTTCGTTATGAAGAAGCAAGACCGAACGAGCCGATGATCCGGGTGATCCGAAAGCTTTATGAAGCAGGCAATACGATCGTATTACATACCGCACGTGGTTATGTGACGGGGATCGATTGGGAGGAAGCTACCAAAAAACAGCTGGCTGCATTTGACTGTCCGTATCACGAATTACATTTTGGAAAGCCGAATGCGGATTATTATATCGATGATAAGATGCTGGATATGAACGAGCTGTTACAGATATTTGCAGAATAAGAAGGAGACTTTGGATGGAACAAATGCCGGCATTACGAAAAATAAGAGAATTTTATAAAAGCAACCGGTCACTGCTGGGACTTTCCAAGCAGGTGATCGACTGTGCCAGAATACAGGATTACGAAGGGGTCAATCAGGAATATAAGGAACTGGTGCGGCGGCTGAATGGCTGGATGACGATGAGTGCAGAATGTGCGGATCAATTTCAGGGACAGCTCTATTTCCCGGATGTCACTACCATTTCGATCACGTTAGAACAGCTTATGGTTGCGCAGCAGAGCCATGATTATGTGCTGCTGGCAGATTATCTGGAACTGAGTTTAAATCCGTTGTTTGAAAAAGTGTTTGAGAGCCTGCGTTCCATTTTACCAAATCCGGATTTGGGATTACAGGAAAACATTCCGATTCCGGATGATTGTGCCGGAGTAAGGGAGGATCTAAAAAAAGCATTTCCGTATGAATTGGAAGAAACCAATTCCGGGCATGCAACTGTAAAGCTGAAGGATGAGGATGGATTTTATTATCTGCACAGTAATGTGGATCCGGTGTGCGAAGCAAAGGCACTTGTAGCACGTTATCTCTCCCCGGAAAAAGATCACTATCTCGTTTACGGGATCGGACTGGGGTATCATGTGAGGGAACTGCTTTCTTCCGGCGGATACCTTAAAGTTACGGTATACGAGAGTGATCTTCGTATGATCCGGACAGCACTTGCCTATCATGATTTCCGGGAGGATCTTTTGAAAGGAAGACTTCGTATTGTTTATGATCCGGAGCTTTTCCTGTTTTCAGAGGCCGCCAATTGTGAGGAAAATGCCGGAATTTTGATCCACGCTCCTTCCATTAGAAATTGCAGACATCAGGAAAATCAGAATGCCTGTAAGCTGTTTTTTGCACAGGAGAGTGCATTGAAACGGTGTGAAAACCAGATGATCACCAATTTCTATCAGAATGTCAAAAACTGCAAAGGATATATTACGGAGCTGGAAGGAAAATTCAAGGATAAAACGGTCGTGATCGTGGCAGCAGGTCCATCCCTGCTTACCAATATTGAACTACTCAGGGAAAAACCGGACGATGTTGTTGTACTGGCAGTCAGTACCGTATATCGGAAGCTGTTAGGACTTGGTATCCGTCCGGACTTTGTCATCCATCTGGATGCACAGGCGAAGACATACAGCCATTTAAGAGGGATCGAGGAAACGGCACCGCTTTTCGTTGCTGCGACTGCTTATGAAGGCTGTGCACGATGTTACCGCGGTAGCTCATATCTGATCTGTCAGGAGGGGTATGATCTTTCCGAACAGTATGCAAAAAAACATTCTTATCCGCTTTTTGAAACCGGAGGTTCTGTGGCGACGCTGGCACTTTCTGTTGCTGTTTCTCTCCAGGCGAAAAAGGTTATTATGGTGGGACTGGATCTTGCTTATACAGGGGGACTTGCTCATGCCAAAGGTGTTTCCGGGCAGATTCCACTGGATTTAAAGAAAGCTATCCGGATACCGGGATATCACGGAGGTGAGGTCGAATCCTCTGTCATCTTTGAAGGATTGATCCGCTGGTTTAATTCTTATCTCACACGCCATGGAGATAGAACATGCGAGGTGATCAATGCAACTGAAGGAGGCGCAATGATCCGTGAAATGAAACAAATGCCATTAAAAGATGCACTTTTTACATAACCTATAAAAAAATGCCAACACTATGTTAGTAGTGTTGGTTTTTTTATGAAAATGAAAAGGCAGAAGGTTTCTTGATGCAGTGGAAAGGATGGCGCAGGTGATGAAGCAGGATAATACAAAGAAAATGACAGAAAAAAAGATCGGACCACTCCTGCTTTCCTTTGCGTTTTGGTCGGTGCTTTGTGCGTTGTTGCTTTCTGCTCTGAATAATATAGATAGCTTTTTTGCAAAGGAGATCGGAGGAAATGCGATTGAAGCGGTGGGCGTTGTATTTACGGTTCATGCCATGCTGCAGACGCTTGGATATTTTATCGGGCTGGGCGCTGCCAGTCTGATCTCGAAGGAGCTGGGAAAAAAGGAGGGGGATGCGGCACCATATTTTGCTGCGGCGTATGGATTACTTTTGGTATGCTCCGTGCTGGTTACCGTGTTTGGAAATGTTTTTATAAATCCTATCCTGTCACTTCTTGGAACCAAACCGGAGGCATACGATGAGGCACATCTTTTACTGCGCTATTTTTTCTTTGGAAGTTTCTTTGTGATCGGAGCATATACCTGTCTTAATCTGATCCGTGCACTGGGGAAAATGCGTCTGCTTCTGTTTCTCGTTTTTACAGGTTTGGCAGTTAATGTGGGGTGTCATATGTTATTTGTGCGCCGTCTCCATTTAGGTGTACACGGAATCGGTATGGCGGTGCTGGCGGGATATATCGTGTTAAGCATCCTTTGTGCTTTGGTGCTTGCTGCCAATAAAACATCCAGTTTGAGAAAACAAATGCTGATTAAGAATTGGAAGCAGAACTGGAAAAGAGAAAGTGCGCGGGTATTGCTTGTCATGAAAAATGGAATTCCTTCTCTGGTACGGCAGGGGGCATTAACCGGCTCGATCGCTGTTTTAAACCGCATGGCAGCCGCCGGAGAGGAGCAGATGCTTTCTGCTATGGCAGTCAGCCAGAAGATCCTGCTTTTTGTAAGCTCGTTAAGCATCGGGATCAGTCAGGCAATGCAGCCGCTTGTGGGATGCAATTTGGGAGCGGGCAAAAAAGAGCGGGTAAAACAAACCTTCCTGTCCGCAGTCATTTCCGGCACCCTGCTGATGGTTTTGCTGGTACCGTTTCTCTATGTTTTCGCGCCTTCTATTACAAGCTGGTTTTTGGGACAGGAGGATGCAGGAAATTTATGTGTACGGCTGCTTCGCATCCAGTGTTTTGCCCTCCCGTTTCTGATGCTTTCAGGAGCTGCCAATATGCTGTATCAGGCGAGTGTCAGACCATTTTCTGCCAGCGTGATCGCGGCATTACGGCAGGCAATCTTATTATTTCCCGTGCTGTTTTTATTACACCATATCATACCGGAGAAAACGTTGTTTTATGCGCAGCCGATCGCAGATGGCCTGACCTTTCTTGTGTGTATTCCCTTTAGTATTCACTATTTTAAAAGTGAGGGGTAAGTGGTATAATACTGCATAATAAAAGAAGCGGATTTTGGATGGAGAGTACCACACGAAGATTGGGAGGAGCACATGAAAGAACAATTACGGCAGGGACTTTTGGCATTAGATCAGATAGAATCACTGTATGAGAAGGGACAGATCAACGAGGCGATCGAACAGTTTGTCAAAGAAGAACCAAAGTACGGAAAAAATTACCGGTACCGCCTGATGAAGGCAATTTTTTTGCTGGAAGCTGGTATGGTGGATGAGGCAATTGCGCTGCTTGAGGAACGGTATTATCTGCACCAGTTAAATTATGATACAAACTTTAATCTCGGTTATTTTTATTTTGTCAAGCAGGAGTATGAAAATGCACTCCGTTATTTTATCCGCGCGAGTTATTGTGCAGAGGAAACGGAGGAAGAGAAGATCAAAGCCGCAATGGATTTTGTGGAGCAGATCTGTACGATCGATGCTTCTCTCGTAGAGAAGATCGGAACGTATTCCAAAGAACAGGAGCTTGCCCATAAGCGCATCCAGGATCTTTTTCCGATCCGTTCGATGGAATATACCGGTCAGGGGCATGCAGGGAGAAAAAAACGGCAGTTTGTGGATGACCGGGGACAGGCAGCCAATACCGGAAACGGAAGTGACAAATATGATGGTTATCGAATGAGTGAAAGCTATATCGGTGGTGCATTTCCGAAAGAAGAGGGAGTGGCATATTATACCGGAATTTATGACCAGTATTATGAAGAACGGGATGAGGTGCCTGTAACGTATCAGGATACCGGAGCAATGTTTAAAACGGAAACGGTTGCAGGGCAGCGGTGTTATGGAAAAGAATTTCAGTATCAGACTCCGACGACAGTTACGGTTCTGGTGATGATTGCCAAAAACAATCAGCCGGTGGGGGCAGAGTATCAGGAAAAGGGAGCAGACAGCCAATTTGTAACATACAATCATATGTTAAAGAACCGGTTTTATTACTACACATTTTCTGATGTAACAAAGCTTGCAGTGTACAGCAATGAGCCACTGGTGCTTGGAGAACCGGTTGTCTGGAAAAGAAAAGAGAAGAATCCGAATCTCTTAATGACCATTTTCATAGATGGTTTAAGCCAGCAGTTCATTGAAAAATACGGGTTAGAACAGTTAATGCCATACACGTACCGCTTTTTTAAAAATGGGATGCGCATGACAAATGCGTTTAGTAATGGGGAGTGGACATATCCGAGTCTGGCGAGTTATTTTACTTCGCTTCGCACCACAGAGCATGGCATGTATCACAGCAGCTTTTGGAATCGGAATCTGTGGAAACTTCCAACGGCAACAGAAGTGCTGAAAAAGGAAGGATATTTTTGCAGCCGGTTTGATGGGGACTGGCGTTCTACTCCGGTCTGTGGCTATGCCAAAGGGATGGCAAGAGAGATCTACCAGCAGGCGGTGCGGACCATGAAGGTGGATGACAATGTGGAGGAAGCGATTGAGCAGTTGGAAGCCTTTCCTCAAACTCCACAGTACATATGGCTGGGTATTCCGGATCTTCATGATGCTCCGGATGAATTGGAGATGCGCCTTTCTACCCAGACGACGGTGACTCCCAAAGAACGGGAGATCAGAAAAACAGATCAGACGAGTGTGCAAAAGACGTTTGATCCGGTGAAGGTAGCACGCTATAAGGCACAGCTAAAACGGGTAGACCGGGTGCTGGAAACGCTTTACCATTACATTACAGAGCATTACGAAAGAAACGATTATGTGATCAGCCTGATGTCGGATCACGGACAGGGCTTTACGGAGGAACACGCATCATACTTTTTGGATGAACACCGCACAAGAGTGCCGATGTATTTTTGCGGATGTGACATTCCTGCCGGAGAAAGTGATGCCTTGATGGAATCCATTGATTTTTTTCCAACGCTGTTAAAAGCAGCCGGACTGCCGGAGCAGTTAGGAGAAGGACAGGCACTTCGCTTTACCGAACAGGATGGACGTTCCTATGTGATCACGGAATCCATTCATGAAAAACGATTATATCAGGCAGTGGTTTATGATAAAGAGTATGCTTGTTTTCTGGTGTCCAAGCAGCTTCTTGAAAATGATGAAAGCATTGATCTTAAAGATGCTGCGATCCATTTGATCGATCGGAAGACGAAAGTAGATGTTACAGATATCCAAAAAGAGAAATGCAAACAGTATGAAGACATTCTGTTGACGCACATTTACGAATATATTACAAAACTATAGGGAGAAGAATATGAAACAAAAGGTACAGCGTATGATCATACTGGCGGCGGGAAAAGGAACCCGGCTTTCGCCACTTACGGACGATACTCCAAAGCCACTTGTAAAAGTGCAGGGAATCCCAATGGTGGAACGTCTGCTTGAGGCAGCAAAAAGTGCAGATATTAAGGAACTGTATCTGGTGACAGGATATAAAGCCGAACAATTTTCCTATCTGACAAAGAAGTATCCGAATCTTACTTTGCTTTATAATAAAGATTATGATACTGCGAATAATCTTGGTTCGATTGTCACTGCCAGCGATTATCTGGAAAATTGTTACATAGCGGAAGGGGATCTGGTGCTTTATCGGCCGGAACTTATCACACCGGAACAGGCAGAAAGTAATTATCTGGGAAAATATGTTGCGAAGACGGATGACTGGTGTTTTGAAACAAAAGATCAGATCATTACAAGATTAAAGATTGGTGGGGAGAACTGTTACCATATGTATGGCATTTCCTACTGGACGAGGGAGGACGGACAAAAACTTTCCGCCTGTGCGAAAGAGGCTTACGATAGAGCGGATGGGAAAAAACTCTACTGGGACGAGGTGGCACTGAAATTATATCAGGACATGTTTCGGATCAAGGTACGTCCATGTCAGGAGGGTGATGTGATAGAGATCGATACGTATGAGGAATGGCTTGCGTGTGAGAATGGGCAAGTCCAGTGATAGAGACCTTATGAAATGCGGTCTGTTGCATATCGGCGATTTAACAGTAGACGATATCCGGGCATTTCTGGTACAATAAAAAAGATCGTTAGATTCCATTTCATAAAAAGGAGGATGCAGGATGCTCCGTGGTAAAATCAAAAAATTGTTAGAACAAAAAGAAGCAGAATTAAAAATGAATCTTTCCAACAACTATAAAGATCTCGCACGCGAGGCACTGAATAGCTTTTCCGACACGTTAGAGCAGTGCTTTTTGGATGGGGAGATAAAGGAAAAGGATTATTTGAAATGGAAAGATAAGGTGAACCAGTATACGATCAGTATGAAGGATTACCACCATTAAAAGTGTGGAAGAAAGGATGAAATATAAAACTATGAAGATCAGTGTGATTGTTCCATTTAACAGATTTGTTCCATTTTTGGCAGACTGTTTTTTGTGTTTAAAAGAGCAGACTTTAAAAGATTTTGAGGTGGTGCTTGCCACTCCTGAGATAGAAGAACAGGAGCAGGAGGAATTTGCAGCCTTGTTAAAGGAATACGAGGGGGTGTTTCCTCTGCAGCATATTGTCTGTGGCAATACAGTGTCAGAAGCGCGTAATGCAGCGATTCAGGCAGCAAAGGGAGAGTATCTTTATTTTCTGGATGCGGATGATTATATTATGGAAAATACCCTTATGGAACAGCTCCATACGTTAGAGGCAGATCCGAAGGCAACGTTTTCTTACGCTTACTGGAATCGTTCTTATTTTCAGTACCGTGTCTATCAGGAAGTGGTGGATACAAAGGAACAGGAAGACCGCAAGGATGAGCTCATAGGAGCAGAGAAGAAAAATGCCAGAGACTGGCTTCTTACGACAGAAGAAATGGCAGAGACTTACCGCTATTTCCTTCATCCAAAGTATAAGGAAAAGGACGATTATCAGGAAGCAGTGGCAAGAATCATGCTTGCCAGAAGCGGAGGCTTAAAAAATATTTCCTGCCTCGGTATTCTGATCCCGAAGCCCTATATTGTAGAACATTCGCTTGCATTTTCCCCAGAGGATTATCTGTATGAGGATCTTGCATTTGTGGTAAGATTATTAGATCTTGGAGCCGTCGGCGTTGCAGCGAAAGAGGCTGTGTATGTCAAGCGTAAACACAACGATCCGGTGCATTATCCGGCAATCGTACAGATCAAGGATGACGATCGTTTTGCTTATTATGCCAAAGCGTATGAACATGCCAAAAAGGTGATCGCACAGGATGGTGTTGTGCGTTTTTACTTAGATGAAGTATTTTTAAAATACTATTCCCGTTCTTATATCAAGCGTATCCGGCGCAGTGAAAATGATGCATGGAGAACGACATGGTTTGACAAAGTGCATGAGCTGAGCCTTGACTGCCGCAGTGATGTGGTAAGCTGTTTTAAAGGCAGAGAACGCCGCATGATAAAGGCTGCTAAAAAACACAATATCAAAGCGGCAAAGCGGGAAGCAGATATGATGCTGGCATGGAAAAAGGCTCAAAGTATGTTAAAGAACAGTCATACATTTCCGCGGTATTTATATTACAATTATTTTACGAAAATGCCGGTGCTGCCAAAGACTATTCTTTTTGAAACATTTTTTGGAAAATCTTACTCCGACAGTCCGAAGTACATTTATGAATACATCAATGAACACTACAAAGGGCAGTTTCGTTGTGTTTGGTCTGTAGATAACTTTGGCGTTCAGGTGCCATATCATGCCAAACGTGTGAAGCGTTACAGCATTGCGTATATGTATTATCTGGCGCGTGCCAAATATCAGGTATTTAATGTCAGACAGCCGCTTGGTTACCGCAAGCAGGAGGACTGTGTCTTTTTGGAGTGCTGGCATGGAACACCTCTGAAACGTCTGGTATTTGATCAGGAAGAAGTAATGGGGGCTGATCCAAAATATAAATCACGTTTTTATAAGCATATGCTGGACTGGGATTACCTGATCTCTCCGAATGAATTTTCTACCGAGAAATTTCAGACGGCTTTCCGGATCGAGAAAGATCGGATTGAAACATGCGGATATCCGAGAAATGACATTTTATATACGAAGAATAATGAAGCAGAGATCAGCAAACTCAAAGAACGGTTGGGAATTCCGAAAGACAAAAAGGTCATTCTTTATGCACCGACGTGGCGGGATGATGATTATGTGGAATCTGGAAAGTATAACTTTAAGTTAAAGCTTGATCTGGCTGAAATGAGAAAACGCTTATCCGATGAATATGTGGTTGTGCTTCGTATGCATTATTATATTGCAAGCAATATGGACATCTCAGAATTTGAAGGATTTGCTTTTGATGAGAGCAGCTACAATGATATTTCAGAGCTGTATCTGATTTCTGATATTTTGATCACAGATTATTCTTCTGTATTCTTTGATTATGGAAACTTAAAGCGTCCGGTATTGTTCTTTACTTATGATCTGGAGAAATACCGTGATATGCTCAGAGGATTTTATCTTGATATTGAAAAGGATGTGCCGGGACCTCTGCTTTATACTTCAGATGAAGTGATCGATGCGATTGAGCATATTGATGAGATCACAGAGCAGTACAAAGAACGTTATGATGTTTTTTACGACCGCTTCTGCAGCGTAGATGATGGACATGCCTCACAGCGTATCTGTGAAAAAGTATTTGGAAAACCAAATGACTGATAGAAGAAAAGACCTGTTTCAGCCAACTCTGGCAGAGACAGGTCTTATTTTATGCATAATAGTTATAAAGCATACCGCTGTAGATTGATGGCATGTAAGGATTTGAAAATGCATGCTTCGGGTTTGGATAAGAGATCACTGTCTGATCGACATAACTCATCGGGTCTAAACTGATCTGATCTGTTTTATCCAGAAGATCGGCCTGAAAGCCGGATAAATCTTTAAAAAAGGATTGGATCTCCCCATTGGAAACGCTCTGTACGATCAGAGCATCATCCTTTCCCATGTGCCCGTCATCGGAAATGGTAAGTCCGACAGATTCTAAAGAGGAAATGTTTTTGTTGGCAATTCCTTTCAGTTCGTGCAGCAGTTTTTTTGCTCCGATCTGTTCGGAGTTGCTTTCGGCAATGGTAAGGATCTGGTTATAGGCATCGGCAAAATGCTGTACCTTTTTTAAAATATCATCTGTGTCCGGTACAAAACGGAGTGTAACCGGATCTTTGGTGGTCTCTTTCAATTCAATCTCTACCATTTTATTGATCGCGATATTATTGGAACTGGCAGTCTGTTCCGTCTGATTGATGGTAAAATGAGCATCTGTTGGATACTGTTTCACCTGATCTAGTCCGTAAGAAGAAACCAGTCCATGTTCCTTCTCATCATAGATTTCAAAGGAGTGTCCATTTTTGGCATGCTCTGTTCCTTCTTCTTTGGAAGCTAAAACCAAACGGGACTGTGTTCCTTTTTGTTCCACATAGGCATCGATCCCGATGTCTGCCTGATTGATAAAATTAGCAAGACGGTTTTGAATGACAAGATCCGTATCCTCCTCTTTGATACGCAGATCAAAATGGTTCGAGTGGCCGAGAGAAGTGATCCCAAACTGGTAACTTCCGGCAGCAATACTTTTTTCGGAGGAAGAATGTAAGGTTCCTTCGTTGATCTGCGGTTTGGCAAGCTGTTCGACCGTGAACTGCATCTGTTCCGGAAGTGTGTCATAATTTTTCGTAATGACCATGCCGCTTAAGGCACGTACCTGATCAGAGGAAGCATGTAACTTAGAAAACGCATCTTCGTCCTGATCGGATAAAAATTCGGAATAATTTTTTAGATCCAAAGCGGCACTTTTTAATCCGATCGCATAATTCTGAATGGAATCGGTTACTTTTACTTTGAAAAGCGGAGACTTTGTATTGGATTTGACCATGTTGTTATATAGGGATTTCAGCTCGCTTTTTTTATGGCTGTCATATTTGTTCTGGGTAGACAAGCTTGTCACGGAACTGTAATAGTTATATACGGGATTTAAATCTAACATAAGCATCCTCCTTTCCAAAATCTAGTTCTCTCACTTTATTATAGTATGGGAAAAGCCTGCCTGTAAAGCGTTTTTGCGGTCAAAAAATTCACGAAAAAAATGGGGAAATCATAGACATTATTGTGGACTTACGTTAAGATGAAAGAAAACAAAAGGAAGAAGAGGAGATGTGCATGAATATACTGATGATTCGCTGGAAGAGTATATGTGAACCGGATATGATTGCTGCGTGGGAAAGCATTCCGGTTACTGTTACACAGTGGGAACTCACCACCAAAGATCCGGACTATGACCAGCGGGTACTGCGGGAGTTATCGGAGCAGCTTCTTGCACATTCCTATTCCTTTGTATTCAGTGTAGATTATTTTCCAATTGTGGCAAGAGTCTGTAATGCCTTGCATGTACGCTATGTTTCCTGGTCGGTGGACTGCCCGGTCGTGCAGTATTATTCCAAAACACTTTCCTATGATTATAACCGCATTTTTCTGTTTGATTATGCGATGTATGAGGAATTTTATCCGGAGAATCCAAAGCATACCTATTATCTTCCGCTTGGAGGAGCGGTTGCCCATAACGACGAAGTGATTGCTTCCATTACTGCGGAAGATCGGAAAAAGTATGCGGCGGATGTTTCCTTTATCGGTTCGACTTACGAAGAAAAATGCAAATATAACACGCTGTCCGGACTTTCATCTTATACAAAAGGCTATGCGGATGGACTGATCGAAACGCAGCTTTTAGTGTACGGCTATAACTTTTTGGAAGAGGCCATGACGGAAGAATTTATTACACATTTTCAGGAGGATACCGGGATCGGAGCGGTAAATGAGGACTACCGGGAAAATGTACGAGCCTTTATTGCACAGCTTTATCTCGGTGAAAAGGTTACGGAGCAGGAGCGGCTGCGCTTGTTAAAGAGATTGGGGAAACGTTTTTATGTAGACATGTATACGATGAGTGATACGAGCCGTCTGCTGGGAGTGACGAATCGGGGCAGCGCGGAATCACGTGTGGAAATGCCGAAGATCTTTCATCTTAGTAAGATCAATCTGAATATGACGTCCAAGACGATACGCACGGGACTGCCGCAGCGGTTCTTTGATGTGCTGGCAGCCGGGGGATTCCTGCTATCCAATATGCAGGCGGAGCTTCCGGAATTTTTAGTGCCGGGGCAGGACGTGGAAACCTATGCAAGCTTTGAAGAGTGTGAAGCCAAGATTGCCTATTATCTGGAGCATGAAGAAGAGCGAAAGCAGATTCAGGAAAATGGATACCGGAAGGTGAAGGAACATCATACGATCCGGCATCGGCTGTGTCTGATGTTAGATATTCTTGCAAAGGACTAGGGAGGAAGAAGCAATGAGTAACAGCATAAGAGAGGATTATGAAAAACGGGGGTATCAGTTTTATTTTCCGGAAATATTTGACGATGCCATGGAAAAAGATCGAAAAAAGATCCTGGTGCTGACGCATCAGCTTTCTTTGACCGGGGCACCGCTGGCTCTTTTTCTGATGGTGCGCATCTTAAGCGAAGAGGCGGAGGTTGTTGTGCTTACGGTGGAGGATGGACCGCTAAAGGAAGAATATAAAAAACTTGGTGTCAGTGTGGTAAATACCGGAAAATACTGGGAACGAAGAGTGATCTTTCAGAGCTTTGCCAGAAAATTTGATGCGGTGATCGCCAATACCGTACTTCATTTCCCGGCAGTCCTGCTTTTAAATGGAAGTAACATTCCAGTGTTTTGGTGGATCCACGAGCATGAAAATTATTTTTCTTATGGCAGAGGAGAAATCCCTGATCCTTCGACGCTAAAGGATAATGTGCATGTACTTGCCGCAGGGGAATACGTGGCAGAGGTATTGTATCAGGAGTTTGGTTACCGGGCACAGATCTTTCACGTAGGATTTGATGATTGTGCTACAGAGATCCGTGCAGATCAAAAACGAAACGGCCTGCATTTTTTGTGCGTGGGAACATACGGGGCAGAAAAAGGGCAGGATATTTTGGCTGAGGCATACGAGGCACTTCCGACCGCTTATAAAAAGAAGATCTCGCTTACTTTTATCGGAAATGACCAGTCGTATGAGCAGGAGGTCTATGACATTGTGAAAACTCTTTCGGAAAAAGAGCCACAGGTAACCATGCATCCATTGCTTCCAAGAAATGAGGCACTTGCCTGCTATGCGCAGTCGGACGGACTGATCCTCTGTTCCAGAAGAGAGGTGCTTTCCATGGCAGCATTGGAGCACATGATGCTGTCGAACTGTGTGATCGCAAGCAGTACAACCGGAAATGCGTGGCTGATCCGGAATAAAGAAAATGGGCTTGTGTTTGAAAGCGGCGATGCAGAGGCATTACAGGAGTGTCTCAGGTATGTGGCTGATCACGAGGAACAGCTTGCAAAGATCGGAATGCATGCCAGAGAAGTATATGAAAAGGAGTTTACCATGGAGCAGTTCCGCCGCCGTATAAAAGACGAGATTTTTCATTTTATCCGTTGACGAATGGACTTTGGTTGTGGTATAGTATTCTAGCGATGGAAGAAGGTCTTTTTTTTATGCCTTAAATTATTAAAAAACAAATGGAGGTGGAAGTTGTGCGCGTAAAAATCACATTGGCATGTACAGATTGTAAGCAGCGTAATTACAATATGACAAAGGATAAGAAAACACATCCTGATCGTATGGAAACGAAGAAGTATTGTCCATTCTGTAAGAAACATACTCTTCATAAAGAAACTAAGTAATTAAGCTGATCGGAGCGGAGGTATCATATGGGTGATGCAAGCAATAGCCAGAAGGGAAACTGGTTTAAGTCTGTGAAAGCAGAATTCAAAAAGATCATATGGCCGGGGAAAAAGGAATTGGCAAAACAAACTGGTGTTGTTTTGGTCGTTGCGATCGTCATTGGTGTAATTGTTGCAATTATTGATATGGGTATCCAGTATGGAATCCAGTTTTTAATGCAGTAAGGGACAGGTGATCGAGTATGGCAGACGAGGCAAAATGGTATGTTGCTCATACCTATTCCGGTTATGAGAACAAAGTAAAAACCACAATTGAGAAAACAGTGGAGAACCAGAAGCTTAAGGATCAGATTCAGGAGGTTATGGTTCCGGTACAGACCGTCATGGAGTCAAAGAATGATACCAAACGGGAAGTACAGCGGAAGCTGTTTCCTGGTTATGTACTGGTAAAGATGGTGATGAATGACGATACCTGGTACGTTGTTCGCAACACAAGAGGTGTGACAGGATTTGTCGGACCCGGATCCAAACCAGTGCCGCTGACAGAGGAAGAGATGCGAAAAATGGGCGTACTGCAGAGCAGAAAGGTAAGCCTGGATGTAAATGTAGGCGATTCTGTAAAAGTAGTATCCGGACCTTGGGCTGATACAGAATCTGTTGTTAAGAGTGTCAACGAGCAGAAAGAGAAAGTAACCATCGTTGTTGACGTCTTAGGAAGAGATAGTACGGTCGAGATTGATTTCTCAGATATTCAGAAGTTATAGGATTTTTATATAAGCGATTATATAAAGAACGAGTGGGAGGGCTTAAATCCCGCAAAACCACAATTTTCAGGAGGTGCGCTAGAATGGCGAAAAAAGTTACAGGTTATATCAAGTTACAGATTCCAGCAGGTAAGGCAACACCTGCACCACCAGTTGGTCCTGCTTTAGGTCAGCACGGTGTGAATATCGTAGAATTTACCAAGCAGTTCAATGCAAAGACTGCAGACCAGGGTGACATGATCATCCCAGTTGTAATTACAGTATATCAGGATAGAAGTTTTAGCTTCGTTACTAAGACTCCTCCAGCAGCTGTATTATTAAAGAAAGCATGTAAGATCCAGTCTGGTGCTGCAAACTCTAAGAAAGAGACAGTAGCAACCATTTCTAAGGCTGAGGTACAGAAGATCGCTGAATTAAAGATGCCAGACTTGAATGCCGGCAGCATTGAGGCAGCAATCAGCATGATTTCAGGTACTGCAAGAAGTATGGGTATCAAGGTAGAGGACTAAGAAAGACTTCGTTACCGGATAGTCATCGAAAAAGGAAAGTTACGATATAGTGGGAGGGTTTCTTCCCGATATTACCACAGGAGGTTAATATATTATGAAAAAAGGTAAGAGATATGTAGAAGCTGCAAAACTGGTAGACAAAGCAGCAACTTATGACGTAGCGGAAGCAGTTTCTTTAGTAAAGAAATCTGCAAGCGCAAAATTTGACGAGACAGTCGAAGCTCATATTCGATTAGGTGTAGATAGCCGTCATGCAGATCAGCAGGTTCGTGGTGCAGTAGTACTTCCACACGGAACAGGTAAAACAGTTCGTGTATTAGTATTTGCAAAGGGACCAAAGGCTGACGAGGCTCAGGCAGCAGGTGCTGACTTCGTAGGAGCAGAGGATTTAATTCCAAAGATCCAGAACGAAGGATGGTTAGATTTTGATGTCGTTGTAGCAACTCCTGATATGATGGGTGTTGTAGGACGTTTAGGTCGTGTATTAGGACCAAAAGGATTAATGCCAAATCCAAAAGCTGGTACCGTAACAATGGACGTAACCAAGGCAATCGAAGACATCAAAGCTGGTAAGATCGAGTATAGATTAGACAAAGCTAATATTATCCATGTGCCAATTGGAAAGGCTTCTTTCTCAGAGGAGCAGTTAGCGGACAACTTCCAGACGCTTATTGATGCAGTGATCAAAGCAAAACCATCTTCTGCTAAGGGAACTTATTTAAGAAGTGTAACGATCGCTTCTACTATGGGACCTGGCGTGAAGTTAAACACGACAAAGTTCATGTAATTTGAGATTGTATCAAATAAATAAAAGGCTACCGTGTCAAAGCGGTAGCCTTTTTTCAAAAGAAAAGGGGAGCAGTTAGAATGAAGATTTTGTTTTTGGACGCCCCGGTATTTGCCAAGCAGGATATGATAGCAGCGTGGAAAAAGCAGGGAGCAGAAGTAGAACTTTGGTATGAAGAAGCCTGCTATGACAGGGAAAATGAGGCATTTGACCGGCAGTGGAAAGAAAAATTGCAGAGTGCGCCATACGATGCCGTATTTTCGTTTAATTATTTTCCGGCACTTTCCAGAGGGTGCCAGGCATGCGGAGTTTTGTATTTCTCCTATGTGTATGACAGTCCACATGTGGCATTGTATTCCAAAACGGTTGTTAATCCGGTGAATTACATTTTTGTATTTGACCGGCAAATGGCAGAAAAATTACAGCAGCGCGGGATAAAGACGGTATACTATCTGCCGTTGGCAGTAAACGTGGAACGGCTTGATGAGATCACATTATCGGAGGAGCAGAAAAAGCAGCTTGCAGCAGATGTCTCTTTTGTCGGTTCCATGTATGATGAAACACATGACTTTTATTCCCGTCTGGAAAAACTGCCTGCGTATTGGAAAGGCTATCTTGATGCGGTGAGTGAAGCGCAGATGAAGGTGCAGGGCTATTCCTTTTTGGAACAGGCACTGTCAAAGGAAGCCATGCAGCAGCTTCAGCAATGCCTCCCTTATCAGACACAGCCGGATGGCATGGAGGGTGCTTCCTATTTTTATTCCCAGTATGTACTGGCAAGGCATGTGACCAGTCTGGAGCGTAGACGGCTGCTTGCAAGCGTGGCAAAAAAAGCACAGGTGAAATTATATACGCATCAAAAGCCGGAAGACATTCCGGGGGTGACTTATATTGGACCAATCGACTGGGAAGAGAGTGCACCGGCGGTATTTCGCTGCAGTAAGATCAATTTAAACATTTCCCTTCGGAGTATTGAGAGCGGAATCCCTCTAAGGGCATTTGATATTATGGGGGCAGGTGGATTTCTGCTGACGAATTATCAGGCAGACTTTCTCGATTATTTTACACCGGGACAGGATTATGTGTATTATGAAAGTGAACAGGATCTGGTGGATAAGACGGTTTACTATCTGACACATGAAGAGGAACGGGCTGCTATTGCACAAAGTGGCTATCAGAAGGTAAAACAGTTCCACAGCTTTTCCGATCGTCTTGCTTTGATGCTTGAACTTGCAGGAATTTCAGGAAAATGAAAAAAACAGTTGACAAGTAGCAGCAGGTAGTGTATCTTATATGAGGATTAACCGCCGAAGACAGCAGGTATCGTGTGTCGATGTAAGTATTACACCTGCCGAGGATGTATGATTCACTATGAATGTTTATTTGTATGATTCTTACACTCTATGTCTGAGGACATAGAGTTTTTTAGTTTTACCGGTCGGTTAAAATAAATATAGGAGGAAGAAAAACGTGGCTAAGATTGAATTAAAGCAACCAATCGTAGAAGAGATCAAAGCGAACTTGGAAGATGCTCAGGCCGTTGTATTAGTCGATTACCGTGGATTGACTGTAGAAGAGGATACAAAACTTCGTAAGCAGTTAAGAGAGAACGGTGTGATCTACAAAGTATACAAGAATACAATGGTAAACTTAGCAGTAAAGGGAACTGAGTTAGAAGAAATCACAAAGGACTTAGAAGGACCTACTGCTGTGGCTATTTCCAAGACAGATGCAACTGCTCCTGCCCGCTTCCTTTGCAAGTTTGCAAAGACTGCACCGGCATTAGAAGTAAAATCTGGTATCGTAGATGGTGTATACTATGATAAAGCTGGTATCGAGACTTTATCCAACATCCCATCAAGAGACGAGTTACTTTCCAAATTACTGGGAAGCATCCAGTCACCAATTACAAACTTTGCTCGTGTTATTAAGCAGATCGCTGAAAGCAAAGAAGCAGAGGCTTAAGATGTATTAAAAACAAAAACAAAGAATATGGAGGAATTATATTATGGCAATGTCAACTCAGGAATTAATTGATGCAATCAAAGAGTTATCAGTATTAGAATTAAACGATTTAGTAAAAGCTTGTGAGGAAGAATTTGGTGTTTCTGCAGCAGCAGGTGTTGTTGTAGCAGCAGCAGGTGCAGCAGGCGGAGAAGCAGCTGCAGAGAAGGACGAGTTTGATGTAGAGTTAACTGAAGTTGGAGCAAACAAGGTTAAGGTTATCAAGGTTGTTCGTGAAGTAACTGGTTTAGGTCTTAAGGAAGCTAAGGAAGTTGTAGATAACGCTCCTAAGGTAGTAAAAGAGGGCGCTTCTAAGGACGAGGCTGAGGATATCAAGACAAAGTTAGAGGCTGAAGGTGCTAAGGTTACATTAAAGTAATCAAAGAAACAGAATGCTTTGAAAGAGATGACAGATCTGTCATCTCTTTTTATTTTCTCTAAAAAGGACAGGAGTTGAGAAAAAAATGACAAAAAATAGTTTGACAAGGCTTGACTCTTGTGATAATATAGGAAAATGTATCAGTATGGGTTAATATGCACATAGTATCTGTCGCGGGGAAGCTTATATGAGATACATACTAATATGTAAGAGGTGAAAAACTCAATGAAGAAAAACAGAATCAATCTAATCGAATCTGGCAAGGGTAAGCGTCTTAGCTACGCACGCAAAAAAGAAGTACTTGACATGCCAAATCTGATTGAAGTTCAGAAGGATTCTTATCAGTGGTTTCTTGAGGAAGGCTTGAAAGAAGCGTTTCTCGATGTGATGCCAATTGAGGATCGTGCCGGGGACTTCAGCCTGTCGTATGTGAGTCATCATTTCTCCTATGATGAGATCAAGTATACGATTGAGCAGTGTAAAGAGTATGGTGTCACCTACGCGGTACCGTTAAAGGTAAAACTTGCTTTACGCAACATGAAAGAAGAGTCCGATGAAATTCTTGAGAATGAGATTTTCATGGGTGAGTTACCAATGATGACAGAAACGGGTACCTTCGTGATCAACGGTGCGGAACGTGTCATTGTCAGTCAGTTGGTTCGTTCTCCTGGTGTGTATTTCACAGAAGGAAAGGACAAGATTGGTAAGTCTTTATATAATTCACAGGTCATCCCGAATCGTGGTGCATGGTTAGAGTACGAGACAGATTCTAACGATGTTTTCTATGTGCGCGTGGATCGTACCAGAAAGGTTCCGGTAACGGTATTGATCCGTGCTCTTGGTGTTGGTACGAATGCAGAGATTCAGGAGCTTTTCGGAGAAGACGTGAAATTCACCGCAACATTAGAGAAAGATCCTTCTACCGATTATAAGAGCGGTCTGGAAGAGTTATATAAGAAGATCAAACCAGGCGATCCATTCTCTGAAGATAATGCCCGCAATTTGATTCATGGAATGTTTTTCGATGCCTCTAAATACGATCTGGCAAAGGTAGGTCGTTATAAGTTCAATAAAAAATTAGCCTTAAGAAATCGTGTAAAAGGCTTTGTACTGGCAGAGGATGCTATTGATCCAACCACCGGCGAAGTGCTGGTTGAGGCTGGTACACAGCTTACTTCCGAACTGGCAGACAAGATCCAGTATGCTGCAGTTGATTATATTATGGCAGAGTATGAGGATCCGGAGAGAGGTACACAGTCTGTCAAAGTCTTAAGCAACAAGATGGTTGATATTACCAAATGGGTAGATATTGACGAGAAGGAAGCACGTGCCTTAGGTGTTACAGAGGAAGTATATTATCCGGAACTCAGCAAATTGTTAGAGGAGTACGGTGCAGATTTAGACGCACTGAAGAAAGCAATTTCCAGAGATATTCCGGAATTGATTCCAAAACATATCACGATCGAAGATATCTTCGCATCGATCAACTATAATATTCATTTACAGTATGGACTGGGTAACTTTGATGACATCGATCACTTAGGCAACCGTCGTATCCGTGCGGTAGGTGAGCTGTTACAGAACCAGTACCGTGTTGGTCTGACACGTTTAGAGCGTATGGTACGTGAGAAAATGCAGACGATGGATGAGGAGAATATCACCATCCAGTCCCTGATCAATATCAAACCGGTAACAGGTGCGATCAAAGAGTTCTTTGGAAGTTCCCAGTTGTCCCAGTTTATGGATCAGAACAATCCACTTTCCGAGCTGACTCACAAGCGTCGTCTGTCAGCATTAGGACCTGGTGGTTTAAGCCGTGACCGTGCCGGATTTGAGGTGCGTGACGTACATTATACCCACTATGGTCGTATGTGTCCGATCGAGACTCCTGAGGGACCAAACATCGGTCTGATTAACTCTTTGGCAACGTATGCAAGAATCAACGAATATGGTTTCGTTGAGGCGCCATACTTAAAGTGCGATAAGTCAGATCCTAAGAATCCTCGTGTTACTGATGAGGTAGTATATCTGACCGCGGACGAAGAAGATAATTATACCGTTGCGCAGGCGAATGAGAAGCTTGATGAGAACGGATATTTTGTAAATAATAACGTATCCGGACGTTACCGCGAGGAGACTTCTGAATTTCCAAAATCCAGAATCGATCTGATGGACGTTTCTCCACGTATGGTATTCTCTGTGGCAACTTCCATGATCCCGTTCCTGGAGAATGACGATGCGAACCGTGCCCTGATGGGATCAAACATGCAGCGTCAGGCAGTTCCGCTTCTGATCACGGAAGCTCCTGTAGTAGGAACCGGTATGGAAGAAAAAGCAGCGGTAGATTCCGGTGTCTGCATTGTGGCACGAAACAATGGTGTAGTTGAGATTTCATCCAGCACACAGATCGTGATCCGCAATGAGGAAGGCAACAAAGACGTATACAATCTGATCAAGTTTGCAAGAAGCAACCAGAGCAACTGTATGAATCAGCGTCCGATCGTTTACAAAGGGGACGTGGTAAAGAAAGGCGAGGTCATCGCCGACGGTGCTTCTACAAAGGATGGTGAGATCGCACTTGGTAAGAATCCATTGATCGGTTTCATGACATGGGAAGGTTATAACTACGAGGATGCCGTATTGATGAGTGAGCGTATGGTACAGGATGATGTCTATACGTCCGTTCATATTGAGAAATATGTAGCAGAAGCAAGAGATACCAAGCTCGGACCGGAAGAGATCACAAAGGATTTAGCAGGTCTTGGCGAGGATGTATTAAAGGATCTGGATGAAAATGGTATCATCCGTGTTGGTGCCGAGGTACGTGCCGGAGATATTCTGGTTGGTAAAGTAACACCAAAGGGAGAGACAGAGCTGACTGCAGAAGAGCGTCTGCTTCGTGCTATTTTCGGTGAGAAGGCAAGAGAAGTACGTGATACGTCTCTTCGTGTTCCACATGGTGCGTATGGTGTCATCATGAGTACACAGGTATTTACCCGTGAGAATAAAGACGAGATGGGACCTGGTGTCAACAAGTCCGTCAATGTATATATTGCACAGAAACGTAAGATCAGCGTAGGTGATAAGATGGCTGGTCGTCATGGTAACAAGGGTGTTATATCCCGTATCTTACCGGTAGAGGATATGCCATTCTTACCAAATGGACGTCCGCTTGACATTGTATTGAATCCACTGGGTGTGCCTTCCCGTATGAATATCGGACAGGTGCTTGAGATTCACTTAAGTCTGGCAGCCAAAGTGCTTGGTATCAACGTTTCCACTCCGATCTTTAACGGTGCAAACGAGGTAGACATTATGGAAACCTTAGAGCTTGCCAATGATTATGCCAACGAAGAGTGGGATGTATTTGAAGAACGCTGGGCGGACAAGGTAAATCCGGATCTGATGGATTACCTGCATGCACATTTAGACCATAGAGCAGAGTGGAAGGGCGTTCCGATCGATCGTACCGGTAAGGTACAGCTTCGTGATGGACGTACCGGTGAAGAGTTTGACAGTCCGGTAACGATCGGATTCATGCATTACCTGAAGCTGCATCATCTGGTTGATGATAAGATCCATGCACGTTCTACCGGTCCTTACTCCTTAGTAACCCAGCAGCCACTGGGTGGTAAAGCGCAGTTCGGTGGACAGCGTTTCGGTGAGATGGAGGTATGGGCATTAGAGGCATATGGTGCTGCATATACCCTGCAGGAGATCTTAACCGTGAAGTCCGATGATGTGGTAGGTCGTGTGAAGACATACGAGTCCATTATCAAAGGCGAGAATATTCAGGAACCTGGTGTGCCTGAGTCATTCAAGGTATTATTAAAAGAATTCCAGTCATTAGCATTGGATATCAACGTATTAGATGAAGACGGTAATGTAGTAGAACTTCAGGAAAACGTTGATTACAGTACACGTAATCCAGAAACCGTTTCTATGATTAGCGAAAATGGTGCCGCTTCACAGCAGTCCGACCATGTGGAGGCAGAGTTCCAGGAGAACGGCTTTGAAACTGGTGACTTAGAAGATGGTGACGACGTTTATGGTTCGGATTCAGATATGGATAACGAGTAGAAAGGAGTAACCTGATGGCAGAGATGAATCAGCAGAATGAGGCGCAATTAAGATTTGACGCCATTAAAATTGGATTGGCTTCACCGGAAAAGATTAGAGAATGGTCTCGTGGTGAAGTATTAAAACCGGAGACGATCAATTACAGAACGTTAAAACCGGAACGTGATGGATTGTTCTGCGAGCGCATTTTTGGACCACAAAAAGACTGGGAATGTCATTGTGGTAAGTATAAAAAAGTAAGATTCAAAGGTATTGTCTGTGACAAGTGTGGTGTAGAGATCACAAAGGCCAGCGTGCGTCGTGAACGTATGGGTCACATTGAGTTAGCTGCCCCGGTTTCACACATCTGGTATTTCAAAGGAATTCCATCAAGAATTGCTTTGATGCTTGACATTACACCAAAGGCATTGGAGAAGGTGTTATATTTTGCAGCATATATCGTAACCGATCCGGGAGAGAGTAATTTCCAGAAAGGTCAGGTAATCTCTGATGAAGAATTAAGACTGGCTGAGGATGAATTTGGATATGATGCATTTAAGGCAGGAACCGGAGCAGAAGCAGTAAAGCTTTTGTTATCCCAGGTTGACTTAGAGGCAGAATCTGCAGCGTTAAAAGCAAAGATCAAGGAATCCACACCACAGAATCAGGTAAAACTGATCAAACGTCTGGAGGTAGTGGAAGCATTCCGTAATTCCGACAACAAGCCGGAATGGATGATTCTTGATGTGATTCCGGTTATTCCACCGGATCTTCGTCCGATGGTACAGCTTGACGGTGGACGTTTCGCAACATCAGATCTGAATGATCTGTATCGTCGAATCATCAACCGTAACAACCGTCTGAAGAAATTATTAGAGTTAGATGCACCGGATATGATCGTGCGGAATGAAAAACGTATGTTACAGGAAGCTGTAGATGCGCTGATCGATAATGGCCGTCGTGGTCGTCCGGTCACTGGTCCTGGTAACCGTGCTCTGAAATCTCTTTCTGAGATGTTAAAAGGTAAGCAGGGACGTTTCCGTCAGAACTTACTTGGTAAACGTGTGGATTATTCCGGACGTTCCGTAATCGTGGTAGGACCAGAGCTTAAGATCTATCAGTGTGGTCTTCCAAAAGAAATGGCGATCGAGTTATTCAAGCCATTCGTAATGAAAGAATTAGTTGCCAAAAAAGATGATGTGCATAACATCAAGCAGGCAAAGAAAAAGGTAGAGAAATTAGAGGATGATGTATGGGATGTATTAGAGGATGTTATCAAAGAGCATCCGGTTATGTTAAACCGTGCTCCTACACTGCATCGTCTTGGTATTCAGGCATTTGAGCCGGTACTGGTAGAGGGTAAAGCGATCAAGCTGCATCCACTGGTATGTACCGCATACAACGCCGATTTTGATGGAGATCAGATGGCTGTGCATCTTCCACTTTCCGTAGAAGCACAGGCAGAGTGCCGTTTCCTTCTGCTTTCTCCAAACAACCTGTTAAAGCCATCCGATGGTGGTCCGGTAGCCGTTCCTTCCCAGGATATGGTACTTGGTATTTACTACTTAACGATGGACAAACCGGGAGCTCTTGGCGAAGGCAAGTTCTTTAAGTCTGAAAATGAAGCGATCTTAGCGTATGAGAACAAGGTAGTAACTCTTCACTCTAAGATTAAAGTAAGACTGAAAGGCAAGGACAAAAACGGAAAAGACATCACACAGATCGTAGAATGTACTGTGGGACGTCTGATCTTTAACGAGATTATTCCGCAGGATCTTGGCTATGTAGATCGTAGCAAGGATGAAAATGCATTAGTATTAGAGATTGATTTCCACGTAGGAAAGAAACAGCTTAAGAATATTCTGGATCGTTGTATCAACCTGCACGGTGCAACAGCGACCGCAGAAACACTGGATCATATCAAGAGTCTTGGTTACAAGTATTCTACAAGAGCAGCGATGACGGTATCCATTTCCGATATGACCGTGCCGGCTTCCAAACCGGAGATTCTTGCAAAAGCACAGAAACAGGTAGATGATCTGACGAAGAAATATCGTCGTGGTCTGTTGACAGAGGAGGAGCGTTACAAATCTGTTGTCGATACCTGGTTCAAAGCAGATAATCAGTTGACCGATGATCTGATCAACGGTCTTGATAAATATAACAACATCTTTATGATGGCGGATTCCGGAGCCCGTGGTTCTAACCAGCAGATTAAACAGTTAGCCGGTATGCGTGGTTTGATGGCAGATACCTTAGGTCGTACCATCGAATTACCGATCAAGTCCAACTTCCGTGAAGGTCTTGACGTACTGGAGTATTTCATTTCTGCGCATGGAGCACGTAAGGGACTTTCTGATACCGCTCTTCGTACTGCCGATTCCGGATATCTGACCAGACGTCTGGTAGATGTATCACAGGATATCGTAATCCGTGAAGTGGATTGTGCAGCCGGACAGGAAGAACTTCCAGGTATGATCGTAGAAGCCTTCATGGACGGAAAAGAAACAATTGAAACGTTTAGAGACCGTATTTTAGGTCGATATGCAGCAGAGACGATCAACGATCCGGAGACGGGAGAAATGATTGTAAAACGCAATCATATGATTACACCACAGCGTGCAGATAAGATCATTGCTGCAGGCTATGAGAAGATTAAGATCCGTACGATCCTGACCTGTCAGTCACACAGCGGTGTCTGTGCAAAATGTTACGGTGCGAACATGGCAACCGGACAGATGGTACAGGTAGGTGAAGCAGTAGGTATTATTGCAGCACAGTCCATTGGTGAGCCGGGTACACAGCTTACCATGCGTAACTTCCATGCGGGTGGAGTTGCCGGTGGTGACGATATCACACAGGGTCTTCCTCGTGTCGAGGAGTTATTTGAGGCACGTAAGCCGAAAGGACTTGCAATCCTTACCGAATTTGCCGGTAAGGTAGAGATCCGTGAAGTAAAACAGAAACGTGAAGTCGTTGTCACAAATGACGAGACCGGAGAGTCCAAAGCATACCTGATCCCATATGGATCACGTATCAAGGTTATGGATGGTCAGATGTTAGAGGCTGGTGACGAACTGACAGAAGGTTCTGTAAATCCACACGACATTTTGAAGATCAAGAATGTACGTGCCGTACAGGATTATATGTTGCGTGAAGTACAGCGTGTATATCGTCTGCAGGGTGTAGATATCAATGATAAGCATATTGAGATCATTGTACGTCAGATGCTCAAGAAGATTAAGATTCATGAGAGTGGCGATACCAATTATCTTCCAGGAATGCAGGTTGGCGTCATCGAGTTTAATGAGACCAACCGTAAGATGGTAGAGCAGGGGCTGGAGCCGGCTGTTGGTGAGCAGGTAATGTTAGGTATTACAAAAGCTTCCTTAGCAACGGATTCCTTCCTGTCAGCAGCATCCTTCCAGGAGACAACAAAGGTATTGACCGATGCAGCGATCAAAGGTAAGACGGATCCGCTTTACGGAATCAAGGAGAACGTTCTGATCGGTAAGCTGATTCCAGCAGGTACCGGTATGAAACGTTATCGTTCTGTCAAACTCGATACCGATGTTGATGAGATTGGAATGGACGACGAATTAGATTTCGGTGATGACTTTGAGCTTACGGATACAGATACAACGGAAGAAATTGTAGAAAATGCAGATGAGCTGGTAACAGCAAATGCAGAAGAGACGGAAGAATAGTCCAAATGAAAATAAAACAGCCCGGAATGTGATCCGGGCAGTTTATTTTTTTGCAGAAAATGGAGAACATAACAGGAGGTGAAAAGAATGAAAAACAGCATGATATATAAAAAGGCACTGACGATCGCGGTTCCTATGATGATCCAGAACGGGATTACCAATATGGTCGGTCTGGTAGACAATTTAATGGTAGGAAGTCTCGGCACGGAGGCGATGACAGGAGTAGCGATCGTAAACCAGCTATTATTTGTCAATAATCTCGCAATTTTTGGCGGACTGGCAGGACCGGGAATTTATGGGGCGCAGTATTATGGCAAAGGAGATAAAAAGGGCTTTCAAAGTACGGTCCGGTTCAAATTCTGGATCTGTCTGTTTTGTGTGGCGATAGCTGCACTGCTCTTTGCGACGCAGGCAGATTGGTTGATCGGTCTTTATTTAAAAGGAGAAAGCCAGTCGCTGGATCGCGCTGCAACGTTGCTTTTTGGAAAAGAATATCTGGCAGTGATGATCGCTACCCTGATTCCATTTGCAATAACACAGGTATACGCAAGCAGCCTGAGAGAAACCGGGGAAACCATGAAACCAATGGTAGCCGGGATCGTATCTGTTTTTGTCGATATTATATTTAACTATGCCCTGATCTTTGGGCATTTTGGATTTCCAAAGCTTGGCGTTGTCGGGGCTGCACTTGCAACAGTGCTTGCAAGAGTTACAGAGTGCCTGATCGTTGTAGTATGGAGTCATAGGAAACGGAAGAAGCATTTGTTTCTGGTGGGATTATATCAAACTTTCAAAGTCCCGGCTGCACAGTGTATTCAGATTGGGAAGAAGGGACTTCCTATATTTGCCAACGAATTTTTCTGGGCAAGCTCCATGGCGATACTGACGCAGAATTACTCCATGAAAGGTCTGAGTGTAGTTGCGGGGATCAATATTTCCAATACGATCTGTAACCTGTTTAATGTATCCTTTATTGCCCTTGGATCATCAGTTGGTGTAATACTGGGACAGTATCTTGGTGGACAGGAGTTTGAAAAAGCGAAAAAAGCAAGCCGTGTGCTGATGAATTTTACGGCGGGAGTCAGCCTTTTCTTTGGCCTGCTGCTGATCTCTATTTCCGGCGTATTTCCGGGCTTTTATGATACGACGGCACAGGTGCAGCATATGGCGAGCAGATTTATTATATGTACGGCGCTGTTTTTCCCAATACAGGGCTACATCAATGCGATGTATTTTACGCTTCGTTCCGGCGGAAAAACCGTGATCACATTTTTATTTGACAGCGTATTTAACTGTATGATCAGTGTTCCGGTAGCATTTGTATTGTGCCGGTACACTCCGCTTCCGATTCTGGCGATCTATGCTGTGATACAGGCGCTTGATCTGATCAAGCTGGTGATTGGAGGCATACTGATCAGAAAAGGAGTCTGGATTTCCAATCTGGTCGAATAAAAAGCAGGAAAAAATAAAAATTTTATAAGGAAAATGGGGAAATGACACTTGACAAGCTAAAACAAAGTGGATAAAATGGATAAGCATGCGTAGATACTACGCATAGTTTGATTGCAATTTAGCAACCTAGAATTAATATCGCAGGAGGTGAAATCATGCCAACATTTAACCAGTTAGTTAGAAAAGGAAGACAGACTGTAAGCAAGAAGTCTACTGCACCAGCTTTACAGAAGGGTTACAACTCTTTAAAGAAAAAGCCAACCGATACTGCAGCTCCACAGAAGAGAGGTGTTTGTACCGCAGTTAAGACAGCTACACCGAAAAAGCCTAACTCAGCGCTTCGTAAGATCGCCAGAGTACGTCTTTCTAACGGAATCGAAGTAACAAGCTACATTCCAGGTGAGGGTCACAACCTTCAGGAGCATAGCGTTGTTCTGATTCGTGGAGGAAGAGTAAAGGATTTACCTGGTACCCGTTACCACATCGTTCGTGGAACATTGGATACTGCAGGTGTTGCGAACAGAAAGCAGGCTCGTTCTAAGTACGGTGCTAAGAGACCTAAAAAATAGGCCTTAGAACGTTATAACGACCAACAGTTTGTACAAGTGCTGGAGAAAGCGATATTACCCTGTATAGGTTGCAGGATATAAAGTAACGTTTTTACCCGCACGAACGGCCAAAAGCCGAGTACCGAAGAATTAATTATTATTAAGGAGGGAAGAACCGTGCCACGTAAAGGACATATTGCAAAGAGAGAAGTTTTAGCGGATCCGATTTACAAGAATACCGTGGTTACCAAACTTATCAATAACATTATGTTAGATGGTAAGAAAGGTGTAGCGCAGAAGATCGTATACGGCGCATTTGATCGTATTGCTGAAGAGACTGGCAAAGAGGCAATGGAAGTATTTACAGAAGCCATGAACAACATTATGCCGGAATTAGAGGTAAAAGCCCGTCGTATCGGTGGAGCAACCTACCAGGTACCAATCGAGGTTCGTGCAGACAGACGTCAGGCATTAGCACTTCGCTGGCTGACATTCTTTTCACGTAAAAGAAGTGAGAAGACAATGGAAGAGCGTTTAGCGAAAGAGATCTTAGATGCATCAAACAACACTGGCGCTGCTGTTAAGAGAAAAGAAGACATGCATAAGATGGCAGAGGCTAATAAGGCATTTGCTCATTACAGATTCTAGTAGAAGGAGGAAAAAATCTTGGCTGGAAGAGAATATCCATTAGATAGAACCAGAAATATTGGTATTATGGCGCATATCGATGCTGGTAAGACCACATTGACAGAGCGTATCCTCTATTATACTGGTGTAAACTATAAGATTGGTGAGACTCATGACGGTGCTTCTACCATGGACTGGATGGAGCAGGAGCAGGAGAGAGGTATTACAATTACTTCTGCCGCAACTACTTGCCACTGGACACTGGAAGACCATCATAAGAAAAAAGATGGTGCATTAGAGCATCGTATCAACATCATTGATACTCCGGGCCACGTTGACTTCACAGTAGAGGTTGAGCGTTCGCTTCGTGTATTAGATGGTGCAGTAGGTGCGTTCGATGCAAAAGCAGGTGTTGAGCCTCAGTCAGAGAACGTATGGCGTCAGGCTGACACATACAACGTACCACGTATGGCATTTATCAACAAGATGGATAAGATGGGTGCAGATTTCTTCATGTCTGTACAGACCATTATTGACCGTCTTGGTAAGAATGCAATTCCAGTACAGATCCCTATCGGTAAGGAAGATGACTTTGCCGGACTGATCGATCTGTTCGAGATGGATGCATACTATTATAAAGATGACAAAGGTGAGGATATCGAGATTACAGAGATTCCGGATGACTTAAAGGATCTTGCACAGGAATGGCATGAGAACTTAGTGGAGAAGATCTGTGAGATGGATGACGACCTTATGATGATGTATCTGGAAGGAGAGGAGCCATCTGTAGATCAGATGAAGGCTGTTCTTCGTAAGGCTACCATCGCTTGTGAAGCAGTTCCTGTATATTGTGGATCTGCATACAAGAACAAAGGTGTTCAGAAGATGTTAGATGGTGTGATTGAATATATGCCAGCACCAACTGATATCCCTGACATTACCGGTACTGATGAGGATGGTAACGAGGTAACTCGTAAGTCTTCTGATGATGAGCCATTTGCAGCATTAGCATTCAAGATCATGACTGACCCATTCGTAGGTAAGTTAGCATTCTTCCGTGTATATTCCGGAACATTGAATTCAGGATCTTATGTATTAAATGCAACAAAAGGAAAGAAAGAGCGTGTAGGACGTATCGTTCAGATGCACGCAAACAAACGTACAGAGATTGACAAGGTATACGCTGGAGATATCGCAGCAGCTGTAGGTTTCAAGACTACAACAACAGGTGATACCATCTGTGATGAGCAGCATCCGGTTATCCTTGAGTCTATGGAATTCCCTGAGCCGGTTATTGAGCTTGCAATCGAGCCAAAAACAAAGAACGATCAGGGTAAGATGGGTGAGGCTTTAGCAAAATTAGCAGAAGAGGATCCTACATTCCGTGCGCATACCGATCAGGAGACTGGTCAGACGATTATCGCAGGTATGGGTGAGCTCCACTTAGACGTTATCGTAGATCGTCTGCTTCGTGAGTTCAAGGTAGAGGCAAATGTTGGTGCTCCTCAGGTAGCATACAAAGAGACCTTTACAAAAGCTGTTGATATTGATAGTAAATATGCAAAACAGTCAGGTGGTCGTGGTCAGTACGGTCACTGTAAAGTGAAATTCGAGCCAATGGATCCGAACGGAGAAGAGACATTCAAGTTCGAATCTACCGTTGTTGGTGGTGCGATTCCAAAAGAATACATCCCAGCAGTTGGAGAAGGTATCGAAGAGGCAGCACAGGCTGGTATCCTTGCTGGATTCCCAGTACTTGGTGTATATGCCAATGTATATGATGGTTCTTACCATGAGGTCGATTCTTCCGAGATGGCATTCCACATTGCCGGATCTATGGCATTCAAGGATGCAATGAAGAAGGGTGATCCTGTATTATTAGAGCCGATCATGAAAGTGGAAGTAACAATGCCAGAGGAATACATGGGTGACGTTATCGGAAGTCTGAATGCAAAGCGTGGTCAGATCGAAGGTATGGACGACATCGGTGGTGGTAAGATCGTAAGAGCTTACGTTCCATTATCCGAGATGTTTGGTTACTCTACCGAACTTCGTTCCAGCACACAGGGCCGTGGTAATTACTCCATGTTCTTTGAGAGATATGAGCAGGTTCCAAAATCTGTTCAGGAAAAGATTATTGCAAACCATAGCAAATAATCAAATGGGACTGGTATAATCCTTTGAAATATACTTGAAATATTGAAAAAAATATACTATAATTCTAACTAATCGTGGGTGTATCCCATGCCTTTCGGGTACCAGCCAGGCTGGTACATTAGTTAGGGTATCATTTATAAGACTGCCCGGATGGGCCCATTAAAAGGAGGATTTTTAAAAATGTCTAAGGAAAAGTTTAATCGTAGCAAACCGCATTGTAACATTGGTACCATCGGTCACGTAGATCATGGTAAAACTACTTTAACAGCAGCAATTACAAAAGTATTAGCTGCACGTGTAGATGGTAATACAGCTGAGAACTTTGAGGATATCGATAAGGCTCCAGAGGAGAGAGAGCGTGGTATCACTATCTCTACAGCTCACGTTGAGTATCAGACAGCTAAGAGACATTACGCACACGTTGACTGTCCAGGCCATGCCGATTATGTAAAGAACATGATCACTGGTGCTGCTCAGATGGATGGTGCTATCTTAGTAGTAGCTGCAACTGACGGTGTTATGGCACAGACCAAAGAGCACATCTTACTGTCTCGTCAGGTAGGTGTACCTTACATCGTTGTATTCTTAAATAAGTGCGATATGGTTGACGACGAAGAGTTGATCGAATTAGTAGAGATGGAAGTAACAGAGCAGTTAGAGGAGTATGGTTTCACTGATTGCCCAATCATCAAGGGTTCTGCATTAAAGGCTTTAGAGGATCCAAACGGCGAGTGGGGAGACAAGATCATGGAATTAATGGATACTGTAGATTCTTACATTCCAGATCCTCAGCGTGCTACTGATCAGCCATTCTTAATGCCTGTAGAGGACGTATTCACAATTACTGGTCGTGGTACTGTTGCTACTGGTAGAGTAGAGCGTGGTACTCTTCACCTGAACGAGGAAGTTGAAATCGTTGGTGTTAAGGAAGAGACTCAGAAGACTGTTGTAACTGGTATCGAGATGTTCCGTAAGTTATTAGACGAGGCTCAGGCTGGTGATAACATCGGTGCATTACTTCGTGGTATTCAGAGAACAGATATCGTTCGTGGACAGGTTTTAGCAGCTCCTGGAACTGTTACTTGCCACAAGAAGTTTACTGCTCAGGTTTACGTTTTAACTAAGGACGAGGGTGGACGTCATACTCCATTCTTCAACAACTACCGTCCACAGTTCTATTTCCGTACAACTGATGTAACTGGTGTTTGCGAGTTACCTGCAGGTACAGAGATGTGTATGCCTGGTGATAACGTTGAGATGACTATCGAGTTAATTCACCCAGTAGCTATGGAGCAGGGTCTTACATTTGCTATCCGTGAGGGTGGACGTACTGTAGGATCTGGACGTGTTGCTACAATCATCGAGTAATCTTTTCATAAGATAATTCAATAATATAGTGAATTCAAGGCTTTCAAAGGTTTATCTTTTGAAAGCCTTTTTTCATGGGAATTAATGTGAATCATATGTGAGGCATAAGAAGATATCAGATTGCATTTTGAAAAATACACACAGTTTTAAAATAATATGCTATACTATATAAAATGATGTCGTTATTTATTGGGCTTTGTCAAAGTAGTGAATAAGTATCGAGGGGAGAAGCGATGAAGGGTCAAATCAATCTTGCGGAAATTTTTATAATCAATTGTTCCGGTATCTGTTGTCTGATTTTTTTGATTGGAGCCAGATTTTCAAATAAATTTGGAAAAAGGGTTGGAGAATATCTTTTTAATTCTATGATTGGTGTTGCAATAATGGCACTTTTGTTGGAAATGCTTTCGTTTGCTGTAGATGGTATACCTGGGAAGCTTATTTGTATTGTGCAATATGCTTCCAATGCAATTTTGCTCCCTGCAACAACATTGATGGGATATCTGTGGTGTCTATTTGTAGATTTCAAGATTTTTCACAATATAAAAAGAATACACCGAATTGCGTGGACTCTGGTAATACCTGTTGTGTTTGCTTATATTCTTGCGTTGTTAGATTGCTTTGCAAAAACAGGGGTTTTATTTTCAATATTAAGGAACAATGTATATGTCAGAGGGCATTCAGGCTGGCTGAATTATATGACCATGGCATTTTACTATTTATACAGCATTGCTATCGTATATCTGGCAAAGCACAAAGGAAGCCAGATTCATTTCTTCCCAGTGTATACTTATGTACTTCCATGTATCATTGGCACAATCGTGCAGGGAATGCATTATGGGGTTACCGCTGGCTGGTTTGCGGTGGCAATCGCACTGTTATTTGTGGAAATGCAGCTACAAAAGGAAGAATCTTTTGTGGATGAATTATCTGGACTGTACAATCGAAAATATCTGGAATTTTTCTATAATCAGATGCAGTTGAAAAAGGATCTGCAGGCATTTGGTATTATGATCGATATTAACCTCTTTAAAAAGATCAATGACACATATGGTCATACCGTTGGGGATGATGCGATCCGTACAACGGCTAAATTGCTTTCTGGGTGGACAGAAATTTCAGACACTGTGATACGATTTGCCGGGGATGAATTTATCATTATTTGTACCAATAAAACAGAGCAGGATGTCACACGACTGATAAAAGAGATAAGGAAGAAACTGACAGAGTATAACCAGACGAAGCGAAAGCCATATGAGCTATCCTTGGCTATGGGATATGCCCAATATCTGCCTGCATATACGAATCTGGATGAATTTTTACGGGATATGGATCAGAAAATGTACCAAGATAAAGATCTTTTCCGTAAGGAAATGCAAAAGCAGGAACGCTGAGAATGGTTTTGGAGTGAGGATTAGATGATAAAAAAACAAGGTGACAGGATGGTCTACAAGATCATAAAGATCAATGAACCGGATTTTGGCTGCGAGGGATTGCCGGAGGGGACTGTCCGTATGGATGAAGTATATTTGCAGGACACCAGGGGTGAAACAAGCATTGTTCAGATTGCAGATACGTTTCTTTATGAAATGCAGATGGATGAAGGGGACTGTATAACAATGGATGCACGGGGCGTATGGTGTAAGGTAGCAGAGCAGAACTGAGAAAAAAGGAAAGGCTTACAGTGGTAATCCTTTCTTTTTTTAGGTATAATAAAACCAATACGATTTCGTTAAGGGGAAGGTGACAAAAGATGAGCAGACGCCTTGCTGTTTTATTTCCAGGGATCGGTTATACGACAGATCGCCCGCTATTGCATTATGCGAGAAGGATCGTGACGGAAGCCGGATATGAAACTGTTTTGCTAAATTATAAGAAGAAAATCTTTGAAAATGGGCATGTGACAAAGGAAAATGTGGAACAGGCATTTTCGCAATGCTGTGAGATACTGGCGGATTATGGGACAGAACAATGGGAGGAGATCCTGCTGATCGGCAAAAGTGTGGGAACTATTCTGATCGGACAGATCGCACGATGGATGCGAAAAACACTTGGGTTGGAGGCGCGGATTCGTTTTATTGCGCTGACGCCGCTTGCTCCTGCATTTCCTTATTTACAGGGGCAGGACGTATTTATGGCATCCGGCACGAAAGATCCGATGCTTAAAAAAGAGGAAGCACAGAAGCTTGCTGCAGCCTATCAGCTTGCCATTACATACTATGAGGGAGCAAATCATTCGTTGGAGGTAAAGGGGGATCCGGAGCAAAGCGTTCAGATATTGGCCGATGTGGTACACCGGATGATAGCATTTTGTAAATAAGACAATAGTATAATAAGATAAAAATGCTTGTAAAAGTAGTTTTTCCGAATGGTGGGAAGCTACTGAAAAATAAACCTAGTAATATAGTGGGTTATATGCTAAAATAGAGGAGATAAAAAAGCAGGACGGGATGACGATCTTGTCCTGCTTTTATGCGATAAAGGTGGGATGAGTATGAGTACAATCAACCATGAAGAATTTATTACCGATATGATCCGATATGCGTCGGCAGCAGAGTCACCGCAGCATATCATCAAGCAGCTGATCGAATACATTGGAAAACGTCTGAATTCAGACCGTGCCTATATTTTTGAGGACAATTTAGATGGTACTTTTTCCAATACTTATGAATGGTGCCGAGATGGGGTATCAAAGCAGATTGACAATCTTCAAAATGTTCCTTATGAGGGAATGTTGGACTGCTGGTTCATTGAATATGAGAAATCCCATATTATCATGATCGAAGATATGCAGGCGTACCGTAATGTAAGTGAACCGCTTTATAAAATTCTTTCTGCGCAGAGGATCAAAACGCTGGTGACCGGTCCGATTGAAATTAACGGTAAATATGTCGGTTTTTATGGCGTGGATAATCCACCGCTGGAAACAATGCATAACATTGCACATCTGATCGAAATGACAGAATTTGTGATTTCCATGATGATCCGTTTGCGTAACAATACTGATGCATTGGAAAAAAGTGCCACCCTTGATCCATTGACACATTGCAAAAATCGAAAGGCACTTCACTGGGCATATGATGGAGATTACCAGAAGGATTGTTCCATTACGATCATGATGTGTGATCTGAATGGGTTAAAACATGTGAATGATACAAAGGGGCATGCTGCAGGAGACAAGTATATATGTGATGCTGCTGAGGCACTGATGGCATGTTTTGGAAAAGATGAAGTATACCGGGTTGGTGGAGACGAATTTGTTGTTGTGTTGTTCCAGGAAGATGCCAAGGATTGGGAGCAGCGTATGGAGCGTTTCCGGCTGTATACGGAATTGAAAGAAATCAGTATTTCCTATGGTGTGAGCAGAAGAAACAATGGCAAAGAGCCGTTTGAGAATCTGTTGCGGGAAGCTGACAAGAAAATGTATGAATGTAAAAATGCATACTATGCAACAAAATCGGAGGATATGCGATGAATACTATTTACTATATTGTAGATTCGATTGATGGAGATTATGCGAATCTGAAACGCCTTGACGAGGAGGCGGAGCTGAAGCTTGTTGCAAGGGCATTGCTGCCGTCACAGATTCAGGAGGGCAGTAAACTCAAATATGAGTTGTTACAGTATGAAATGATAAGCTGAGAAAAGATAAGCGAGCAGCCAGTATTTGACAGAAAATAGAACACAGGTATATTATAAAAAGAAAGAGGTGATTTTATGACAGTAAAAGAATGTTATGATCAGATGGGAGCAGACTATAAAGGTGTATATGAACGCCTTGGTAATAACGAACAGCTAGTGGAGCATTTTTTTCGCAGATTTGCGCAGGATCCAAGCTTTGCAGCATTGAAGGAAGCACATGAAAAACAGGATCAGGAAGCGGAGTTCCGCGCAGTACATACATTAAAAGGGGTTTGTATTAACTTAGGACTGATGAATCTCTACAGCGTGAGCAGTGACCTTACCGAGGCACTGAGAAATGGCAAGCCGGAGCCGGAAGTGGAAGAGCAGCTATATCAAAAGGTGGAACAGGAATATCAAAAGGTTATAGAGGCAATTGAGGAGTCGAAGTAAAGCCAGGCGAATGACAAAGAGGGATAATTATGGAGCAAAGGATAGAAAACGATACATTCACCGAAGATCAGAAATGGGAGATCGACCAAGGGGAAAAGCTGGGTCTTGATGTAAGCCTGTATGCCAAACCGGAATTTTTAGCGATTCAGATGCGCGAGATCCGTATTGGAATGTTGGACCATCTTCCAGTAACGTGGTATGCCAGACCGGAATACGATTGGTTTCAAATGGAAGAAATTAGAAAAGGGCTGCAGGCTGGAATTTTTGTGAAGGCTTATGCGGATCCGAAGATATCCTTTGAGGTGATGCGACAGCTTCGCAAGGGGTTAGAAGATGGAATTGATATGTCGGATCTAAAAGATAAGCCGGCTGGTACGATCCGTGAAGTGCGCAAAGCAAGACGTGACGGAATTGATATTCTTCCCTATGTAAAAGAAGGATATGATGCGGAGCAGTTAAAAGAGATCCGTCATGCCAAAATGGATCGTCTGGATATTGATCCTTATCTGTCTTTGGAGTATCGTGGTATTTCTTTAAAGGAGATACGGATCGGTTTAGAACAACGTATTGATGTTGCCTGCTATGCAAATTTAGAATACAGTTGGCAGCAGATGAAAGAGATACGGATCGGTTTGGAAGAAGGCCTTGACGTTGGGATATATTGTAATTCCTTGTACAGTTGGCAGCAGATGCGGGAGATTCGGCTGGGACTGGAAGAGGGGCTTGATGTCAGTTATTACAGCAGCATGATGTATACGGCAAAAGCGATGCACGAACGCCGGCTCCAACTGTTGGAACCGGGACAGGTGGATGTAGAAGAGGAAACGGAACAACTGGCTTATGCACAGTTTAAACTTGAGGTAGAAGAAGGGGCAATGCAGGCACGTATTTATCTGCGTGAAAAAGAAACACCGATTTCAGAGAACGTTCTCCTCGATGCCTTAAAGGAAAATGAAATAGTGCGTGGTATTGACTATGCAGTGGTAAAAGAAATCTGTGAGGGAACCTCCAAAGAAGATGTACGCATTATCGCAAGGGGAAGCAGGCCACAGCCTGGAAAAGATGGCTGGTATGAATTTTTCTTTGACCGTGATTTCAAATCTACTCCGCTTTGCTTAGAAGATGGTTCTGTGGATTACCAGAATGCCAAATGGTTTGAAATGGTAAAGAAAGATCAGATTTTGGTGGAATACCATCCGGCAGAGGAAGGTGCGAGGGGGTATACGATCCATGGAGATATGCTCCCTTCCAAAAAGGGATTAGAAAAAAAGGTGTTAAGCGGAACCGGATTTGAAGTATCGAAAAAACAGAGTATTTATACCGCATCTTATGATGAAAAGGTAGAATATAAAGACGGCGTGCTGACTGTAACAGCAGTTCTTTTATTGGATGATGTGACTAATGCCACAGGAAATGTTACTTTCGATGGCTCTATCTATGTGCGAGGCATGGTTGGGGATGGTGTAAAGCTGACGGCAACTGGTGACATTTTGGTGGATGGTTTTATTGGTGGAGCAGAATTAAAAGCTGGTGGCGATATTATTTTAAGACAGGGCAACAATGCTGCAGGACGTGGCTATCTGCAGGCAACACACAATGTACGTGGACGTTTTTTTGAAGCGGTATCGATCAAAGCCGGAGATGATATTTACGCAAATTATTGTATGAACAGTTCTCTGGAGGCTGGAGGAAGAATCAAGATATCCGGTCAAAATGGTGTGTTAGTTGGTGGGGAAGCTGTTGCTTCTGATACGATCGAAGCACGCAGTATTGGTAACGATGCCGGTGTACCGACCAGCCTGAAACTTGGAAGAAATGAAGATTTATCTGCGAAAGAAATGGTGATCGCAGACAAATGTATAAAGGCAAAGGATGAATTGAAACTGTTGAAAAATGCAATGGCTGATTTCCGTTCGAAATACCCGCCGGAACAGCGTAATAATAACGCAGTGTATCTAAAACTGGAAGAAGCGGTGGATGCAAAGGAAACACAATTGGAACGGATGCGAAAACAGCAGCGTGATTTGGAAAAACGGCAGAAAAAGACAGATATGGCGAAGGTTATTATAAGTGGAATGCTTTATGAGGGAGTGAAAGTATCCATCAATGGAGCATCGATCAAGGTGGGCAACCGTGCACGTGCGGTAACGCTTCAAAAACAGGGTGACCGTGTTAGAGTATATAAAACAGCAAGATGAAAGAGGTGAGAAACAATGAAAAAAATTCTGATCGTTGATGATGGAGCAATCAACCGGGAAATGCTTCGTGTGATTCTGAAAGACAAGTATGAACTTTTAGAGGCGGAAGATGGTGAGATGGCACTGAACATATTAGAGGAACAGGGTGACGAGATCAGTGCACTTTTGCTGGATCTGATCATGCCGAAAATGGATGGTTTTCAAGTGCTGGAACAATTGAATCAGAACAAAATGATTGTCCGCATTCCGGTTTTCGTCATTACAGAAAGTCACGACCAGGACGTAGAGAATCGATGTTTTGATCTTGGAATTGCTGATTTTATTACGAAGCCATTCAGCAGCCGCATCGTACGACGAAGAGTGGATAATATGGTAAAATATTTTGCGTATAAAGCCCAGCTTGAAAAAAAAGTGGAAGAGCAGACTGCAGTACTGCGCAAAGCATTTCATACCCTGCAGCTGCAGGCGGAGCATTTGAAAAAACGCAACCAGGATATTATTGATATGTTAGGTACAGTTGTAGAGTATCGAAATTTAGAAAGTGGAGAACATATCCAGCGTGTGAAAGATTATACGAGACTGTTGGCAGAATGTGCCATGAAGGAATTTCCAGAATTTGAACTGACGGATAAGAAGATCGATATTATCGTAGCGGCAAGTGCATTGCATGATGTAGGAAAGATTTCAATCCCGGATCGTATTTTATTAAAACCGGGACGGTTAAGTGTCGAAGAATTTGAATATATGAAATCCCATACAATAAGAGGATGTGAGATTCTGGATGTCTTAGAAGGCGATTGGGAAGCGGAGTCCAAACGTGCCAGCTATGAGATCTGCCGTCATCACCACGAGCGGTATGATGGAAAGGGATATCCGGATGGCCTGGCAGGAGAGGAGATTCCCTTGTCAGCGCAATTGGTATCGATTGCGGATGTATATGATGCGCTGGTCAATGAGCGTTGTTACAAGGATGCCTATTCGACGGATGAAGCGTATCATATGATCATTACAGGTGAATGTGGTGTATTTTCTCCAAAGTTAATGGAAGCGTTCCGGAAGGTAAAGCGGCAATTTGAGGCATTGGCACATCAGTAACAAAAAGGAGTGACCAGATGTGACGGAAGAAATAGAAAAACGCCGGATGAAAACGGTAGAAGATTCAAAGGTAGAAGTAACGTATGTGGTGCGACCTGCACATTTGAATGGAGCAGGACGGCTGTTTGGGGGACAACTGATGCAGTGGATCGATGCGATTGCTGCACTGGTAGCCAGAAAGCATGCGCAGACTGGAGTTGTCACTGCGGCAGTAGATAATCTGAAATTTATCCGGGGAGCATACCAGAATGATCTGGTGGTGCTGATCGGAAAACTGGTATATGTAGGACATACCTCCATGGAGGTGCGGGTGGATACCTATTTGGAAGATGCGGAAGGGATTAGAAAGCCGATCAATCGTGCCTATCTGATCGAGGTTGCCGTCGATCAGGACGGAAAGACAGTAACGGTTTCGGGACTTACCCTTTCCTCTGAATCAGAACGTGCGGAATGGGAAGCGGCACTGAAAAGAAGAGAGATAAGAAAACAGGCAAGACAGGAAGGCTTTTAACAATCTTCAAAAATAAAAGCTGTTCTTTGAATGATGTATCAGAAGAAACTGATGCAGGGATTCAAAGAACAGCTTTTTTATTATCCGAGTAATTCGTCTGCTGCTTGTTTCATTTGTGCAATGTTTTCCTCTTTCAGGCAGGATTTGATCGTAACGACAGTATCACATATGGTAATGTCTTTTAATGCTTCCAGCTCTTTGGTCATGCATTTTGCAGCAAGTGGAGCCCAGGAACCATTTTCAATCAGGGCAACACGGCGTTTCTGGTAGGCTTTGTGCTTCAGACGATGTAAGAAGTCTTCCATTGGTGGGAACAGACCACCGTCATAGGTAGCACAGGCAAGCACCAGCTTGCTGTAGCGGAAAGCATCCTCCACGGCTTCTGCCATATCGTCACGGGAAAGATCGGTAAAGGCAACTTTTTTTGCCCCTTGTTCTTTTAAGATCTCTGCCATTTTCTGTGCAGCTTCCAGTGTGTTTCCGTGAATGGAGGCAGCGGCAACTAAAACACCGTCATCCTCCGGTTCATAACTGCTCCATGTCTGGTATTTTCCAATATAGTAAGGGAGATCTTCTGTTAAGACCGGACCATGCAGCGGGCAGATCGTTTGAATGTCTAAGCTTGCTGCTTTCCTTAATAGCGTCTGTACCGGAGCACCGTATTTTCCGACAATGTTAAAATAGTAGCGTCTGGCTTCACATGCCCAGTCTTCCTCGTGGCATAAAGCACCAAATTTTCCGAAGCCGTCCGCAGAGAATAATACTTTTTCGCTGCTTTCGTATTCCACCATAACCTCCGGCCAGTGTACCATCGGAGCCATGACAAAGGTCAGTGTATGGTTGCCGAGCGATAACGTATCGCCTTCCTTTACCGCAGTGCAGGAAACTTCCGGAAGAGTGAAAAACTGTGGAAGCATAGAAAGTGCTTTGGTACTTAACACAAGCGTGGTATCTGGATAGTGTTTCGTAAAAGCAAGAATACTTCCCGAATGATCCGGCTCCAAATGGGAAATAATAAGATAATCAGGGGTGCGGCCGTTTAAAACGGCGGCAAGATTTTGAAGCCATTCCGTCGTTTTTCTGGCATCTACGGTGTCCATTACAGCAATCTTTTCATCCAAGATCACATAAGAATTATAAGAGACACCATTTGGGACAATGTACTGGCTTTCAAACAAGTCAATGTCGGTATCGTCCACACCGATATAGCGGATGGCATCCGAGATTTCGATATGATTCATAAAATATCCTCCTAACGTGTAAATGATCGATCGTTCCAAAATGGAAGGATCAGAATTAGTAGTATCAGTATACCATTTTATGGAAATGTAGAAAAGGGGAGGACGATGGGCAAAACAAAAAAATGAGAATAATCCTCAGAAAGAGGACTTGACATATACCCCTGGGGGGTATATACTTCGTCATGAAGTAAGAACAAAAACCAATAGGAGGTAATTATTATGGTAAAAACGATATTAGATATTGATGGAATGATGTGTGGTATGTGTGAGAGTCATGTAAACGATGCAATCCGTAACGCTCTTGATGTAGAAAAGGTGACATCTTCTCATACGAAAGGAACAACGGAGATTATTTCTAAAGAACCGCTTTCCAAAGAAGCACTGACCGCAGCAGTAGAAAAAACAGGATACAAGATTTTAGAGATTAACGAGGAAGAATATACCAAGAAGAAATTTTCCCTTTTCGGAAAATAATAACACGTATAGAATAATACGTCAGGAGGCAGTAATATGAAGCAATATAATGTGACGGGGATGAATTGTGCTGCATGTAGTGCCAGAGTGGAGCGTGCTGTATCAGCAGTTCCTGGTGTAACATCCTGTTCTGTCAATCTGCTTACGAATTCCATGGGAGTGGAGGGCGAAGCGAGTGAGCAGGATATTATTGCGGCAGTAGAAAAAGCGGGATATGGTGCTTCCCAAAAAGGATCAGACACAAAAGAGAGTGCAGACGCAGCGCGTCAGCAGGAAGAAAAAAGTAACCAAAAGGAAACCAACCAAATCAAATTAAGACTGATCAGTTCTATTGTATTTTTACTCATCCTCATGTATTTTTCCATGGGACATATGATGTGGGGCTGGCCGCTCCCATCCTTTTATGATGGCAATCATGTGGCAATGGGACTGACCCAGCTTCTTTTATGTACGATCATTATGGTCATCAACCAGCATTTCTTTGTATCCGGGTTCCGCAGTCTGTTTCATCTGGCTCCAAACATGGATACCCTGGTTGCGCTGGGAGCGACCGCTGCATATGCTTACAGTACCTTTGCATTATTTGCGATGACAAGGGCGCAGGTGGATGGCGATCATGAAGCGGTGATGCATTACATGATGGAGTTTTATTTTGAATCGGCAGCGATGATCTTAACGCTGATCACGGTTGGAAAAATGCTCGAATCCCGTTCCAAAGGAAAGACGACTGATGCATTAAAGAGTCTGATGAAGCTGGCACCGAAAAAAGCAACCGTACTGCGGGATGGAAAAGAGCAGGTTGTCGGCATTGAACAGGTGAGAAAAAATGACCATGTATTAGTGCGTCCGGGAGAAACCATTCCTGTGGATGGTGTTGTCGTAGAAGGAAACAGTGCAGTGAATGAATCGTCACTTACCGGAGAAAGCATTCCGGTTGACAAGGCAGCAGGAGATCCGGTTTCGGCAGCAACCATAAATCAGTCCGGTGTGCTGACCGTAGAAGCAACGAGAGTCGGCGAGGATACTACGTTATCCCAGATCATAAAAATGGTCAGCGATGCTTCTGCAACAAAGGCACCGATCGCAAAAATTGCAGATAAAGTGTCGGGAGTATTTGTCCCGGCAGTCATCCTGATCGCAGTGGTTACAACGATTGTGTGGCTGCTTTTAGGAAAAGAGTTTGGTTATGCACTGGCGCGAGGAATTTCCGTATTAGTGATTAGCTGCCCTTGTGCACTGGGACTTGCAACACCAGTTGCTATTATGGTTGGAAATGGCAGGGCAGCGAAAAATGGTATTTTATTTAAAACCGCAGTATCCTTAGAGGAAGCGGGAAAGGTAAAGACGGTTGTACTTGATAAAACAGGAACAATCACTGCGGGAGAACCGAAGGTGACCGACATTTTTCCAGAGCAGGGAATCAGCGAAGAAACCTTATGTAGGCTTGCGGCAAGTCTGGAGAAAAACAGTGAGCATCCGCTTGCGAAAGCAGTTATGAAGCGGGCGGAGGAAGCGAAGATCACACCGGAAATGGTAACTGATTTTCAGGCTTTGCCGGGAAATGGACTTACTGCTAAATATAATGGCGAAGTGCTGCTTGGAGGAAGCGTTTCTTATATCCGGGAACAGATCACTGTCTCAGATGCCTGTCAGAGGAAGGCAGAAGAACTTGCAACACAGGGAAAAACGCCGCTTTTATTTGCGAAAGACCAGAAGCTGCTCGGCATGATCGCAGTGGCAGACGTCATCAAAGAAGACAGTGCATCTGCGGTAGAAGAATTAAAGCAGATGGGAATCAAAGTAATTATGCTCACCGGTGACAATGAGCAGACCGCCAAAGCAATCGGCCAACAGGCAGGCGTAGATGAAGTCGTTGCGGGGGTATTGCCGGACGGAAAAGAAGCAGTGGTGCGTAAACTCAAACGAAAAGGTGCAGTTGCCATGGTAGGCGATGGAATCAACGATGCACTGGCACTCACAAGAGCCAATGTTGGAATTGCTATCGGAGCCGGAACCGATGTCGCGATCGATGCCGCTGACATTGTCGTGATGAAAAGCCGCCTGTCAGACATTCCAGCAGCGATCCGGTTGAGCCGCTGCACCCGAAAAAATATCTGTGAGAATCTATTCTGGGCATTTATTTATAACATGATCGGAATTCCGCTTGCCGCCGGCATTTTCATTCCGCTCGGACTGACGTTAAATCCAATGTTTGGAGCGGCGGCGATGAGCTTAAGCAGTTTTTGTGTGGTATCCAATGCCCTGCGTCTGAATCTGATCCGGATGAAAGGTCTGGAATAAAGGGGCTTGCATTCTGAACGCAGGTGTGCTATAGTAAATGCACATTTAAACCGTTGATTGAGATGAGTAACTTATTTATTCTGTGTACAGAAAGTTTCTGGTTGATGCGAGGAGATCACAGAGGATAAGCGAATGGACTCAAGAGGGCTTTGGGGAAACAAAAGTATCTGAAGCCGGGAGCTCCCGTTACAGAGCAGGAATTTGACAGAATTCCGCAGAGGTGGTCAGTGTATACTGGCAAGCAAGGTGGTACCGCAGAATTATGTATGATAATCCTGTCCTTGTGAAAGTAACTTTCACATGGGCAGGTTTTTTATTTGTTGATATAAATGAAAGCCTGCCTGGTAGTAAACATCTAGGAGGATATGAAAATGGAACAGAAACGAGTTGTAACAGAGCAGGAAAGAACAGGTCTTAAGAACACAAGAAATCTGATCTTAGTCGGAATCATGATGGCAGTAGGTATTGTATTACGTTTGTGTGCAGGATTTATCGCACTGGGAAATATGCATCCAAACTTTTTGATCGCCACATACTGTCTGTCAATCCTTTTGATCAAGCCCAATGTAAAAGAAGCAGCGATCATCGGATTTATCTCTGGTGCGATCAGCCAGATCGGAACAAGTATGCCATGGATCGGACTTCTTTCAGAGACGGTCGGAGCGATTGCGATGTGTTTACTGGTATTGATCCCAATGCACCGTTTTGTAAAACCGATCGTAACCACATTTCTGGCTACTTTGGTGTCCGGCTTTACCTTTGTAGGACTTGCAGCTATTGTTTATGTACGTCCGATGCCAATGGCACAGTTCTTACAGATGGCATTGGTTACATTGGTTACAGCAGTATTAAACTGTATCATTATTGAAATCTTAAGCGTTCCGGTAGGAAAGGTAATGGAACGGTAATAGTAGGAGCAGGTTATGATTGATTTTGAACATGTAACATTCCAATATGAAAAAAGCGAGCGTCCGGCGTTAAAAGACCTGACGCTCCATATCAATAAAGGAGAGTTTGTCGGTATGATCGGCACCAGCGGAGCCGGTAAGACGACATTTGCCCATTGCTTAAATGGGATTGTGCCGCATTTTTATAAAGGTGATTTTTATGGAGCAGTAAAGGTAGCAGGGATGGATACCGTTGAGAATCCTCCGGAAAAACTATGCCTTACGGTCGGTGCGGTCTTTCAGGATATTGACAGCCAGATGGTGGCAAGTGTTGTAGAGGATGAGATTTTATTCGGTATGGAAAATTTTGGCGTAGCGCATGAGGAGATCGGCGGACGGCTGGACGAAGTGCTGTCGCTGCTTCACATCACGGAGCTTCGCAAACGCCAGATCAGCACCTTGTCCGGAGGACAGAAGCAGAAGGTTGCGATCGCCTCGATCCTTGCATTAAGACCGGATGTGATCGTGCTGGATGAACCGACCGGAGAGCTTGATCCGGAAAGCAGTCTGGATATTTTCCGCATTTTGAAAAAACTCAATCAGGAACAGAACATGACGGTGATCGTAATTGAGCAGAAGATCATGCTGCTCTGCGAATTTGTGGATCGTCTTCTTGTATTGGAGGAGGGGGAGCTTCGTCTGGATGGAACCCCGCGCGAGATCGTGGCAAAGGTGGAAATGCTAAAGCAGCTTGGCATCAACCTGCCTCGTGTTTCAGAGCTTTCTTTTGAATTGAAAAAAGAAGGGCTTTACGATGGAGAGATCGCCTTGAATGTGGAGGAAGCGCAGAAAATGGTAGAAGGAGTGTTGAAACATCATGCTAAAATTTGATCATGTAACATTTGGCTATAATGATGAGAAGCAGATCATTCACGACCTGTCCTTTCATATTCACAAGGGAGATTTTGCCGCACTGATCGGAGCGAACGGAGCTGGAAAAAGTACGATTAGCCGATTGAGCAATGGTTTGTTGCATCCGCTCAGCGGTCATGTGTATGTGGATGGAGAGAATACCTTAAAGTGCAAAACGAGTGCGATCGCACAAAAGATTGGCTTTTTGTTTCAGAACCCGGATCGGCAGATCTGTGAAAATACCGTATATGATGAAATTGCATTTAATCTCCGGATCATGGGACTTGACGAGGAGCAGATCAAAGAAAAGGTGGAGCAGATGCTGGACACCTTTCATTTAAAAGGAGAATGGTTTCCCTTTAACCGAAGCCGGGGAGAGCGGCAGAGGATCGCACTGGCATCTGTTTTGGTAAAGGAGCCGGAAATGCTGATCCTTGACGAACCGACGACCGGACTGGATTATGTGGAGTGTATCCAGATCATGGATTATGTGACACGTTTAAACGAAGAAAAGAAGACAACGGTGCTCATGGTAAGTCATGACATGGAGCTGGTACAAAGCTATGCCAAACGCGTGCTTGTATTAAACTATGGCAATTTGTTAGGAGATGGCAAAACCAACTCGATCATGAAAAATGAAGAGATCCTGCACCGTGCCCGTGTACTCCCTGCGCAGATCCCTGCGCTCGCATTACGTCTTAATGGATCATTTTCAGATGTCTATACGATAGAAGAAATGGTAGCTTGCATCAAGGAGGTGTGTCAAAAATGAATCTGCTAAATTATGTTCCGGGTAATTCCTTTTTGCACCGCTTAAATCCGATCACCAAGCTGCTGGGCGCATTTTTTTATGGAGCAGCCTGTATTACCTGTACCAGTGTGATCGGGCAGCTTTTTCTGATTGCTTTGATCTTAGTGCTGGCAGGAGTTTCTGGCGTAGGAAAACGGGGACTTCAGCTTGTAAAAATGCTGCTCATCTTAGGTATTTTTATGTTCCTGGTACAGATGATCTTTGTGCGCTCTGGAGAGGCTCTTTTGGTGGTAGCAGGACATACGATCTTTACCACGGGGGGATTAAACAGTGCCTGTTTAATGTCGCTTCGCATCATTGCAACGATGCTGCCGCTTATGATCTTATTTGCCCTGACGCAGATGAATGATCTTTGCAATGCATTAGTAAAACGCTTTCATGTGCCGTACCGCTATGCTTTTATTGTGACCACAGCATTTCGTTTCGTCCCTCTTTTCACAGAGGAGTATCATGCGATTGAGGAAGCGCAGAAGGCGCGTGGGGTAGAATACGATACGAAAAATATTATAAAAAAGATCAAATTGGTTGTGCCGCTTTTTGTACCACTTTTAGTTTCTTCCATAAAGAAAGTGGACAGCTCTGCATCCAGTGCGGAGGTGCGGGGATTCCATTTGAGAACCGTAAAAAGCGGTTATAAAGAATATCCGTTTCGCGCCGCAGATGTCATTGCAGCGATCGTACTGATCCTGCTTCTGGTGTGCAGTATTTTATTTCTGAAACCACAATATCTGCTATATTAAAAGGAGAGATCACGATGAAAGAAACGATACAGCTTAATTATGGAAAAGAGCAGTTGTCCTTTTCAATAGAAGGGGCAAAAAGCGTGACTTATATTGAACCCAATGTGATGCCGGAGATTGCTGATTTAAAGCAGGCATTTCTTACGAGTATTACAACAGGAGTGATTGGAGGTGCGCCGTTAAAGGAGCGTATTGCTCCGACAGATCCGGTAACGATCGTCGTATCTGACATTACAAGAAGCTGGATGCATCAGGACAGGATCATTCCTCTGTTGGTTTCCTATCTTCACGAGGAAATGCACGTTCCCTATGCACAGATTGTCATTGTGATCGCACTTGGTACGCACCGTAAATCGACGAAGGAAGAGATGATCACGATTGTTTCTAAAGAAGTGTATGATAAGGTAACGGTCGTAGATCATGACTGCGATGCTGCGGATCTGGTGCTGGTCGGAAAAACCAGACGGGGAACGGATGTCTGGGTAAACAAACTGGTCGTAGACCGCAAAGTGATTGTGCTTGGTGGAACCGTGCATCATATGATGGCTGGATTTGGCGGAGGAAGAAAGAGCATTCTGCCGGGCGTGGCAGGAAGAACAACGATCCGGGAAAACCATTGCCGGGCACTGGATCCTCATGAGGCGCACAGTGATGCGCGGGTAGGCTGCTGCAAGCTGAAAGATAATCCGATCAATGAGGACATGCGGGAGGCTGCCAAATTAGTTCATGTGACATTTGGGATCAATCTGTGTGTGTCTTCCTCCGGGGTGCATAGCGGTATCTTTTCCGGTGACCTCGACGAAGCATGGCTGGAAAGCTGTGCGTTTCAGAGCCGCTGCTATGAAGTGGAGATTCCAAAGCAGGCGGACATTGTGCTGTGCTCCAGTGGCGGCTATCCAAAGGATATGAATCTGTATCAGGGCTGCAAAGGAATGCTCAATGCCATGCGAGCCTTAAAACCGGGCGGAGAGATGATCTGGGCGTGCAAATGTCCGGAAGGAGGCGGTTCTCCGGCTTACTTTGACTGGCTTGTTCCATTAAAGGAAGGGCGGCTGGATGAAGCCCTGCGTCAGAACTTTACCATTGACGGTTATATCTTTTATCTGACCTGTGAAAATCTGGTGTATGCCAACTGTCATGTTGTGACAACGCTTTCTCCGGAGCTGGTTGCACCGATGCGGTTAGATGCCAGTGAGAACGTGGAAGAGCTGGTGAAAAAGGTAGATTTTACAGACAAAGAGGTGTATGTGATCAATTACGCCGGAAGTGTTGTACCAATGTGTAGAACAGAAAAATAATAAAAGGAAACAGCCCTTATTGATAATAATTATCAATAAGGGCTGTTTGTCTTGAATAACTCACTTTTTCGGATTTATAATCGGGTCATAAATAAAAAACAGGAGGATGAAA
>JBNMLP010000019.1:0-55739 GCA_050874905.1 Lachnospiraceae bacterium
CCTCTGGAGACAGAGATGATCCTGGTGGATATAGGAGGTTAGCTGCCATAGAGGGATGGGTTTACACAAGGCCAGTAAAGCGGAAAAACAATGACGTTTTATTTCGTATACCTTAAAACCACTATTTCAGTACCAGATACATCGAAATGCTCATAGCTATGGTTTATTCGCTGAGATATCAAAGGTTGAGAAGCCTTGAATTTTCAATAAAAAACACTTGATTATATGAGGAGGTTAGCTGCCATAGAGGGATGGGTATACACAAGGCCAGTAAAGCGAAAAAACAATGACGTTTTATTTCGTATACCTTAAAACCACTATTTCAGTACCTGATACATCGAAATGTTCATAGCTATGGTTTATTCGCTGAGATAAAAAGGTTGAGAAACCTTGAATTTTCAATAAAAAACACTTGATCATATGAGGAGAGTGTGAATCGTCAAAAGCCCATTGTTTGAGTGGGGTGTTTCTATAGATAAAGTAAAAAGTTGATCAATAATTTAATATAGGTATTGAATGATGTTAAGTAAATAAAGTATAATACTCATAGCAATGAAATTATTTCGTATTTTGCTTGCTTTAGTAACTACATTATACTTCAAAAAAAGGGGAGCTGCGCTTTTTAATTTGTCCCCGAAGAGAAAAGGTTTATAGAGAAAAATGGGGTGTCTTTTGACACTGCCCATTTATTTTGGGAGGTAGAAAATGAAAATTCTTGTAACTGGAGCAAATGGATATTTAGGGCAAGGTGTTGTTAAGGCATTATTGGATAATAAACACACTGTTGTTGCGACGGATATAAATGTTGAAAATATAGATGATAGAGCTAAGAAACTACCGTGTGATTTATTTATGATAGACAACCCATATAGTTATTTTGATCAACCAGACGTGCTATTACATTTAGCGTGGAGAGATGGATTTGTTCATTATTCTGATGTGCATATTAAAGATTTGGAAAAGCATACTAATTTCATAAAAAAAATGGCTGAATCTGAAATAAAAACTATTTCTGTTATGGGAAGTATGCATGAAATAGGTTTTTTTGAAGGAAGTATAGACGAAGATACACCATGTAGACCAGAAAGTTTATACGGTATTGCTAAAAATGCGTTAAGAGATATTACTAAGTTGTATGCTAAACAAAACCAGAAAAAATTTCAGTGGTTGAGAGGTTATTATATTGTTGGCAATTCAGAGTATGGATCATCTGTTTTTTCAAAGATTACTGCTGCGGAAGCAAACGGAGAAAAAACATTTCCATTTACAATGGGATTAAATCAGTTTGATTTTATTGATTATGAAGAATTTTGTAGACAGGTTAGTCTTACAGTGACTCAGGATAAGGTTAATGGAATTATAAATATATGTTCAGGACGTCCAGAAAAATTAGCTGATAGAGTAGAACGATTTATAAAAGATAATAATTATAATATAAAATTAGATTATGGTGCTTTCCAGGATAGACCATATGATTCAAAAGCTGTCTGGGGAAATAATGAAAAAATAACGAAAATAATTTTAGATTCAAGAAACAGTGGAACAAATTAAAATTGCAATTTTAAATCTCCAAATAATTTAAACAAAATAGGTAATTGCGAAACTTGCGATGCTCATGAATATTCTTGTGCGGCAGAGCCGCCCGTCCGGTGTGGCGTGAGCCACCTGTCCAGACGGAATGATCCACTTTACTGAAACACGGCAGTTTTTTAATCTCTCTGGAAAATATCTCTGGTATATACTTTTTCTTTGACATCGTCTAAAGAAGTATCGTATCGGTTGGCAATAATGGCATTTGACTGTTTTTTGAAAGTGTCTAAGTTATTTACAATTTTGCTTCCAAAGAATGTATCTCCATTTTTTAAAGTTGGCTCATAGATGATGACAGTGGCTCCTTTGGCTTTGATCCGTTTCATAACTCCTTGAATGGAAGATTGGCGGAAGTTGTCAGAATTAGATTTCATTGTAAGGCGATAAACTCCAATGGTTACATTTTTTTCCATGGATGAGTCGTAGGTATTCGCTTCGTCATATCCATAATAGCCTGCCATTTGCAGTACCCGATCTGCAATAAAGTCTTTTCTTGTTTTATTACTTTCTACAATAGCACTCATCATGTTCTGTGGAACATCGTTATAATTGGCAAGAAGCTGTTTGGTGTCCTTTGGCAGGCAATAACCGCCGTAACCAAAGCTTGGATTGTTATAGTGTGTTCCAATACGTGGATCAAGACAGACACCATTGATGATTTCCTGTGTATTGAGTCCCTTCATTTCCGCATATGTGTCTAATTCGTTGAAGTAGGAGACACGTAATGCCAGATAAGTGTTGGCAAATAGTTTTACAGCTTCTGCTTCGGTAAATCCCATAAATAAGGTATCAATGTTTTCTTTTTCTGCGCCCTCCTGTAACAATGCAGCAAACTGATGGGAGGCATTTACAAGTTTTTCATCATTTTCATCCGTGGACACAATGATGCGGCTTGGATACAGATTATCATAAAGTGCTTTGGATTCACGAAGAAATTCCGGGCTGAAGATAATATTTTTCGTATTATATTTCTGGCGCACAGATTCCGTATAACCGACTGGAATGGTGGATTTGATGACCATGATTGCATCAGGATTCACTTTTAAGACTAGTTCGATGACTGCCTCAACTGCAGAGGTGTCAAAATAGTTCTTTTTGCTGTCATAGTTGGTTGGGGCGGCGATCACTACATAGTCAGCATCTTTATAAGCAGTTTCACCATCTAAGGTAGCGGTTAAGTCTAACTCTTTTTCTGCAAGGTATTTTTCTATGTAATCGTCCTGGATTGGAGATTTCCGGTGATTGATCATGTCTACCTTTTCCGGAATGATGTCCACAGCAGTAACGTGATTATGCTGAGCAAGAAGCGTTGCAATAGACAAACCTACATATCCGGTTCCCGCTACTGCGATACGAAGTGGGGAAGGGGATGGCAGTTTTTGGTGGTCAGAATCTACAAATACTTCACATGGATCAAAGTCAAGGATATTTGCCAGTGTTTCTAGCTGTGGAAGCAGCGGAATATAATCCTCGGTTTCAATTCGTGAGAGTTGTGCGCGGTTGATTCCCGTTAGTTCAGAAAGCTGAGCTTGAGTGAAGTTCTTCTCTTTCCGTTTGTTTTCGACTAAAGTGGCTAAAAGAGCCGTGGATAGTTTTTTCATAACAATCTCCTTTGTTTATTATAATAACATATAAGCTTGCTTGCGTTTTCTTTGCTTGTTTGAGTGTAACAGATAATATGATGAAAATCAAGGGGGAGGAGTATGAGGAAAGAGGACAGATGTTTTTGTGAGTAACATATTTGGTGCATCATCGGAGCGTGTCGAAGTACGTCGATGGAAAAAGGTGGAAAAAAGTCGGCGGAGGTGGGATAATGAGTGTGGAGGAAGTTGCGATTTGAGAGGAGGTTATGTTTATGGGACAATTTGCAGATGTAGTAAAAGATCCAGATCTTACTGACGTATCAGAGGAACTGAGTATGTTATCAAGCTTGGCACAGGTAAAACTGGATTTGTTTAAGACAGAAATTGAATCAACTTTGAAATCAGGGAAGGTAACGGATGACCTTACAGTGGCAGTCACGAAATTAATTAAGAAGCATGAGGAATACCGTGTATATACTGGACATTCTTCGGAGCTTACGAATGACATTAGTAAGGCTGTGCAGGAAATCATTGGTGGAGAAACAGCGGAAGGAGTAACAAGCATTGTCTCTAGTCTTGTGAATGTATTTCTTGGGGCAGAAGAAGGGGAAGAGTCAATGGAGCGGGATTATATTGTAACAGTTGAATATCCTGCAATTATCCGGTTGGATATGGCGTTCTGGTCGTGGAAAGTTAAGAATGAAAAACTGAAGACAAAAGCACAGAGCATTATATGTTTTGTTGTTTATAAATCAGCTGTTGATGTGGAAAAACTTGATTTTAATGCGTTTTTATCTGTGTATGCACCTACTTTACGTGCAACATGTATTGATAAAGAGACAAATCAGCTTAAGGATGAAATTCAGTTGATGAGGTTGCTGAATGAAGCAAAGGAAGTGTATGCTTTGTTAAGTGGGAAATCTAAAGATAGTCTGCCACCGAATAGCTCTCTGATGAATTTCCTGGTGAATAAGTGATAAAAAAAGTAGCGGTATGGTGGTGTATATACATTTATACCTGTATAACGAAGATAAGAGCAGAGAACCAAAATCCGGTCTCTGCTCTTAGTAACTATCAAGCCATCTTATGTCACTTTTTGAGTTTACACAGAACTTGAAACGGTCTCAAGAAAACGGTTTCTAATTTTCTTTCAAGATCCTTTCTACCTCTTCTTTGGAAATGTTTTTACGTTTGGCAATTTCTTCTACTGTGTAGCCTTCTTCGTTGAGGGTGATAACGGCTCCCACAATTTTGCCTTCAATCATACCCTCGGTTCTGCCTTCAGTTCGTCCTTCGAGTCTACCTTCAAGCCGCCCCTCATTCATTGCTTTATCGATTACTTCACACATCGTAGTAACACCTCCTTTTGATTGGTTGTAACTTTCCTCAAACCAGGAATCTTTTGTCAATACTGACATCATTTTAAGGACTTCTTCTACGTGAAGAATTTTATCCTTTGAAGGAATGTAGTTTTTGTTCTTTCGTATTTGTACGAAATAATCTGCAACAATCCGGAAATCACTTTTGAACATCTGCACTTGTTCATCTTCAAGAAATGCAATTTCAAATAAATTGATCTTGTGATCGTTAAAGTAAGGTTTTAATTCTTCTGGTACATGAAAAATCTCAGACAAGGTTTTGGGCTTGTTCCATCTTTTTGTGCCGAAATATAAAACCATAGTGATGACGGGATACCGGTCTTTGCCATTTAACAGTTGTTGTTTGTAGGATGAGCCATCGTAGCTATATACTCGTAATGGCATATCCTTGTCAATATCTGTCTGATTTTCAATACCGTATAATGCAATAGTAACATTGCCATCATTCCAGTATTTGTTAACATCCCGTTCTTGCTCGTGAATCCTCCCGTCAGCTTTGATCATACTTTTGTCTTTGGTATTGACCAGTTGCTCCGGTAAGATTCTTTGTTCCCCTTGAAAGAGTAAGACATTAGCAATATCTGCAAATACGTCATTATAATCTTCAAGGATTTTTTCAGTAATATCTAATACCGCCATTTGTTCTCCTATCTGTCATCATGCGTTGGTTATATTTATGACGATAGGTATGAGGAGAAATCTATGAATAAAGTAATAGAATTATAACATAGTGGGAATGGGTTTGCAATTACACCTCAAATGGTTATAACTATGGAGATTAAATATTTTAGCTTATTATTTTCAATAAAAAATTGAATTAGTAAAACAAAACACATATAATATTAAATAAAATTCCTTTATGAGTGGAGATTTTCAATAGGTGTTTTTCGCTCAATACAGTACTTAGTCATAATATTTATGAAAGCATTGAGCCAAGTATAAAGGAATATGCGATTTGGATAATTTATAAATTTTAGGTTGCAGAACGCATTAAAGTAGTAATAGGGAGATTATAGTAATGGAAAAAGAACAATTTGATTTAGAAAAGTCTGAGCTTCAAAAGAGTATGGAGATAGCTGATATTTTCCAAAATCCATTATGGGATTATATTGGTTGCATTTTCCCGATTGGTGGAATTACTGCTACATTTAGAAAGCAGTATGAAAATGCGCTTGAGGAAAAAAGAAGAGGTTTTCTTAAAGAGATATGCGAGACATCATGTTGTATTGTGGAAACGGATATTCGTTCTTTTGATTATATCTCTGATCTAAAATTAGGCATTGATGCCATAGAGCGTGTATCTTTTAATGAAAAAATCAAATTTATAGCAAATCTTTTTAATTCAACACACAGTAATCTTGATATGATGGACAGCAATGAATATCAGGAAAATCTTAGAAAATTGTGTGATCTTTCTTTGCGAGAAATAGATATTCTTTGTATGTTGCATCAAAATGAAAGTGGAAAAAATGATGCCAAATATTTTGCCAGAGTGCATGAGAAATATCAGGATCTTGACACGGATGAAGTAAACGCAATGTTGCTATCACTTACAAAAACTGGTTTTTGTAAAGAAACTGTAGCAACAAGATTGAATTACCGAGGCAATGAATTTTCAACAACAAAGCTTTTGGAACGATTTTTGAAAGATATTGGTGTAGAAGATGGTATGACGGAAGAATTTAAAGGAACTAGACGTAAAAATGCGGAACAGGAAGAAATAAAAAATTTGGTTCCAGAAATGAAACCAATGTCAAATGAACAGATAGATAAAATATTTGATGAAATCTTCTACAAAGATGAATTATAGAACAATGCTACTGTTAGTCGATATATTTTAACAGGGATGTCTACAGCAACATAGGAGAATACATGACAGAACGAGATTTTATTACCTATTGGAAAAATACGGATTTTTCAGAATACAATGAAATGGATGTAAGGGAAGAGTTCATCTCTCAGTTGCTCCATCTTCTTGGATATAGTAAGAACACGGTCAACAATATCATCCGTGAAAAAACGCTACAACTTACACAGCCTTTTCAAAGAGTGGGGCGTAAAAGAATTCAGATTGATTATGCACCTACGATTCGTTTGAAATCATTCTGGATATTGGAAGCTAAGCCGGGAAATGTGAAAGAAATGGATGAGGGAGATCTTTTACAGGCATATTTGTATGCATCGCATCCGGAGATACAAGCGGAATATATTGTATTATGTAACGGGTGGAAACTGATGGTCTATGACGTACACCAGGTAATGGATTGGGACATTCCGTTTTTTGAGATCAGTAATGAAGATTGTGACAGTAAATTTCAGGAATTAAAGCAGATCCTCTCTGCAAAAACAATGTTAGAGTATCGAAGAAATCAGCTGTTACAGCAGATTCATAATACTTTTGAGGTTGAATTGGATCTTGATCAATGGAAACGTTTTGTACGAAATTTTGAAAAAATGAAACGTCCTATAGAAGCGAGAATTGAAGAAAATGTATGGGAACTGCAAAGAAAGGAATATGAAAAAAGAGAGAAAAAAAGAAAGGAAGAATTGCAACAAGCAGATCCCAAAAGACTGATAGGCTGGATGGAGAGTGCCGGACATAGAAATGCGCAATGGAATAAAGAGTATTGCCGCAGAATAGATAGTGCTGACACAAAGCAAAGAGCATCTTTGATAAAACTTCTTATGCAGCATTACTGGGGGCGTTGCCATGCGGAATTTAAGTGTGAGTGTCTGGCTGTTTTGTTACATGTTGTAGAAGAAAATATTGAAGTTGCTCCTGAAGTATATGGTAGGAAAACAACTGATATGCTATGTGAAGTGATTCAGGGAAATTTTACCTACCATAGCGAAAACCCGTTTCAAAATGCTTTGGATTATTTGGACAAGCTGTGCCACAAATTTGCATATATTGTGATCAGAAGTTCTTCTATGGGAAGTATTTCCAAAATAATACAAGATGCAAAAATAAACATGGCAATCGAGGAATTTCTAGTGGAACGTCCAACCGTAGCAGGGAAAATGGTGCCATTGATCAATATTTTTATCGATTATTTATGGTTTTATCTTTCACGAGAAAACACTGTACAAGATATTTGGAGAAATAGTTATGTATTACAATGGGGCCTTCAAAAGCTGGAGATATTAGATCTGCCACAATATCCGGATCATGATGATGATTTTTTGTGGTATGAGTTATATGGGGATCATCATGATTACCTGTTTCAGGTTAGTCATTCATTGCTCAGTAAGAAAATGGATGTGGTGGAAGGATTAGAGCTTACCGAGGAGATAAAACACATTCTTTCTCTTGAGGAGAAAGAGGCGTTGAAGTTTATCCCTAAAATGCCATGTAGGAAACAGGAACCAACAAAACAGGAGCAGGATAGAGTAGTGGAAAAGATCATCGCAGCTTTATTTCAAGCAATAGATTTGTGGCGTGAACTGGAGCAAAAATAATAGTGAAAATTTTGCCTGAAATATTGTAAGATTGGGACATGGCATCCCCCTGAAAGCGAGGTGTATTCATGTATGATTATTTGATTGTCGGTGCTGGTTTGTTTGGCTCTGTATTTGCATGCGAAGCCAAAAAGAAAGGAAAAAAGGTTCTGGTGATCGAAGCCAGACCGCATGTGGGAGGAAATCTTTACACAGAGGAGATAGAAGGAATTCAGGTTCATAAATATGGTGCGCATATTTTTCATACGAACGATCCGGAAGTCTGGGCTTACATTTCAAATTATGCGCAGTTTTATCACTTCATCAATACTCCGGTTGCTGATTACAAGGGGGAGCGGTATCCCCTTCCATTTAACATGTATACCTTTCAGAAAATGTGGGGGATCACTACACCGGAGGAAGCAAAAGCGATCATCGAGGAACAACGAAAGGAATGCACGGGGGCTCCGAAAAATTTAGAGGAACAGGCAATTTCTCTTGTGGGACGTGATATTTATGAGAAGCTGATAAAAGGCTACACGAAGAAGCAGTGGGGGAGAGATTGCAAGGAGCTTCCTGCCTGGCTGATCAAAAGAGTACCGGTTCGGTTTACCTATGATAATAACTATTATGATGCGTTATATCAGGGAATTCCGGTCGGTGGATATACAAAAATGATAAAAAGGATGCTTGACGGGGTAGAGGTGCGGTTGGAAACGGATTTCTTAAAGGAGAGGGAGAGATGGAGTAAGGCAGCAGACAAGATCATATATACGGGGATGATGGATGCTTTTTTCAAGTATCGCTATGGGGCTCTTGCATACCGTTCTCTCCATTGGGAGGAAGAAGTGTTAGATGTGGCTGATTTTCAAGGAAATGCTGTGGTAAATTATACGGATCAGGAGACCGCATGGACGCGGATTGTGGAACACAAATGGTTTACCTTTGGAAAAGATGAAACGGGCAGAGAACTGCCAAAGACGGTGATCAGCCGGGAATACAGCAAGGAATGGAAACCAGCTGCAGAACCGTATTACCCGGTCAATGACGAAAAGAATACATTGTTATATTTGAAATATAAAGAACTGGCAAAACAGTTGAAAAATGTTGTGTTTGCAGGCAGGCTGGCGGAATACCGCTACTATGATATGGATCAGACAGTGGCAGACGCACTGCGGTTAGCAAAAGAAATGTTATAAAAATGATTTGCTTTTAAAGGTGTCGTGTTTTGTCGACGAAAAATACTTGAAAAATATAAAAAATAGTGCCATAATAAGAATGGCTATTGAGGGAGGGATTATATAGTTCTTTGGAAGGATAGGTGTTCTGCCTGTCCTTTTTTCGTGGTGTTTCTTATCTTGATTTGTTGAATGATTTACCTTTAAGTGGGGATGTGTTATAATGAGCCACAGAGAAAAGGATAGAAAAGCAATGGAAAAACAATTAAAATTATGTCTTGTAGGTTCGTCCGGCGGGCATCTGGCACATTTATATATGTTAAAACCGTTCTGGGAGCAATACGATCGTTTTTTTGTGACGTTTGACAAGGAGGATGCCAAAAGCATGCTCAAAGAGGAGCGTTGGTTCCCTTGTTATTATCCCACAAACCGCAATTTAAAAAATCTGATCCGAAATACCTTTGTGGCATTTCGTATTCTGAAAAAGGAACGGCCGGATGTGATCATTTCCTCCGGGGCAGCAGTGGCAGTGCCGTTTTTTTATCTGGGAAAGCTGTTTCACGCAAAGCTGATTTATATTGAGGTATTTGACCGGATCGACCGCCCGACACTTACCGGGCGGCTGGTGTATCCGATCACAGACCGTTTTGTGGTACAGTGGGATGAGATGAAACAGGTTTATAAAAAGGCTGTAAACCTTGGCAGCATTTTTTAAATCTTATAAAAATGACGCAGGACACCGTTTCACATAAGCAGGAGAAAGTCATGATTTTTGTAACAGTGGGTACACACGAACAGCCTTTTGATCGTTTGATCCGGGAGGTGGATCGTTTGTGCATGGAGAATACGATAACAGAGGATGTGGTGATGCAGACCGGGTATAGTACCTGTCAGCCGCATGCCGCATGCTGTAAGAGTGAGGCATTTTTTGCTTATGACAAAATGCAGGAACTGATGCGTCAGGCAGATATTGTGATCACGCATGGTGGTCCGGCGAGTTTTATTGCTCCGCTTCAGATGGGAAAGGTACCGATCGTTGTTCCACGGCAGAGCCGGTATCAGGAGCATGTCAATGATCATCAGCTTTTGTTTTGTCGGGAGGTAGACAAGCGGCAGAAGACGATTCTTCTGGTGGAGGATATCGGGCAACTGGGTGATACGATTTTACGATATGACGAGCTGGTACATGCGTGTAAGGTTGCTGAGCAGGGCAATAATGCTGCTTTTTGCAGCCGGATCAACGATATGGTGCAGGAGCTTTGTAAGGGTTAGAGATATGGAAAAAGTGATAGTGCTGCTGGGCGTCTATAATGGGGCAAAATATTTGCAGCAGCAGTTGGATAGTTTATACAGGCAGCAGGGGGTCGAAGTTTCGATCCTTGCAAGGGACGATGGTTCTACGGATGAGAGCCGTACTATTTTAGAGCAAAATGCAAAGGCACATACACTTACATGGTTTTCCACGGTACACAGGGGTGTGGCAGATGGATTTTATGAGCTGATGGAGAAGGCGTGTGAGTGGGATGCCGATTATTATGCTTTTTGCGATCAGGATGATGTATGGGATGAAGACAAGCTTATTACCGCCGTGTCGCAGTTAAAGCACTGTAAGCTGGATCGTCCGGCACTTTATTATTGTGGACAGCGTCTGGTGGATCAGGAGCTTCATTTTTTAAGCGACCATTATCTGAATGATTCACGCAGTTTAAAAACAAGGTTTGTATTGTCCGATTTTGCGGGGTGTACGGGCGTGTTTAACCGTGCCCTTTTGGATGAAGTCATAACATTTAAACCGGATTATATGCTGATGCATGATACATGGGTGCTTCGTGTCTGCCTGGGATTAGGAGGAGAAGTGATCGTAGATCCGGCTCCTCATATGAGTTACCGGCAGCATCCGGGCAATGCGATCGGATTAAACCGGGGCGTTTTATCTACGATAAAGCAGGTGAAACAGTACGTGTTTTCGTATCAGGTGGAGCGTGTGACAAAAGAACTGATCAAAGGCTATGGAGACCGGATGGTTCCGGAATACAAAGAGGCAGCGGACTGGATTTTACGCTATCGGACGGATCGGGTGGCAAGAAAAAAACTGCTTGATAAAACAGAGGTTGATTTTTGCAACCGCGGACTGAATCTTACGTATTGGTGTAAGATTTTCTTAAAACGGCTTTGAGAGAAGGAGTAGCGAGTTTGAAAGTATTAGTGACAGGTGCAAATGGATATTTGGGACAGGGAATTGTAAAAACTCTTTTGGATCAGGGACATGTTGTCATTGCGGCAGATCGTTCTGATCAGTTCATAGATGAAAGAGCGATACATAAGGTGTGTGATCTGTTTGCGGTAGAAGATCCTTACTCCTTTTTTGAAGAACCGGAGGTGTTACTTCATCTGGCGTGGAGAGATGGCTTTGTTCATTATTCAGATGCGCATATTGATGATCTGGGGAAACATTTTCATTTCTTGGAGAAAATGTTTGCTTCTTCGATCGATCACATTGCAGTGATGGGTAGTGTGCATGAGATCGGTTTTTTTGAGGGAAGCGTAAAAGAGGATACTCCGTGCAGACCGGAGAGTTTTTATGGTATTGCAAAAAATGCACTGCGGGATATGGTGAAGATTCTTTCCAAGCAGCAGAACAAGCCGTATCAATGGCTGCGTGGCTATTATATTGTAGGACATGCAGAGGCAGGATGTTCTGTATTTTCTAAGCTATATCAGGCGGCGAAGCGTGGGGAAAAGACATTCCCATTTACGATGGGGTTGAATCAGTTTGATTTTCTGGATTATCCGGAATTTTGTGAGCAGGTGGCAGCAGCAGTTACACAGCAGGAGGTAAATGGTACGATCAATATCTGTTCCGGTCGCCCGGAGAAGCTTTCTGATCGTATGGAACGCTTTATCCGTGAAAATGAGCTGGATATTAAGCTCGAATATGGAACTTTTCCGGATCGCCCGTATGATTCCAAGGCAATATGGGGAGACGATGAGAAGATCAGAAGCATTATGGCAGGAAAAAAGGAGTAGCAAAGATGGAAACAGAACAGATTTTGTTCAGTATTGTGGTTCCTGTTTATAATGTGGAGCAGTATTTAGAGGATTGCATCACTTCGATCACTGGTCAGATTGATGATACATTAAAGAATTGCGTAGAGATTTTGCTGATCGATGATGGTTCCACGGACCAAAGTGGCAGATTGTGTGATCGCTTCAAAGAACGCTACCCTTTTTTGATCCGTGTTGTGCATAAGGAAAATGAAGGACTTTTGGCAACGAGAAGACGGGGGTATAAACTTGCGAAAGGCATGTACATTGTGAATTGTGATTCGGATGATATGCTCGAAGCGGGAGCTCTTACAAAACTCAGACAATGTATCCGGCAGGAAAAGGAGCCGGATGTTATCCTTTATAATTATCAAGTGTATGACGGGGAGAAAAAGGCGGTAGAGTTTGAACATATTTTTTCAACGGAAGCATCGTGCCGGATCAAAAAGGAGGCAGTTTTGCGGGAATTTTTATATAGCCGCAGTATCATCAGTCTTTGTTGTAAAGCATACAAGCGTGAGTGCCTTGACCAGAACAGGGATGTTTCTCTATATGGATGTTTGAGTACGGGGGAAGATACGCTGCAAAGTGTGGAGATTTTTGACCGGGCATCGTCCTTTGTTTATCTGGACGAAGCATTATATAATTACCGTGTTGGATCAGGTATGACCAATCGCTTTGATCCTCATTTTTATTCTACATTTCGGAAAATTTTTGCGGACAGCATGAAAACGATCAAGCATTGGGAGTTCTCGGAAAAAGAGCAGGCTCTTTCGTGTAAGGTTTTGTCTACGGCAGGCCGCTCGATCACACAGTCCCGTTTTTTTGAATGGAGCAGTGCAAAGGAACATAAGGCTTATTTGAAGAAGATACAAAACGATTCTTTTTTTCAATCGTATCACCGCTATTTGTTTTCGGTAAGAATGCGTTTGCAGACGGACTATGTTGTGCTGGATTTCTTATTGGCACGTGGATGGTTGACAATGATCGTATGGCTGCTTCGGATCAAGAACCGTACAGAACATAAGAAGGGAACTGACAGGAATAAAGAGAGGGACATATCAGATGGAAAGTAGGGAGCATGTTTGCACGATCATAGTCATATACAATGATCCTACGATATTAGATGGATTTCTTACTTCATTAAAAACACAGGAAGGCGTGAAATATCAGCTTCTGCTGCTTGATAACTGCCGGGATGTTTTTTCGGGAGCGAGACAGGCATATAATTCTGTATTGGATCAGGTAGAATTTCCTTATGTAATATGTTGTCATCCGGATATCCGTTTTTTAGAAAAGGATGCACTAAAACACATGATAGAAGCAGTGGAACAGATTCCTTCCTTTGGTGTAGTCGGTGTGGCAGGGTGTCCGGAGGGGAAAAAGTGGGAATTACTTTCCGGTATTTTGCATGGAACGGAAAGAAAGCAGGCCGGCATTCCGGTTTCAAAGGCAACTCTCGTACAGACTGTGGATGAGTGTTTCTTTGTAATGGAAAAGGAATTTTTGCAGGATGTCCGTTTTTCCTATCTTCCCGGCTGGCATCAATATGCAGTGGAGCAGTGCCTTAGAGCCAAAGAAGAAGGCAGGGACAATTATGTTATTCCGGCAAAGTTGTGGCATTTGTCTGATGGGGCTTCGCTTGGACCTTCTTATATGAAAATGCTGGAAGTGCTGATCGCGGCTTATCCGGAATTCTCATACATGAATACGACAGTAAAACAGTGGAAGACGAAAGGGGTAGTATCATTTTGCTATCGGAAGTATTATCTGTGCAAGCAGTGGATCAAACAGAAGATTTACCGTTGATTTCTGTGATCATGAGCACGTATAATGAGACAAAAGAAGAATTAGAGCAAAGCATTTCCTCTATTTTGGAACAGAGCTATCCCAATCTGGAGTTTTTAATCTGTCAGGATGATCCGGAACAGACCGTGCTTTCACAGGTACTTGCTGCATGTCATGACAGCAGGGTACGGCTTCTTAAAAATGAGCAGAACAGGGGACTGGTTGCCAGCTTAAACCGTTTGTTACAGGAGGCGAAGGGCAGTCTGATCGCACGTATGGATGCGGATGATGTAGCAGAGCGTGACCGTCTGGAAAAACAGTACCGTTATTTGAAACAGAATCGGCTTGACATGACAGGCTGTGCGATTGCAACAGGCAGAAAGCCGGGAGAAGAGGCAGTGATCCTGACATTTCCGGAAACGGAAAAACAGATTAGAAGTTGTGTGCGGTATGGCAATTGCATGGCACATCCGACCTGGCTGGTAAAAAAAGAAGTATATGAAACGCTTTCCGGTTATCGGAATATGCCGTTTTGTGAGGATTATGACTTTTTGCTGCGAGTGCTTTCAGGTGGCAGCTTTGCTGTGGGGAACTGTCCGGAGGTAGGATTATTTTATCGTGTAAGAGAGCAGGGAATTTCCAAACACAACATGGTGACGCAGTATCTGTTCAGCCGTTTTCTTGCAAAGAACAGAAGACAGATCACTGCGATTACAGAACAGACATTAAAAACATATGCAGCTTCTGTTTCATATCAAAAGGAACAGAGCAAGTATGAAGCATTTTTAGAAACAAAACAAAGGGTCAGAAAAGAAAAAAAGGTACGGAATATCATTCAATTACTGTTTCAGAAATATACCTATCTCTTTTTGGCAGAGCGGCTCAACCGTTATCATCAGAAATGGTGGCAGAGAAACAGGAGAGGACAGAAATGACATTATTACGAAATATATGGCATGAGATCAAATGGGTCTGGATCTTAAAAATGGAACTGGGGATGCGAAAAAAGAAATCCTTTTTTGCATTTGGAAAAGAGTCTGTAATGCAGTGTCCGCTCAAACAGCTTTCCGGAGTAGAAAAAATTGCGATCGGAGATCATACTACTGTGCTAAAAAACAGCCGTATGGCTGTGTATCAGCCGGAAAAAAGCCGTGACGCTGCAATACAGATTGGAAATGGCTGTTACATTGGCTATGATTTCACGGTGCTTACAACAGGACGCACAACGGTGACGATCGGAGATCATGTACTGATCGCTTCGGATGTGGTGATCACCGGTGAAAACCATGGCATTGATCCGGAATCTGAGATCCCTTATATGGATCAGGAGCTTTCTGAAAATGCAGTTGTGATCGGTGATGGATGCTGGATCGGAGAAAAAGTGATCATTCTGCCTGGTGTGACGATCGGAGAAAAGGCGATCATAGGTGCAGGGAGTGTTGTGACAAAATCCGTTCCGCCGCTTAGCATTGCAGTGGGAAATCCGGCACGGGTGATCAAACGTTATAATCAAGAAATACATCAGTGGGAGCAGGTCAAGGATGGAGCAGAATAAAATCTATCTTCCGTTACAGGGAAGAATCGGAAATCAGTTATTTCAATATGCATTTGCCAGATCGATACAAAAAAAGATGGGGGTGGGGGCTGTCCTTGTGATGGACGATTCGGAAATTTTGCGATGTGGCTGGGAAAATTCTCTGCCGTATTATAATCTTCCGGATGTTTCCTATGTACATGAGAATGTAATGGAACAGAATCGGTTTTCCAGACCATGGTTTTTACGGAAAATCTATCGTGGACTGACAAGAAATAAGGATTACAGGAAAAAATATGAATGGGAGAAGCGGTTGAGTCCTTTTTTTCAGAAACGTGGCATGTTTTTGTGTGAAAATGGATATTTGCCGGAACATTGTAATCTTACCGGTCCGGTTTATCTGGATGGTTTTTTTCAATCGCACCATTATTTTGAAGCAATGGATGCGGAGGTAAAGGATTTGCTGGATGGAAACCAGTTTGCACAACTAGCATCGTATCCTAATATTGATCTGTTGCGGAACCGTAACAGTGTATGTATCAGTGTGAAGGTAGAGCATAACGTAGGAAGTTCCATGTATGATGTGTGTACGATGCAGTATTGGAAAGAGGCGATTAAATATGTAACCGGGCAGGTAGAAGATCCCCTCTTTTTTATCTGTTCTGATAATGTTCCTTATGTATTATCGCATTTGATCGATGCAAATCAGTTTGATTATGTGGAACAGAGCCGGGAATTTCCAGTTCATGTGTCATTGGCTGCGATGGCGGAGTGTAAGCATTTTATCATTGGAAATACGACATTTGGCTGGTGGGCGCAGTATCTGAGCCGGAATCCGGAGAAAATTGTGGTGGCACCAAGCCGGTGGATGGCAGTGGATATGCCGATCGATCTTTATCAGGATGGCTGGCATCTGGTGGAAGTATAGGCAGGAGAGAAGCAGATGAAGAAAATTGGAATACTTTATATTTGTACAGGCCCTTATGTTGTTTTTTGGAATGCCTTTTATGAGTCGTTTGAACAGCATTTTCTGCCCGAAACAGAGAAACATTATTTTGTTTTTACCGATGCCAAAGAGCTATATGCTGCAAATCATAATGAGCGGATTCATCTGATCATGGTAGAACAGGAGCCGTGGCCACTTCCGACACTGTTAAAGTATCATATATTTTTAAAGCAGGAGAAGCAGCTTTTGAAAATGGATTATTTATACCAGTCAAATGCGAATATCATATGTGAAAAGACAGTAACAGAAGAAATGTTTTTGCCACAGGAAAAGGATCGACCGTTATTTTTTACGATCCATCCGGGGTATCAGAACGAAAAACCATATCGTCTTCCTTATGAACGGAGAAAGATTTCAAAGGCGTATGTTCCCTATAACGCAGGGAAACAATATGTATATGGCGCGATGAACGGAGGCACGGCAACGGCATACCTTGAAATGATCAAACAGGTGGAAAAACAGATAGAAGAGGATCTGAAAAAGGGGATCATTGCAAAATGGCATGATGAATCCCATATCAACCATTACGCAGCAGGACATCATAACTATAAGATTTTATCTCCGGCGTATTGTTATCCTGTAGGAATGGATGTTCCCTATGAACCTTTGATCAGGGGAGTGAGTAAAAAGGCTCAGTTTGATGTTGATGCGCTGAAGGGAGAGCAGGGTTTAGAGAGAAAAAAGCTTCGTATTGTACTTGGTAAGTGGAAGCGACGATTATGTATCAGAGAGCGGGCAGCCTGGCTGCGTGATTCTATCATGCGAAAGAAGATATCATCATGAAACAAAACAGACGAGTTACTATGATCAACTTAATTGCGGCATTTGTCACGTTTGCAGTGCAGATACTGATCAGCTTCTGGCTGTCACCCTTTGTGGTAGGAAAGATTGGCGAAGAGGCACTGGGTTTTTTGAATCTGGCAAATAATTTTGTCTCCTATGCCAGTCTGCTTGCAGTTGCGATCAATTCCATGGCGTGCAGATATATTTCCGTTTCCTATAATCAGGGGAAAAAGGAAGAGGCACAGAGCTATTTTTCATCGGTTTTATTCTTTAATCTGGTGCTGTCAGCGGTCATATTGATGGTCTCTCTCTTTTTTATTGGAAGGATCGATCATTTTATAAATGTGTCAGTGGCACTGCTTTCCCAGGTGAAACTTACGTTCCTGCTTACCTTTTTCAATATGGGATTTTCATTGGTTGGAACTGTTTACACGGCAGCTGCATTTACAACGAATCTGATGCATTATAATTCTTTTGTGCAGATCATTGCTAACAGTATCAAGAGCGGTGCGATCTTTTTGTTATTCCTTACATTGCCGGCGCGCATTTATTATCTGAGCTTTGCAACATTGCTGGCGGGGGCGGTTACATTATTTGGAAACTACATGATTACAAAAAAACTGCTCGGTGATTTTTCTGTTTCACGAAAACTGCTTGATGTTTCAAAATTGTTCCAGCTTGCAAGATCCGGGTTTTGGATCCTTATTTCTAATGTCAGTAATCTTTTGCTAAATGGACTGGATCTGCTTCTTAGTAACTGGTTTGTAAGCCCGGCGATCATGGGACGGATCTCTCTTGCCAAACAGATTCCATTTGCACTCAGTAATGCAATAGGAATTTTTTCCAATATTTTTACGTCTGCTTTGACAAAGGTGTTTGCGAAAGCAGGGGAACGGAGTCTGGTGGATGAAGCGTTGGAGCAGCTTCGGATCCTGGCATTGATTTTTACGGTGCCTTATGCAGGGATCGTGGTGCTTGGACGTCCATTTCTTACTTTATGGTTAAATCGGCAGACCTCTTATTCTGCCGGGCAATTAGACGAGATCTATATCTTTATGCTGCTGACATTATTCGATGTGATCGTCAGTACGTACATGTATAGTCTTCACTCTGTATTTATTGCACTGGATCGCCTGAAGAAATATTCTCTGATCGTATTTATTTCAAGCTGTATCAGTGTGGGTGTTACTGTGATACTGCTTAAGATAACGCCACTTGGAGGATATGCGGTGACTGGTGTGAGCACTGTGGTATTGAGTGTGACAAATGGTGTGTTGATCCCTCTTTTAGCAGCAGAACTTTTAAATTTGCCCAAAACGTTTTTCTTAAAAAAAGAACTACGATCATGGGGGCTGTTTGGAATCCTTTGCATGCTGTTTGCCGGCATCTGTCAATTTTTTGTTCTGCAGAACTGGGGAAGTTTTATGATGGCTGTTTTGATCTGCGCAGTGGCAGGCTATATTATTTCCTTTATTGTTCTTCTAAAGAAAACGGAACGGAAGCAATTGTTCGCCCTTCTAAAACGAAATTAAAGGAGCTTTTTTGTCTATGACATTTTACTGGATACAAAATCATTATATTTCCATTTTGGTCTTTGGACTGGTTTCCTTCGTTCTGCTTTCTATTCTGGAACGGGTGACCGGAAAACGATGGCTGTGGGTTGTATGTGCAGTATTGGTGAGTATTGTTTATGTGCTGGCACTTTACACGGTGACATTAAAGGAACGCATACCGGATGGAAATTACCACTACAATCTGACTCTGTTCTGGTCTTACCGGGAGATCATAAAGAATCATGACACATTTCTCCTACAGGAAAACATTCAGAATGTTGCGGTATTTATCCCGCTTGGGGTATTGCTTTGTGAATCATTCAAATACCGGATCAAATGGTATCAGGCAGTGTTGACCGGAGCAGTGATCAGCCTTGTGATTGAATTGACGCAGCTTTTGACGACGATGGGACTGTTTGAGTTTGATGATATTTTTCATAACACGCTTGGAACGATGCTTGGTTTTTTCTTTGCGAGAGCCGTGCAGAAGGTATTGGGCGTCACATGCGCAGACTGAGGTCTGCGTTTTTTATGTGAAATTAAAGTGTGATAGGTAAATAGTTGCGGTTTTTGTCAAAAATAGGTATAATATTATTATCTATGTTTATAAGGAGGATATCATGAAAGCAAATCGTGTGACCACGGGGGAGACATTGGGAGACATTATTGCGAAATTGGCATTGTTTTTGATCATGATCGGGTTGCCCATTTATATGGATAAGAATTTTTATACGGCGTTGATCGGTGCAAAGGCACATTGTTATAGTATGATCGCAGTCGTGTTGCTTCTTGCGTTACTTGGCTACTTGTTATATGGCATTTTCAGTAAGGAGATTTTTTCATTAAAGGATAGTCCGGTATTAAAAAAGCCGGTGCTTTTGGATCTTGCAATCGTAGTATTTGCCGCTTCCATCCTGATTTCTTTTGTGGAATCTTCTGATAAGACAGCATGTTTTTGGGGGACGAACGGATTTCGTTGTGGTACGTTTATGGCGGGAACACTGTTTTTGTTTTATTTTGTGTTTTCCTTTACGATGCGTGCCAACCGTAAAACCTGGGATATGATCTTTGTTGTGGCTGATATCATCTGTGTATGGATCCTGTTAAATTCTGTTTCCGTTGATATTTTAAATATGCATGCGCAGATCGTGGATTATCAGTATTTTGAGTATTTTGCCAGTCTGGGACAAATGGATAGTGTAACGGCCTATCTGTGTCTGATGATCCCGGTCGGCATTGTTTTTTTCTTACATGCCAAAAAAAGAGAGGATTACCTGTTTTACGGCATATTTGTTGCGTTGGGACTCGGTTCTATGTTTGCGATACAGACTGACGGAATCTATTTCGGTGTTGCGTTTTGCGGCGTATTTTTACTTCCTTATATTTTTGAAACATACGAGCGGGTGCGGAATACGCTGTTTTTAGGTGTTATTGCTGGTGCAGATCTTACGGTTTTAAGTTTTTTACATCTTCTGGTGCCGGATCGGATGAAGCAGGGAGATGGTGTATCGCTGTTTCTGATCAGACACTGGCTTGGTGCAGTACTGCTTGTTTTGTGTCTGGCATTCCTTTTCCTGTTTCAGAAAAAGGGAAAGACGGTATCGCAGAAGGTGTTTCGGGTACTTGGACGGATCGGTTCTGCTTTAATGATCCTGCTTCTTTTGGGATTTGCTGTATTTAGTGCAATGAATTTTGATGAGAGATGGGGAAATGGACGTGGTGCAATCTGGAGTGCCAGTGTGACAATGTTTTCTGATATGTCTGCGTTCCGCAAGCTGTTTGGATATGGTCTGGAAATGATCCGGGATCAGTTGACTCCGATCGTAAATTGGGGGCTTGGAGTGTCCAATTCGCATAATAATGTATTAGAAGTGCTTCTTTGTCTCGGCATTTTTGGACTGATTGCTTACTTTTTTGTATGGGCTGCTATTGTTATTCCGTTTCTGCGCAGAAAGAAGCAGCCACTCTCCGTGGAAGCAGTTGCTTATTTTATGGCACTGGTTGCTTATTTTGGACAGTCGATCGTAGGAAATCCATACTCGTTGACGATTCCAATGGTTGGCATGATGGTGATCTTATATCGCAGTGAAATGTGTCATGTGGTACGGAAAAGTTATGCTGAACAGTCAAGATCCCGCAAAAAGAAACGCAGATAATGGGAAAAAGAAAAGAGGTTTTTGTGATGCAACAGGAAAAACAAAAGAAAGCGGGGCAGATCTACTGGCTGGTTTCTATGCTGGTTCTGCTTTCTATTTTCATTCTTCTTCCGGCATTTTCCTATGGCAATTTCTATAAGAATAGTATGATTGCAAAAAGTAATTGCTATAATGTGATCGGAGGACTAGGCTTTGCAGGAATTTTTGTAACGCTGCTTTATAATCTTGTTCATGGAAAATACAGCAAGGGGATCCAAAAGCCGGTATGCAATCTGCTCGATGGCTCACTGCTGCTTTTTGGACTGGTGACAGCAGTTTCCTTGTTGTTTACAACAGATCCGATCCTTTGCTTATCCGGTAAGCTTGGCAATTGTGTCGGAACATACATGGTATTATCACTGATCATTTTGTTTTACTTTGTGTCACGGGGGTATGATTCCAAACGTTTTATTGGCAGAAGAGTGTTTTCTATCTGTGCCGGAATAATGTATCTTTGGATTGTTTGCAATGCCTTTCATCTGGATCTGTTTTTTACGCATGCCAAATTAAAGGAGACAGAGTTTTTTCACTATCTTGGTGGTCTTGGTGAGATTCCGGCTGTGACTGCATATCTTTGTCTGACCATCCCGTTTTTGTGGGTATATATGGTAAATGAAACAGAGCGGAAGAATATTTTGGTGGATGCAGTGCTTCTCTTTTTCGGACTGCTGGCATTCTTTTTGATCCAGACAGATGGTTTGTGGCTGGGCGCAATGGTATTTGCCCTGTTTGCAATTCCTTATATGTTTGGCAGTATGCTGCGGCTGATCAGAAGCTTTTACGTCTTTTTGGAAGCCGGAGTGGTGCTTTGCCTGCTCAGCATTGTGAGACTGATTCCGGGAATTTCCATGATAAAAGATACCGGATGGTCGGTGGTTTTGGTGAAATACTGGATCGGTGTGCCGCTGGTGCTCCTTTCCCTGTTTGCACTCTGGCTGTTTAAATGCAAAAAAGTATTTATTACGAAAAAGCTTAGAAAGCGCGTGGCGGTTGCAGGAAGCCTTCTGGTTCTGGCAGTATTGTTTGTTTATGTGATCTACTCAATCCTGCATTTTTCGGATCTGTGGGGCGCATTTAAGGGACGCAGATTTACTTCTGCCGTGAAGCTCTGGCAGACTTATCCGGTCGGAAATAAACTGTTCGGACTAGGAACGGAAATGTTTTCGGAATATTTGTCTGCTTTCTTCAGTATGGGACTGATCACGATCGTCAACTGTCACAATAATGTGTTGAACTGTCTGTTAAGTCTTGGAGTGTTTGGTGTGATCGCATATTTTCTGGTATGGATGGCACTGATCCTGCCATACTTTGGAAAGAAACGTGAGAAGTGGTCTCATGAGCGGATGGCTTGCTTTTTAAGTCTGGTGGCTTATCTGGGACAGTCCTTTTTGGGTGATCCGTATCCTTCGACGATCCCTATGCTTTTTATGGTAGCTGCGATCTATCAGAATCAGGCACTTGTGCAGAAGAAAAGGGATTGGGCAAAAAAGGATGCTGAGCGCAAAGAGCAGATGAAGAGTTTTCACCGTTCAGTAGGATATAAAGAGGGATGAAATGAGTACAAGAAATCGTTTCTTAAGTTATGGAAAGCATTTATTTGACAATATTGTGACATTCTTCAAGTGGATGGCAATCTCAATCGTGGTAGGAGTTGTGGTTGGCCTTGTTGGTGTTAGCTTCTATAAGGTGCTTGCACTTGCGGGGGGGCTTCGGGAAAATACCCCGTGGTTGTTATATTTTCTGCCCATCGGTGGCGTGGTGATCGCATTTTTGTACCGCTACTGGATGAAACAGAAGGACAAGGGGACCAATCTGGTTCTGGCGGCGATCGCTTCCGGAGAGGAGATCACACCGAAACTTGCTCCACTGATCTATGTGGCGACTGTCATTACGCATTTGTTTGGCGGTTCTGCCGGAAGAGAGGGAGCTGCCTTTCAGATCGGTGGCTGTATTGGTAATTTGATCGGACGGTTTGTAAGGCTTGACGAAACTGACAAACACACGATCATTATGTGTGGTATGAGTGCCGGATTTTCTGCATTGTTTGGAACTCCGATGGCGGCAGCATTTTTTGCAATGGAGATCATCAGTGTGGGAGTGATGTACTATGGAGCGTTGGTTCCGTGTGTCGTATCGTCTTTTGTCAGTGTTACGGTAGCCGGGCATTTTCATGTAGAAAAGGTCCGATTTCTGGTTTCGGAGGTGCCGGGCTATACTCCAAAGCCTGTGGCGCAGATCTTACTCCTTGCAGTGCTTTGTGCGCTGATCAGTGGTGTGTTTTGTTATCTGCTCCATAAAAGCGGACGGATCTATCGGGAACATTTGAAAAATCCTTTTCTGCGTGTGATCGTGGGATCCGTGTTAGTGATCCTTGTGACGATGTTACTGGGAACACGGGATTATAATGGTGATGGTATGTGGATCATAAGAAACTGTTTTACCGGAGAGAAGGTTGCATTATTTGCTTTTTTCTGGAAAATGATCTTGACAGCACTGACATTGGGTGCCGGATTCAAGGGTGGTGAAATTGTTCCGAGTCTGTTTGTTGGGGCAACCTTTGGTCATACTTTTGGTGTGCTGTTTCATTTTTCTCCGGGATTTTGCGCTGCGGTCGGGATGATCGGGGTGTTTTGTGGTGTGACCAATTGTCCGGTTACCTCGTTGTTACTGGCATTTGAAATGTTTGGTTACCGGGGAGCATCTTATATGATCCTTGCGGTAGCGATCAGTTATATGTTGTCCGGCTACTATGGTCTGTATGATTCACAAAAGATCATGTATTCAAAGATGAAGACGAGTTATGTCAACCGTCGTGTCAATAATCATGCAAAGAACGAAGAAATGAAGAAGAACCAGGAGGGATCGGTGCGATGAAAAAAATCGGTTTCAAGCAGAGAGTAAGGACATGGATAACAAGTGTGGCGGCAGGTGTGCTTTTGTTTGGGGTACTGGCAGGAGGCACTGTACATGCTGTGACACAGGAAGAACATCAGGCGTTGAATAAGGGTATTGATGTTTCAGAATTTAATGGCGTGGTCAATTATGAGCCGGTTAAAAAGGCAGGCATTACTTATGTGATGATACGGACCGGAGCGGGAAAGTCGTATTCTGACCAGTGGTTTGAAAATAACTATGACCAGGCGGGACAATGGGCTTTAAAGCGGGGCGTCTATCATTACAGTTATGCAACGACAGTAGAGGACGCAAAGCAAGAGGCGAAGGCTTGTTTAAAGCTTTTGGCAGGGCGGAAGCTGGAACTTCCGGTTGCTTATGATATTGAAGAGGATAAAATTTTTGAGACAGGGATCGAAAATGTGACAGCGATCGCACAGGCATTTTGCGAGGAGATTAAAAATGCAGGCTATGAGCCGATGGTTTACACATATTTAAACCGACTGAATGATTCTTTTGATTATGATACGATCTCACAGTACAAATTATGGGTAGCCAGTTATGATGTGGATTATCCAAACTATGCACATCCATACTATATGTGGCAATATAAGGTGTCTAGTGTGTCGGGAGCCAATACTTCCAAAGGAGAATGTGATGTCAACTATATTTATGAGCAGTTTACCGAAGCGTCTGCCATTACCCTTGATCAGACGGAGCTTTCCCTGCAGTTAGGTGAGGGGCTTGTTTCTGCGATGCAGTTGACTGCCACGGTCAATCCGGAAGCATCTAACCGGCATGTAAACTGGAGAAGTGAGGATGAAAAGGTTGCGACTGTCGATCAGAACGGACAGGTGACGGCAGTGGCCAACGGAACAACAACGATCGTTGCCGCAACTGTAAATGGTGTGGAGGCGCAGGCTACGGTTACGGTGACTACACCGGCAACGGCGATCGAGGTAGGAAACAAAAGCCTCACGATTGGAAAAAAAGAGAAGTTTCATATTATTCCGGTTCTGACACCGGAGACTTCCACGGATCAGACACATTATGAGAGTGCTGATGAGAGCATTGTCAAAGTGGAAAAGGATGGCAGTCTGACCGGTAAAAAAATTGGAAAAACTGAAATTACCTGTACGACGGACAGTGGAGTTTCCAAAACCGTGACGGTGACTGTGAAAAAAGCACCGTGGTATTTAAGTGGACTTCCACTGTTTAAGAGTATGAAGGTATCTGAAACCTATCAGATGCATTTGAAAATGCCGAAAAATTCTGCCAGCAACCAGATGGATTATTATTCTCGTAATGTATATCGGGTTTCCATCAGCGAGGATGGTCTCGTGACAGCATTAAAACCAGGCTGGTGCATTTTGCGGGTAAAAACATATAATGGAAAAAGAGAATGGATGCTCGTTCATGTGAAAGAGTAGGGGGTGTGAGATTTGAAACGTGTAATTTGGATCGTATTAGATAGTGTAGGAATGGGAGAACTTCCGGATGCAGATCGTTTTGGTGATGTGGGAGCAAACACGATTGCTTCTGCGGCGCAGGCGGTGCCGGATTTTGACCTGCCGCATATGAGAATGTTAGGATATGGCAATATTGATGGAATGAAGGGGGTAAAACCGGTAGCAGAGCCGATCGGAGCATATGGAAAGTTAGCAGAGCTTTCCAACGGAAAAGATACGACGATCGGTCACTGGGAAATGACTGGAATCTATACTCCAAAAGCGTTTCCTACCTATCCGGATGGATTTCCGGAGGAGATCATGCAGGCATTTTTGGAACAGACCAAAGTCAAAGGATATTATGGTAATAAAGTAGCGTCCGGAACAAAGATCATAGAGGAATATGGGGCGGATCAGTTATTGACCGGTTATCCGATCATTTACACTTCTGCGGACAGCGTATTTCAGATTGCTGCACACGAAGATGTGATCCCACTGGAAAGACTGTATGAGATGTGCCGGATTGCCAGAGAGATCCTTCAAGGAGAGCATGAAGTTGCCCGCGTGATCGCACGACCGTTTGTAGGTACACCGGGACAGTTTAAGCGCACGGCAAATCGCCGGGATTTTTCCAAGCTGCCGGATTCCAACAATGCGCTGATGGATTTAAAAAATGCAGGTTATACGGTGGCGGCAGTTGGTAAGATCGAGGATATTTTTGCAGGTGTGGGAATCACGGATGCCATTCATACCAAGGATAATATGGATGGGATGGATCAGACGCTTCAATATATGAAAACGGTGGAGAACGGATTGATCTTTACGAATCTGGTGGAATTTGATTCCAGTTGGGGACATCGAAGAGATGCGGTGTCCTATGCCAAAGGACTGATGGCATTTGACGCCCGTTTAAAAGAAGTGATGGATGCGATGGGCGAGAATGACATTTTGATGATCACGGCAGATCATGGCTGTGATCCTTGCTTTAAAGGCACTGATCATACAAGAGAGTATGTTCCGATCCTGGCTTATAAAAAAGGGATGCTCGGCATTAATCTCGGAACAGGAAAGACATTTGCCAACATTGGACAGACGGTATGTGAGTATTTTGGTGTGGAAGCCATTCCTTATGGAGAGAGCTTTCTGCCACAATTGATTTTATAAGAAAAGGGGGAATGTCCCATGAGAATGTATGATATGATCGAAAAAAAGAAGCAGGGGCAGACGTTGAGCAAGGAAGAGATTCAATATGTTGTCATGGGTTATACCAAAGGAGAGATTCCGGACTATCAGATGGCAGCCTTTTTGATGGCAGTTTATTTTCAGGGGATGAATGATCAGGAAACTGTTGATCTTACGATGGCGATGGCAGAAAGCGGGGATCAACTGGATCTTTCTAAGATCCATGGCATTAAAGTGGACAAACACAGTACCGGAGGGGTGGGAGATAAAACTTCTCTGATCATCGGACCGATGCTTGCCTGCCTTGGGATTCCCGTTGCCAAAATAAGTGGACGGGGACTGGGACATACCGGAGGAACGATCGATAAGCTGGAGAGCTTTACCGGATTTTCTACGACACTTTCTGAGCAGGATTTTATTGATCAGGTGAATGACATTTCTTTTGCACTGGTCGGACAGACTGCCAATCTTGCACCGGCGGATAAGAAGATCTATGCGCTTCGTGATGTCACGGCTACCGTGAACCAGAAAAGTCTGATCGCAAGCTCGATCATGAGTAAGAAGATCGCGGCTGGGGCGGATGTCATTGTGCTGGATGTTAAGACAGGTTCCGGAGCATTTATGGAAACTGTGGAAGAAGCAAAAGAGCTTGCTAAAACTATGGTGTCCATCGGTACGATGGTAGGCAGGGAAACGATTGCTGTGATCTCGGATATGAACGAGCCACTCGGCCATAATGTGGGAAATGCGCTTGAAATGCAGGAAGTGATTGAAGTGCTTCATGGCAGAGGAGAGGAACGGTTGCGAGAGCTTTCCCTTACTCTGGCATCCTATATGGTATTGGGAGCAAAAAAGGCAGTTACGTTAGAAGAAGCCAGAGCTCTTCTGGAGGAAACGATCACAAGTGGTGCTGCGTTGAAAAAACTGGCGGAGTTTGTGGCGCGTCAGGGTGGAAATGCAGAGCAGGTGAAAGATCCTTCCCTGCTAGAGATCGCGGCAGAGCAAAAAGATGTGACCCTTCCTGCCAGTGGTTATCTTGCCTCCTGCGTGACAAAGGAGGTCGGTATGGCTTCCCTGCTTTTAGGCGGAGGTCGGGAAACGAAAGAAAGTGAGATCGATCTAAGTGTAGGAATTGTTCTGCACAAGAAGCTCGGAGATTACGTAAAAGAAAGCGAGCCGGTTGCTACCATTTACGGAAATGATAAGGAAAAAATAGAGGCTGCTGCTGCACGTTTGCGAGCTGCGTATACTGTAACAACAGAAAAGCCGGTGGTACGTCCGCTTATTTACGATGTGATCACGAAGGATTCTTTCTAAAAATAGAAATGACTAATTTGTTAATGTTTGGAATACACTAGAAACAAGAATAGAATAAGGAAATGTTTCTATGCAAGGTGTTGTGTTACACAGAGGGAAAAAGGGGATCACAGTATTTCTTCTTGTTCTGTTACTGCTGATTTCCTGTCTCCCGGTTTCTTCCAAAGCGAAAGATGTGGAAGAAAAGCAGAAGGCTTCAATGACGGAGGCTCTGACACTTACAGCAGAATCAGCGGTACTGTTAGAGCCTTACACGGGTACGGTGCTTTATGAAAAGGAGAAAGACAAAGTGCTAAAACCAGCCAGTGTTACCAAGATCATGACGCTGTTATTGATCATGGAGGCGATGCAGAACAAGCAGTTTACTTATGATGATACGGTGACGGTAAGTGCACATGCTGCCAGTATGGGCGGTTCTCAGGTATTTTTAGAAGAAGGTGAGACACAGACCGTAAAGGATATGCTCAAATGTATCGTGGTATCCTCTGCAAATGATGCCTGTGTGGCGATGGCAGAATATGTCGCAGGCAGTGAAGAAGCATTTGTTGATCAGATGAATAAGAGGGCAGAAGCACTGGGCATGAAACATACCCATTTTGTAAATGCTTGTGGACTTGATGCGAAGGGACATGTGACTACTGCTTATGACATTGCTTTGATGGCGAGAGAGCTTACAGTAAAGCATCCGGAGATCTTTGAATTTACAACGATCTGGATGGATACCATTACTCATAAAACCGCAAAAGGAACAAAGGAATTTGGCCTTTCTAATACAAACAAATTGATCCGCCATTACGAGGGGGCAACTGGTTTAAAAACAGGCTCTACCTCCGAGGCGAAGTTCTGCCTTTGTGCAACCGCAAGTAGAAAGGGACTGGATCTGATCAGTGTCGTTATGGCGTGCCCGGATTCCAAGGCGCGGCAGAAGGATGCGGCAGCACTGCTGGATTATGGATTCGGTTCCTGCCGCCTTTATAAAGATGAAGTTCCTCTTGCGAAAACTGTCAGGATTCCGGTAAGTGCGGGGAAGAAAAAAACTGTTGCGGCAGAAGGGAAAGAGCCGTTTTATTATGTACTTTCAAATGGGAAGGAGCATACGATCCGTAAGAAGGTCACTTGTAAAAAACAGGTGAGTGCTCCGGTCAAAAAGGGAACCAAGGTTGGAATGGTGTCTTATTACGATGGAAAGAAGAAAATTGGAGAGAGCAGTATCATAGCAACTCAGACCGTGAAGCCATGGAATTACTGGGATTGTCTCAAACAGGTAACAACCGGATATATGCTTACACGATAAAGAAAGGATAAGAACATACACTATGATGATCGTCTTTATAATTTTATTGGTATCATTGCTGCTGTTTTTCTGGTGTACAGTCGAAAACCATATGCTGCTTGTACATGAGTATACAGTTTCCGATGATGCGCTTCCGGATGCGTTTTCCGGAAAGAAGATCGTATATCTTGTGGATCTTCACAATACCCGTTATGGGAAGGACAATCAAAGACTAAAAGAGAAAATAGCAGCACAGGATCCGGATTATGTGTTCGTTGGAGGAGATTTTTTGTCCAAAGCAGATACGGAGTTTTCTGCATCTATTGATCTGCTTGTTTTTTTGACGAAGCGTTATCCGGTTTACTTTGCAAATGGTAATCATGAGACAAAGATGAAATGTTATCCGGAACGTTACCATGATCAATATGCGCAGTTTTATCAGATGGCCAAAGGACTTGGTGTACGTTTTTTATCAAATGAGACGATCTTACTGCGGGAAGGAAAAGATTTTATTTATCTGGATGCACTGGAACTTCCACTTTCGTATTTCTCCCATGGAAAACAGGTGGAGTTTACCAAAAAGGAAATGTCAAAGCTGATAAAAAGAAAAGCAGGGGGATATCACATTTTACTGGCGCATAGTCCTAATTATTTTGAAACCTATGCGAAGTGGGGAGCGGATATCACGCTTTCCGGTCATAACCACGGTGGTATGGCAAGAATACCGGGGGTGTGTGGAGTGCTGTCGCCGCAGGCAAGAATTTTCCCGAAGTATACGAAGGGACTGTATCAGATTGATACGCATCGTATGATCGTTTCTGCGGGATTAGGCTCCCATACGATCCGGGTTCGCTTTTTTAATCCACCGGAGCTGCTTGCAATCACTTTGCAAAAATAGTATGATACTAGGGTTAAATGGGAAAGATTGACAGACAAGGAAAGGATCTTTGGATGGAAGAAATTGCATACAAGCTGGAAGTATTTGAAGGTCCGCTGGATCTGCTGCTTCACTTGATTGAAAAAAACAAAGTTAATATTTATGATATTCCGATTGTAGAGATCACCAGACAGTACCTTGAGTATATGGCGCAGATGGAACGGTCCGACATGAATGTGATGAGTGAGTTCCTGGTGATGGCGGCAACGCTGCTTCGGATCAAATCAAAGATGCTTCTTCCAAAAGAAGAAAAGGAGGAAGAGGAGGAATCCATTGATCCGAGACAGGAATTGGTAGAGCGGCTGATTGAATACAAAAAGTACAAATATGCCGCACAGGAATTAAAAGATATGGAAATTGATGCGGGACATTCCTTTTATAAGAAAAAAGAAATTCCAAAGGAAGTACAGGAATATCAGGAGGAGATCGATCCATATGAGATCGTCTCTGAGATGGATCTGAATCTTGCAAAGCTTAACACCATTTTTCAGGATGTGCTGAAGCGGATGACGGATAAGGTTGATCCGGTCCGTTCCAAATTCGGACGCATTGAAAAAGAAAAAATCAGTGTGGATGACAAAATGAAAGCGATCAGGGAACGGATGCGTGGATTGAGTGGTATCCATTTTCGCAGTTTGTTGGAGGCGCAAGCAACGAAGTTTGAAGTGGTGGTCACGTTTCTGGCCGTATTAGAGCTTGTTAAGACGGGGGCGATCATGGTGCGTCAGCAGGAACAGTTTTCAGAAATATATCTTGATTCACTGGAAGAGTAGGAAGATAGGAGCAAAGGGACATGGAATTAAACCAATTGTTGGGGGCGATTGAAGCCATCTTGTTTACGATGGGAGAAGCGGTTCCCGTGAAAGATATCGCAACAGCGATCGAACAGGACGAAGAAACCACGTGGAAATTGATCCATACCTTAAAGGATCAATTACATAAGGAAAAACGCGGGGTGCAGATCATTGAACTGGAAGATGCTGTGCAGATGTGCACGAAGCAGGAATATTATGAGGTCCTGACAAGACTTGTGAATCAGCCGAAAAAGCATGTGCTGACAGATGTCATGTTGGAAACACTTTCGATCATTGCTTACCGTCAGCCGGTGACAAGAGCACAGATTGAGGGAATTCGTGGAGTGAAATGTGATCATGCAGTGAATAAACTGATCGAATACAATTTGGTGTGTGAGGTTGGAAGGCTTGATGCACCGGGACGCCCGCTCTTGTTTGGTACAACAGAAGATTTTCTGCGCTGCTTCGGTGTGACCTCTGTGGAGGATCTGCCGACAGTAGACGAGGTAAAGATGGAGGATATCAAGCAGGAAGCGTTAGAGGAAGCACAACTGGAATTAGAACTGTCATAAGGTAAGGAAGGTGGTTCTTTTGAAAGAGCATACACACAAAAAAAAGAAGAAACGTATCGAGGAGAATCTGCCGGAAGAAGTGGAGCAGATCGTAGTAAAGGAAAAATTAAAGCTGCATGAACGTCTGAAGGACAATGGACGAAAGAAGGTGCAGCAGCTTGTTTATGGCCGGACACTTCTCATCATTTTACTTTTGCTGCTGCAGATTGCCCTTTTGTTTACAATGTTTAACTGGATGAAGGATTATTCCTCTGCCATTTATGCATTGCTGGAGGTGTGTTCCATTGTAGTGGTTATTGTCGTGATCAATCGGCAGGAAAATCCGATGTTTAAACTTACATGGGTAATTCTGATCTTATCTCTGCCGGTGCTTGGTGCCATGCTTTATGTGTTTGTGCAGAGTCAGGCTGGAGTGAAGCTTGCTTCTTATAAAACAAGACTGTTGAATAAGGAGACAGAAAAATATCTGGAGCAATCGGATGAGGTGATGCAGCGCCTTTGTATGGATAATCCTCATTTGAAAGGGGTGGCGGGTTACATTCACCGTGCCTGTGGACATCCGGTCTATCAGCACACCAAGGTGGATTATTTTCCAATCGGAGAAGAGTATTTTCGCCAGCTTTTGGTTGATTTAAATAGTGCAAAAGAATTTATTTTTCTGGAGTACTTTATTATCAAAGAAGGTATTATGTGGTCATCCATTTTGGAGATCTTGAAAAAGAAAGCGGCAGAGGGAGTGGAAGTACGTGTTATGTATGATGGACTCTGTACTTTTACTGACGTACCGGCAGGTTACTATAAAACGTTGTGGAAATACGGCATCAAGGGTAAGGTGTTTGGTTCGATCCGTCCGATCCTTACCACGGTACAGAATAACCGGGATCACCGGAAGATTGCAGTGATCGATGGAAAGATTGCCTATACCGGAGGAGTGAATCTTGCAGATGAATACATTAACGAGATCAATCGTTTTGGTCACTGGAAGGATACGGGAATCCGGATTACCGGAGAAGCGGTGCAGAGCTTTACGGTGATGTTTTTGAATACATGGAACGGAGACGAACTGCGAAGGGAAGAGTATCGGCCGTATTTAAAAGATCGACATAGCTATGGAAATGTGACCAATGACGGATTTTTGATCCCATATGGAGATTGCCCGTTTGATGAATATAATGTGGCAAAGCATATTTATCTGAATGCGATCAGCTGCGCCACAGATTATGTGCATATTATGACGCCGTACCTGATCCTTGATAACGAAACGATCGAAATACTCTGTTTTGCGGCAGACCGGGGCGTGGATGTCAAGATCATTCTGCCACATGTGCCGGATAAAAAATATGCCTTCTGGCTGGCCAAAAGTTATTACAAGGAGCTGCTTCTTGCCGGGGTTAAGATTTATGAATACATTCCGGGTTTTGTCCATGCAAAGGGTATGGTGGCAGATGGAAGGTTTGCAGTAGTGGGAAGTTCTAATTTTGATTTTAGAAGTTTTTATCTGCATTATGAATGTGGTCTTCTGATGTACCGTAACAGTACGATAGCAGAAGTGGAGCAGGATATGCAAAAGACATTAAACCGCTGCAAAGAGGTGATATTAGAAGATCTGAAATATGAAAAGGGAATCGTGAAGCTCGTCGGAAAAGTGCTTCGCCTTGTGGCACCACTCATGTAGTGGTGTCATATTTTTTGCATTTTTCCATACAATGAGGATAAGAAGGCGGAAAGATGGTACAGCTATGAAACGATGTAGTGGATGTCTGGTTCTGATACTGTTGCTTTTGTGGTCATTTTTTTCAAAATATCAATGTCTGGAAAGCAGTACAGATACGATAAAACAGAAACCGGATTTGATGGTAACATCTTCTCCTGTGCCGGAGGCGGCATTGCCTTATACAAAGAATACCGGGGATGTGGCAGCAAAAAAGGAACTGTCACTCTATGCCAAAAGCGCGGTATTAATGGATGCGAAAAGTCTGCGTACTTTATATGAAAAAGAGGCGGATGAAGTGCTCCCTATGGCGAGTACCACGAAGATCATGACTTGTCTGATGGCACTTTCCTATGGAAATCCGGATGATGTCGTGACGATTTCCTCGCGTGCCGCTTCCCAGCCCAAAGTGCGGTTAGGGGTAAAAGAAAAGGAGCAGTACCGTTTAGGGGATTTATTATATGCGTTGATGCTGGAGTCGGACAATGATGCTGCAGTTGCGATCGCGGAACATGTGGGGGGCAGTGTGGAAGCGTTTTGTGCGCAGATGACGAGCCGGGCACATGATATGGGACTTTCCCATACAAGCTTTGTGACACCAAATGGACTGGATGCGGACGGACACCATACGACTGCCAGAGAACTTGCGATGCTGGGAGCCTATGCGATCCGGCAGAAAGGTTTTTTAGAGATCGTCAATACAAAGTCGTATACGATTACGGAGTGTACGACGAACCGTACTCATCATGTTTCCAATAAAAATGCTTTTTTAACGATGTATCCCGGCGCAATTGGGATCAAAACCGGATATACGAGCAAAGCGTCCTACTGCTTTGTGGGTGCGGTGCAGCAAAACGATACGACACTTGTATCTGCAGTGCTTGCTTCCGGATGGTATCCGAAGAAAACATACAAATGGCAGGATACGAAAAAACTTATGGATTATGGTGTGAAAGAGTATGTCCCGGTGGCACTGTTGCATCCGGCAGTGCTTTCCAAAACGCTTCCGGTTACAGGAGGCGTAAAGGATCAGATTCATGTAAAAGAACAAGAAAGCCTTACGGTATTGTTAAAGAAAGAGGATCAGGTAAGCTATGCGATCCAACAGGAGAAACCACTGCTTGCCCCGCTTAAAAAGGGAGAATTGGCGGCATTTCTTGTGATCAGTATCAATGGAAGAGCATTTCATAAAGTTCCGCTTTATACGGCAGAAAATGTGAAACAGTACGATTTTTCCTGGTGCCTTAGGGTGCTTGGAAAACGGTTTTTACTTAACGGATGAAAAAAAGTATGCTATACTAAGACAGCGTGTCAGAAGTGTAGAGAGTTGTATAAAGTAAGGTTGGATAAGTATGAAAGAAGATAATATAGAAGAACATATTTGTGATATTCAGTATTTTGTCGATGTATTGAAGGAAGTCCGCAGTGGACGTGGTTCGCATTTTTTAGAAAGCAAGGATAATATGCAGCACGGGAGCACTACCGTATATCGTCATAGTGTCAGTGTTGCTTACCTCAGCTTTTTGCTGGCAAAACGGCTGCATCTAAAAGTGGATTACAGATCTTTGATCCGTGGTGCGCTGCTTCATGATTATTTTTTATATGACTGGCATGAAAAAGGGGAAAATCATCGTTTGCATGGATTTTACCACCCGAAACGTGCACTGTTAAATGCCAGAAAACATTTTGACCTCAATGGAATTGAAGAGGATATAATTATCAAGCATATGTTTCCACTGACATTTCCAGCTCCTAAATACAAAGAGTCGGTGATCGTGTGCATTGTTGATAAGTGGATTTCTACAAAGGAAACTCTGGCTGGGAAGAAAAAACGTGTGCGTTAAACGAGGAGTGAGAATTTTGAAAGAACAGATACAATGGTTGCAGGAGGAAATGCGTTTACAGGGCGTTTCCATTTATTATATGGGCATGGCGGATGACCACAATTCCGAATATGTCAGTGAATATTTTCGGCAGATCGCCTATTTTACCGGATTTACCGGATCAGCGGGAAGCCTTTTTGTAACAGAAACAGGTGCTTATTTGTGGACGGATGGCCGCTATTTCTTGCAGGCGGAGGAACAGCTTAGCGGAAGCGGGATTACATCGATGCGTATGGGAGAGCCTCTGGTTCCAACGATGGAGGAGTGGCTGGCTTCCCATCTGACAGAGGAGATGGTGCTTGGCTATGATGCCAAAACAATGACAGCCTACCAGCAGGAGCGTTTTTTCTCTGCACTTTCTTTTGCACCGCATATAAAGGCAGAGGGGAATCTTGCAGGCGACATCTGGGAGAAACAGGGAGAACGCCCGGCACTTTCCTGTTCGCCGGTGTATGAGTGGGAACTTTGCTACAGTGGTGTCAGCAGAGCAGAAAAGATCAAGCAGATCCGGCAGTTGATGCTAAAAGCAGAATGCCGTTGTTACGTGGTAACAGAGCTTTCGGAGATTGCGTGGCTTTTGAATCTGCGGGGCAGTGACATTCCTTATCAGCCGGTATTTTTATCCTATGTGGTTTTAACCATGCAGGATGTGCTGCTTTATGTGGACAGGTATGCCGTGTCGGAATCTCTTGAAAAGAAACTGCTGGCGGACGGCATTTCGATCCGGGAATATGCCGCCTTTTATGAGGAGCTGGCTCATTGGAACGAACCATTGTGCGGAGATAAAAAGAATTTAAATGCTGCGCTTCTTAGAGAAATAAAGAGAACCGGAGGCGCATTGCTTCCGTCCCTGATCACACCGCAAAAGGCAGTGAAAAATGAGGAGGAGCAGGAGGGAGAACGGCTGGCACATCGAAAAGATGGTGTGGCAGTAACCCGTTTTTTATACTGGCTCAAGCATTTGCCGTATGATGAGAAGGGACAACTGATAGATGAAAACCACAAGCCTGTGACAGAAATCTCGGTGGCGGAAAAACTCAATACGTTTCGTCAGATGCAGGAGCATTACATGGAACAGAGCTTTGCCCCGATCATTGCAGCAAAGGAGCATGGTGCGATCGTGCATTACAGTGCCACGAAAGAAACGGATGCTGTGCTTACGAAGGATACCTTTGTGCTGATGGATACCGGAGGACAGTATCTGGAGGGAACAACAGATATTACAAGAACAGCAGTGCTTGGACAGGCAGATCAGAAAATGAGAAAACTTTATACGGCGGTACTTCAGGGACATCTCCATTTGCAGCATGCCCTGTTTAAAAAAGGTGCCCGCGGAGAAAATCTGGACATTCTGGCAAGGCTGCCGCTTTATCGTCTGGGGCAGGATTATCTGCATGGAACCGGTCATGGAGTAGGCTGCTTTTTGAATGTACACGAGGCTCCGGTCAGTATCCGGACAAAGATTTTTAATGATGATAGAAACAGTGCTCCGTTTGAAGCGGGAATGGTTACTTCCAATGAACCGGGGGTATATCTTGCCGGGGAGTTTGGAATCCGTCTGGAAAATCTGATGCTTTGTGTGAAAGAGGAGAGAAATGGGGCGGAGTTTTTAGGATTTGCTCCGCTTACCTTTGTTCCATGGGACAAAGATGCGATAGAAGTGAATGATCTTACTGAAGAGGAGACCGGCTGGCTGAACGAATATCAGGAGATGGTATATGACCAGATTGGCTCAAAACTTCCGAAAGAGGAAAGAGAGTGGCTTTATAAGGTTACAAGACCATTGGGAAATGAGGTTTAAGATGCGTTATGATCAATTGATGGCAATGGAGTGGGATGGACAGTATCATGCATTGCAATGGATGTTTTTGTTTTTTTCTTACAGTATATTAGGTTGGTGTTGGGAATCTTTTTACCAGTCGGTTTTAGAGCGAAAACTGGTAAATCGGGGATTTCTTTATGGCCCATGCATTCCACTTTATGGAGCTGGAGCGACTCTTTGCTTAATGGCAACTATGCCATTTAAAAGTCATTGGTGGATGGTCATGCTGATCGGTATGGTGGTGGCAACGGTATTAGAAGAGGTAACCGGCCGTGTTATGGAATCTCTATTTGATGTTCGTTATTGGAGCTACGAAAACTATCCCGGAAATATTGACAACTTTATCTGTATTCCGGCAACGCTTTTGTGGGGCGGATTTGCCCTGCTTGCCATGTATGTGCTCAATGTACCGTTTGAACGGCTGCTGTTTCGTCTGCCGGTTTCTTATGTCGGTGTATTTGTTGCAGTCGTATCGCTGTTATTTGTCATTGATGTCACCATGTCGGTGCGGGATGCACTTGATTTCAAAGAGGTTCTTTTCAGAATGGTAAATACCAAAAAAAGATTGGGATATATGCGAAAGCGTCTGGACGTGATGATCGCATTTTACGATCAGGATCATAAATATATGGCAAAGATCCGCATGGGAATCACTTCTCCGATCGTCACATTAAAGGATGCACTGCGTTCGGTAAAGGAGCGTCTGGAAGTGTTAAATGAGATCCGTCTGGAGAAACAGGAACGGCAGGAAACACTCGAAGAACCACTGAAAGAGCTGGATGAGCTGAAGCAGGCATATATGGAAGAGGAGGTTACGGTAAAGCATTACAGTGACAGGATCAAACGGTATATCAACCGTCTGCTGCATTCTCACCCAAGAGCCTATGTCAAAAAAGTCGGAGGCTACGTCAAAGAAAAAGCAGTGAGCTTTAAACAGTATATCAGCGGAAGAGAAAAAGAATAACTGTAAAAAATACCCATAGGCGAAGGAAATGTATGGCGCATTCCGATCGTCTATGGGTATTTTATTTGGAAACTATGGTAAAACTATCGTTGATGGCTGATCAACTGTGCCTTGGTCAGTGCGGCATCCAGAGATCGGATCACCAGAAATACCAGTATCGTGGAAACGAAGAACATCGCAGCACATTTTGGAATACGGCTGACAAAGGTTGCTGTCCACGGCATGTGGTAAAGGATGCTTAAACAGGTTGTGATTCCGAAAAGTGACATCAAAAGCTCGCAGACGGCACCGAGTGCGGCACGGAAAATGGTAATGTTTTTCTTATAGAAGATAAATCCGTAGCACATACCTAAAAAGGCATAGCACAATGTGAAGCCTGGGAAGAAAGAGCCGGTTCCCGGCACGATCAGCATCTTTAACAGATCGCCTAAAGCACCGGTGAAAAATCCCATGACGGGACCACCGACCAGTCCGGCGACTGCCAGAGCAAAATATCCAAGACGGATCTCAATGATGGGAGTTAAACTGATATTGAAATACGAAAGGATGATGAAGAGTGCAATAAAGACCGCCGTATAAGCCATAAAGACGGTTTTGGAATACTGTGGTGCCAGATACGTTTTGACACGGGTGAATAGATTCTTTTTTTGCATAAAAATAACACCTCCATAAATAGTAGGTTACCGAGTATCAAATATACATCAGGGCATAAAAAAGCCCACTGTATATTATGCTGCCTTACGCTACAATGGGGTGATAATACAACGCGGATTGTAGCAACGGGATGCGAACGATATACCGCAAGTTTCATACTTTTCGTCCCGGTGACAACTCCCCGTTCACCAGGCACTTAACGCATATCGATCTACTTTGCACTTGGTCACTATACCACAACAAATGGGAAACATCAATCTTTTTTTTACAAAATGTGGGAAAAAAAGATCACGATTTTGCTTGAAATATTGCACAAAAAGAATTATATTAGAATAGGTGAAAATATGGTTTTTCCACATGGACAAACCTAAAATAAATACAAAAATGGAGGGCTAACAATGAGCAATTCAACAAATGTGTCAGCAAGACAAAGAATCGCTTCTTTACTTGATGACTCAAGCTTTGTTGAAGTTGGTAGCTACGTGACATCACGCAGCACGAACTTCAATGTATCGAATCAGGAGAATCCGGCAGATGGTGTCGTAACCGGTTACGGTGTGATTGACGGTAATTTGGTATACGTTTACAGCCAGGATGCGACGGTTCTTGGTGGTGCCATCGGAGAGATGCATGCGAAGAAGATCGCAAACATCTATGATATGGCAGTCAAGATGGGCGCACCGGTGATCGGACTGATCGATTGTGCAGGATTACGTCTGCAGGAAGCAACCGACGCATTACATGGATTCGGTGAGTTATTCTACAAGCAGACTATGGCTTCCGGTGTGATCCCACAGATTACAGCTATCTTTGGATCATGTGGTGGTGGTACTGCATTGATCCCGGCATTAAGTGATTTCACTTACATGACAAAGGATGCCAAATTATTTGTCAACAGTCCAAATGCTTTAGAGGGCAACTTTGAAGGAAAATGCGATACAGCATCTGCTGCATTCCAGAGCGAGAAGACCGGCAATGTAGATGGTGTATTTGAAACAGAGGGTGAAGTTTTAGGACAGATCCGTCAGTTAGTAAGCATTTTACCTGCAAACAATGAGACAGAGGCATGGGATGCTGAGTGTACCGATGACTTAAACCGTGCGATTGCTGGTATGGAAGGTTATAAAAATGACGCTAAGAGCGCTTTGATCGCAATGTCAGACAACAACTTCTTCTTAGAGACAAAGAAGGATTATGCAACCGGTATTGTGACCGGATTTATCAAGTTAAACGGTGCAACCGTTGGTTGTGTGGCAAACCAGCAGTTAGAGAGCAACGGAGAGGTATGTGTCGGATGCCTGACCAAAGCAGCAGAGTTCGTAGAGTTCTGTGATGCATTTGAGATCCCGGTTGTTACTTTAACAAATGTAACAAGCTTCAAGGCTTCTAGCTGCAGCGAGAAGAAGATTGCAAAGGCTGCAGCAAAGCTGATCTATACCTATGCCAATGCAACGGTGCCAAAGGTAACCGTACTGATCGGAGAGGCATTTGGTACTCCTGCATTAGTAATGGGTGCAAAGGCAACAGGCGCAGATATCGTATACGCTTGGCCTAGTGCAACATTCTCTACTATGGATGCCAAAGCAGCAGTGAAGATCATGTATGCAGAGGAGATCACCAAGGCAGATGACCAGAATGCATTCATCAAAGAGAAGGCAGACGAGTTTGTTGAGACACAGTCCAGCGCAATGGCTGCTGCAAAACGCGGCTACATCGATGATATCATTGAGCCGGATGCAACAAGAAAACGTGTGATCGCCGCACTTGAGATGCTCTACACCAAGAGAGAGGATCGTCCATCCAAGAAACATGGAACAGTATAGTAAGGAGTGAAGCAAATGTTATTAGCGATTGAAAGTAATACGTCAATGACAGAGGCACTGGCCAATACCTGTATGGGTATCGGAACCGTGTTTGTGATGTTGATTTTTATTTCTCTGATCATCAGCTTATTTGGCTTTATTCCGAAGATTGAAGCTTCTATAAAGGCAAAGAAAGCTGCTTCAGATGCAGAACCTGTAAAGGCTGCGCCGGCAGCACCTAAGAAGGCACCGGCAGCATCTGGTGATCTGATGAATGATGCACAGTTAGTGGCAGTCATTACAGCAGCGATCATGGCAGCGAGTGAAGGTGCAGGAACAACAAGTAAAGATCAGTTGATTGTACGCTCCATCAGACGTGCAAGATAGTATAATTATTGAATTAGTTTAGGAGGATTTCTCAATGAAGAATTATAGAATTACAGTAAATGGTACCGCTTATGATGTAGCAGTAGAAGAGATGGGTGCAAGCGCATCTGCACCAGTGGCAGCCGCTCCTGTAGCAGCAGCTCCAGCCGCACCTGCAGCAGCACCGGCTGCTCCACAGGCTTCCGGCGCAAAGGGTGGCGTTAGTGTTGTTGCTCCAATGCCTGGTAAAGTATTATCTATCAAGGCGTCTGTAGGACAGAGCGTGTCTAAGGGAGATGTAGTTCTCGTATTAGAGGCAATGAAGATGGAGAACGAGATCGTTGCACCTGAGGATGGTACGATTGCAAGTATTGATGTTGCAGAGGGTGCATCTGTAGATGCAGGTGCTACATTAGCAACTTTGAATTAATTCGTTAGTTCATAGACTTTCAATCTAGTATTATCACAGGAGGTAAAACCGAACATGGATTATGTAGTTACTACATTGAAAAACTTGGCTGAGCAGACAGCATTTGCCAACCTGTACTGGGGCAATTATGTGATGATTTTGGTAGCCTTCTTTTTCTTATATTTAGCAATTCGAAAAGGCTTTGAGCCTTTGTTATTAGTCCCAATCTCATTCGGTATGTTGTTGTCCAACATGTTTCCGGATATTATTGCGGACGGTGGTTTAATGCACTTTTTCTACCAGTTGGATGAATGGAGTATCTTACCTTCATTGATCTTCCTCGGTGTAGGTGCGATGACGGATTTCGGTCCGTTGATTGCCAATCCAAAGAGCTTCCTTCTTGGTGCGGCAGCGCAGTTTGGTATTTATGCTGCGTATTTCTTAGCAATGTTAATGGGATTCAATGGATTAGAAGCAGCAGCGATCTCAATCATCGGTGGTGCAGATGGTCCGACTTCCATTTTCTTAGCTGGTAAGTTAGGTCTTGGTGGAACCCTGATGGGACCGATCGCCGTGGCAGCATATTCTTACATGGCACTCGTTCCGGTTATCCAGCCACCGATCATGAAATTATTGACTACGGAGAAAGAACGTAAGATCAAGATGGAGCAGCTTCGTCCTGTTTCCAAATTAGAGCGTATCTTATTCCCAATCGTGGTTACCGTTGTAGTTGTACTGGTACTTCCTACCACCGCACCATTGGTTGGTATGTTAATGCTTGGTAACCTGTTTAGAGAGTCAGGCGTGGTAAAGCAGTTGACCGAAACCGCTTCCAATGCTCTGATGTATATCGTTGTTATCTTACTGGGTACTTCTGTAGGTGCTACTACTACAGCCCAGAACTTCTTAAAGATGAGTACCATCAAGATCGTTATCTTAGGTCTGGTTGCATTTGCCTTTGGTACGGCAGCCGGTGTATTATTCGGTAAGATCATGTGTAAGGTAACAGGTGGAAAGGTAAATCCATTGATTGGTTCTGCCGGAGTTTCCGCAGTACCAATGGCAGCCCGTGTATCCCAGAAGGTTGGTGCAGAGGCAGATCCTACCAACTTCCTGTTAATGCATGCAATGGGACCAAACGTAGCTGGTGTAATTGGTACAGCCGTAGCTGCTGGAACCTTTATGGCGATCTTTGGAGTATTCTAAAAAGAGCCGATCACAACATGTCAGAATATTTGTTTAGATAATTAGGAGGAATAAGAAATGGCAGAAAAGAAACCGGTAAAGATTACCGAAACTGTGTTACGTGATGCACATCAGTCTTTGATTGCTACCCGTATGACAACAGAGCAGATGCTTCCGATCATTGATAAGATGGATCAGGTTGGTTACCATTCTGTAGAGTGCTGGGGTGGAGCAACATTTGATGCCTGCTTACGTTTCTTAAAGGAAGATCCATGGGAGCGTCTTCGTAAGTTAAAAGACGGATTCAAGAAGACACCATTACAGATGTTGTTCCGTGGACAGAATATTTTAGGATATGCTCCATATGCAGACGACGTAGTAGAGTATTTCGTACAGAAGTCTATTGCAAATGGTATTGATATCATTCGTATTTTTGACTGTTTAAATGATATCCGTAACTTAGAGACTGCAGTAAAAGCTGCAAACAAAGAGGGCGGACATGCACAGGTTGCATTATCTTACACATTAGGTGATGCGTATACGATGGATTACTGGACCAACATGGCAAGAAAGATTGAAGAGATGGGTGCAAACTCTATCTGTATCAAGGATATGGCTGGTCTGTTAGTTCCAAATGAAGCAACCAACCTTGTAAAAGCTTTGAAAGCTGGTACAAAGCTTCCAATTCAGCTTCATACCCACTACACTTCCGGTGTTGCTTCCATGACTTACATGAAGGCAGTAGAAGCTGGCTGTGACATTATTGATACTGCAATGTCACCACTTTCTATGGGTACTTCCCAGCCTGCTACTGAGGTTATGGCAAAGAGCTTTGAAGGAACAGAGTATGATCCTGGATTTGATCAGAATCTGTTAGCAGAGATTGCAGATTACTTCCGTCCACTTCGTGAAGAGTGGTTAGAGTCTGGTTTATTAAGTCCAAAGGTAATGGGCGTAAACATCAAGACATTATTATATCAGGTACCTGGTGGTATGTTATCCAACATGGTTTCCCAGTTGAAGGAAATGAATGCAGAGGATAAGTTTGATGAGGTATTAGAAGAGATCCCTAGAGTAAGAAAAGACTTTGGTGAGATTCCTCTGGTTACTCCATCTTCCCAGATCGTTGGTACACAGGCTGTATTAAACGTAGTAATGGGCGAGCGTTACAAGATGCTTACCAAAGAGTCAAAGGATATGTTAGTTGGTAAATATGGTCAGCCTACAAAACCTGTAAATCCTGAGATTCAGAAGATGGCACTTGACAGTCTTGGTATGAAAGAGCCGATCACATACCGTCCGGCTGATGACATTGCTCCACAGCTTGCGTCATTAGAGAAGGAAATGGCACAGTATAAGCAGCAGGATGAGGACGTATTATCTTATGCACTGTTCCCACAGGTTGCAACAGACTTCTTTAAGTATCGCGAGGCACAGCAGACTAAGGTAGATGCAACAAAGGCAGATACTGAGAATAAAACTTATCCGGTATAGGATGGTTTGATCTACTAGATTTTTAAAAGCCCTGAAGGAGTTTCTTCTTCGGGGCTTTTCCATAGAAGGAGGCATTTGCCATGGAAGAAACCATGAGCTTAATGGAACGTCTTGCACTTCATTACCCGTCGTTTAGTAAAGGACAGAAACGGATCGCAGATTTTATCCGTGATAATTACGATGTAGCTGCCACGTATACAGCAGCAAAGCTGGGAGTAACGGTGGGCGTCAGTGAATCGACGGTAGTGCGATTTGCCAATGAGCTGGGGTATGAGGGGTATCCGGCACTGCTGAAAGCCATTGCGGCTACGGTGCGTACTCACAGCAATTCTTTACAAAGACTGGAACATGCTGCCAAAATTCTGGAATCGCAGGAAAGCCCTTTGGCGGCTATGTTTAAGGCAGACCGTACAAGGCTCAGTGAAACAGAAGCGGTACTGGATCAGGACATATTTGATCAGGCAGTTGATGCGATCATAAAGGCAGATAATATTTACATTCTTGGTGTAAGAAGCACCTGGTATCTGGCTGGTATGATGGGATATTATTTCCGGATGATCTTTGACCGGGTACAGGTGCTGGAAGGAACCGGTAATGCAGATACTTTAGAGGCAATGTGCCGGATCAAGGAAAATGATGTATTTATAGGAATCAGTTTTCCGCGATACTCCATGCGTACTGCACGGGCGATGGAATTTGCTAAAAAGCATGGGGCAACGACGGTTACCATCACCGACAGTATGGAATCACCGCTTATTGAATATGCAGATTACCCATTGATCGCCAAGAGCGATGTAGTTGCGATTGTAGATTCCCTGACGGCACCGCTTAGTCTGGTCAATGCGCTTGTTGTCGCGATCTGTATGAAGAAAAAGGACGAGATGGAAGAACGGCTTCATGTGCTGGAGGAATTATGGAATGAGTATCGGGTTTACGATGATCATGTGATAAAACAGGAGAATTCGTTATGAAGATAATAGTAATTGGCGGTGGTGCGGCCGGAATGATGGCTGCCATCAGCAGTGCAAAGCAGGAAAAGAAACAAGACGGGAAAAATACCAAAGTCATTTTGCTGGAGCAAAATGAAAAGTTGGGGAAAAAACTGTTTATTACGGGAAAAGGACGCTGTAATCTAACCAATGCATCTGACATAGAAGATATGATGCGTTGTTTTACACATAATGCCTCGTTCCTTTATAGCAGCATATATGGATTTACCAATGAGCAGGTAGTGGAGCTTGTGGAGCAGTTTGGCTGTCCGACAAAGGTAGAGCGTGGCAACCGGGTGTTTCCGGTGAGTGATCATTCCTCGGATGTGATCGCTGCTTTAAAAAAAGCATTGCTTCATTATGGCGTGGAGATTCGTTTGAATACAAAGGTAACTTCGCTGTTATTGGAGGATGATTGCTGTAAGGGCGTCCGGCTGCAGGATGGATCGCTGTTGCCGGCGGACAAGGTAATCGTTGCAACGGGCGGATATTCTTATCAGAGTACGGGCTCGACAGGGGACGGATACCGTTTTGCCGAGCAAGCAGGACATCAGGTTTATGCGCCTGTTGCCGGACTGGTGCCGTTTGAAACAGTGGAAGATTACCCGAAAGAATTGATGGGACTTTCACTTCGTAATGTAAAGCTGACGGTCAGACAGGAAAAAAAGAAACTGTTTGAGGAGCAGGGAGAGATGCTGTTTACCCACTTTGGTGTAAGTGGTCCGCTTGTACTGAGTGCAAGCATGTATGTGCCGCGGGAATGCAGGAATATGGCAAAGGAACTTACGGCATCAATTGATCTAAAGCCTGCGTTATCTAAGGAACAGTTGGAAAAACGTCTGCTGCGTGAATTTGATGCAGCGAAAAATAAAACCATCAAAACCGTGTTAGCCAGTCTTTTGCCATCAGCGATGGTACCGGTGGCACTTCAAATGCTTGCAATGTCCAAGGAGCAAAAGATACATGATGTGACGAAGGAGGAGCGGGGGCGTATTGTAGAACTGCTCAAAGCATTTCCTTTTACGATCAAAGGCCTGCGCGATTTTTCGGAAGCGATCATTACAAGAGGTGGAGTGAATGTCAAAGAGATCGATCCTTCCACCATGGCATCCAAGCTGGTCAGACAGCTTTATTTTGCAGGTGAGGTGTTGGATCTGGATGCACTTACAGGTGGTTATAATCTGCAGATCGCATGGTCGACTGGATATGCCGCAGGTTTGTCACAAAGATAAAAAGCAGGAATTTCTCTAATGATACTGTCGTGGAGAAATTCCTGTTTTTGTTAGGAAAGAAAGATTATTTCACTTTTTTCGTTTTGGAGTAGGAACCGTAATAGGTGTTTGTAACTCCGTTTTGTGTTACTGTTTTATAAGCACGCATCCGATAATAAAGCGTTCCCTTTTTCTTCAGCAGCTTTTTCTGCTTTTTGGTAAGCTTTAAGGTAACAGATGTTTTCTTTGCAGTGAGCTTCTTACACTGTTTAAATTTATACTTCTTTGCTTTCTTACCTTTTGGAACCATTTTTACTTCAATGGTATATCCGGTTACATCGGAAAGCTTCTTCCATTTTAAGGTTACCTTTGTTTTCTTTTTGTTTTTCTTGACACTCTTTAAATTAACTTTATTAACTGTCGCCGGAACGATCGGAGCTGGTGCTTCCGTTGTCGGAACCAATACTACCTGCTCTGTGGTTGACTGTGTCGTTGACTGATAGCCCTTGTTCTGGATGATCGTCTGAATATCTTTGTTATTTGATTTGGAGATGGAATCCAGAGTAGAACCACCTGCACCATCAAACGCATCCTTATCTACTTTTACATTTTCACCGATGGAAATGTCGGTGATTGAAGATACATTTTTAAAGGCATCCTTTTCAATGGATTCCAAAGAATCCGGAAGCTTTACAGTGTTTAAATTTCCACAGTTAGAGAAAGTTCCTTCTTCGATGGTAGAGATACCATCAGATAACACGATTGTTTTTAATCCGGCACAATCAAAGGCGTGTGCTTCAATGAAGTACGGAGTGGAAGAATTGATGATCACGGTATCTAACAAACCACATCCAGTAAAGGCGTAGCTTCCGATGGAATGAAGTGAACCATCAATGGTAAAGGTCTTGATCTGTGTGTTCTGGAACGCATAGCTTCCGATGTCACCAATGTTCTTTCCATAAAATGACTGTAAGGTAGAAATGCCAGAGAAAGCTTTCTCATCGATTTGTTCAACAGAACCATAAATATAAATTTCACTGATTGCAGAACGCACTAATGTTTTGCCTAGATATTTCATATGGGCATTTTCTGGAATAACAAAGGTAGTTAGTCCGGCATCTATGAATGCACTGCATCCGATCTCGACTAAAGAATCAGGGAAAGTTATTGTTTCGAGGCATTTACTGGTCATAAAGCCTTTTGCTCCGATATATTGAAGACTTCCTGGAAGAAGGGTACCATCCTGACTGGCAACGATTTTTGCAAGATCCAGATCGATGGAAACATTACCGGAAGCGTTGCTAGAGGCGTTACCGGTAGCATCGCCAGTAGCATCACCAGTAGCATCACCGGTAGCATTACCGGAAGCATTACCAGAGGCGTTGTCGGAAGCGTTACCAGAGGCTTCGCCCGAAGCATTACCGGATACGGTAACATTTTCTCCGTAAGTGTAGATGTGTTCAACATTAGTACCACAGAATGTATTGTTGCCGATCGTGAGTAACGTGTTTGGCAGATAGACGTTTTTGACACTCCATTTTCCAGCAAATAAACCGGTGTCGTTGGTTTCTTCTCTATGGTATGTACCCAGTGCAGTAACATAGCGTCCATCAATCTTTTCCGGGATTACAACCGTATCCGGCTCGTTTCCGATGGCTTTAAAGGCATGGATCGTGACGGTACTGTCAGAGGTGATCTCATAGTTGAACTCATAGGTGAATTTGCCGTAGTTGGTAGTGACTGTGCCTGTGGATGGTGAAAAACTGTCTGCTTTCGGCATTGCAGTGTAGGAAAACAGAGGTGCCGTAACCATGACCCAGGAACAGATTTGCTGCATTCTTTTTTTCATAAAGAAACCCTCCTGTTGGTAAAATTATAATAGTGGGTTCATTATAACATAAAGGGAATGGGACAATGTCTCTAAAAAGTTTTGGCAAAAATGCCAAAGGAAAACAGGGAAAAATAATGCATTTTCGGGTGGAATATGGTATATTATTAATATCTTTGCCTGCTGTTCAGATAAGGAAACAGCGGCATGACAATTTCAAACAGGAAATGAGGAGAAGAACATGTACAGTATTGCAATTGATGGACCTGCCGGTGCAGGAAAAAGTACGATTGCCAAAATGGTAGCGAAGAAGATCCAGTTTGTCTATGTTGATACCGGAGCGATGTTCCGGTCAATGGCTCTTTATATGATCCGTAATCAGGTGGATATGGATGATCTTTCGGCGGTGTCTGCTGCCTGTGAGAAGATCGCGATCACGATTGAATATCAGGATGGTGAGCAGCAGGTGCTTTTAAATGATGAGAATGTATCCAAGCTGATCCGCACGGAAGAGGTAGGAAATGCTGCTTCTAAGATTGCCGTTTATGCTCCGGTACGGACGAAACTGCTGCAATTACAGCGTAATCTTGCCAAACAGCAGAATGTCATTATGGATGGACGGGATATTGGAACTGCTGTGCTTCCGGATGCACAGACGAAGATCTACCTGACCGCATCTTCCAAAGAGCGTGCCAGACGAAGAGTGGAGCAGCTTGCACAAAATGGAGTTCAGGCTGACTTTGATGAAGTGGAAGCAGATATCATCAAACGGGATGAGCAGGATATGAACCGGGAGATCGCACCTTTGAAAAAGGCAGACGATGCGACGGTGATCGACAGCTCCGATATGACGATTGAGGAAGTGGTAGATGCTATTATTTCCTGTTATAAGAAATAGAAGATGAGGAAACAGCATGAAGGTTCGATTAGCAAAAACGGCAGGCTTTTGTTTTGGTGTAAAGCGTGCGGTAGAAGAAGTATATAAAGTAGCAGGACAGGAACATGTCTACACATATGGTCCGATCATCCACAATGAACAGGTGGTTGCAGACCTGGAGAAAAAAGGTGTGAAGGTGATCCATTCCTTTGAAGAATTAAGTGCCCTCCCGGATCATGAGGGGACGGTGGTGATCCGTTCCCACGGAGTAGGAAAACAGGTTTATGATCTGCTGCAGGAGAAGGACATCCGTATTGTGGATGCGACATGTCCATTTGTATTGAAGATCCATCGTCTGGTACATGAAGCAGGAGATCAGAATACGCCGGTCATCATTGTAGGAGATCCCAAACATCCGGAAGTAATCGGAATTCAGAAATGGTGTCAGCAGGATCCAATCGTGATCGATTCGCTGGAAATGGCACAGGATCTTTCTTTAAAACCGGGGCAGAAATACTGTCTGGTGGCGCAAACGACATTTAATTACAAGAAATTTAAAGATATAGTTGAAATTTTCAAAGAAAAAGGTTATGATATAGGAGTATGTAATACTATTTGCAATGCGACCGAAGAACGTCAGTCTGAAGCAGCAGCCTTAGCAAAGGAAGTTGATGCAATGATTGTCATCGGGGGCAGAAATAGTTCTAACACCCAGAAACTATATGACATAAGTAGTAAAGAATGCAAACGAACTTACTATATACAGACACTTGTTGATTTGGATCTAACCATGTTGGAGTCCGTTGGTAGCGTTGGTATTACAGCAGGGGCATCCACCCCAAACAATATTATCAAGGAGGTTCATGATAGCATGGCTGAAGAGAACTTTGGAGAATTATTAGAGGCGAGCTTTAAGGAGAAGAATAACGTTCGTCCAGGCGCAGTAGTGGAAGGTACCGTAATTAGTGTAAAAGAAGACGAGATCGTCTTAAACATTGGTTACAAGGCAGACGGTGTGATCACTCGTCAGCAGTATACCAACCAGCCAAATGTAGACTTAACAAAGGAAGTTGAAGTTGGACAGACAATGAATGCAAAGGTTGTTAAGATCAACGATGGCGAGGGACAGGTATTATTAACTTACAAGGCACTTGCAGTAGACAAGTCTAACGAGAAGTTAGAAGCTGCATACGAGAACAAGGAAGTGATTACTGGTACCGTTTCAGAGGTTCGTGATGGTGGATTGATCGTAACAGTAGACGAGTCAAGAGTATTTATTCCTGCTAGTCTTGTTTCTGATCAGTATGAAAGAGATTTAACCAAATATGCGAATCAGGAGATTCAGTTTGTCATTACAGAGTATGCTCCTCAGAAGAGAAGAATCATTGGTGATCGCAAGCAGTTACTGGTCGCTGAGCGTGAAGAGAAGAAGAAAGCATTATTTGAGAGAATTAAAGTTGGCGACACAGTAGAAGGTGTTGTAAAGAACTTAACAGATTTTGGTGCATTTATCGATTTAGGCGGAGCAGATGGACTTCTTCACATTTCTGAGATGTCTTGGGGACGTGTTGAGAATCCAAAGAAAGTATTCAAGGTTGGAGATACTGTAAAAGTATTGATCAAGGATATTCAGGGTGAGAAGATTGCGTTAAGCTTGAAATTTGCTGACCAGAACCCATGGCTTCATGCAGAAGAGAAGTATGCAGTTGGTAACATCGTAACCGGTAAAGTAGCTCGTATGACTGACTTTGGTGCATTCGTAGAGTTAGAGCCTGGTGTAGATGCATTGCTTCATGTTTCTCAGATTTCATTAGAGCATATTGAGAAGCCATCCAGCGTATTAAGCGTTGGTCAGGAAGTAACGGCCAAGGTTGTTGATTTCAACTTAGAGTCACATAAGATCAGCTTAAGTATTAAAGCTACCTTATCTCGTGTAGAAGATGATATGGAAGAAGTAGACGCTGACGAGATTGAAGAAGTTGAGGAATAATCAGCGATCATAAGAAATACGAATGATTTTTAGGGTATAGTGTCTATAATTTTTATAGGCACTATATTTTTTTCTGAAAGAAGCGGCTCGGGAGGTGGCAATATGTACGAGTATGACAATTTTACCAAGGATGTTTATAAACTAACAGGGATTGATCTTTCTCTTTATAAAGAACGGCAGATGAAACGTAGGATTGAAGCGTTGATCAAACGTTATAATCTGGCAGGATTTAAAGAATTTTTAGAAGCAATTCAGGTGGATAAAGAAATGTATGAGACGTTTTTGTCTTATCTTACGATCAATGTGTCAGAGTTTTATCGCAATCCGGATCAGTGGCGGATTTTAGATGAGAACGTGATCCCGACCTTATTAAAGAAAAATGGCGGACGTCCGTTAAAAATATGGAGTGCTGCTTGTTCTACCGGTGATGAACCGTATTCTCTTGTGATGCTTCTTTCTAAACATATGCCACTTGATAAGATCGTAGTAGAAGCGACGGATATTGACAAACAGATCATCCAAAAAGCGAAAGCGGGTATTTATGATAAAAAGAGTCTGGCTAGTTTGCCGGAGGAGTTTAAGCGGCGGTATTTTAAGGAACTCGGGAAAAACTCTTATCAGATTTCTACAGAGATTAAAGACCGGGTCAAATTCAGTCAGCATAATCTTTTACGTGATTCCTTTGGCAGTAATTATGATTTGATCGTTTGCCGGAATGTCATGATCTATTTTACGGAAGAGGCCAAGGATGAACTGTATCAGAAGTTTTATGGAGCGTTGAAAAAGGAAGGTGTGCTATTTGTAGGAAGTACGGAGCAGATGCTTCGTGCAGACAGCATAGGATTCCACTCTATTTATTCGTTCTTTTATGAGAAATAGCAGGTGATAATATGAGAATTAACAAATATTTAAGTGCTGCAGGTGCCTGCAGCCGTAGAGCAGCTGATCAGCATATTCTCGATGGAGAGGTCACGATCAATGGAAGAGTGGCAGTCCTGGGAGATCAGGTCGAGGAAACGGATGAGGTATGTTTTCAGGGCGAGCGTTTGTTTTTGGATGAACCATTTGTTTTGCTTGCTTATAACAAGCCAGTTGGACTGGTCTGTTCTGCCAAAGAAAAAGACAACATTATTGATGCAATCGGTTATCCGACACGGATCTATCCGGTAGGACGACTGGATAAGGACTCGGAAGGACTGGTACTGCTGACCAATCAGGGAGAGCTGCACAACCAGATTTCCCATGCGAGAAATTGTCATGAGAAAGAATATGAGGTGGTTGTGAATCAGGTCGTAACACGCGAATTTCTTGACCAGATGCGAAATGGCGTGGAGATCCTTGACACGGTCACAAGACCTTGCAAGGTGAAAAAGACTGGAAGAAACAGCTTCCGCATTATCTTAACGCAGGGGCTGAACCGACAGATCCGGCGCATGTGTGAAGCACTTGACTATCGGGTATACTCATTAAAGAGAGTGCGTGTGATGAATATTTTACTGGGGGACCTTCCGGTAGGACAGTATCGCAACATTACCCCATCAGAGCTTGCAGAGCTTAAGAAAATGCTATAATAAAAAAGAAAACCGGCAGGAGGAACGGACATGGCAGAAAATGTGCAGAATATGAAGCGGATGAAGGAACTGGTAACTTTATTAAACCGTGCTTCTAAGGCGTATTACAATGAGAATACAGAGATCATGAGCAATTATGAGTATGATGCCTGCTATGATGAACTCGTTTCTTTGGAAAAAGAGACTGGTGTGACGCTAAGCCAGAGTCCGACGATGCATGTCGGTTATGAGGTCAAAAGTGAACTGAAAAAAGTGACACACGAGCATCCGATGCTTTCCCTTGATAAGACAAAGGAGGTAGCGGAGCTTGTTACGTGGCTGAAAGACAAGGAAGGCGTACTGTCGTGGAAAGAGGACGGGTTGACTACCGTGCTCCTTTATGAGGACGGCAAACTGGTTCAGGCGGTGACGCGTGGCAATGGTCAGGTGGGAGAGGATATTACCCACAATGCTAAGGTATTTGCCAATGTGCCACAGCAGATTTCCTATACGGGAAAGCTGACGATACGAGGGGAATCTGTCATTTCCTATGAAGAATTTGCACGGATCAATGAGGAGATCGCGGATGCAGAAGCAAAATATAAGAATCCGAGAAATCTGTGCAGCGGAACGGTCAGACAGCTAAACAGCCGGATCTGTGCAGAGCGCAATGTTCATTTTCTGGCATTTAATCTGATCGATGTGCCGGATCACATGGAGCTTGATACGGTAGAAAAGCGGTTTTTATGGCTTTCCTCTCTCGGTTTTGATGTGGTACAATATAAGCTGGTGACGAAGGACACACTGCCTGATACGGTGGCGTGGTTTTCTTCCCATATTACAGAGAATCAGTTCCCGTCGGATGGGCTGGTGCTTTCCTACAATGACATTGCTTACGGGAGAAGCTTAGGTACGACCGCAAAATTCCCACGGGATTCCATTGCATTTAAATGGCAGGATGAGGTGGAGGAGACCACCTTTTTAGAGGTGTTCTGGAGTGCATCAAGAACGGGGCTGATCAATCCGGTGGCTGTGTTTGAACCGGTGGAGATTGAAGGAACGACTGTGAGCCGTGCCAGCCTGCACAATGTAAGTATTTTAGAATCTTATGAGCTTGGAGCAGGGGATAAGATCACGGTATTTAAGGCAAATATGATCATTCCGCAACTTTCTGATAACCTGACCAGAAGCAATACGCTAAAGATTCCTGAAACCTGCCCGGTATGTCATCAGCCGACACGGGTGAAGGAAGAAAATGATGTCAAAGTGCTCCTTTGTGAGAATCCACTCTGTCCTGCCAAACAGGTAAAACGGTTTGCACATTTTGTAAGCCGGGATGCGATGAATATGGATGGTTTGTCAGAAGCAACACTGGAGAAATTTATTCAAAACGGATTTTTGGCAGAGCTTTCGGATCTGTTTCATCTGAACCGTTATCAGGATGAGATTGTGGAGCTGGAGGGCTTTGGTGAGAAATCCTATCAAAAGCTCTATGCTGCCATTGAGCGGAGCAGGAATTGTTCCATGCCGTCTTTCCTTTATGGATTAGGAATAGGAAATATCGGACTTCGGAATGCCAAGCTGATCTGTCAGCATTTTCAATATGATTTTACAAAGCTGCGTCATGCGGATATGGAAGAACTGATGCAGATTGATGGAATCGGTGAGCTGATCGCAAAAGCATTTATAGAGTATTTTTCGGATGCGAAAAAGCAGGAACAGTTAGATGCCCTGCTTCACGAGGTTACATTTGAAAAAGAGGAGATGCTCGCACCGGAAGAACAGCTTCTGGCTGATAAAACCTTTGTGGTCACCGGTTCTTTGACACAATATGCCAACCGGAATGCATTAAAAGCAGAGATTGAGCAGCTCGGAGGAAAGGTTGCCGGAAGTGTATCAAAGAAGACGGATTTTCTGATCAACAACGATGCCGACTCTAATTCCTCCAAGAATAAAAAGGCAAAAGAGCTTAATATACCGATTCTGACGGAAGAGGCGTTTAGAAATATGATCAAGCAGGAAGGAAGCGAAACAAATGCCAATTAAAATAGATAATGATTTGCCAGTAAAGAAGATTTTAGAAGATGAGAATATATTTGTAATGGATCACGACAGAGCAAAAAGTCAGGAGATCCGTCCGCTTAATATTCTGATCGTTAATCTGATGCCGTTAAAAGAAGATACGGAGCTTGCACTGCTGCGCAGTCTTGCCAATACACCATTGCAGGTAAATGTGTCATTTCTTCGTATGGATTCCCATGAATCCAAAAATACGTCAGAGGCACATCTGACCCGTTTTTATGTATCCTTTGATGAGGTGAAGGCGCATCGGTATGATGGAATGATCATTACTGGAGCTCCGGTGGAAACAATGCCGTTTGAGCAGGTGGATTACTGGAAAGAGCTGACGGAGATCATGGAATGGAGCAAGTCAAACGTTACCTCTACCTTGCATATCTGCTGGGGATCACAGGCGGGACTTTATTATCATTACGGAGTACAAAAGCATTTGCTTCCGAAGAAGCTTTCCGGCATTTACGAGCATCATACGTTTCATCGGAAAACGCCGCTGGTGCGTGGTTTTGATGATACCTTTTATGTCCCACATTCCAGATATACCGGATTTTCCAAAGAGGATATTGAGGCGATCGATGAACTGGAGATCGTGGCAGAATCAGAGGAAGCGGGACCTTATCTGATTATCGATAAGAAAATGAAAAATATTTTTGTGACGGGACATCCGGAGTATGACCAGTTGACACTTGATAAAGAGTACAAACGGGATGTGAAGAAAGGGCTTCACCCGGAGATCCCGGTGCATTATTATCCGGATGACGATCCGACGAAAGTACCTCCAAAGACATGGCGCTGCCATGCCAATACGTTATATTACAACTGGCTCAATTATTACGTTTATCAGAACACGCCGTATGAGTGGTAAGAAAATCTATGAATTACAGGTAATATTATGTGAACCATTGATTATTCAAGAAAATCCAATTCGTAAAACCGGCAATAATTTAATATATCTTAATATGAATTGATATATTTTTAGTGTTTCGTGGAGACAAAATGAGATTTTGAAAGAATCGTGGAGGAAAATTAATTTAACTAGAGAGTGTAATATAAAGTGTGTAAGTTGCCGGTAACAAACTTACGCACTTTATTTTTGTTTTAAAGTGCGATATTCTAAAGGAAAGCTTTTCTAATTCTGCTTCTTGGGGAGACTGTTTCAAGTTTTGTGTAAACAGAAAAAACTGATATAAGATCTGTTATTAGTTATCGACGGGCAGAACCTTGTTTTTAGGGTTCTGTCCTTGTTTGTATTATAATGCGGTTTTAGGCATGTCAAGCAGGACTGGCTGTGCCAGCCCTGCAGACTGTAGACAAAGTCCACGGCATACGCCATGGACTTTGTCTTTTTTAGCTAAAACAAAGCATTTATGCGACTTTTAGCCACTTTTTTGGTATAATTAAACTATCAAAAACAGGTGGTGATTTTTATATGATGACGAAA
>JBNMLP010000020.1:0-52242 GCA_050874905.1 Lachnospiraceae bacterium
ATTTAGAACCTCCGGTGTATTGATTGTTTTGTTTACATCCGCCAAGATGCAACTCAATCATACCTTGAGGTTCTTTTTTATTCAATTGGCACTTTTAATGAATTACAGGAATGCTCCTCATTATATTTATTTCACCTTTACCTTTCTCGCTTTACTATACTTTCCATAGATATATTGAGAGTTTGAAATGGTATATGCACGCACCCGTACATAATATTTTTTCTTAGATTTCAAGCTTCGGATTGTTTTTTTGTTGATCGTAGAGCCTACCCATAAGGATTTTTTTCCTCTAAAATTTTTATATTTAGAATACTGAATCTGATATCCTGATGCGCCGTCTACTTTTTTCCAATTTAGTGTAATACTATGTTTTTTCTTACTTTTCGCTTTTGAAATAGAAACTCTTGCAACAGACTTTGGTGCAACATATTGTGAGACCTGAAAACTGTAATTACCACCATCTCCACGAATACTTAAATAATAAGTACCAGGCATCATATTTAGTGTTTCATTTATATCATATCTTCCCAATGATTCTACTTTTGAAGAATCAATCCGTCGTTGAGAATTACCTTGAGTATCATATATCTCAGTTCTAAGCTCGCTCTGCGAGGAAGCATTTATTGTAATAGCACCACCTTGAATTACATTAAATACATAGTAATCCACATCCTTTGGCCTATATGCAACATCATCGCTAAAAAATATTTCACCATTTTTATATGCAATCTGTCCATTATATGTAACACCCAAATTAATTGGATTTGCACCAGCCATATAATCATCTGCACCTGTATCTGGAAAAGTTTCATTTGCCGATATAAAATCCAACTTAAAATTATAACTTCCTGTAGTTCCACGATTCATCTCTAAATAATAAGTGCCATTATTTAACGGAATGGAATTAGAGTAATCTATTCTATTAGTGATCTTAGACTGTACTGCCAATGAGGTGCTAACATTTAAAAAGTAGTCTTTGCTTTATCTTATTGATAGAGCAAAGACTATTTTTTTGTTCTCCTTCTCTTAAATCTTTTCTATCTAAAAAGATACTCCCTCCATTCAATCACCACGACTTTTTCCACCTTTGATAAGAACATAACAATCCTTATTATACATAATATATGGTTCTATACAATTGTCTTGGCACGAACGGACGCTATAGAGCACGAAAAGAAAGAGGCTGTTTGGCTATCCCCTGTCAAATAGACGGGCATACCAAAACAGCCTCTCCTGCATTTACTTCTCTTATTCTATTTCCTGTTCCATTTCTGTCAGGTAGTTTGTCAGGCGGTCATACTCTTCTTTTTCTACCATATACTCCATCGCTGCAATACAGTTTTTCATATCGTGACGAATCTCGCGCACGGATTGATAGGTTTCCCTGTTCTTTTCGTACCATTCCAGCTCGATCTTTCCTTTCTCGTATTCCAGCTCATTTTTCGTTTTCCGTTCGGCAGCCTCCTGCATATACTGGATCAGCTGCTGACTGAGCAGTACAAAAAGTACCAGGATCAATGCTACACTGTCAAAGGTTAAAAAGAAATATCCATTTTCCGCATCCCGTAAACCAAAGATAAAATAAAAAACAAATACCAGCACGATCGCCATCATTGCTACTCCACTCACTCCACCGGAAATATTTTTTCTGTAACGCCTACACTTCCAGTTGTAAAACGGGATAAACCAGATCAAAAGCAGAATCTTTGTTACGATCGTAAAGAAGTCATTGACCGGTCCGTAGCGCAGCTCATCCGTTGTAAATTTTCCGGTTTGAAAGACAACTGCCGCTACCGCCATGTCATTAAACGCAACAAGCAGATACATCATTCCTATGGCAAAAGCATACCGCCATCCATTACCCTCCATATAGCAGTAGCAATAAAAAAACTGCAATGCCAATCCTATTATATTACCAATTGGAAAATATTCAAAAGAACACAGCTTGCTCTGCCACAAACTTCCTAATATGATCCAGAACAGGAAAAAAGCAATTGTCTGCTCTTTATGCGAAATGATACGTCCTTTCCGGCTCTTTTCTCTTGTTCCGCAAAACGCTTTTAATACTGCAACACTACAGTATCCCTCTACTGCTGCCACTACAATCTTACTCAACAATTTTACTGTCGTCATTTTTCCGATCCTCCATCATTACTTTCACATGAAATCTGTGCTCCTTTGCTTCAACCACCATCTCTCCCTGATAGTTTTTCGCAATCTGTTCCATGATCTTCAGCCCCATTCCATGCATAGAAGAATCCTCCTTCGTAGAAAGAAAGGTTCCGTCTTTTTTCTGCTTCACTTCTCGAAAGGCGTTTTCTGTTTCTACTACCAGATAATTTCCTTTTTTCTGTACAGAAAATAAGATCATTTTCTGATCGGTCATAGAAGCTGCCGCTATGGCATTGTCCAAAAGATTGGAAAACAAACGCATAATGTCCAATTCACGGATGGAATAAAGTGTGATCTTCTGTACGGATAATCGTAACGTACAGCCTTCCTTTTGAGCCTTGGAAAGCTTCTGATTCAAAACGATATCAAAGCTTTCATTTCCGGTCTGGATAAATTGACGATGGGAAATCTTTTCTCCCATTTTTGAGACATATTCTTGAATAGAGGTATAATCCTTTTGTTCTGCCCGCTGTTTTAAATATTTAATTTCCTGCTTCAGCTGTTCCTGTAGAGCAATATATTCTGTGAAAAGCACCTGATTTTCTTCATAATATTTCTTTTTCAGTTCCTGCTTTTCCTTTTGCAGTGTCAGCTCTTTTATTTCAGCATTCTCCTTCTTCACCCGGCGGATCTGTACCATCAGGATCACATATAGGATCACTCCGAAGATAGGCAGAATAAAATACCAGCGGTATACCAATGACCCCTTTGGAATAAACCGAAACACATAAATAAGACCGATGACGAGTGCAACACCCAGTCCTGCAGCCATTCTCTCCTCTTTATACACGTATTTTCCTCCTTATAAATATTGTACATACTCCTTTTTGGCTTCTTCTTTCCTGTATTTACTAAGCGGCAGCTTCTCTCCATTACTCAGTTGTACCGTTTCCGTCTGAAAAGATGCAACTGCTGCCGCCGAAACCAGATAGCTCCGGTGGATTTTCACAAATGGAAGCTCCCTCACCTGTTCTTCCACTGCACGGAAAGACATCCTGACACTTTCTTCCCGTTCCTGTTCATGTACCACCACATATTTCCCTCTTGCTTCCAGATAAAGGATATCGGATATCTGAAAGGTATGTACCTGTTTCCCGCTGTTTAAAATAAGCTGCTGGTGCTGGGACTGATAGTAGGAAAGACACCGTCTGACCGCATCCTCCAGCTCATCCTTAAAATATTCCTTACGGATAAAATGAATGGGACGTACCCGCAGGCTTTCCCACACATAAGAATCATAACTGCTTAAAAATACTACTCCCAGCTTCGGATCATGTTCCAATAACAGCTCTGCTACTGTAATCCCATTATCCTGTGGCAGCTTAATATCCATAAATATGATATCCAACGGCTCTTTCTCCTGTAGACAGGATTGCGCATCCAGATAACTTTTGACCTGCGCCTCCTGTCCAAAGTGCCTAAATGCCGAAGCAATCTCTTCCACATAATAGGGAAGCATCTTCTCATCATCATCTAATACTGCAACTCTCATCCTCTACTCCTTACACCTTCTACTCCCTATACTCCCTGATCCCCTTCTTCAGCCGTTCCAATCCATCCTGCAGCGTTTCCATCGGGCAGGCAATATTGAGCCGCACGAATGTTTTTCCACACGCACCATACTGTGCGCCATCGGATAGATAAAGTCCCGTTTCCCGTCGCAGATAGGCTGCCAGCTTTTTGGTATCTGCCGTCACCTTACTACAGTCGATCCACAAAAGATAGGTGGCTTTGGATGGCACAAGGTAGAGCATCGGAAGCTCTTTTTTTAAGTATTGCGCTACATGGTCACGGTTTCGTTTGATGATCTGGCGCAGGGCATCCAGCCAGTCACCGCCCTGTTCAAAGGCTGCTACTGCTGCCGTTACAGCAAAGGCATTCGGCTCTGCCACTTCATCTGTGTTCAGCGCGCGCCACATTTTATGGCGCAGGCTCTCCTCCGGTACTACTACAGCCGCCGTCTGCAATCCTGCGATATTAAATGCTTTCGTCGGTGCGATGCAGGTCACACTGATATTTTTACAGGTCTCTGATACCGATGCAAACGGCACGTAACCCTCTCCCGGCTCTGTAATATCACAGTGGATCTCATCAGATACCACCGTAACATGATATTTCCGGCATAACTCTCCTACTTTTTTTAGCGTATCTGCATCCCAGATCTTTCCCACCGGATTGTGCGGATTGCAGAGGATCATAAGCGTCACCTGCGGATCAGAAAGCTTCTGTTCCAGATCATCAAAGTCCATGTGGTATTGTCCGTCCTCATAGACCAATGGACTTTCCACCACATACCGTCCGTTGTTGACGATGGAATTAAAGAAAATGTTATAGACCGGTGTCTGGATCAGCACCTTTTCCGCAGGGGTGGTCAGCTTGCGCACCGCCGTTGAAATCGCCGGTACCACGCCCGTACAAAAGATCAGCCAGTCTTTTTCTATCGCAAAGTCGTGTCTTTTTTTCCACCAGTGCTGATAGGCGTGCGTCCACTCCTCCGGCAGTGTCTCATAGCCAAAAATGCCATGCGCTACCCGCTTTTGTAATGCTTCTCTGATCTCTGGAGCAGTCTGAAAATCCATATCTGCCACCCACATGGCAAGCTCATTTTCCGGAATATCCCATTTATAAGAACCTGTATTTCTCCGGTCGATCACCCGGTCAAATTCGTACTCCATAGTTCCCCTCCTTACTCTTTGCAAATGATGGTCGTCTTGGAAGGATCGACCTTGTCCTTTTCCACAATAAGCTCCTTGATCGCTTCTGCACGGATCGTACCGGAGCTTGGATTTAACACACTGTCGATCGTACTCGTGATCTCAGCATCCACACTCGAATATTCAAATGCCAGTGTCGTATTTATCAGTTTACAGTTCTTCATCACAAGATTGTCAATGTAACACATTCCCTGCAGGCTCTCGATCGTACAGTTGATGAGCGTCAGATTCTTCGCATTCCAGCCGAGATACTCCCCGGAAATAAAGGAATCATAAACGGTAATATTCTCACTGTTCCAGAAGGCATCCTTAGAAGACATCGTTGCATGATGGATCTCCACATTTTTGCATCCGTCAAAAGAATAATCTCCCGCAAGGGTAAAGCCATCGATCTTCATATTTTCACTGTTCATCGCAAAGTACGTTCCCTTTGCACTGACATTTTGAAGGGTGACATCCTGACAGCTCCAAAGTGTCTCGGCAGCATCCGTAAAGGTGACATCGGACAGTTCTAAATTTTTACATCGTCTGAAATTCTTCGGTGCCTCAATCAGCGCACGCTTCACCTTCATATCATTGGTATACCACACACCGGCTCTTGCCATATCAAACCAGTTCGTATCCTCCACTACAATATGGTTAGAATACCACAGGGGATATTTCCATTTGAACATACTGTGATACACTTCTATATTCCGGCTCTCCTTTAACGGTGATTCCCCGGCATCAAATATACTGTCTTTTATGATCAGATCCTGCCCCTGGAACAAGGCACGTTCTCCTTTGAAAAATTCCTGTTTATACTCTTTCATTCTCTTCTTTTCTCCTTATCCTTTTTGTATTATATGCGGTTTCCGCCATCTTATCAAAAACCCACACTTATGATTATAACATACCTGGCAAGGGGGGGCATTTTCTGCCTTACATCAGGCGGAGCAGCAGCATGTAACAGACCGTTCCCGCCAGAATACTAAATAGTGTGTTATGCTTCCATTTGTAGGTAAGTCCGACGAGCAGCACTGCCACTCCTTTGGGAATCCCGATCCCAACCCAGTCGCTTCCTGCATCCCTGACGCAGTAGATCACCAGCACCGCCATGATCGCAGCCGGCAGCCGTTCTCCTAAACGTTCCAGCCACTGTGGCATCGTGCGTTCTCCATGAAATACGGCAAATGGAAGGCTGCGCAGAGCAAATGTGGTTACCGCAGAAAGCAGGATCAGCCCTGCGATATACGTGCTATGCATGACGCTCCTCCTTCCTTCCGGTCAGAAGTAAAAGACCGGAGCCAATCAGCAATGCCGGAAGCATAAAACGGTTTGCTCCAAAAATTATCAGGCAGAATACCCCGATGCCCACTCCAATCAGGGCAGGTGTATGAGAGGCTGCTTTTTCCCATTGATCCAGAAATAAAATGACAAACAATGCCGTCATACAAAAATCAATTCCGGTCAGATCAAACGGCAATAGCTGTCCTGCCACGCTTCCAATCACGGAACCGATGACCCAGTACGTCTGGGAAAACAATGCCAGATAGAAACAGACATCCTTTTTCTCCTCCTCCGGAAGCTCCAGGGTGATACTCACAGCATAGGTTTCATCTGTTAAAGAATGGATCATATACCATTTGCGTGCTCCCATTTTAGAAAAAAGCGGAACAAAGGACAGACCATAAAATACCTGCCGGCTGTTCATCAAAAGAGCGGTCAAAAAGACCGTGAGCATGGATGCCCCGCTGCTCAAAAAGGTGATCAGCACAAACTGGAATGCCCCGGTATACACCGTAAGACTCGTGATCACAGACAGCAGCCAGCCAAAGCCTGCCATCTGCATCGTCATTCCATATGCCATTCCCACAAAGATGTAGCTGCAAAGTATCGGCAGCGACTTTTTAAATGCGTAGCTTCTGCACTCCGCTTTACTCATTTGTATTTCCTCCAGACATCCGGTTCACGAACGAAAAAGGAGCCCTAAAGCCCCTTATAAAACTGTAATTCCTTTTCAAACCGCTCTTTTTGTGTCAGCAAACGGTTTCGTTCTGCGACCAGTTCTTTTTTCTTTACTTCCTTTGGTTTCACATTATGTTCAAATGTGTAGCTTTTAACAAGTGGACTGTCCTGCTCGATCAGGTAATCCACGACATCTGTTTTTCCCCGGTGATAAAAATAAAGCAGGGCAACGAGAAAATAGAGTGCTGCAAAAATAGAAAGGAACGTTCCCACATAGCCCGGCAGAACCAACCCAAAGACCAGCATGGCAAACCAGATCACAAGCGCATAGATCACGTGACTTTTAAATTTATCATAGCCATTTTTGATCCAGAGCATTTCCTGCGATACTTTCTGGATGTTTCTGTCTATTTCTTCGTAATCTGCGGTAAGACGTTTGATCTTGCTTTCCAGACTGCGGCACATCTCTGCCTTCTGTTCCCCGGTAAATACGACCTGCCGCTCATCCTGACGGAACTGGTTCCATGTACCGTCCCCCTGTGCAGGAAGAGGTGCTTCCTGCCCGGATAACATCGCCTTTCGTTTTCCGGACAGCATCGTGATCGTTTCCTCAAGGTCCGCAATCTGCGTTTGATACTTGGCAATGTTCTGCCGACATTCTTTTTCCTGCTCCGGAAATGTAGAAGCATCCTTGCTTTTTCCAAAATAACCTTTCTGCTTTCCTACGCGGATCGTGGAGATCCACATACGAACCGTAAAGAATCCACCAAATGCCAATGCCATTCCACAGACAAGCAAAGCGACTCCCGGTCCTCCTGACGGCATGAACTCTTCTCCCTGCTGGATCATCTTTGTAATCTCCGCCATCTGTGCGCGCAATGAAATAGCAGCGATCACAACTCCTACTAACACTGCTGTCATCACGATTGGGATCAAAATAGGAAAATAAAACTCCTGATGCACCGATGCCATCTGTTCCTTTAATTTTAAATGATCGAGCCGGAACTGTTCCTGATCTAAGGAAAGTTCCAAAAGCTCCTTCTCTTCCTCTGCTTTTCGCATTTTCTCCGTGAGGTGTAATACCTCCGGATAAGAATACGTTTCCTCACTCATTTTCATACTGCATCCCCCACATCATCCCTTATGCGACTGCTATTTCACGAGTCCGATGAGTTCTCTGACATCCTCCACGCTATGCTGCTGCATGTATGCTTTGATGCCGTCAATGATCTTTAAAGTTACGGTCGGATCATGGAAATTCGCTGTTCCGACAGACACCATCGTTGCTCCTGCCAGAAGGAATTCGATCGCATCCTCTGCGCTGGCGATTCCGCCCATACCAATGATAGGAAGGGATACCGCATTGGCAACCTGATATACCATACGAACGGCAACCGGTTTGATCGCCGGACCGGATAAGCCTCCGGTTTTATTGGCAATGGCAAATGTCTGACGGTGAATATCAATCTTCATACCGGTCAGCGTATTGATCAGGGAAAGGGCATCTGCTCCTCCCGCCTCGGCTGCCTTTGCCATCTCTGTAATATCCGTTACATTCGGGCTGAGCTTCATCACGATCGGCTGCTTTGCCACCTTTTTCACCGCCTTGGTGATCGCAAGCAATGCATCCGGATTCTGACCAAAAGCAATTCCGCCCTCTTTGACATTCGGACAGGACACATTGATCTCTAACAGATCTACGTCTTCCTCTCCCAGCCGCTCTACCACTTCGACATAATCCTTCTCTGACTTTCCACACACGTTAACAATGATTCCGGTGGAAAACTGTTTCAGATAAGGAATATCCCGCTTGCAAAATACATCAATACCGGGATTCTGCAGTCCGACAGCATTCATCATGCCACCGTAGGTCTCTGCAATCCGCGGGGTAGGGTTGCCCGGCCATGGCACATTTGCCACACCTTTGGTCGTCACTGCCCCCAGCCGGTTCAGGTCTACAAACTCACTATATTCTGCTCCGGAGCCAAATGTTCCGGATGCAACGGTAACCGGATTCTGAAAGGTTACCCCTGCAATATCGACACTCATATTCATCAAAGCTCTACCTCCTCCGCAAAAAAGACCGGACCGTCTTTACAGATACGTTTATTCTTTACATAGCTGTGTCCATCCACCTCGGTACTGTTGCAGACACAGGCAAGGCAGGCTCCGATTCCGCATGCCATTTTCTCTTCCATGGAAATCTGCACTTCCATGCCGTTTGAAAGTCCGTATTCTTTGATCGCACGAAGCATCGGGATCGGACCACAGGCATAGATCACATTCCCGTCAACTCCCTGTTCACGGATCGCATCCAATACATTTCCTTTGGTACCATGTCTGCCATCTTCGCTGGCAAGTACCACCTTGCCATACGGTGCAAAATCTTCTGTCAAAAAGAGTTCATCCCGGTATCCCAATACGATTGTTTTTTCACAATCCAATCGTTTGGCAAGCTCTAACATCGGCGGTATTCCGATCCCTCCGGCGATCAGGACTGCTTTTTTGTCCCGCAGGGTGTATCCATTTCCCAAAGGTCCCATCACCTCTATCTCTGCTCCGGCATGAAGCTTGGAAAACTCTTTCGTTCCGGCTCCTACGACACGGTATACGACACGAAGCTGTCCTTTGTCCGGCAATGCTTCACATATACTGATCGGACGTGGAAGCAGACGACTTCCCTCCTTACAGTAAATGGAAACAAACTGTCCCGGCACGGCTTCCTTCGCCATCTCTCCCACCTGTAAATAGAGGGAGTAAACATCACTTGCAATCTGCTCATGAAACATGACCGTTGCACTTACTTTTGTCTTTCCCATAGTACCTGCTCCTTTGTGATTATTTTCCCAGTGCGCCGTTGATGTCATCTCTCATATCGATCACAGCCTGACGGGACGCATCCGCATACTGCTCCGGTGTAAATTTCTCAGCATAAGCTTCCTGCTTGTAGGCACAGATAATGCCACGGGAAGAATTGACGATCGCACCCAGACCATCTGCATTGAAGTATGGAGCCAGATCAGAAGCCTTTCCGCCCTGTGCACCATATCCCGGTACCAAGATGTAGGCATGTGGCATCACTTTACGAAGCACTTCTCCCATTTCCGGATACGTTGCTCCTACTACCGCTCCCACATTGCTGTAAGAACCATCCATGCAGTCCTGTCCCCATTCGTTTACCTTTTCTCCGACATATTCATAAAGAGGCCGTCCGTCGATCAGGCGATCCTGGAATTCACCGGAGGATGGATTGGAGGTCTTGACCAGAACAAAGATACCCTTGTCCTCTTCCTTGCAAACCTCGATAAAAGGTTTCACACCGTCGCTTCCAAGATAAGGATTGACCGTTACAAAATCTTCCTCGAACCCACGAAGTGTTTTAGAGCCGATCGTTACTTTACCAAGATGACCGATCGCATATGCCGTGGAGGTCGAACCAATATCGCCACGTTTGATATCTCCAATAATCGTAAGTCCCTTGCTCTTGCAGTAAGAAACGGTCTTGGCAAATGCTTCCATGCCCGGTACACCAAACTGCTCATACATGGCAACCTGTGGTTTAACCGCCGGGATCAGATCATAGGTTGCATCCACGATCCCTTTGTTAAACTGCCAGATAGCCTCGGCGCAGCCCTCTAATGTCTCACCTTTTTCTTCGATCGCTGCATCCATAATATGCTTTGGAATGTAAGAAAGCATCGGATCAAGTCCTACCACGATCGGGGCATTTTTCTCTGTAATGTTTTTAATCAACTGCTGAATCATAATATCCTCCTACTGTATGTTATGTTGTTTACTTCTCATCTTCATATACGATCGCACCATCTACGATCGTCATTTTCACACGGCCGCTTACTTTTCTTCCCTGAAATGGAGTATTCTTTCCTTTGGATGCAAATTCCTCCGGATCGATCACATACTCCTCTGCCGCATCAAAGATCACAAGATCGGCATTTTTTCCTTCCTCTACATAACCGATCACATCGTCTCTTTGAAGAACTCTGGCCGGATTGGAGCTCATCATCTGTACCATCTGGGTGATCGGCACGATCCCGCTCTTTACCAGATAAGTATAGGTCAGTGCTGCACTTGTCTCTAATCCTACAATACCAAACGGTGCGCTCATAAAGCCGCCCGCTTTTTCGTCTGCATGATGTGGTGCATGGTCGGTACTGATGCAGCTCATCACTCCTGTGCGGAGTCCTTCTATCATCGCATCCCGATCCCGGCTGCTTCGAAGCGGCGGATTCATTTTGTAGTTGGTATCTTCCGTCTGGATATCCTCATCACACAAAATGAAGTGATGCGGACAGACCTCTGCGGTAACGGAAATGCCCATCTCTTTTGCCATCTTCATCAGCTCTACCGTACCTTCTGTAGAACAGTGGCATAAATGCAGTCTGGCTTTTGTCTCATTGGCAAGGAAAATGTCACGCGCCGTAATGATGTCCTCCACCGCATTACTGATTCCGGGAACACCAAACTTTTTGGAAGCAACCCCTTCATTTAACACACCTTTTCCAACCAGCTTCTTGTCCTCGCAGTGTGCAAATACCGGAGCGTCAAGACGCGCCGCTTCTTTCATCGCTTCTTCGTAAAGCGTGATATCCATTACACTCTTGCCATCCTCACTAAATCCGATCGCACCAGCTTCCATCATCGCCTGCATGTCCACAAGCTCGGTGCCGTCCTGTCCCTTTGTGATCGCAGAGATCTGAAGCACATGTACCGGAGCCTCTTTCGCCCGATCCAAAATATCCTTCAAAGTCTCAACCGAATCTACCACAGGTTTGGTGTTCGGCATTGCACATACGCTCGTTACACCGCCTCTTGCGGCTGCCATCGCACCCGTCATCAGATCCTCCTTGTGGGTAAGCCCCGGATCACGGAAATGTACATGCAGATCAATAAAGCCCGGCATGACATAACGTCCCTTCGCATCCACCACCTGATCGGCTGCATCCTCCAATGCATCCCCGATCTTTGTGATCTTTCCATTCTGGATCAAAACATCTGCCGGAAACGGGTTTTTGTCCGTTCCGTCCACAATGATTCCATTTTTTATCAGAATTGTCATCTCATAGTCTCCTTTCCACCTATTCTCTGCACGTAAGAAGGCGCAGAAATCCTACTATAGTTTACCATATCAGACCATAACTTTCTACCGCATATCACATTTTTTTCAGTTGCATTTTCTTTGAAACATGCTACCATCAAGTTATACATTTTCCTTTCCTTAGAAGAAAGGGAACAAAAACAGGAGGAGAACGATATGTTTCATTCGATCAGGATACGTCTGGCAGCCACTTTTTTTTGCTTTTTTCTGATTCTTGAGAGTGTGCAGCTTGGCGCGATGTATCTGTTTATGAACCATGCATTCCGGGCACAAAAAGAAAATACCATGCTGCAGGCCTTTGATGAGATCAACGATGATCTGGATGATAAAACGACCTGGCAGGACACCTTAGCGGTTATTTCTGATTATGAGGTTACCTCCAATCTATACTTTTGCATGATCGACCGGGAAGATGATTCTGTGTTCTACAGCACAAACGAATCCATTCAGGACTCCGTTGCCTTTACTCATGTGGACGATTCCAAATACGACGAAGACGCGGATCCTGCGAAAGTAGACGGCTACAATTCCAACTCTTGGCTGGCTTTATATCGCACGATTGAAACCGATCAGCATCTTTATAACACAGTCATATGGACTTGCTATGAAGCAGAATTTAACCAGACAATGCTCGGTCTTTTTCCGATCATTCTACTTACGATACTCGGCTCCTGTCTGTTAAGTGCCATCCTTGCGATTCCGTTTTCCAGCCGCATCGTGCATCCAATCCGACGGATCGACCAGGCCGCCCAACGTATCACCCGGCAGGATTTTTCTACGACACTTCCGCTGCCGAAACAAAAAGACGAACTATACCGTCTATCCAATAATATCAATCATATGTCCAGCCGGTTAAAGGAAGATATGGACACCTTAAAAAATGTAAATGCGCAATTGGAGCAGGACATCAAGGAAAAACAGCGGCAGGATATGCTGCGTCGGGAATTTTTATCCAATGTCTCCCACGAGCTGAAAACACCACTCGCCATCGTTACAAGCTATGCGGAAATGTTAAAATACGAAGGAGAACATATTGATACGGAAGAATATTTAGATGTTATTTTGGAAGAATCCAAACTCATGAATAATATGATCGGACGGCTGTTAGAAGTATCCCGTCTGGAGCATGGTGCAGATCATATGACACTTTCCGAATGTAATTTCTCCGATCTTTGTGAAAGCCTTGTGGAAACACAAAAGCTTTTATTTGACCAGCAGCAGCTTACCTGTAAGACAGAATTCGAAAAAAATCTTTTTGTGATGGCAGATGAAACCTATCTTTCCCAGGCCATCCGTAACTACATTGGAAATGCATTAAAATACAGTGATCCAAACGGCACGGTTACAATGAGCCTGAAAAAGGACGGAAAGGGAAATGCCCGTTTTTCCATCAGCAATCCTTGCACTCCGTTAGAGGAAGATAGTCTTTCTTCTATCTGGGAAAGTTTTTACAAGCTGGATAAATCAAGAAATAAGGATCGTAACATGAGTGTCGGTCTGGGTCTTTATATTGTAAAAACGATCATTACAGGACTTCACGGTACATGTGACGTGACCAACCTGGAACATGGAGTCTGTTTCTCCCTGTCCCTTCCACTGCTGGAAAAGAAAACGGTCTCTCACGAAGTTATCACATCATAAGATTATACTAAGAAAAAATAGAAAAGAGGGATTTTCATGCATTATAAAAAACACATCCTGCTCTCGCGTATCTTGTGCGCCCTCCTGTTGCTCTCCGGTAGTTTAGCCCCGGTTCAGGCATTAGGAAATGACAGCCGCACCCTTACCATTGACAAATATTATGTAATAAACCGAAACAGCACGTTACAGTTGGAACCGAAGATAAATGGCTCCCTTGCCAATACCTCTTCGTTTACCTACCAGAGCAGTAACAAAACAGTCGCCTCTGTTTCAGAGGATGGCATGGTTACCACCGGCCGCAAAGGAGTTGCCCGGATCACGATCACTTCTAAAGAAGACAGCACGATCAGTACAAGCACCAAGGTGCATGTAGGAAAAAGGATCAATAAGATCAAGTTAAATGCCGGAAAGAAAACAATTTATCAAGGCAATTACTACATGCTAAAGGCAACGGCTTCTCCCAAAAGTGCCGCTTATAAAAAGCTGACTTATGTATCTTCGGATTCTACAGTTGCCTCTGTCAGCAGCAAGGGTAAGATTACAGCCATTACGCCGGGAACTGCAACAATCACAGTTACAACTATGGATGGAAGTAATCTGACCAAAACAGTACAGATCACAGTACTCGAACAGGACGATGACCAAAAATCACGTTTTTTCCCAAATCCATTCTTCAAAAATGATCTGCAAACATCTGAAAAACCCAACGACCTGTAGGTCGCTGGGTTTTCTGTTATATTATAGTTTTTTGTAAAAATATATACTGCTTGACTTCTGTGGTTTGGCAAGAAGAACGTGATCTCCTTCTTTCGGTTTAAAACCACGATGTCCTTTGGAAACAACAATGGTCTTTACCACATTGTGTTCATCAATCTCCACTTCATAAGAATAGACATTGTATTTGCGTTTGTTGGTGTAATTCAATTTTTTTACAATTCCATCCCGTACTTCAAACGCATGCTGCTTCATCTGTCTGGTCAGTTTCACCTGATTGCCCAGTCCTGCAACGGATGCCAGTGCGATCAACAGGAAGAATACGATATAAAACAGGTTGATCTTTTGAAACAGGATATTGATGATGATACTGGCCACAACAAATACCAGTAACAAAATATATCCGATCAAAAGCCCCGTTCCCTTCGTCTGGAACATTCTGGCTATCTTCTTCTGTTCTTCCTCCTCCGGCATCATCCATTTATCGTACTCTAATTCATTTACTTTACTCATTTACTCTGCTCCTTTAGGAATTATAATTGTCTACAATATGCTCAAATTCATACAGTGAAACCGGCTTACTGTAAAGATATCCCTGTGCTTTATCACAGTTTAACTCTTTTAAAAGCTCGCGCTGTTTTTCATTCTCCACACCCTCTGCAATACACTGAATTCCAATATCGGAACACATCGCGATCACATGCTTTACTACTTTGCGGCTGATCTCATTTTGTTCCAGATTCCATACCATACTCCGGTCAATCTTCAACTCATCAAAACGCATCAGAGAAAGTACAGAAATAGAGGAATACTTCGTTCCAAAATCATCCATCGATAACCGGAAGTTGTTCATATGAAGCTGTTCTGCAATTCTCGAGATCATCTCATGCTCCATATCCCCGATCGTTTCCGTGATCTCGATTTCCAGATAATCACGATCAATATCATATTTGGAAATGATATGCTCCATTTTCTCGATCAGATCTTCTTCTAACAATGTGATTCTTGAAAAGTTAAAGGAGATTGGAAGCAGTTTTCTTCCCTCATTTTTCCATTTCTGTAAGATCTGGCACACCCGCTCAAATACCCACAGATCAACGCAGGATACTACACCAAGTTTTTCCATCTGAGGGATAAAATTGTTTGGTGTTATAATGCCTTTTTCCGGATGGTTCAGACGCACCAGTGCTTCTGCACCGCAAAGATCATTCGAATCCAGATCAACCTTCGGCTGCAGATAGACGATGAAATTATCATTTTCGATCCACTGCTCTGCATCATATTTCATGTATTCCAGAGAGTGCTCCTTGCCCTCTTTGAGAGTCTCCGTTTTACGTCGTTTCTTATCGTTCTTGAGCATCTCCTCTGCGTGCATGTTCATCAGGCGCAGATCCTTTTCATAATCATCCCACACATAACCAACAGATGCTCCAACAATATGATCAGAAAGTTCCTTTCGAAGTTTTGTTACCTGATTCAGGAAATCTTCCCGTCCCATATTCTCACAACATACAGCAAAATCATCACCATCAAACCGATATACTTTGTATGCGGAAAAATTCTGTTTCACAATATCTGCAATCTCTTTTACAACAAGATTACCATACTCAAAACCAAACTGTGCATTGACCGCCTTTAAATTATCCACATCGATCAATACATAACCTAGCGATTCTGCTTCCTGTACCTTTGGCATATCCGCAATATATGCTGCACGGTTCAGTGTTCCGGTCAGCTGATCGTGATATGCTTCATACTGACGGATCCGCAGCAGCTCCCATTTTACCATTTCATTGCCTAAAAAGATGGCAAACAGTTCCAGGATCGTAAGCTCTGCTGTATGTTTCTTCGGATTACATACGAGCATAAAACCTTTCATATTGTCATGTTCAAACGGCACTGAATAATAAGACCATACTTTCGTCTGACTCAGCTTCTCATATCTGTCCGGATTGGTTTTCTTAAGCTGTTCACTGTTATCAATGATCATTGGATGCTGCTTCAATTCCTGCTCGCACCAGATACCATCCTGATACCGTTCCTTAAGCTGGTATTGATCATCAAGCAGTGCCTCGATGCGACTTCCATACCATTCATAATATTTCTCCTGCTGCCCTGGAATATCTACACAAAATACCACACGGTCCGCACTATAGTATTCCCCGATCACAGAAAGCACTTTCTTGCAGGTCTTTTCATAATTCGTAGTCGCAGAAAGTTCCAGCAGGCAGTTACGAAATGCATCTTCCATCTCAAACCTTCCGGTAAACGCGGTCAACACATCTTCCGGTTTCGTAATGTCGGTACAAGTTTCCATTCTGGCTTTGTGATCCTTCCAGTGTACCAGACGCTCCCTGCACACATACTGCCGTGCCATGCTGTCATGCCGGTAAAGGAAGGTATAATTCTTTCCTTCACAGATACCGTCCTTTGTACAAAATTCACACGGGTTATCTCTGTCATGTAAAAATTTATAACATTTCTGTCCACGATAGCTTTTATCTTCCGCTTCCAGTCCATAAATTTCACGCACCGTCCGATTGATAAATAACAGTTCATAATTTTCTACATCACACACATATACTGCATCGGAAAGATCATCAAGCACCTGACTGGTTTCTGAGAAATAAACAAGCTCCTGTGTTTCTTCCGTATTTTCTGTTTCCTGTGTCTGAATCTCATCATATAATATGTAACCATTTTTTCCAGCACGCTTTGCTGCATATAAGGCACGGTCTGCTTTGACATAATAATCCTGAAAAGTCTCTACTGCCCCCTGATCTGATACATAGATACCAATGGAAACGGAGTAACCTGTTTTAATCTTGATCTCAGATAGTCTTCTTGTAATATCACCCGCAAAAAGTACTGCTTCTTCCCGGCTTTTGATCCGGTTCAAAAAGACCGCAAATTCATCGCCGCCCATACGTCCGGCAAAACCAAGATTCATGGATAAGTCATTGAGCCTGCGAGCCGTTTCTTTTAATACCCGGTCTCCTTCATAATGCCCTAAAATGTCATTGACCATCTTGAAATCATCCACATCGATCATCAATAACGAGCAGAAGTTACCTTCTTTCTGCCGTGCCAGACTCTGCGATGCATGCTCCACAAATGCATTATGGTTATAGATCCCGGTCAGCGAATCTATTTCTGATTTAAAGGAAAGTTCTTTGTTCATATTGCGAAGACGGATCTGCTCCTGCTTTGTATCTGTCACATCCGCAAAATATGCACAGATACGTGGAACACCATCTTCCCTGTCGAAATAAGAAAAATGCACCTTCATCCACTGGAAGCCACTATCCGGCTTAATAAACCGGTATTCTCCAATCGTATGTGCACCCTTCACGATACAATTATCTACGTCCTCATGCAGCTTCAAAATATCTTCCCCATAAATAAAGCGGCTGAAATCCCCGGACGTTTTCATAAAAATTTCTTTGTTTGTTCCAATAACATCAAAAAAACCCTCGCTCAGGTACTCAGCTATAAAGCGGGTACCTTCCACGCGGAACACCCCGACACCTCCCATCAAGCTGTCAAGTACATTGCTTAAGATCAAACGGTTCTCCATCGAAAGCATAGCAGTCTCATATAATGCGGTCATCTCTCCAAACATAATACGAGCATACGGGAATCCGTACTTTTCATCCTGTGCCATTTTTCCGAAACAGCAGACAAACATGCCTGCACCATCCTTCTTTTTCATGTAATGTGCAATAAACGCTTCCCCTGTTGTATCTAACGATTGCTGTACCATAGAAAAATAACTTTTGCTATCTTCCTCAAAGATCAGATCCATTAATGTTAAATGATCCCGTTCTACATCCTCTTTCGTATACCCCAGAAACTTCGTGAATTGCTCGTCGATCTCAAAAACCTCCATTGTACCCATATTTATCTTATATGTCGCATATACAATTTTTTCCAATCGAGCACTCATTCGTATGCCTCCCATCGATCGATAAAATATATTATTTCTATTTTACTTGATTTGACATAAAAAATCAAATATACTTTAATCTTTCAAATACTTTGAAATTCCCTCTGCAATCCTTTTAGAAGCATAACCATCGCCATACGGATTCACAGCATTTTTCATAGTTTCATACTCCTTTTGGTCTGACAACAACTGCGCCGTCATCCGGTAAATCTCTTCCTCATCTGTACCGGCAAGTTTTAATGTTCCGGCTGCTACCCCCTCCGGCCGCTCCGTGGTATCACGAAGCACCAGCACGGGCTTTCCTAGTGAAGGAGCTTCCTCCTGGATTCCTCCACTGTCACTTAAGATCAGATAGGACTGCTTCATAAAATTGTGAAAATCCAGCACATCAAGTGGCTCGATCAGACGGATCCGGTCATGACCACCTAGCAAAGCCTCTGCACTCTGCCGTACTTTGGGATTTTTGTGTACCGGATAGATCACCTTTACATCCGGGAAATCCGTCACAATCCTGCGCACTGCACGAAAGATCTGTTCCAATCCCGTCCCAAGATTTTCTCTTCGGTGTGCAGTAAGCAGGATCAGGCGGCTGTCTTTTGCCCAGTCAAGGTGTGGATTTTGATAATGATCTGTTACAGTATATCGCATCGCATCAATCACCGTATTTCCCGTTACATAGATCGTGTCTTCCTTTTTCCCTTCTGCAAGCAAATGATCTTTCGCTGTTTGTGTCGGTGCAAAGTGAAGCGCAGCCAGTATCCCCACTCCTTGCCGGTTCATCTCCTCAGGATATGGAGAATACAGATTATATGTGCGAAGTCCGGCCTCCACATGTCCTACCGGAATCTGCATGTAAAAAGCAGCAAGTGCCGCTGCAAAAGAAGTCGTCGTATCCCCATGCACCAACACCAGATCCGGTTGTTCCTTTTTTAAAATATCCCGCATACCAGTAAGAACTGCTGTCGTAATATCATAAAGATCCTGTCCCTGCTTCATAATGGCAAGGTCGTACTTGGGCTTCACGGCAAAACAGTTTAACACCTGTGAAAGCATTTCCCGATGCTGTCCGGTCACCAACACGACCGTTTCCCATTCCTTATGCTGTTCCAGTTCTTTCACAAGCGGACACATTTTGATTGCTTCCGGTCTCGTTCCAAAGACCAACATGATTTTTTTCATGATTGCCTCTCTCCTTCCTTCTGCTGTAAACGCTTCTTTTTCTCTCTTTTTAAGATCCAGATATAATAGAGCAGAAAACAACAGATACCAATAATGCTAAGTGCGCTTGCTGCCGTTCCATACGGATAATGGTACTTGATCACCGTCGTCCCTTTATTCACATATAAAAGCTGATCATGACTCTCGTAAAACTGCCGGCTGGAAAAAGTATCCAGACAGGCAAGTGTCGTATTGATCTGATCTACGGGGCTTTTGATCACCATCTTATCTTTCTGATATGTGATGGAAAGCTCATATAATGTCCGGTTTGCAAGCTCTCCCTGATCGATCTCAAACAATTCGGAAAGGAGGGAAAATCCACTCTGATCTTCCCGGTCAATACTCTGATATGCAATGTTTAGTCCCAAAAAGTAAACATTAGGAAGTCCTTTGGCCGTTCCCAGAAAAGTAAGTGTCTGATCGGAATAATCGAAGGTACCAAGCACCTCATCACAGCCTTCTAAATATGCGGTATTCCAAGTGCGGTTTTCTTTTGAAAAATCCAGCATCGTCATTTTCGTTCCCTGATAATAAAGATCCGGATAATGCTCTTCAAAACTGATATCCTGGGCAGTCACTGAGAGAAAATGCTGACGATTTGTTTTCTTATCCACCTGCAAATGTGCACCATCGATCACAATGCGGACCCCATAGTTGGAAAGCAATGTCACCAGATGTTCCGCAGTCGTACGGTCATGATAGGTAAAACCGGACAAAAACAGACACTGATACTGGGAAAGTTCTTCAAAGGAATAATCGTCCAAATAGGTGGAATCTCCCGTTGTAAAGCTTGGATAATAAAGCTCCAGTGTGGATGCATATGTTCCGATCGCCATGCCCTTGTAATCTGTCTTCACACCAAAGCACTTTGGTGTTGCCTTTTTGAAAATATAAGCCTTATCCGTTGTCTCAACAAGGGCATAACCGCTTGCTTCTGCCCCCTTTTTCAGATCCGTCATCGTTTTTCCTGCCGCACCAAGAAGATCTTTTCTGATCATCACCGTATCATCCCCCAGTTCAATGCTGCGGTCAAAAATATAACGGTAATTTTCTTTTTCTAATGCTTCGTTAAGCCGCACGATATTCGGAGCAGTTGTTGCTCCCTGCCATGCCCAGCCGTAGGTATATGACACGCCATCCTTTCCCTGATTCAATCCAAAGGACGGATAGGAACCAAACGCACTTAAATCTAAAATACTGCACCGCTGGTCTGTCAGCTCCTTTAACAGTGGGATCTCCTCCTTTGTTGCATCCTTCGACTGGGTATAATAGCGTTCAAAGGAAAAGGATGGTATCACATCTGCCAAAAGGATCAGACACAGCAAAACGACAAACGGCTTTTTTAAAGAACGCCACTCTATAAAAGAAAACAGGAAAAATCCATATGCGATCGTCGCAAAACGCATCATCCAGAGCAGACTGTTGAGTGGCAGTTTGCTGAGGAAAGGAAGTGCCGCCGTAGTCGTCAGCAAAAGGACCAGGATTGCCAGATAATATCCGGCCCGCTTCTGTTTTCTCGCTAACAAAATACCAAACACCGATATGACCACGATCGAAATTCCGTAATAAAACGTATCAACAATTCCATCGATCCGGTTCGTCGGGTCAAGTGAATCACGCAAGGAATACATCAAGGATGCCATAACCTCTGCACTCGAATCAGAATTCATTCCCACGAGTCCACCAGACAGCGCAGGCAGCAGCCAGATTCCGATCACAGCAAAGGAAAGCAGCATGACAACGATCACACGTACCCCCTTTTTCAACTCCCGGTTTTCAAAGCAGTAAAAACAGAAAAACAAAAAGGTGGCAATTCCGGTCATCGCACCGATCATGGCATGTGATAACGTGATCAGCCCCGTCGTAAGAAGAATCCCGATCAGTGCACTATTTTTCTCTTTGCGCAGATACAGATACAAAAAATACAAAAAATAAGGAATCAAAATGGCTGTGACCATACGTGGCAGATTGCCCTCACAAAAGAATACACGGAAATTCTCCGGCATAAAAAACCAGAGCAGTCCCACAAAGGTTCCGACAGGAAGTCGTTTTACCGCATTTCCCAAAAGAACAAAGGCTGCCCCGCCAAAGAACAGGGAAACTCCTGCAAACAAGGCATACGCCAGGGTCAGATCGCCCCCTGTAAACACCTGCAGCAGTGCCATCAGGTAGTAAGGGAACGGTGCCCAGTAACGGTACGGCTGGATGCCATTGTACCAGTCGCTGGTATAAAGCGGATAGTAATTGCCCTGCTTGATCTGCTCATACATATACTGGGATTTGTACAAATGTCCCCAGTAGTCATTTCCCGATGCAATATAGCCATAGTGCAATAGGTACACCGTCAAAAGGGCCGATGCTGCCGCCAGAATAAGCAGACAGATGCCTACTGCGATCCCCCTATTCTTTTGAAGAAATGTGTTGTGTTTCTTCATCTTCTCTCTTTCCTCGTTTCATAATCTTTTCCAGCATCAGATCAGCTACGGTATCCACAGACTGCTCTTTTACGTTCTGCTGCCGCTCATCTAAAAGATTGACCACGTACGTTCTGGTCGGTGTTTCACTCATTTCGATCTTTAACAGCACCCAGCCCAGCTCGTTTAACCGTTCCTTCAAACGGTCTTTAAAATTCTCGCACGCATTTTCCAGTGTCGGATTGATCTGATCAAAAGGAGCTACTTCATTTAAAAACTGGTTCTGATACGGTTCCAAAAAGGCTTCCACACTTTTTTCCACGGCACCAAATTCCACAAAATTCTCCCGGAATTTAAGGACTGTAAGTGCAATCTCCCACGTATGGGGATGCCGCTCTCCCTGCTTTCCTCCAATCATGATCGCATGACTGGCATTTAGATAAAATTTAAAACGATACTGTCGATACCGCATCCTGACCTCCTTTTCCTTCACCCGTTACTCGTATGCTTTTCCAACATTCCATACATAATCTTCCGCAAAAAATACATGACAAAAAATGGTACTACGATAGACAATCCTTTGCTCAACAGAAAATTAACTGACTCTGAAAATGCCGTAAACAACCGGGTATTTCCAAGCCAGATCAAGTAATCGGCAAGCACCAGCCCAATGAGAAAGGTGCCAAAATAGATTACAAATCCCATCTTTCCCTTTGCCGCCTGAAACACATAGGCAGCAGTCAGAACATAGCCAAGCAAAAATCCCACGATCACTCCCGTCGTATTTGCTGCTACAATGGAGATTCCCATTTTTACAAGAATCCATACAATAGCTGTATCCACAACCGTCGTCACAACGGAATTTATACCGTAACGAAAAAGTGTGGAAAATCGCTTAAAAAGCTGCTTCATCTTCTGCATCCTTCCTGTCTGTCAAACTTTTTTTCATCTGTAAAAAGGCATGTTCTAAAAGTCCCTGTTCCTGATAGAGCGATTGATCAAAATAACTCGCTTCGGTATGCGCATAGATCTTAAGCTCTACCAAATACGCAGAAAGCACCTGTTCTAATGAGGTGCGAAGTTCCTCAAACATATCCTTTTCAATCTGGTAAGAAAATACCAGAAATTCTCCTTTGGCAATCTCCAAAAGAATATCCGATTCCGTAAGCTGTTTTTTCAAAAGCTCCTGCGCATGAAAAAACTGTGCTCTTGTAATATAACGCTGCCCCGGATAACACTTCATATAGATCAGTCCCATTGGAAACAGTGCCTCCTGCCCGGATTTTTTCAATAATTGATATGCCAGCTCATCTTCGTAATCCTTACCATTACTGCTGTTTTGCAAAGCCGCTTCTCCCTCCCATGTCACTTCTTCTGAAATATCTTCCAGACTTTTCTGCCGCTTTTCCAACTCCTCGGTAAGCCTTGCAAGCTTCTTATCCCGGTTTGCAAGCTGCATTGTGACAAAGACCAGCGCACAGAAAAATGCCATGCAGACAAATGCCAATGCCATGAGCAGATAGGTATTATGCTTCGTCACCTTATAATCCAGCAAAATACTATCGATCCTTGTAGCAATTCCAAACGTATATTTGATCCCGTAGGAAGTCTCAAATGTCTGTGTAGTAACAAGATACTGTTCCTTTGGCAGCGTTTTCAAAAATTCCTTTAGCGTGGAAATATTCTGATCCGTCATCGCCTTATAATAGTTTTTATCACGCACCTGTATCATGCGGTTTTTCTCGGCTAAAAAACACCAACGGTAACTTCCATTGATCGGACTTTTGGAAAGTTCATTTACAATGTCATAGGAGGAGGCACCGTCCACGGAAGCCCCGATATATGCCGCCATCGCATCGGTAAGCGTCTGCTGTTCCACCTTTTTCTGCCGCAAAAGATATGCTTTGTTCTGGATCAGTTCATTTCCCACGAACAAAAAGGCTGCCAGACTAAACAATATGCCAAGTACCATAACAGCTACTGTACGGCTTTTTCTATTTTCAAATATCTTTCTGATGCTCTTTCCCATTGCTCCGTCCACCTGCTCGTAACCGCAACGCCAGTCTGACACTGTCAATCGCTGTTTTTACTACCTTCATTTTACTGTTTCCTTCTTTAAAGTCATAGCGCAGTTCAAAAGGAACTTCTAAGAAACGCGCACCACATAAGGACAGCTTATATAATACCTCTGCCATGCAGGTAAAGCCTGTCTCAGACACAAGATCCTCCCCATATTGGGAAAATCCCTTTTTCAATATCTCACTTGTATAAAGGCGGTAGCCACAAGTATAATCCCGCACACCTTTTACCCCTAATAACAGAGAATACACGAACCGCGCCCCCTGGCTGGTAAGCAGACGGTAACCTGCCACCCCCTGTACACTGGCTCCTCGTTGATAACGGGAAGCGATCACAACATCTGCCTGAAGTTCCTCTGCTGTTGTCTGTGTCGTTTCTCTTCCAATCTTACGCAGCATGGAGAGTACGTACTTTGGATCCTGTGTATTGTCGCAGTCCATGAGGCAGGCAAAAGCACAAGTTTCTCTTTCTGCCGCATAGGAAAGTCCGGTCTTCACCGCCGCTCCAAGTCCTTTGTTTTTTTCGTGATTTAAAAGTGTCACGTTTGGAAACTGCTCGGAAAGTCTTGTCGCAATTTCCTTCGTCGCATCCGAACTTCCATCATTTACGATCACAATATGAAGGTTCAAGGCATGCCGTTCCTTTATTTTACGCTGTCCCTTAAGCCATGTCGTCACCATTTTTTCTACATTCTGCTCTTCATTATAGGCAGGCAGAATTACTACTAATTCATTCTTCATCGTTATTAACCACCTCTCTTGCCTTATTCAGTGCACGGATCAGCCATGCAAAATCACTTCTGACCACTGCACGAAAGGCACTACATTCTTCTGTAAGATTACTGGTACGCCACGTCTGACTCCGGCTGATCGAGTTTACGATCCCGGCAAAACGGAACCAGAATACAAGGAAATTAAACAGTGGCAGTAAAAATGCCAGATACCACTTTGGCGCGTAATACCGCTTCACTTCCTTGCGCGGCGTTAAAAAGATCAGCACATTGATATAGTAAAGCAATGCGGATATCACATATAAAACATAGATCACAACAAGCGACATAAGGATCAGCTTCATCGGATAATTTTTAAATGCCAGAAAGATCAATGCGAAATACCAAATCATACGTGGAAATGCAAAGGTATGATCGTACATCAAAAGCCGGATGGCAAAGTTGGAAAGAAAACCCTTTCCCGCCGACAGCTTTTTCCGCAAAAACATATGCGCCACTTCCAACTCTCCACGCTGCCAGCGCTGTCGCTGTGTATAAAGCTGGTTAATGCCCTCGATCGGATCTACATAAAAGATCGCTTTCGGACAGATCCTCACACGCTGATGCAGCATTTCCCTGACCTGAAAAGTAACATGGGTATCTTCACACACCGTATCCGTGTTGTAAAGCTGGGTCTTTAAGATCGCTGATTTCCGGAACGCACTGAACGCACCGGAAAGTGTGTAAATACTGTTAAACTCCGATTCAAAATTACGTCCGGCTAAAAATGCCTGACAATATTCAAAAAATTCCACTTTCCGGAACAGTCGGAGAAATGGATTTTTCGTTTCGTCGATCATCTTTGGATTGGTCATGATCGTTCCAGTGACACAGTGGGTGTCCGGCTCCTGCTCAAACATGTTCACCATACTTCTAAGAGCATCCGGATGCAGAATACCATCACTGTCAATATGAATGATATACTTACCGTAGCTGCTGAACAATGCCAGATTTAATGCTTTTGACTTACCCTGCTTGGCATTCATCCAGTTCATGCGGAGATCCGGATATAGCATCTGACACTCATTATATATTTCAAAGCTGTTGTCACGGCTCTCGTTATTGACCAGCATAATGTGGATCAGCTCGCTTGGATAAGTGGACTCCGCCACCGAAGCAATACAAGCCTTTAACGTATCCGCAGAATTGTACACTGGGATGATCAGTGTGATCTCCGGATCATACGATGCCGGCACTTCTTTTTTCTGCCGGAACCGCTTGAATAAAAGCACAAAGAAATTGCCGATTGCCGGAAAGATCTCCATCAAAAGCGGAATGATGATCCATGCCATCCAGAATACGATTGTACTTAAAATATAATCAATCACCGTCATATCGGAAACTACCTACTTTCTGTCTGACAATCTGTGATTTTGTGAACACATAGAAATAAAGAGCAACGGAGCAGGCATAGAAAAGCAGCCGTCCAAATACCGTATGCGCCAGAAAATAAATATCATTTCCTCCAAAATGTACCAGTACACAGATCAACAAGATCCGTGCTACATTGCTCACAAAAATAAAAAGGAATCCCAGTATATTCACTACTACCTTCTCGTAAAACTGGTACACCGGAAAGAACCAGAGCAGTGAACTAAATGCCATGATCTCAATGATTCCGGAGCACTCATAGTCGATGTACAGTGATATGGACTCCCCTTTTGATTGAATAAATAACAGGGCATACTGATAAAACGAATCAAATAGCCCCGTCAATTGTCCTATAATACCAGCCACCGCCGTTACCGCCTTGGTAAGCGGCACGGTCAGAAGTGGCTGTATCCATGCTAATAAAAACAAAAACAATCCTACGCTGCCAAGACAAAAATACCAAAATTCCAGCTTGGCACGCTTACATACACTCAGCACATATAACCAGAGAACAAATAAAATGACTAAAAAGAAATTCATTTACTCTTGAACCTGCTTTCTGCTTTTTCGATACCAGATATACGCCACAAATGCAATACAGATTCCCACCCCTACGGCAGCCCCCGTTGAGGTTCCGGAAGTATGAATGGAATTACCGCCAATATTGCTGCAGTTAAATGAGATTTCACGAATGGAATCCTCTGGAATACCTGTAATCTTTGCTAGTACAGAAAGATCTACCCGGAACTCAAACTCATCTGAAACATGTTTTTCATTATATACCGTTACGGCAATGTCTCCCATGTTGTATGGTGGATACTGACTGTAAAATAAGGACAGCATCGTAGTTCCGACCGGAAGATGATATACCTGATCACTCTTGCTCCAATCAATCGTTCCATCTGCATTGGCAAACTGTGCAGAAAACTGTACCGACTTTTCATTGTTGACTGTCAGCACAAAATTCGTCAGTGGAATCTGGCTCTGGTATAATTCGTGCATTTTTACATGCACGTAAACGTCCTTTCCATCCATGTAAATACCTGCTTTGTGATTACATTCTTTATTGTTGGAATACCATGTAAGTGCATCCTTGACATCAATATTCGTCCAATCTTCATAATATCCGTCAACCACAATGCCGGATGTGGATGGTTTGCTCTCAGTGGTTGCATTTTCTGTCGTAGCAGCCGCTGCCGTTGTAGCTTCTTCTGTTGTGGGTGCCTCCGTCGTTGGCTCTGCCTTTGTACTTTCTTCTGCTTTTGCAACAGAAACATCCTTGACATAAACCACATTACCGCTGGCATCAGTTAAAGAAACCGACTCTGTATCTCCAAATAACGAGACTGGAAAACTCATCTCCCACTGATAACAGTTGGAATCTGAGAGATATGCTCCCATACCGGATACATTCTCCATTGTCTTTCCGGAACCATCTACAATATTCAGTGTACGGACAGCTTCCTGCCAGCCATAGCTGGTCTGATAGGTGGAAAAATCAATCTTCTTCCCCTCTTTTGTCATAAATGCCAGCTGCTGTCCCCAGGAAATGGCACTGTTCATTCCATTTCCCTCTTTTGCATATACATAAACCCGGTCCCCATTTGCTACCATGGCAACCTCCGACAGATTGCCGGATGCCTGATGCTTCTTTACATTCTCCCAGTCAGAAAATGACGCATCCACAGACATCGACGCTGCTTTACTGATCATGCCTGTCGCAGCAAAAATCATCACTGCAAACAAAGCTAAAAATCTGATACGTTTCATGCTACGCACCTCCTTTCAGGTTGTCTCTTACAACTTCTGCTTTCTCTTATCGTATGAAATGTATCGCGACCTGTTCCTATTCTTATAGGAACTGTTCTTTATCTTTCATCAACGCTTCCCATCTACTATTCATATCGTCATCTCCGGCGGATGAAAGAAGTAGTTTATCCGAAATCGAATATTTTCTTACCGGAGTTTCTGATATACTAAGCTGCATCAAATGCAGCTTATGTTTCAAAAGCCGCTGCCTTAATTCTTCGTAAAAATAATCACCAATGTTTTCCACGGTCGGATCAAGAGTTGAAAATTCTTCCAGATCATTCAAATATTGTCCGGAAAAATGTGCAAAATACTGATCCAGCCTCTTTTCAATCGCATAAAATGCCACAAAATCCTGTTCCAACACTTCAATAAACAAAGTAATGGCAAACGTATGGGCATGCCGTTTCTCCGGCTGATCCGAAAAGCTGTGGCTCGCATTCATATAATATTTCAATTTATAATACGTGACCATAGACTCCTCCTTACTGTATAGTGTAGCTCAAAAAAAGCAAAATTGCAATCTACATTATCTGGTAAACTGCAATTTTGCCTTATTTCACATATCCTGTTCTACAGCTGGAAAAGAAACCGACACTTTAAACAAATCTCCATCCAAAGCAATGTCAAATGTGCCCCCCATCAGCTCAGTCAGACTCTTCGCAATAGATAATCCCAAACCGCTTCCTTCACTGCTTCTCGCCTCATCTCCCCGGACAAAACGGTTGGTCAGCTCTGACACATCCTTTTTCAGTGGATTCTCGGAAATATTGCGCAGACAAAGTACATAACGACCGTCCTGCTGGGTGAGTGTCACGTACACACGCGTATTTGGCATAGAATACTTAAAAATATTCTGGAACAGATTTTCAAATACTCTGAAACACCGTCTGCCATCTGCAAAGATCACATAATCTGCCTCCTCAAATTCGGCAACCACCTGAAGATTTTTCTCCATAAAACGGTCTTCAAACTCTCCGATCGTCTGGTTGAGCAATTCTTCCATATTCAGGTTGATCGGCGCAAGTTCAATATTTCCAGTGCTGGCTTTGGATGCCTCCACCAGATCTTCTATCAACTGTTTTAAACGGTTAGATTTCTGATCCAGTACCTCTACATATCCCTTTAACGGTTCTGTATCAATGTGTTCCCTTTTGATCAGGTCTACATAGTTGATGATCGATGTCAGCGGCGTCTTAATATCGTGTGATACATTCGTGATCAGTTCTGCCTTCAGTCTCTCATCACGGGTACTCTTATCAATCGCCTTTTCCAATCCTTCACTGATCCGGTTGATCTGATTTGCCAGCTGTTCCTTTTCACCTGTCATAGCAGAGGTATCAATCTGGTACCTTACATTTCCGTTCGCAAGTTCCATGATTCCCTGCACGATCTCTTCCAACATTTTCTGATCCCGGTACAAATGATAAAAGCGGCGTCCAAAATAAAGCAGCCATGCCACAAGGCACACAATTGCTCCAAGCCCCAGGCCAGAAAGAAGAAACAACAGAAAAAGCAACAAAAATAATACATGGATCACATTATATGCAAGCTCGCGCACAATATTTTTTTTCAAGGTTCCCTGGTTATTCCATACCACCTTTGCTGCCTCGGCGATACGGATGGCATTGGCTTTGATCCCATGCTTATAGATGTGCACTAATAGCAAATGTTCTTTAAACTGATGACATTTGATCAGACGCACTGAACTTAAGATCAGATACATAAGAACGATATAAGCAATGGCACTAAGCACCACTAACAATAATGCGATCAATGCAAGGATCGGCACTTCATTTCCATAAAATCCGTCCATCGTAACGCCTTCATAAAGCAGTTCTAATAAAAGACCGATACCAAAAAGTATTGCTCCCCCTGCCACAAGCTTGGTAAACAGGTAATGCCGGTCTCTCCGCTTTACCTCTGCCACTTCCCGATAAAGCACCACGGCAAAAGTAATGACAAAGAGCAGCAGTGTCAGGATCAGCACAAGTACAAGAACATCAGCATAATTAAGGAGACGTGCTCTGAGATAACTGGAAGTCAGCGGTGTGAGCGACAGATTATTTTTCAAACCGATCTCTACTTTTTGGATATTTTCATAATTGGCAAACGCAGAAAAGTCATCTCCACTGATCTCAAGTGCTCCACTGTCAATCCTGCGCTTTGTCTTTACATCAAAGGTTTTGTCGGTCACATTGTAACTGATCACATCATCCTTAGCAAGCTGCTGATCGGTACAATTCTGTACGACGTCATCTGCAAGTGTAACGCGGTAATCCACTTCGTTGACCAGATTATAGTTAATATTATAATACCAGTCCTGATGTTCTGAAATGGTCTTTATTTTTTCCTGCATTCCAAGGTAAGCAAGTGGTTCTTCTACTGTTGTAAACGGAGCCGTAATAATGGACTGATAGAATTCCTCCTCTGAATCATAGCAAAGCTGGCTCGCCGGTATATAAAACTCCTTTCCGTCCGAAGCATCCTGATAATCAAAACTGTACCAGATTCCATTGCTGTATAACTCATAAAATCCGCCATCCATACTGTAAAGTACCAGATTATTATTTTTCTTGTTATAGTATCCGTAGGCGGAATCCTTTGTATTACGGTAGTAATCGATGGAAACCTCTTCTTCCCCATCACTTGCCCGGGTTAATGCAGTATCAAATTGTTTGTCATAATAACGGGAATCCGCTACCCCGGACTTGACAGTTGCATAGTGTTCCAGCAGCTGATAAAACTGCTCCCCTGTCAGATGCAGATAATTCTTTACATCCGTTGTTCCCAACTGCTGTTTGATTTCATCGTAAAAATAGTAATAGGAATCTCCACTATCTACTCCATTTTTAATATTACTTGCGACCGTCGGATGTTTCTTTTTTAAAGTCTTATACGTAACATCCTGATAAGGAAGATCCTCCTGTGTGATCTCCTTTCCGCTTTTCCAGTCAAGATCAGAAAATTCACTTACACGGTACATCACATCGCCCGATTTGACCTCGGTTGTTTTGTCTTTGACTGCTCCTGATTCCAGCATGGAATTAACCATAAACCGTGACCAGATTCCGACTTCATCACTGAACGTATCTGTTTTCAAATATTCCTTATAACTGGCTACTGCCTTTTCATCTGCGCTTCCACTATAGGTAAAAATAAGCAGTATCGTCCCTGTCAATGCAAGCAGAGCAAACACAAAAAGTACCAGCAGTATAAGAGGCCTTTTCCATCCTGTCCTTGTTTTTTTATCCTCCATACACTCAAATCCTTTCCTTAATCGCTTCCATTTTGTAGCCCTGTCCCCAGACTACTTTTAAATATCTAGGTTCTTTCGGATTGATCTCGATCTTTTCCCGGATATGTCTGATATGTACTGCCACGATGTTATCTGCGCCAATGGCTTCCTCCTCCCAGATCTGCTCATAGATCTGTCCCGTAGAAAACACACGCCCCGGATGCTGCATCAAAAACTGAAGAATGGAAAATTCAATCGGTGTCAACCGTACTTCTTCCCCATCTACAAACACCTGCTTGCGCTCATCATCCAGTGAAAGTCCTCCGAGCTTGATCACGCGCGGTTCTTCTTTCACAACTCCACCCTGATTGAGTGTCGTGTACCGACGCAGCTGGCTTTTTACTCTCGCGATCAGCTCTAGTGGGTTAAATGGTTTGGTGATGTAGTCGTCTGCGCCGATATTCAGTCCTAAGATCTTATCTGCATCCTCTGACTTCGCTGATAAAATGATAACCGGAATATTACTCTGTTCGCGCAGCTTCATGGTCGCATGGATTCCGTCCATCTTCGGCATCATAATGTCGATCAGAAGAAGATGGATCTCTTCTTTTTTTAGAATGGCAAGTGCCTCCATTCCATCATACGCTTTGAATACCTCATAACCTTCCGTCACCAGATAGATGGAGATTGCCTCCACGATCTCTTTATCATCATCGCATACTAATACATGATACATATCCTTCTCCTCCGTTCTCAATCCTGACATGTTATACTATATCTCATAAAAGTTAAGAGAAAATCGCACAATAGTTTAAGATATTATGAAGCCTTTTCTCCTATTTTCTTATTTTAATCTTCGTTCGGTTTTGTCTGTTTCCAGAATGCTCCGATCCGCCGTTCTGCGTCAGATAACGTGATTGTCTGGCAATCATCCCATTCCATTGGGAACAAACTTTTATACTCGTCGTATTGGAAGCGGTCATCCATCAAAAGGATCACACCCCGATCCTGCTCGGTACGGATCACACGTCCTGCTGCCTGCAGCACCTTGTTCATTGCCGGATAAATATAGGCGTAAGCAAAGCCATCCATGCCCCGTTCTTTAAAATACTGGTGCAGTACATCCCGCTCATTACAGATCTGCGGCAGACCATTCCCCACAATAAATGCACCGATCAACTGATCTTCCTTCAGATCAATCCCTTCCGAAAAGATACCACCTAAAATGCAAAACGCCACAAGAGGACGATCCGATTTCTCCCGGAATTCCAGTAAAAACCGTTCCCGTTCCTCCTCGCGCATATTTGCCTCCTGGATACGCATCCGTCTGCCATCTGAAAGTCCGCGCAGCAATGCTACATCATACACATCCTCCATCATCTTATAAGAGGAAAAAAAGACCATATAATTGCCCGGTTTTTTGGTTGCTGCTTTTAGATATTCCACGATTCGTTCATACTGCTCGTAGTTACGATCCGTATATTTGCTCGTCACCCCTCTGGTCATTGCCAGAAAACGATTCTTTTTCTCAAAGGGCGACGGGATATAAACGGCCTTATCCTGCTGGTTCCCAGTAAGCAGCTCCTTGTAGTAAGCAATCGGAAGCATCGTGGCAGAAAAAAAGATCGTACTTCTCCCCTTTTCCAATACCTCCTGCAGACAGTGGCTTGGATTGACACAGAACAGATGCAATTCAATGTGGTCATAGCCTAACGGTTCCACATAGATCACATAATGCTCATCCAAATTCTCGTACATATCCACAAAATGATGCAGCGTAAAATAAAACTGCATCAGCTCTTCCGCCCCTTCAAAATCCGTATGCTCTTCCAGCATCTCCTCCATGCTCGCCAAAAAACGCATCATCGAAAAGCAGACATCGTTACAGGAGGAGATTGTAAGATACTTACGGTGCTCTTTCTCCATCACTTCCCGGCACTCTGCCTGATAATCCTGCATCGCATGTTCCATCCCCAAAACTGCATGGTACGCCTGTCCGGCAAAGGCTTGCGGCAATGCTTTTAAATAGTCTGCTGCAAGTTCCACATCCTGCAAACTGATGCTGGCACTGTACATCGTTCTTCCACGTTCAATGAGGTTATGTGCTTCATCGACCAAAAACAGATAGTCCTGATGCACCGCCTGTTCCGAAAAGAAACGCTTCAAACGCACCTTCGGATCAAATACATAATTATAATCACAAATGACCGCATCCACCCAGACTGCAACGTCCAAAGACAGCTCATACGGACATACCCGGTAACTCTCGGCATATAGCTCGATCAGCTCTCTTGTGATCGAGGACTCCTGTGTCAATAGATCATAAAGACACTCATTTACCCGGTCATAATGTCCCTTCGCCCGTGGACAATACTCCGGATTACAATTTCTCTCCTCCATCACGCAAAGTTTATCTCTGGCAGAAATCGTCACAAAAGAAAGGGAAAGTCCCCGATCCCGCAAAGTAACAAATGCTTCCTCCGCCACGGTACGGGTGATCGTTTTGGCTGTCAGATAAAAGATCTTATCTGCCAGTCCTTCTCCCATTGCCTTTACCGCCGGAAATACAGTTGACATCGTCTTTCCTACTCCGGTCGGCGCCTGCGCATAAAGCGGTTCTTTTCGTTTCATGCTGGTATACACCATTGCCGCTAACTCCCGCTGCCCTTTGCGGTATTCAAATGGGAAAGTACACGCTTTCGCACTCTGTCTGACCGCCTCAAAATGCTTTAGTTCAAATTCTAAAAAGCGGCTGTAAGAAAATACCAGCGAAAGAAACCATTTCTCCAGCTCCTCATACGAATACTCATACCAGAAACGTTTGATCTTCTCATAGGCGATCTGCACATAAGTGATCTGTACCATCATGCGCTTCTGCCCATGTTCTCTGGCATACAGATACGCATAACATTTTGCCTGTGCCAGATGCAGCTCCTCCGGCTCCTCTAATCCCAGGACACCCCGGTACATACACTTGATCTCATCGATCGTAACAAGATCACGGTATTGCTCTGCCTTTTCCTGCATCTGCTCCCGCATCATTGGTGTAAGCAGCTTGTCCGGCAGTGGTCCGGTCAGAATGCCATCTGCCCGTCCTTCGATCGTGAGCATAGCAAATTCCAAATCCAGCTTAAGCCGCAGACCGACCTCTGCCTGATACTGGCTTCCTCCCTGCTTTTGCAGCTTGCGGTGCAGTCTGGCCCCCTCCTGCATCGCATTCACATCGCGTCCCTGTCGTCCGGACGACGTAATATCTCCATGGCGGAGAATAAACTCAACCAGACTTCTCACAGATATTCTTTTGTCTGGTTTCTTCTCTTCCACCAAAATTTCCTCCTTACCATAAAAAAACGGCGGCATACCGCCACCGTTAGTATATCAAACATTTGTTTGTATGGCAACCCTGCTAACTTTCTGCAAAGGTGATCGTGATCGTGGTTCCTTTTCCCACTTCACTGTCAATGGAGATCTGGGCTTTGTGAAGCTCCGCAATATGCTTGACGATCGCAAGACCCAGTCCGGTTCCCCCCGTCTTTTTGGAACGGCTTTTATCCACCCGGAAAAACCGTTCAAAGATCCGCTCCTGATTCTCCTTGGATATTCCGATTCCATCGTCTTTGATCACTAGCTGTTCTCCGACCGTCACCCAGAGATTTCCCTCGTCTTTGCTGTAACGGATCGCATTGTCACAGAGATTATAAACCATTTCTTCCATCTGATCCTTGTTTGCCATAATTGTTTTTGGTTTTCCAGACAAATGCACTGTCACTCCATGTTTCGCTGCATGCGGCTCCACCATATTCACACAATTCTGGCAGATTTCATAAAGATCCACAGGTTCCATGGAAATCTCATCCATGGAAGTTGCATCCAGCTCAGAAAGGTTGATAATGTCATTGATCAGCGTAAGCAGACGTCTTGAATTGCGGTGAATCTCTCCTGCAAAGCGGGTAATATCCCCCTCCGTTGCCATTCCGTTTTCAATCAGTTCCGAATAGCCGGAAATGGACGTCAGAGGAGTTTTTAATTCATGCGAAACATTTGCCGTAAATTCCTGCCGCATTTTTGCATTTTTCAATATATCCTCATGCTGGGTACGGATCACATTGATAAAGGGCATCAGCTCCTTGTAGGTTGTAACCCGTTCCAGATGATCCAAGTTGTCCGCCACCTGTTCGATCGGTGCGATCAGGCTTTTGGTCAGATAATGACTGAGCAGCATACAAAAAGAAAACAGAACAAGCGCGATCAGCATGATCACCGGAAACACACTGCGGTACACACTGAAAATACTTCTTGATTCCTTTGCCACACGCAGCACATTTCCACTTTTCAGCCGTTCTGCGTAGTAGAAATTGGAACGGTTGATCGTCGTTGATTTTCTGATCGCACGTCCTTCGCCTTCTTCCAACGCTTCCTTGATCTCCGGGCGATCCTTGTGATTGTCCAGTTTTTCTGCCGGCTCATAATTATCATATAGTACCGTTCCATCCGGTGCAACCAGCGTAATGCGGAGATTTTTACTTCCGGTCTGGAAAGTAGACGGATCTTTGGAAAAATCTTCCGATGCTCCCATTACATTGGCATATCCTGCCAACTCATCCATCACTTCTTTTTGGAACAGATGATAGTAGACCACCGTTGTAAATATAACAGTGGCAATGATCGCCAGTGCTGCCACCGACATAAATCTTACATTTATCTTGTTTTTCATATGCAGCTCCTATTCTGCCCGGTATCCAACGTTTCTTACCGTCTTGATATGACAGCTTGCATCACCAAGCTTCTGGCGCAAAGTTTTTATATGCATATCCAGCGTACGGGATTCTCCTTCATAATCCGTTCCCCAGACGCGCTCCATTAAAACATCACGCTTTAGTACAATGCCTGCGTTCTGTACTAACAAATAAAGAAGCTCAAACTCCTTAAAGGTAAGCTCCACAATTTCCTCATTCACTTTCACTTTACGCTTTTTCGGATCCAACGTGATCTCACCAAGTGTTACGACATCCTCTTCCTCAGCATGACTGCGCCGAAGCAATGCTTTTACTCTGGAGATCAGTTCCATGACTCCAAACGGTTTTGTCAGGTAATCATCTGCTCCAATATCAAGTCCCTTTACTTTATCAAGCTCCGTCGTTTTAGCAGATACCATGATTACAGGCACATGTTTGGTCTCTGCCTGCATTCTTAATTTTCTTACAATTTCCAATCCATCCTCGTCCGGAAGCATAATGTCAAGCACAACAAGGTCCGGCACCCGAAGTTTTACTCTATTATAAAACTCCTTCGCACAATCAAATGTTTCTACGGAATATCCACTGTTTTTCAAAGCAAATGCTTCAATCTCCTGAATATTTCTATCGTCTTCTACAATATAAAGCAATGCCATTACTTCCACCTCCTATGGTAACACATACTGCTCTTTAAACAGAGAAAAATACATAGAAAACTCGGTATTATCTCCGTTTTTCAATAATTCCATATACTCATGCGCTTCCATTTCCTCATCAACCTCTTTGAGCACTCCGATTGCAATGTTACTGCAATGATCGGAAATACGTTCCAGATCGTTAGAAAGATCGGAAAGCACAAATCCCATATCTACACTGCATTTTCCTTTTCTCAGGCGTTTCACATGCCGCTTTTTAATCTCTTTATTCAGCTCATCGATCACTTCCTCTAACGGCTCTACAGTATGGGCAAGATTCTGGTCATCCTCGGAAAAAGCAAGCGTGGTACGATTTAAGATCTCACTTACCGCATCCACGAACACACGGAACTCCTCCAATGCTTTCGGTGAAAATGCCTGCTCCTTTCGCTGCATTTTCCGGATTGCCATCACCATATTAAGAGCATGGTCACTGATCCGCTCGTAATCGCCGACACTGTGCTGCAGATGGGAAAGCATCCGGCTGTCCTTCTTCGTCAGATGACGGCTGGCTATCTTCATCAGATAAGTGCCGATCTGATCTTCATAACTGTCGATCCGATTTTCCAATTCATCGACTTCTTTTTCTGTATTTTCCTCATAATTCCATAAAAGGCTGACCGCTTTCTGGAAGGAAAGCACCGTAAGCTGCGCCATCTGCTCTGTTGCCTCTTTTGCCTCTGCCAGTGCAAATCCCGGCTGGTCTAAGAAACGCTCATCTAAAATAGATAACCCTTTTTCCTCCGGAGTCTCCTCCACCGGAGCCTCCTCTTTCTTATCCCGTACCGAAATAGTTGCCAGGAACTCCAGTGCCTTGGAAAATGGCAGTAAGCAGATCGTAGCTCCTACATTAAACAGAGAATGGATGGTTGCGATACCCGCCGGAGTTGCCATATGCTGCAAAAAGGCAAAATGATGCACGGTTGCATGGATCGAATAAAATACTGTCATAAATAAAAGTGTTCCAATTACATTAAAATACAGATGGACAAATGCTGCCCGCTTTGCATTTTTGGTTGCGCCAATACTGGAAAGCAGTGCCGTCACACACGTTCCGATATTCTGTCCCATAATGATCGGCAGTACAGAACCATAGCCTAAGCTTCCTGTAGCACAGAGTGCCTGTAAAATACCAACAGAGGCAGAGGATGACTGGATCACCGCTGTTAACAGCGCACCTGCGAGCATACCGAGAAACGGATTGGAAAACATCGTTAAAATGCTGGTAAACTCCGGTACATCCTTTAACGGCTCTACCGCCCCGCTCATTGTCTCCATACCAAACATCAAAATAGCAAATCCCAGCATAATGGAACCCGCATCCTTTTTCTTTTCTGATTTTGTGAACATCAGAAAAATAATACCGATCAATGCAAGGATGGGAGAAAAAGAACTTGGCTTCAAAAGCTGGATAAAAAAGTTATCACTTTCAATGCCGGATAAACTAAGCAGCCACGAAGTTACTGTCGTTCCGATATTGGCACCCATAATAATACCAACTGCCTGATGCAGCTTCATAATGCCGGAATTTACAAAACCTACCACCATGACCGTGGTAGCGGATGACGACTGGATCACCGCCGTAACACCAGCTCCCAGTAATACTGCTTTGATCGGGTTGGACGTAAGCTTTGCAAGAATTGCTTCCATTTTACCACCAGAAGCTTTGGAAAGTCCATCCCCCATCAGATTCATTCCGTATAAAAATAACGCCAGGCCACCGATCATCGTCAATACATTGAATACGCTCATACTTTTTGACTCCTTTTTTTCTTCACCATTACTTTATCTTTACATTAGGAAGTGTAACAAGGCAGTGTAAATTCTGTTTAGGTGTTATGTAAAATCTATGTAAAAAATTTTACACAGAGTTAGTCTCGGCTAACCCTGTGTAATCTTCCTTTTCTTTCTTCTTTTATACACGTTCTTCCCGTGGGATATAATGCTGCGGTGTTACAAGACTGCCATATGCCGGGCGAATGATCTTATCCGTTGTCACAAGTTCCTCCATCCGGTGCGCACTCCATCCAACAATTCGCGCGATTGCAAAAAGCGGAGTATATAGTTCACGCGGAATCCCAAGCATATCATATACAAATCCGCTGTAGAAATCTACATTTGGACTTACTCCCTTATAGATTTTCCGATGCTCTGCGATCACCTGTGGAGCCAGTTTTTCAATATTATTATATAAGGTCATATCCTCGTCGCGCCCCTTCGCTTTGGCAAGCTGTTCCACGAAGCCTTTAAATACCCGTTCGCGAGGATCCGACAGAGAGTACACGGCATGTCCCATTCCGTAGATCAGCCCCTGCTGATCAAAGACCTCTTTTCCGAGAATGCGCATCAGGTAAGCTGCGATCTCCTCTTCGTCATGATAATCCTTGACATGGGATTTAATATCATCCATCATATTCATCACCATAAGATTGGCACCACCATGTTTCCTGCCTTTTAAGGATGACATGGCAGCTGCAATAGCAGAATACGTGTCAGAACCCGATGATGTAACCACTCTTGTCGTAAAGGTTGAGTTATTTCCTCCCCCATGCTCCATATGAAGCAGCAACGCAATATCAAGCACTCTGGCTTCCAACTCCGTAAACTCCTGATCCGGTCGAAGCAATCGCAGGAAATTCTCTGCAATCGAAAGTTCCTTGTCTGGCCGGTGAATATACATACTTCCGTCTTTCTCATAATGATTGTACGCATGATAGCCATACGCTGCCATCATCGGAAAAGTTGCGATCAGCATCATACACTGGCGCAGCACATTATCAAGTGCCAGATTATCCTTTTGCTCATCATAGGAAGCCAATGTCAGAATACTTCTTGTCATCGAATTCATAATATCTGCACTTGGAGCCTTCATAATAACATCTCTTGTAAAGTTGGTCGGAAAATCCATACTGTCGTTGATCGCCTTACGAAAATCGGAAAGCTTCTTCTGATCCGGAAGTTCCCCAAATAACAGAAGGTACGCTCCTTCTTCAAAAATGTAACGCTTGCCAACTGCTCCCTGCACCAGATCACAGACATCATATCCGCGATACAACAATTGTCCGTCACACGGCACCTTTTTTCCATCCTTCTCTTCAAATGCACGGATCTGGGAAATATTGGTCAGTCCGGTCAAGACCCCCTGTCCATTTTCATCACGCAGCCCCTTCTTCACCCCATACTGAGAGTAAAGACAAGGATCGATCGCATCATTTTTTTCACAAACCTTCGCCTGTTGTTCCATATACTGATGATTCCATTCGTTTCCCATCACGTTCCTCCTTTCCAACAGTTGATTCTGTTCAACAGATTAGCACTCTTACATACGCAGTGCTATATTGTTTGTTTTCAAACTATGTTAGCATAAAAAAAGAAACGATGTCAACCAAGTCCACAGTTATTTCACATTTGCATGTTGGAAAAATACGTTTCTCTTATGTCGTCTTTATAGCATATGTTTAAGATTATCTGAGATTTTTTTCGAGACATTTGCAAACAGGCGCAGCTCCTCCTCGCTGATTCCACAAAACATCTCCTGTTCCAGCTTGTAAAACAGTCCATTGATCTCTTCCAGTACCTGATCCGATTTTTTCTCCAGTTCATAATGCACATAACGGTGATCGTTGGCGTCTGTCGTTGCATGCACATATTTCTTTTGACATAAGGAATCTAACAGGCTTGACAAATGTCCCTTGTTCATCTGCATATCCTGTTGGATCTCTTTCGCCGTATCACTCTCAGATTTGGACAAATATAAAAGGATCAACAACTCCGTTTTTTTGAGATCATATTTTTCCTGCAATGCTTTCAATCTGGTTTTGATCAATTGTTTAAATGCTCCACCCTGAAGCAGAATTTCCATGTCGCGCTGCATCTTTTTTCCACCTTTTCTTTTTATCCTGTTTATTGTAATATACTTTTTTCTGTCTGTGAACAGCAAAACAAAAAATGCTACCATTTTTTACCTGATTTTTACGTTACCTGGTCTACCTATTTTACACACGCCTGTTACACTGAGGACAACATAAAGAAGAAAGACAGGTGAGACACTATGACGCAGGATTTATGGAATTATTGTAAAAGTAAACATGTTGACCAGCAAAAAACCATTCGTTTCTTTCTGTTTTGTAATACACTGATTTTTGCATTTGCAGGATTGATGCTCTGGATGATCATCCGCTTATTCCTGTTTGACAGTTTAACCGGACTGCTCTGTTTCGTTGGCTACCCAGCTGTATTGTTTGGCATTTTCGGTGGAGCCTTTTATTTGATGAAACAGGAAAATTAACTTAAGCCCCCTCCTTTTCTATCAAGGTCAAATGGTTACATATAGAGTAGATAAGCATTACGAACATTTTGACCCTGCTATATAAAAATAGTACCGGCCTTACAAAAATAAGACCGGTATTATTATTCCATTTTAACACATTTCCCTTATTTTCCCTCATAACAGCCTGTATTCCATCCATCATAAAAACCCCTATCATTATGACGAAAATCGCCAGACAATGCCTCCACCTCACTTTCAAAATTCAAATCATAAAAACATTTCAGCACTTTATAATTTATGCTATACTTAACATACACCGTACACTGATGTACGATGCAACCCCTATACGCAAGAAAGGTTACAAAATTATGCATACATCAGAAAAACTGTTCTCGATCGGCGAAGTATGTACAGCACTTGGCATCACGAGGAGAATGCTTTTAAACTATGAAGAATTAGGACTGGTTGCCCCAGACAGTAAAAACGGTCCAAACGGCAATCGTTTCTATACACTGGACACCATGACCCAGATCCGGATCATCCGGATGTTTCAAAACTACGGACTCTCTTTGGCGGAGATCAAAGATTATTTTTCCAGAAATGTGGATCTTCCTTCTATCATCCGCCGCTTGGAAGAACTTCGAGATGAACTGGATCAAAATATTGCTCATCTGTCTGCCTATGTAGAAGACCATCCGGGCAAAATTTGTAAGATGATGCTCCCTGCCCAGACCATCTATTGCCAGACAGCCACCTGTACCAGTATTGCAGAAAAAACAGAGCAGCTCCGCAATACCGCACTCTATGCTCTGGAGCATTATGGAATGGACCCTGGCAAGCGGCAATATGCAACCGAATATACCTTAGAAGCTCCAACAGAAGTTACGTTCTGTGTTACCGTTCCGGAAGAAAGCACTGGAGAAGGAATCGTAAAGCTGCCACCTTCCCATGGAATCTACCTGACCCACCACGGACCTTACGAAGAGATCCGGGCAGTAAATGAACAGCTATTATCCTATGCCAAAGAACAGGGGATTTCTCATTCCGGACGCTTTCGTAATGTGTATCTGGAAGGGCCACCCCAGCATAAAGATAACCAACTGTTTATTACGCAGGTAATCCTGCTGCTGTAGAACTAAAATCACTCTAGCAGCTATGCAAAAATAAGAGGCTGGAAAAACAGCCTCTTATTTTGCGTTTGATACATTTGTAAACTAACCCTGTAAGGATGCTAATTGTCTTTTCAGTGCCTCTATTTCTGCATCTTTTTCCTGCAATGCGCTATCTTTTTCCTGAATCACATTTTTCTGTTCCTCAATCTCCGCCTTTTGCTGGTTGATCTCTTCCTGCATCTCATCGATCATATAACTCACCGTGTTACGGTCTAACTCCTGCAATTCTTTGGAAAACATACCCATCACCCTCTTTGTATTCCGGCACAGCTCATACAAATCCTGATATAGTGGAAGAAACTCCGGATAAGCCTGCAACAGTTTTACAATCTCCTCCTGCTCCTCTGCACTAAAAAATGTCAGCCATGCTTCTAACTTACTTTTGATAGGTTTATTGTGATGAGTTTTCTTAAAAATGTCAAGTGGCAGAAAGATATATTTTTGCAAGAGATTCAACCGTACGCCACTGTCCACAACCTGCTCCGCCCGGTGGACATACACGTCTTGATACGGATGGAATTCTTTCGGACTGTTTTCATACAGAACGATCGTATACACATTTTTGATATCCTTATAGCTGAATTTATGCTCCCTGCTCTGATCCCGCACGCGTTTATACTGTCGCAGCAAAAGATCTGCCGAATAGCAGGCACACCGTTGTCCCGGAAACATATATCCTACCTTCTGTACTTCCACATTTGCAATGCTGCCGTCTTCCAATTCCACAACAATGTCTGTGACTAACAAGGACGTCTCATCTGCAATCCTTGTGGAGTCATTCGGTAATACACTGAGAATTGTAACCTTTTCTCCTAAGATAACCGAAAGCCAGTCTTCTAACCGACCGGCTGCGTACTCCGGATTTAATATTTCTTTGAAAAAGGAATCGTATAATACCTTCACACCTTTCTCGCCGGTACAAAAATCTAAAAATTCCTTCTGATATTTTTCCTTCCATGATGCATACTCCAAAGACATGTCCCTGTCCGAGTGGATTTTAGCTACCAGTTCTTCCTTTGTGGGCAGCATTGGAAAATACTCTCGTAATGTTTCTTTTTTCTTCTGAATCGTTGTGTCCTCCTGTTTTTAATTTACGGTCCGTATAAAAATATCGTAGCATAACAGGAACCGCCTGTCCAACAACCATTTGTTGTTATATTTAACAACCTGTGGTTGTCAATGTCGAAAGAATTACAACTAACAGGCTGATTTTTCAACAAAAAAGCAAGTCCCGTTTTCGACATTTGTTTTTATGTCGAAATCAGAACTTGCATAAGTTGTTCCAGCTATATTAAACTATCAGGATCTGCCTGAAATTCCTCTTTTCCCATCCTAAAAACTTGTACTGCCTTAAGATACCACTTTTATTTTTGCTTTTTTGGGCATGCCTTTTGCTTTCAATATTTTTCCATATTTACTCTTTTGTTTTTTAGGTACGGATACAACCGGCTTCTTTGCAATTCTTGCAAATGCCTGTTTCCCAATCGATTTTGCCTTAAGCTTTGAGGTTTTGATCGTAATAGTTTTTAAGTTTTTGCAACGATAGAATGCCTGCTTTCCTATCTTTGTTACATTTTTTCCAATCGTGACTGATCTTAATGTAGTACAATTTGCAAATGATTTCTGAGCTATGGCAACAACCTTATAACGCTCCCCATTGATCCACATTGTGTCTGGTATCGTAATATGCTTTTCTCCTGCAGCATTATTTCCAATATACATGGCTGTTTTCTTTTTCTTAGAAATAATGGTATAAAAGTCTTCCTCTGTTTCCTCGTCCTCAACATCCACAACAGTTTGTTTTCCAGTCACATGAACCAATACATTTTTAATTGAAGGAAGTCTCCGCTCATCTTCTTCACAAGATATCGTCAATGTCACATCTCCCGGCTGTTTCAATAAAAGTTTTGTTTGATATACCGGTCTTGTTTTTTCATCACGTTTTCGACTTACTTTATTTCCCGCTTCCAAAATCGTGTCATCACTGCTTACTACCTTAGCAGAACCATTTACCACTTCAAATTCAAATGTCACATAACTAAATGACTTAGGCATTTCAAAAGTATATTCTTCTTTATCTGTAGAAATAGAAGTAATCCTTTTTAGCACGTTTACCGTAAATAACTTCTCAGCAGCAAGATAATTCTGGCTTTCCTTTACATATGCCTTTACAGAATAACGTCCTGCATGAAATCCCCGAATTACTCCTCCTGCAATCGTAACAGCAGAAATCTGATCGACAAATGGGCAGTCATATAACACTTCCTGTTCCCCCTCCTGCACATATGCGTGAATTTGTGCTGTTTCTGCACTTTCTCTAACGGTATATTCCGATACATCCAATATAATATGAGGGGTTGCTTTTTTCACATTAATGGTTATCCATTTTTCCTGACTTTTATAGTCTTTTGTTTCCTTTACAGAAATTTTGACACCACATTCCCCTGCTTTTTTTATGATAACTTTTCCTTCCTTTGTTACTTCAATCCGATCGTTTGAAGTGGAATAGGAAACTTCTCCGTCACTTTCTATAATAGGATTCAAATAAAAATCTGCATCCCCATACGTTTTTTCAATACTATCGGCTATCGTGATAGCCGCTTCTTTTCGCAGATTCTTTTGAGGATTACTGCATACCTTGCCTGCATAGGTGTATACATTTGTTTTACTGAGATCTAAACGAATCACCGGACGTACTTTTTCTGAACTTCGGTTCATCACATACCCTGAAGAACTGATTTTTCCATATTCATCTACACAGGCTGCTCCTGTATTGTTATAGTCACTCATCGTCCGCAGCCACCATTTTGTTTCGGGGCGATATAAGTATCCATTATCCTTTTTGTATTCCTCTTCCGTATAGTAAGAAAGATAGTGAGTATTATACGCAATCCGTGCCTTATCATTTGCAAATCCATACTTTTCTGACTGTGCCTCTTCTACAGATAAAAGATATACTTTATCCTGCACTTCGTTTGCCTGTTCCACTCCTCCTTGATCTGTTAAAGTGACCGGAAGCAATGCCTTTTGTTCCTCTGTTGAAAATGCCTGTTTTATAAAATTGTCCTGTGTATAATCAATGTGATCCTGATTACTTTCTGCACCATAACCGTTTAACCAACTACGAACGGTACATATATCCCATGTTGCTCCCGTTGATTTTTCATTATAATACTGTTCTTCTAAAGGCTGGTCAGAGATTAAAGTTGCTTCTGTACCATCCACCTCAAGCACACGCCACTTAATTGCTGCTTTTTCATCTGGTGGAGTAAAATTATCATCCTTCATAAAATCCTGATAATAATTACCAAAATAAATACAATCCCAGATCGTATCACCATCTTCATACCATGGATTATGTAATTCTTCTTTAATATCATCACCAGCAGTCGCTTTTACTGCAAATATACCAGCACAAATAAAACATGCTACTATTATAAGAACACATTTTTTTATTCTTTTTCCCATGTTATTACATCCTCCAAAGTATTTTAAACCTCAATCACCTTAACATCATCATCTGCAAAATATTGAATCAGATTTTTATTCACCGTTATGCTTTTTAATGACGGGTTCGTATAACACCATAATAATTCAAGATTACTGTTGCCACTCACATCCAGACTGGTCAGTTTATTCTCCGAGCAATCCAGCTCCCGCAATTCCAAATTCTGACTGACATCTATGCTCGTCAACAGATTATCATAGCAAACAAGAGTCACCAGTTTTGTCGCCTTCGTAACATCCAATGTCGTCAATTTATTACCACAACATTGAAACTGTTCCAACTGCGTATTGGCACTGATGTCCAATGTTGTTAAATTATTTTCCGCACAGCAAAGCCAGTACAATTTGGTATTGGAGCTTACATCAAGTGTCTGGATCGCTATGCTATGAGCATCCAGCAATTCCAGATCAATATTTTTACTGATGTCCAATGTACCAAGGGTATTGTTTTCACACTCCAATTCCTTTAATAATAAATTGTGGCTCACATCCAGACTAGTTAATTTGTTATAGGCACAGGACAGCTTCTCCAATGCCTCGTTTTTCGTAACATCCAGCTCATGCAGCGACATTTCATCACAATCTAATATCTGTAATTCCGGGTTATGGGTAACATCCAATGCAGTAAACTGATTTCCATTACATTTCAAAACTTTTAACTGACTGTTTTTGCTGATGTTCAATGATGTCAACTGGTTATTCATACACTGCAGTTCTTGCAGAAAAGGCAATTCACTTAAATCCAATGCTCCTGTAAGCTTGATAGATGAAATCACTTCGTCATAATCGTAGTACTGATTCCATTTAATTCCTGTTAATCTGCCATCCTTTGACCACGTATAGATTGCTGCTTCATTTTCATCTTGCGCCTGCATATCTAACGGGATCACCGCACCAAGCTTTGTCTGCTGGTCAATGATCTTTTTCAGTGCAGCGATGTCATCTGCATTCTTTCCCTCGGTATTTTTCAGTTGTTCCTTTGCCGGCTGCTCCACGTAACCTTTTTGTTTCTTTCTGACTTCTTCAGTTGCAATGTGATGGTTTTGCCTACGGCCACAGTCAATGTTTTTTTGTTCCATGAGGCAACAGATTTTCCTGCTGCCTGCACCTCACATTCTGATGTGTGACAGAATGAAAGAACCATCGCTGCTGCCAGTAACAATGCCCCGATCCGCTTTGTATATTTCATAGACGTCATCTTCTTTCCTATCCCTTCCATATTCCACGTTTATACTTCATGAGCAAGATCCGTTTTACAGATTTATCGAGCCGTTTTTCAGAAATTTTTTTCTCCTGCACAGCCTTTATTAACGCACTGTAAGTCTGCTTATATTCGCTGGTGCAGATCAGATCATTTCCTGCCTGCACTGCTCTTACCGCACTTTTTCCAACACTTCCGGTATACTTACTGCCACCAGGATCATCTGTGCTGCTTTTTGTTTCCACGACATATGGAGAAGCTGTTCCTCTACCAGCTCCTCCATTTCTTCTTCCGTTTTGGAATTTTTTCCTGCATACGTCACCTGTGGAACAAAACACAGCAATAGTACCGCCATTATGAAGTAACATGCTATCTTTTTTCTGTTCAACTCAGTCCTGTCCCTTCTCTTATATTTTCAATTTCCCTACCCGGTGCAGCCGCGCCGTGCGGTAGCTGGAATTATAATATTTCTTATAGCTTTTCGCTTCCGCAAACAAGGTGTCATACACCCTTCCATTGATCTCCGACCAGGCATGTCCGGTATCGTCGCATATGTAAGATTCATAGCCACATTCATGTGCCAGAAATGCAAATGCACTCGCTTCCGACACGCAGCAGCCATTTCCTTTTTGGTATACATCATTGGCGAAAATGGTTTCCCAGCCTTTTTTCTTTTGCACGGAGCGCAGGGTGCGGTAACGTTTATACGGGTGCTTTAACACCCAGTTAAAACATATCTTCAGCTTCTGCGACTTGCTGTCGCTCGTTTTCGTATTTGCACGCATGATCGAGCGTGCCGTGATCATCGTCTTTATTTTGGCTACGGCATATTCGGTCTGCTTTGCTGTCCCGTCTTTTCTGAGTTTTATGCCATCTACCGTACATTTCGACTTCATCACGCCACTTGTTCGATCCATATAAAAATACTCACCCTTCTTTTTCATCCATCCGGTCGTCATTTCTCCCGACTGGTCAAAGTAGTATGTTTTCTTCTTTACAGTATAAAATTTTTTCTTCACAAGCTTTCCGTTCGCTCTGCGGTAATACTTCTTTCCCTTTTTTACCACCCATTTTCCCGGTGCCTCTTTAGTAGCTACCGCCTGCGTTGTGGAAGATGCATCCGAAGATACTTCCGGTACAGTCTCCTCTGCTGTCGTCGCATCGCTGCAGTCCTGCCAGATAAGCAGTGCATCATAGTCCCCCCCCTTCTTCCCAGCTTCCTGCGCCTTACCATCTAATACCAACGACGGAGCAGAACAATATGTGAGCAAAAGCAATGCCGCCACCAGCAAAAAGGAAAGCCGGTGTTTCCCTCGTCTCATCTAATCCTCCTTTTGATGTTATAACATGCAGCTATCCAAACATACTTTGTTCCCGGCAGTTTTTGATAGCGTCATATTTTGTATATTATAACTCATTTGAACAACACTGTAAATAATACAACCCTTTTTCTTATCTAATTCTTACGAAAGGAATCGACTAAAATAATAGTGGAATAGTTTGGAAAGCGAGGAATGCCTATGCAAACAAATATCACGTTGCAACGTATTGAGAATTTATGCCAGCAGCGAGGCTGGTCCCTATACAAACTCGCCAAAGAAAGTGATCTGCCTTATTCCAGTCTGAATAATATTTTTCAGCGTAATACACAACCCACCATTCCTACTTTAGAAAAAATCTGCAATGGGTTTCAGATTGGTCTTCAGGATTTTTTCATGGACTCCAAAGGTTCTGATTACCATGCACTAACCGAGGAAGAACGGGAACTTCTGACCTGCTACCGTTCCATCTCAAAAAGTAAAAAGAAACAACTGAAAAGTTATGCTCATTTTTTATCTCAGGAATCTGACCACTAAAGCAAACAAAAATCTCCTGCGTGATTTCTCTTCCAAAAATCGCGCAGGAGATACTTTTCTTTCTATATGTAATTGTTTCATAGGATCATTCTGCGCTTTCTTGTTTTAGTATAGCAGGTTGTTTTTCTTCTGCTCACCTCGTGCAAAATCCGCTCATTATCATGCATAATCTGCATCCATTTTCTAAATCCGGTCTGCCCAGTAATCCATATAACTTTTTTGTCTGCGTCTGATAGCTTCTGCACTTTTTGGATCCGTTTGCTGGCAAGCAGTCCGCGTACCGTTTCAATGACAATCCCTGCACACACCAGAAAGATCAGTGGCACGATGCAAATGATCCATTTCTGTTCCATTTGGTTCGTTCCTTACTACTAAAATCTCCTTATCCTGCGATCAGACCTTCTACTAAAATCTTAATTCCGATGAGGATCAATACGACGCCACCGAAAAATTCTGCTTTTTTGCTATATTTTGTTCCGAAAATGCTTCCAATTTTCACTCCTGCTGCCGAACATATAAAGGTAACGATTCCAATAAAGCTTACCGCCGGAACAATTGCTACCTTCAAAAAAGCAAAAGTCACACCAACCGCAAGTGCATCAATACTCGTTGCAACTGCAAGTAAAAACATGCTTTTCACGTCCATGGACGCATCAACATTTTCTTCATCCCCCAGCGCCTCTTTTATCATATTACCCCCAATAAAGATCAGAAGAATAAAGGCGATCCAGTGATCATACTTCGTGATCATATCCGCAAACAGACTTCCTAAAAAGTAACCGATCAATGGCATCAACGCCTGAAACCCACCAAACCAGATTCCGGCGATGCACATATGCTTTGCTTTGATCTTACCAAGTGATAGTCCTTTACATATGGATACCGCAAAAGCATCCATCGAAAGTCCGACTGCTAATACAAATAATTCCCATATTCCCATTTTTTTCTCCTATTCGTTACCCAATTTTGAAGTTAGTTTTTTAGAATGTTTTAAAAGGTCATCTGTTATTTTTTCCAACGAATCCTTTTTATAACTATAACGGACAAAGCTGTCATATAACAAATCTACCAGTGTGTCATTTTCCATAATCGGATCGATCAATTGTAAATGTTCCTGCTCTTTGGTCATCAATGCATTTGCCTGCTTGATCGTTTCATCATAGCCTTCTTTCGCTAGTTGTTCTTTGGCGCGACGATTTACAGGAATCCCCTTTTCTACGCCTTGAAGTTTGATCATATCCGGATCGTTTAACAAAAAGTCAAGTAAGAGCGCCGCTTCTTTCGGATGTGCAGTGTTTTTACTGATCACATACATGGAAGCTGGCTTCACATACCATTTTATCTGTTTTCCCTTGATCGTGGGATAAGGAGCAACGACTGTTTTCTTTCCCTTTTTTTCCAAATTTTCTTTGTAATTCTTAATGTCTGTAATCCAGGACATTGTTCCCGCACATTTCTCCTGACTGTAGGAGGTTTCTTCAAACTCGGTGATCGGCATTAAAACATGATGATCTACTAAATGCTTGTAATAAGACAAGACTGCTTTTAACGCCTGCTTCATCTTTTTTTCATCTTTTATGATCTCGGAAAAATCTTCACCTGATGTTTGCTCATAATAGCTCAACAAGTAAAACACAGTTTGCTTTTGTACCATGCCAAGAACATATATATTATCTTTTTTTAACACTTCCGCCATAGAACATATATCATCAAAGGTTTCCGGTACGGAAAGCCCATATTTTTGTAATAATGACTCATTGAAATATATTGTTGGTGCGTTCAAAGCAATCGGCAGCGCATTCAGTTTCCCATTTACAGTTCCATATGAGAGATCCATTTCAGAAAATCCGCTTAGATCCAGCTGGTCTGCACAGGTATTCAGATCATAGAATCCTTTTCCATCTGGTGAATATGTTGTAAGCCAGGAGTAATTGATCTGCATCACATCACTTTCCGTATTGGACTTTACCATTACATTCAATTTTTTTTCGTAACCGGTAAACAATCCATATTTGCTGTCTACTGTGATATAGGGATGTTTTTTCTCAAATAGCTGCATTCCGTCCAGTGTATATTTGTGCCGGACATCATTGCCCCACCAGGAAAAAGATAATGAGGTAGACTCTCTGCTGGTTTTTTCCATTTTATTTTTTCCCGGCTTCATGGCACACCCGGTCATAAGAAAAAGTACTAACAATCCCAGAAAAATCTCCAATTTTCTTTGTTTCATGTTACATATCTCCTATCCTGTATTGGTTTTTACCAGCAGATTTTGCCTGATACAGCAGTTGATCTGCCCGTTCCGATACATCCAGATATGTATCACCATCAAGCACCTTAACTGCACCCACGCTTAACGATACATGATATTCTCTGTGTTCCACTTGGAATTCCTGGGCAAATGCCCTTAATAACTGGGTGAGACGTCCATCAAGCAGTTGTCTGGCAGTTTCATTTGCAGGAAGCCAAATGAGCAGTGCAAATTCATCTCCTCCGACACGTCCACAGATCTCCTCGTTGTTCAACTGTCTCTTTAATAATTCTCCCATCCGTTTGATCACCTGATCACCATAATTATGCCCCAGATGATCATTGATACTCTTAAAATTATCCACATCCAACATCAGAAATACACTTATTTTATTTGAAACCTTTTCCGACATGGATGCTTTCACAAGTTCACAGAACATAGACTTATTAAATACACCAGACAATCCATCTATACTGGCACGCTCTTCGAGCCTGCTGACATAACCTCCCATCGGATGCGTCATTTTTTGAAGCAAAAAAATGAGCGCAGCAAACAAAAATACAATAGCTGCAACAGCAAGCATGATCAGATGATTTCTCGTGGCATTGATCTTTGAAAATAATCTCTTAGCAGATACAGAGCATACCACCTTCCAGTCATTATCACATCGATTTGCCGTGATCAGATAATTTCTTGAAATTGCAGAAACGCGGTCTGATTTTTTCGCATAATCCGCAATCTCCTTTTGCAGCTGCCTTCCAATCTCTTTATGATTACTGGAATATATGACTCTGTTTTTCTCATCCACCAACCTAATCGTCATGTCTTTTAATTCATCCGTGTAATGATAGATGCGATCCAGTTCTCTTGTATATATCGAGATCAGCAAAACAGCATGTTCATTGACACGTTTCACATAATAAAGATGTGTATAATCTTCATCTACGCCGCAAAACCAGCCATCCTCACTTTTCTCATTTACAATATAACTGCTGACAAGCTCATACATATTGTCATCTACACCAAAATGTATCTTTGTATCGTTGGAAATCCATCCCACTGACGCATTATTGGCATAAATGATACCAAAATCCGAATAATTATCGATCATACCAAGATCAACAATCCGGTTTGTGATCTGATTTTCCTTTGTCATTTTCTCATACTCGTCACGCTCAGTTGTTGCATCATATTCGTAATACATAGGATCAGAAAAGATCAGTGTACTGGTTGTTTCAATCTTTTCAAAATAAGAGTTAATATTCAGTTTCTAAATTGCAATAACAAGTTGGACACCTGCTATGCAGCATCCACTTGATAGATTTTATCTAATTCTTCCTCGAATAGTTCATCTGAGGTTTTGTATCCCAGAAGCTTTCTTGGAAGGCTATTTATCCAGGTTTCAA
>JBNMLP010000021.1:0-51533 GCA_050874905.1 Lachnospiraceae bacterium
CGTCATCATATAAAAATCACCACCTGTTTTTGATAGTTTAATTATACCAAAAAAGTGGCTAAAAGTCGCATAAATGCTTTGTTTTAGCTAAAAAAGACAAAGTCCATGGCGTATGCCGTGGACTTTGTCTACAGTCTGAGGACACCTGATCAGGTGTCCTTTCTTTCGGTTATCCATTCCAGCAGTTCCTTCAGCCGGATCGGTTTGCTGTATAAATATCCCTGGAACGCATCGCAGCCCAGTTCTTTTAATTTATCCCGCTGCTTTTCTGTTTCCACATATTCCGCAATGATCTTAAAGTGCAGGGACTGTCCGAGATAGACGATCGCTTCAATAATATTGCTGTTGCGCTCATTCGTTAAAACATCTTTCGTCAGAGAGCCATCCAGCTTTACAATATCAAAATAATTGGTCTGCAGATACATCATGGATGTGTGTCCCATACCAAAATCGTCGATTAAGAAGCGGTGTCCCTTCTGCTGCAAATGTTCCATCGTATTCGTGACATTGATAGAGGAGGACAAGGCATCCTGTTCCGTGATTTCCAGACAGAACATATTGGTAGACAAATGATGCTGCTCTACAACTTTTTCAATACATGCTTCAATGCTATCCCACTCCAGGGGTTCATTGGTAATGTTGACCGACATTTTAAACGGTTCGCCAAATTGTTCCTGTATGGTGGCAAGTGCAGAGGCAGCTTCTTCAAATACAAAGGATTCGATTCTGGATAAGATTTTCTTTTCCTTTGCAAGCTGGATGATCAGTGGCGGATAGATAAAGCCGAATTCTGCATGCTCCCAGCGCAGCAGAGCTTCTGCTCCAATGCAGTTTCCATCCCGGTCAACCTGTGGCTGGTATACCAGATACAGCTCCTGTTTCTTTACCGCATCTTCCAGCTCTGAAGCAAGGATTCTGGCAATGTGTCCGAGATCGTCTTCCCGTTTGGTCAGATGTGTGATCCGCATATTCTGTTCTTCCTGCTGCATTTCCTCTACCAGACGTTTCACATCCTGTTTCATGCGTCTGGCACGCTGTTGTTCATAAAGTCTGACAAATGGAATGTAGATCAATACACCAACGGTAAGGCAGACGATCTGTAATATAGTTCCCGCGATGGAATCGGTTGCCTTATAGCCGCTTAACAAAATCGGGGTAGTCCAGTCTACGGTATTTACTACGTGAGGAACCAGTCCGGTATAAAAGGCGGCATAGGAGATCAGATAATTGGAAATGGGAACCAGTAAAAACGGAAGGAAAAAGATCGGGTTTAAAATCACCGGTATACCAAAGAGGATGATCTCGCTGATATTAAATAGCACACTCGGAGCCGCCATAGCGGCAAGATTGCGTACTCCTTTTTTCTTTGCTGCAACAAAGATCGAAATGACAAGGCATAACATGGCACCTGTTCCACCCATGAGGACAAAAACATCCTGCATGGTTTTGCTGTAAATTCCGGCAGAAACATCCAGAAAATTCTGTTTGATCACCTGATCAAGCATGTCATGTCCATGTATACCAAAGAACCACAATCCATGTGTCAAGAAGATCACAAGAAGTCCGGAACCCAGACCGTTCTGCAGCGGTTGTAACAAGGCATTGAACATGTTTTCCATAAGCTCCTGTAACCCGCTTACGTGCAGTCCATGATAAAACAACTGATGTAATAAAGCAAAGAAGCCGATGATGATAACGGCAGGACCGATTCCTTCGATCGCCTCGACATAGATGCTGTCGGTATTGGTCTTTTGGTGCTTTACTTTAAAGAAGGAAAGCTTTTTTAAGGCATAATAAAGCTCGCCCGAGATCAGAGCAACTAACAGAGCAGAAAATGCATTCATGTTATTAAAGATTTCAGATGGATCGGCATCAAAAGGAATGCCCTGATAGCTGAGCAGGGCGGTCAGTGTAATGATGACTAAAATGATCTTACTTCCGTTGCTCTGGAATATCCCGTTTTCTTTCCGCTTTTTGATCGAGAAGCTGACGCTGGTGGAAAGTACCAGAAAGATGGAAAAATAGTCATTCACACTGCCGTAAACGCTGTTTAATATATCTTTTATATGTCCGTCAAGCGTCCGTCAAGCAACCGGGATAAAAAATCCTGGTAGGCGGGGATGGGCAGATTGACAAGCATGGCTGCCATATAGCCCACCACCAGTAGGGGGATCATCATGATCATACCCTGCCGTATGGCACCGATCAGACAGTTACTTTCCAGTCTGTCGGTTATCTTCATTAAAAAAACTTCTAATTTATTCATATATCCTGCCTTCTTAGGTATGTAAAAATATGTCATTTAGATACGTTAATTATAGCATATTGCTGGTGATACAAACAAGCGGTATATTGCATTGTCTGTGCGATCATCCGGCCGGAAATGATCTCTAGCGTTGCAAGCAAAGAAAAATTGTGTTATAATGTCAGACAGAGTGTTGACCGTAAGGCACATGAAGGGGTACACCACCACGGGTGTAGTTTTTTCATGTGCCTTTTCTCATATCATCGATAGCTTAGGAGGACAAATGCATGATGACGATCAATGGAAAAGAGTATCCGTATAAGGAAAAACCGTTATGTGAGCTGTTGGAGGAGTTTGGACAGCGGCCGCTGGCCGTGGCAGTAGAATGTAACGAAGAAATGGTATCAAAAAAAGACTATGAAACCACCGTATTTCACGATGGAGATGTCATAGAAATTGTAACGTTTATGGGAGGCGGAAGTCAGATGAATGACACATTTACATTAGGAGGAAAGGAATTTCATTCCCGGTTTATTTTAGGCTCCGGAAAATATTCCATGGAGCTGATCAAGGCAGCCGTAGAGCAGGCAGAGGCAGAGATCATTACGTTAGCTGTGCGGCGCACCAACACCAAAAAGAGTGAGAATATTTTAGATTATATCCCGGAGCATGTGACGCTTCTTCCGAATACATCCGGTGCAAGAGATGCAAAGGAAGCGGTGCGGATCGCCCATATGGCAAGAGAGCTTGGCTGTGGTGACTTTGTCAAGGTGGAGATCATGAAGGACAGCAAGTACCTGCTGCCGGATAACGAGGAAACGATCAAAGCAACAGAACAGCTTGCGAGGGAAGGCTATGTAGTGCTTCCGTATATGTATCCGGATCTTTACGCAGCACGGGCATTGATGAATGCAGGAGCGGCTGCCGTGATGCCTCTTGCCGCACCGATCGGTTCCAACAAGGGACTGGCAACGAAAGAATTTATCCAGATTTTGATCGATGAGATCGATCTTCCGATCATTGTGGATGCCGGGATCGGACGCCCATCGCAGGCATGTGAATGTATGGAAATGGGAGCTGCCGCTGTCATGGCAAATACGGCGATCGCAACCGCAGGAGATGTGGCAGCAATGGCAGGTGCATTTAAGGATGCGATCCATGCCGGACGTGCTGCATACTTGTCCGGATTGGGACGTGTGCTGGAGCGCGGGGCGAGTGCTTCTGATCCGCTTACGGGATTTTTAAGAGACTAGGGGGCAGCAGCAATGGAAAATAAATTTTTTGTAGATTCCAATAAATTAGGGGATGCGGCATTAAAAAAGAAGCATGCGTTAGAGACAGATCCGAACTGCCGTACGAATCACATGGAATATATGGAAGGAATGGAGCGCATTTCTCCGGAGATCAGAAACCGGGTGCTTTCCGAGATGGAAGCCTATGATTATGATTCCTATACCGCAGGGGATGTTCGTCGGGCATTACATGCGACACGCTGCTCGGTAGAAGATTTCAAGGCACTGCTTTCACCTGCTGCCGAACCATTCTTAGAGGAAATGGCGGCGAAAGCAAAGCGGGAGACCAGTCTGCATTTTGGCAATACGGTTTATTTGTTTACGCCGCTGTATCTTGCCAATTACTGTGAAAACTATTGTATTTACTGTGGGTTTAACTGCTACAATGACATTCACAGAAAGCAGCTTGCTAAAGAAGAGATGGAGCATGAGATGAAGGTGATCGCAGACGCCGGAATGGAAGAGATTTTGCTCCTCACCGGGGAAAGTCCGGCAAAGAGCAGCATTTCTTATATCGGGGAAGCGTGTAAGCTCGCCAAAAAATATTTTAGAAATGTCGGACTGGAGATCTATCCGGTAAATTCCGATGATTACCGCTATCTGCATGAATGTGGAGCGGATTATGTCACCGTATTTCAGGAAACGTATAACAGCGACAAATATGAGACGCTGCATTTGATGGGACACAAACGTGTTTTCCCATATCGGTTTGAGGCGCAGGAGCGTGCGCTGATGGGAGGCATGCGCGGAGTCGGCTTCTCTGCCTTGCTTGGATTAGCTGATTTTAGAAAGGATGCGCTGGCATCTGCCCTGCATGTTTATTATTTACAGCGCAAATATCCACAGGGAGAGTTTTCCCTTTCCTGTCCAAGACTGCGTCCGATCATCAATAATGACAAGATCAATCCACTGGATGTCCATGAGAGGCAGCTCTGTCAGGTGCTTTGTGCGTACCGTATTTTCCTGCCGTATGTCGGAATTACAGTATCATCCAGAGAAGAAAAATCGTTCCGTGATGGGATTGCCAAGATCGCAGCAACCAAAATTTCAGCGGGAGTTTCTACCGGAATCGGCGATCATGAGGAGAAATATACAGGAGAAGGGAGCGAGGATGCCGGGGATGAGCAGTTTGAAATTGCGGATAACCGCAGTGTGGCTCAGATGTATGAGGACATGGAGCACGATGGATTGCAGCCGGTGTTAAACGATTATATTTATGTATAAGAAAAATGAGACATGGGAAAGGATCTGTGTGACGAATCGTCATCTCGTGCAAGGGGATTTTCTGACGCAGATCAGACGGGTGCTTAAGGAGCATCCGGACAAACTGATCCTTCGGGAGAAGGATCTTTCTTTGCAGGAATATACGACACTTGCAGGGAAGGTGGCAGCTCTTTGTGAAGAAGAACAGGTGGCATTTTACCCCCATTATTATGCAGAGGCTGCGATCGCACTGAACATTCCAAGAATTCATCTGCCGCTGTTTCGCCTGCTGGAATTAAAGGGAGCGGAAGCAGCGCAGTTTTCAGAAATCGGAGTATCCATCCATGCGGTGGAGGAAGCGCAGCTTGCACAGGCGCATGGGGCTTCTTACGTGACGGCAGGGCATGTCTTTGCAACGGACTGCAAAAAGGGAGTGCCGCCAAGGGGAGTATCTTTTTTAAAGGAAGTGTGTAAATCGGTGTCCATTCCGGTCTATGCGATCGGAGGGATCACGGATACCAACCAGTGGGATTGTAAAAATGCCGGGGCAGCAGGCGTATGCCAGATGTCGGAATATATGAAATGCTAGTGTGGCTGTCTAAAAAAATTGGAAAATGCACGCATTTATGCGGTGCATTTGACGACCGCTAATCAGAGCGAAACTCGCAAAGCGTGTTTCGTCTTTGTGGGGAGGTGAGTCTTTGTGCAGCAGGAGAAGGAAACAAAGCAACGGCTGATGGAGTGTGCCAGAGCGGAATTTATGGAAAAGGGATTTTTAAAGGCGTCGCTTCGCACAATCTGTAAAGAAGCTCCAGAGGGTGGTACCGCCTGCTATGCCAAAACTTTAAAGCGGGAGAAGTTTGGAAATAATCTGGATGTGACATTGCTTGGACTGACAAAGGATAATCCGTATTTTGATGCAGATGTGAAGAAGGGAATGAACCGTGTTATTCTTTCCAGTGCAGCAGCACAGAAGTATCAGCTCAAAAAGGGTGACAAGATCGTGCTTACTGATGAGGAGGAAGACCGGGATTATACCTTTACAGTGGATGGTGTCACGGAATATTCTACAGGCTTATATGTGTTTATGAACATTGACAGCATGCGGGAATTGTTCTCAGAAAGCTTTATTTAAATGGTAACTTTTATGTAGTGGCAATTGGAACTGCGATCTGTATGCCGCTTGCCAAACTTTTGATGGATGCTATATATCCACTGATGGTAAGCAATGTGGCAAGTGGCTGCAATACCCATTTTACATGGCAGATCTATGCAGTTGTCTACGTTGCAATCTTGCTGTTATACTTTGTCATCAATCATTTTCTGGTAGGACAGTTGAGAAAGGTCCTTCCGGCAGAGGTACTTAAAAACCGGGAATAAGATAGAAATATACTCCACATTTTCTGGCATTTTAAGGGGCTTTATGGTAAAATTTTAGTAATTGAAAAAAAGTCCGCTGGATGTCAGAAAAGGGGATGTGTGCGATGAAAAAAAGAAGAGTAGTAGCATTTATGATGGCGGTGATGTTATGTCTGTCTCTTGTAATATCCGATCAGGAAGCATTTGTGGCTGCGGCACAGGATACTTCCACCACAAGGATATTAGAGACGGATGTGGCATCACCGTCTTCCGGTTGTACCATGTTATTGGTGAGCGGTTCTTATTATAGCCAGGCACAGGAGGCACTTGACCGGATCAACGAGATCAGAAAAGAAGCATGTGAAGCCGGTAATGTGCCGGATCCGAGAAACGAATCCCGGATGCTTTCTGCAAGTGATTATGTACCGATCAAATGGTCAAGAGATTTGGAGAGTATAGCAAGGATCCGCGCAATGGAAAGCAGTATGACCATTGCACATGCACGTTTAAATGGAAAACGTTGTTTTAGTGTATCTTATAATAAAATCTCTTCCTGGGGAGAGGTCTTAGCCTGGAATTATAACAAAACGATGGTTTCCGGTATTAATCAGTGGTATAGGGAAAAAAGTGATTGGGTTGGTAAGGTGAGTGGTAAAGTAACAGGGCATTATACCAGTATGATCGATCCGAGCAATACTTATATTGGATTAGGTGATTTTTATAATGATAATGCGTACTATCCTAATACCGTGGCAGGAGAATTCTCTGGTGGTACCGGATTGGATGAGACAATGCAGGAGGCTTATCCTGATGTGATGCAAAAGGTTGAGGTAGAGGAGAGCAAGATCACGGACTATGTGCTGGATGGTATGGATATGATCTATACCGAGCAGTCCGAACGTCTGACTCCAAAGGTAGAAGTGACCTATGGATCGCATACGTATCAGCTTGACATACTGGAGGATGTTACCTATATCTCTTCTGATCCGTCTGTGGCACGTGTAGATCAGGACGGTCTGGTTACCGGGATCAAGAGTGGAAGTGCCGTGATCACGGCGAAACGGGATGGCAGTGTGTTTGCCACTCTTACAATGACTGTGAAATGTAATCATGAAAAAGAGCTGATATCTTATACTGCACCGAGCTGCACCAGTACGGGAGAAAAGGTGTACCGCTGCGAGCAGTGTGGAGAAGCGGTGACGGAAACAGTAGCGAAGGTACCACATGATTACGTGTATTCTGAAGCGGATTCTGATGGAAAGAAGACAGGAGTCTGTTCTATGTGTGGGGATACGATTAAGATCACTCCACCTACGACATATACCTTATATTGGAGAAATGAAACATCTACGGATTCCTATTATTGGAGTTATTTTCCATCAGAAAATCCGATTGGAACTAAAACATATCTGCTTCCAAAAGTACAGGATGGAGATTCGGATTACCAGGAGCTTATGGCACGATCATCAGATGAATCTGTGATCCAGCCGCCGGATAAGATTGTAAATAAAAGTGGCAATAATGCATTTAAAATAGTGTCTCCTGGTATTGCAACAATTACTGTATATCCAAAATACAATGCCAGCTTAAAGCGAACCTATGTGGTCAGAATCGGAGATACCGGAAGTGTATCGATCACTCCGGCAGAGGTAACGTTGTCCAAGACCAGCTATGAATATGAAAACAAAGCCTGCACACCGGAGGTCAGTGTGGTGTATCATGACACCAAATTGACAAAAGGAACCGATTACACAGTAACCTACGAGAATAATGACCGGGTAGGAACGGCAACAGCAGTGATCACAGGAAGTGGGATCTTTACCGGAACGATCAGAAAAACATTTACGATCACAGGAGATGCTTCTGATACTACGACAGCAGTGCAGTCGGGAACAACGACGACGCAACAAGTAACGACAGCAGTGCAGTCGGGAACAACGACGACGCAGCAAGTGACGACAGCAGTGCAGTCGGGAACAACGACGACGCAGCAAGTGACGACAGCAGTGCAGTCGGGAACAACGACGACGCAACAAGTAACGACAGCAGTGCAGCCGGGAGTAACGACGACACAGCAGAATCCTTCTGAAATAACACCACCGGATTCTGATACGTCACAGACTCCAAATCCGGTTCCTCCTACGACGCAGGCTCCGGATACAGACGATGAAGACAAAGATACAGATAATACAACGCAGAAAAAAACAACAACAGAGAAAGCAGATACGGATGATGATTTTGATGAAGATCTGGATGAGGACGAGGAAGATGATCTGACTTATCCAAAAGTAGGAGATCGTTTCAGTGTAAAGGGAATCAAATATAAGGTTGTATATGTATCCAAAAAGAATGAAGATTACAGAGTGGTCTGTATTGGTGCCACATCGAAAAAAATCACAAAGGCAACGATTCCTGATTATGTATCGGATGATGACTTTGATTATGAAGTAACTGGTATTGCTAAAAATGCATTTGCCGGATGTAAGAAATTAAAGAGTGTTGCGATCCCTGATTTTGTGACAACCATTGATGCCAAGGCATTTTATGGCTGCAGTGCATTAAAAACAGTGACGATTCCGGATGCAGTGAAAAAGATTGGAACGAAGGCCTTTGCAAAATGTAAGGCATTACGTTTTGTGAAGATCCAAAGTAAGAAGCTGACAAAGCAAGGTATTGGAAGCAAGGCATTTTCCGGAATCCATAAGCATGCAACAGGAAAAGTTCCGGCTTCTAAAAAGAGCGCATACAAAAAGTGGTTCAAAAAAGTGGGACTTACTATTAAATAATAAAATTTTCCTGATAGGGGTATGTTTATTTCCTTCTTGTTTCATAGTGTACAATATGTATTATTTTTTCCAGGCAAGATAGGAGTATCCGTGTGGCTGCACCTGACATTGATTTGTTACTAACATTTTTTGGAAAGTCTAATTGCCCATCGGGGACCTGCATAGGACATGTTTTTGTGTAGTCGCCCCAGTGGGTTTCAGGCTAATTTGCACGCGTCGGTGCTTATGCCCTGTATTTTAGGGCATTACGCACCGTTACGCAGTGCAACGAAGCGAAAGCGTGCCTGAAAAATATCTGATCCCACAAAGGGGCGTAACCGTCCAGATGCATATGCAGGAACCCGATGGGCAGATTGTGATCAGGAAAGAAAAACTGTAGTAAATATAAGGACGATGACATAGTATGGGAAAGAAGAGTGTGGCAGTTTGCCGGCGGATATATGAAGACATACGTACTTATGGTGCCGGGATATTAGTGGCATTGCTGGTACTGATCGGGTGTAATATACTTGTTGGGCAGTTTTGTCCACTGGTGCTGCTTACCGGAATCCCCTGTCCGGCATGTGGACTAAGCAGAGCCGGGGGATTGCTTTTGACACTGCACTGGAAACAGGCATTTTACATGCATCCGATGATCTTTCCGATTGTCTGTTTTTTATTGTATTGCTGCTGGTATCGATATGTATGGGGAAAAACACCAAAATATGGGAAAACACTTTTATTTAGTATTCTGTTTTTACTCATTGTAGTATATTTCTACCGCATGGGACAGTATTTTAAGCCATCCTATCTGGAAAAAGGCAGGCTGGACACACCTATTTATTATGAACCAAGAAATTTGTTCCGTGTATGTTTACATATGGTGTCGAAAATGATAGAATAATGTTGATACTGATCACAGTATCAAAAGGAAATTAAGGAGGAGAATATTATGTATGAGGAAATGTCTTTAGGGCAATGGGTAGGAACTATTATTTTATCTATGATCCCTTGTGTAGGTCTGATCCTGCTGATCATTTGGGCGGTAAGCAGCCAGAATGAGACAAAGAAGAGATGGGCACAGGCAATGCTGATCGTGCAGGTTATCCTGATCGTTATTTCGATCCTGTTCTATGTATTATTTGGAGCAGCAATGCTTGCAGCATATTCAGCAGCAGGCGCATTTTAAAAAATAAAAAAGCTGTCGCATAAGCGGCAGCTTTTTTTTGTCATTTTTACTCTACTGTAACTGATTTTGCAAGATTACGAGGTTTATCAACATCCAATCCTTTGGCAACGGATACATAGTAGCCAAATAACTGGAGAGGGATTACTGCAAGGGAGGTAGAGAAGCAAGGCAGGGTTTTTGGTACATAGACAGTAAAGTCTGCGGTATCCTCCATGCCAAAGTTTCCTTCTGTTGTCAGTGCAAATACATAGGAACCACGACTTTTTACTTCTACAATATTGCTGACCATTTTCTCATAAAGATCCGGTTGTGTGGCAATCGCAACACTCAAAATTCCATCCTCGATCAGAGAAATAGAACCGTGCTTTAATTCTCCGGCTGCATAAGCTTCGGAGTGGATATAGGAAATTTCCTTTAATTTCAAAGAGCCTTCCATCGCAGTTGCATAATCCTGTCCGCGTCCGATAAAGAACATATCTTTTGCAGCTGCATATTTTGTCGCGAACCACTGGATGCGCTCTTTATCTCCTAAGATTGTCTGGATCTTATCTGGCAGCTCTAAAAGCTCTGCGATCATGTTCTGGTAAGTGGCAGTATCAATCTGCTCCCGTACCTTTGCAAAGTAGATACCAAGCATATAGCAGGCAACAAGCTGGGTGCTGTATGCTTTTGTTGTAGCAACGGCAATCTCCGGACCTGCCCAGGTATATAATACATTGTCGGCTTCTCTGGCGATGGAGCTTCCAACCACATTTACAATACCTGTTACTTTGATACCGCGGGATTTGATCTCACGCAATGCTGCAAGGGAATCGGCGGTTTCTCCGGACTGGCTGATGATGATCGCCATGGAATCCGGATCCATGATCGGATTGCGGTAACGGAACTCGGATGCCAGATCCACATCAACCGGAATCCGTGCAATCTGTTCGATCATATATTTTACAGACATTCCCACATGATAAGCAGAACCGCAGCCGATGATATAGATCCGTTTCAGGGAGCGGATCTCTTCTTCCGTCATATTCAGCTCATTTAAGACAATCTCACCATCTACGATACGTGGGTGGATCGTATCCGCAACTACCTTTGGCTGCTCATAGATCTCTTTTAACATAAAGTGTTCGTAGCCGCCCTTTTCTGCTGCTTCAATATCCCACTTGACTGTAGTTAATTCCTTTTCAATTGGTTCTGCATCTTCATTATAGAAGGAAATAGCATCTCTTGTTAATTTGGCAATCTCTAAATTGTCAATATAGTAAACATCTCTGGTATGTTTTAAGATCGCTGGTACATCAGAAGCAATGAAATTACCTTCCGGTGAAGTGCCAATGATCAACGGGCTATCTTTGCGGACTGCATAAAGATCATCCGGATGCTCCTTAAACATAATTCCCAGTGCGTAGGATCCCTTGACACGGTGCATTACTTTAATGATCGCATCGATCGGATCTCCGTTGTAATAGTATTCCAGCATGTGGACAACTACTTCAGTGTCAGTATCAGAAATAAATTCCATGCCGCGGGACTGCATTTTCTCTTTTAACGGCTGATAGTTTTCGATGATACCGTTATGTACGATGCAGATGCTCTTATCCTTGTTAAAATGTGGATGGGAGTTGACAACGCTTGGTTCGCCGTGGGTGGCCCAGCGGGTATGACCAATACCGATCGTTCCCTCTACTGCCTGCCCGTCTCCAGTCAGGTCACGCAATGCCTGCAGACGTCCTTTTGCCTTAACAACCTCGATGGCATCCTGTTTTTCATCGTAGACAGCAATTCCGGCAGAGTCATATCCACGATACTCTAATTTTGATAAACCGTCCAATAAGATAGGGGCGGCTTTTTGACTTCCTACATATCCTACAATTCCACACATAAAATTTTACCCTTCTTTCTTTTTAATTCTAATTATTGTAATGCATTCTTTTACTGTTATATCACAGCTTTTTTCAAAAACCCAGAATACAATCATTAGCTTTTTTCTTTTTAATATGCATTTTCATTGATAAATCCCTTGAAAATTGTCAGGAACAGGATCTTGATATCAAGTCCCAATGTCCAGTTTTCGATGTAGTAAATGTCATGTTCGATACGCAGCTTGATCGAAGTATCTCCACGAAAACCATTTACTTGTGCCCAGCCGGTAATGCCCGGACGCACCTGATGTTTGATCATGTATTTTGGAATCTCTTCCTTGAATTTCTCTACAAAGAACGGACGCTCCGGTCTTGGTCCGACCAGGCTCATATCTCCCTTTAATACGTTGAAAAACTGAGGAAGCTCGTCAATACTGGTGCGGCGGATGAACTTGCCGACTTTCGTGACACGGGGGTCGTCGCTGGTAGTCCATGCTTTCGATTCTTTTGCGGCATTCTGCACGCACATGGAGCGGAATTTATACATTTTAAATTCCTTATTGTGCAGTCCCACGCGTACCTGACTGAAAATGACCGGTCCCGGAGAAGTTACTTTTACTAAAATGGCAACGACCAGCATGATCGGAGAAAACAGGATGATCGCTACGATCGCTCCGATAATGTCGATGATACGTTTGATGATCTTGTTGATCGTATTGCTCAGCGGAACGTTGCGGATATTGATCACGGGAAGACCATTTAAGTCTTCGATGTACGGCTGGGTCGTAATGAACTTATAGTAGTCTGGTACGAATTTCGTGTGCGTACCACTTTTTTCACAAATATTAACGATGGATTCCAGCTTATAATATTCTTTGATATTTAATGTGATGATCGATTCATCCAGTGAGTTTTCACTCAAATAGCTTTCTAACTCATCGATCGTTCCGATCTTTGGCACTCCACGGTATTCAAAATCGTCCGCCATGTTGTCATCGAAAATACCATGGATACGGTAGCCCCATTGTGGATTCAGCTTTAAACGATCAATATAAGAGGCGGCAGCAGGGCTGAATCCGATGATAATGATATGCTTTAAGTTACGACCGCCTTCACGCATCACGGCGAGCGTTTTCCGGATGCTGAAACGCACAAAGGTTGAGAGTACGATATTGATGCATCCGAAAAAGATGAACAACCATCTGGAGTAGTTGTCCAACTTGAATAAATAAAGTAACACAAAAGTAATGATCAGTCCACTGACATTTGCCTTGATAATATTGATCAACTCATATTTGCGGCTTAAAAAACGTTTTGGTGCATAAAGCTGAAAGGCATAGTATAAAATAATGTATCCAAACGTCATATAAAGCAGCGGTGATTTATAAACCGGCCAGAGATAATCACGCAGTGTATAATAGAAGATTCCGATCGTTCCCGGCAACTGTTTCGGGGCAAAGAGCGGAAATTCAAAGCGCAGATAATAGGCTAGTAAGAAAGAAACAACGGTAATGATAGAATCTAAGATCAGATGGAGTCCGTTGAAATATTTCTGATTTTCTTTAATCATGTTATAACCTCTTTACCATGTGGATTATCCTACATTATTAGGATGACATAAAACTACCTCTATCATACAATATCTGTCGTGATTTCTCAATGTTTTTTTGCAGTGCCAGCGGTCACAACTTTTCAAAAAAACTAACACAAACTCGTAACACCTCAGACACAGTTTCATCACATTCGATTGGTAGTATTGGTTTCAGAAGCAAAGGAAAGCAAGAACAAATAAGCAAGGAGGAAGAACGATGAACGAAGAATACAACAATCAGAATCCATCACAAAATCAACCACAAACGAATCCGGCTGGTACAACGGGTGCACAGGAGGATACGACATACCATAGAAGCTACTTAAATGACAGTGATCCAAATGCAAAAACTTATATCAATGCAGGAACACAAGAAACTTCTAACGGGACGGCCAATGCAAACAATGCAAATGCAGGAAATGCAGCAGTGCCTCCGGTATATGCAACCTATACACCGGGCGGACAACAGACACAACAGACAAATGCAGGAGCAGGTCAGACATGGAATGCACAGGCATATACCAACGCAGCTCCAAATGCAAAACCGGCAAAACCGAAAAAACCAAGAAAGCATTATCAGTGGCCAAAATTTGTCGGAAAGGCAGTTGCTTTTGGTGCGATCGCCGGCTGCATTATGATCGGTATGACAGCCGTGTACCGGCATTTTGATCATAGCGGCGGTTCTGCGACACAGGCAACGATGACAACGGCCGGAACGGTAAAAACAACAAGCAGCTCCTCCTCATCGAGTGGTTCTGTATCGGATCTTGTTAACAACGTTATGCCATCGATCGTATCGATCACCAGTACATTCCAGGCAAGCAGCAACAGTAATTTTAATGACTTCTATTACTGGTTCTACGGTGGAAATAACCAGAATTCCAAAGAGCAGACAGGAAGCGGCTCCGGCGTCATTGTCAGTGAAACCGACGACCAGCTTCTGATCGTAACAAATAACCATGTGATCTCCGACAACTCATATGGTGATGCCAAAAAGGTACAGGTTACATTTTCAGACGATAAGACAGTGGAAGCAACCGTAAAAGGAGCGGATTCCGATGCCGATCTTGCGGTACTTACCGTAAAGAAATCAGATCTTGAAAAGAGCACCTTAGAAAACGTAAAGGTAGCTGTGATCGGAGACTCCGACAGTGTAAATGTAGGTGATGACGTAATCGCCATTGGTAATGCATTAGGTTATGGACAGTCCGTTACCCGTGGTATTGTAAGTGCGAAAAATCGTGAAGTACAATTAGAAGATAAGACTATGACACTGCTTCAGACAGATGCAGCGATCAATCCTGGTAACTCCGGCGGAGCATTATTAAATACCAGCGGAGAATTGATCGGAATCAACTCTGTCAAATATGCTTCTGATGAAGTAGAGGGTATGGGATATGCCATTCCAATGGCGATCGCACAGCCGATCATCGAAGAATTGATGAATGAAGAAGAAGTAGGCTCTAATGAGCAGGCCTATTTAGGTATTTATGGTACAGATGTAGGAAGTGAACTGGCACAGTCTTACAACATGCCGGAAGGTGTATGGGTAAGAAATATTACAGATAATTCTCCAGCTGCAGAAGCAGGAATCCAACAGCGTGATATTATCACAAAATTCAATGATCATGAGATCAGCAGTATGGAGAGTTTGCAGAATCAGATTGCCAAGAAGAAGGCAGGAACCGAAGTGACACTGACCGTCAAGCGGCAGTCAAACAACGGGGAATACAAGGAAATGAAGATCAAAGTTACCTTAGGAAATAAAAAGGATGCCAAGGACACGACAGAGAATAATCCACAAAGCAGTGACAATGCTCAGAGCAGCAATGGTAATTCTGACAATGGATCATCGAATGGGGACAATAATGACAATAATTCCGGTTCGACAAATCCATTTGAATATTTCTTCGGAAACTAGAAAAATCACATAAAACCCTAAATTGTTAGCACTCATTTCAAATGAGTGCTAATTTTTTCTTGACTTTTTTGTTAGGGATGGTAGAATACATTATATCGGGCAGGAAGCTGCCTAACAAGAAAACGTAACAAAAAAAGAGGAACAGATAAAGGAGATGTTAGTATGGCAAATGCAAAACAGGGAAGTCTTTCGATCAATAGTGAGAATATATTTCCCATTATAAAGAAGTGGTTATATTCCGATCATGACATTTTTGTGCGCGAGCTTGTCAGCAATGGTTGTGATGCCGTAACGAAGCTTAAAAAGCTGGACATTATGGGAGAGTTTACCCCGGCGTATGATGAAAAGTATCGGATCGATGTGATCGCCAGTTCCAAAGATAAGACATTACAATTTATTGATAACGGTCTTGGTATGACAGCCGAGGAAGTGGATGAGTATATCAACCAGATCGCATTTTCCGGTGCGGCTGATTTCTTAGAGAAATATAAAGACAAGACCAACGAAGAACAGATCATCGGGCATTTTGGTCTTGGATTCTATTCTGCTTTTATGGTAGCAGATAAGGTAACGATCGATACTCTTTCTTATAAGGAGGGGGCAGCTCCGGTTCACTGGGAATGTGAAGATGGTACAGAATATACCATGGAGGAAGGAAACAAGGAAGGAAGAGGTACAGCGATCACCTTATATTTAAATGAGGACAGTGTAGAATTTGCCAATGAATACCGGATCAAGGAAGTGCTGGACAAATATTGTTCATTCATGCCGGTCGAGATTTATTTCACTAATGCAGACGAAGTACTGGATACCGAAGAGGATGACGAAGTGATCGATGCCGAGGCAGAAGAAGTCACAGAAGAAAACGAGGAACAGAGCAGCGAGGAAAACAAGGACGGCGGAGAAACCGAGAAAAAACCAAAGAAGGAAGCACCAAAGCCGATCAATGAAACGGCTCCTCTCTGGACGAAACATCCAAATGACTGTACCGAGGAAGAATATAAAGATTTCTATCGCAATGTGTTCCATGACTTTAAAGAGCCATTGTTCTGGATCCATCTGAATATGGACTATCCATTTAATTTAAAAGGAATCCTTTACTTCCCGAAATTAAATAACGAGTATGATACCTTAGAGGGAACGATCAAGCTTTACAACAATCAGGTATTTATTGCAGATAATATCAAGGAAGTGATTCCGGAATTTTTAATGCTGTTAAAGGGTGTCATTGATTGTCCGGATCTTCCGCTTAACGTATCCAGAAGTGCATTGCAAAATGATGGATTTGTAAAGAAGATCAGTGATTACATCACAAAGAAGGTGGCAGACAAGTTAGCCGGTATGTGCAAGACAGAAAAGGAAGAGTATGAGAAATACTGGGATGATCTGGCTCCATTTATCAAGTTTGGCTGCCTTAAGGATGACAAATTCAATGAGAAGATGAGTGACTACATTCTTTATAAGAACATCAAAGGCAAGTATCTGACTCTGCCGGAATACTTAGAGGCCGGAAAAGAAAAGTACGAGAACAAAGTATTTTATATCACAAATGAGCAGGAGCAGGCTTCCTATATCAAGATGTTTGAGGATGAAGGAATGGATGCGGTGATCTTAAATCACAACATTGATAACCCATTTATCACGCATTTAGAGCAGAAGAATACCAATGTCAAATTCCTTCGTATTGATGCCGACATTGAAAGCTTCAAGGAGGAGATTCCGGAAGAGGAATTAAAGGAAACGACCGACACCCTGTCTAAGCTGTTCCAGAAGGTACTTGGAAATGACAAGCTGGATGTCAAAGTAGAAAAATTAAAGGACAGCAGTGTATCTGCTATGCTTACCGTATCAGAGGAATCCCGCCGTATGCAGGAAATGATGAAGGCATATGGTATGGCTGGCATGGACCCGGCTATGTTTGGTGCACAGGGTGGTGAAACACTTGTATTAAATGCCAACAATGCATTGGTGCAGTATGTCTTAGAGCATCAGGAAGGTGAAAATACAGACCTGATCTGTAAGCAGCTTTATGATCTGGCAACGATCAGCAATCATCCGCTTAGTGCAGATGCCATGACAGCATTTATTGCGCGAAGCAATCAGATCTTAGAGGTATTGACGAAATAAAATATGCTTTTATAATAAAGCTAAAAAACGCAGTGGTCAGGAATGATCGCTGCGTTTTTAACATTGACAAAAAAACAGCTTTTATCGTAAAGTAGGAAAAGACAACAGTTGGCAGGGAGGCATACCTATGCAGAAAAAACAACCAATGGCAGGGGCACGTGTGGCTTATGTGGGCGTTATGATCGCTCTTGCTATGATCCTAAGCTATTTGGAAAGCTTTGTACCGCTCCCTATCGGAATCCCCGGAGTGAAACTTGGAATCGCCAATTTAGTCGTGCTGGTAACACTGGGATTTCTTTCGTATAAAGAAGTGGCAGCTATTGATCTGCTTCGTATTGTGCTTTCCGGCATATTATTTGGAAGCGGAGTATCTCTGGCATATAGCTTATCCGGCGGGATCCTGAGCCTGATCCTTATGCTGCTGCTTGATAAGAGCCGGCGGTTTTCGTTGGCTGGGATCAGCATTGCCGGTGGGGTAAGTCACAATATCGGACAGATCATTATGGCGGCACTGCTGCTTGAAAACAAGCAGATCCTTTCGTACCTTCCGGTGCTTCTGATTGCCGGACTGGTAACGGGATTGATCAATGGTGCGGTGGCACTTCCGGTTACCAGGATCATTCATAAAAATTATGGAAACAACTTGGAATAAAACAGGATAAAATGGCAACAACAAAAGAAAACAGAAAGGAAATGGAGAAATGGAGCAGTATTATGAGACACCCAAAGGAAGACTTTCCTATGTGATCAAAGAAAATTATGCTACGATCACCAGTTATCAGGGGGAGGATGAAGTGGTGATCATTCCGCCATTGCTTAGTGACGTTTTCGTAGAGCGGATTGGGAAAAAGGCATTTATGAATAACAAATGGCTTCAAAAGATTGTGCTGCCGGATACGATCACCGAAATTTACGAATGGGCATTTGCATATTGTGCAATGTTAGAAGAAGTGGAGTTCCCTGGAAAAGCGATCGCCATTTCCAAAGGTATATTTTTAGGAGATGTAAGACTAGTAAAAGTTGCGGTCCGGGATGATGCAGCAGATACATTGAAAGAGGATCGTGCAAGATTATTGGCTGCTCTGCCATCATTATCTGATAGTGAGTATCTGTTTGCCATGGAGGAAGCCGGAACAAAGGAATGGTTTTTACGGTATGATGAACAGATCAAAAAGTTTTTAGAAGAAGACGATGCACATGGATATACACAAATGATTCTCTGTGGGGAGGAAGATCTGAATTGCAGTCTGGAATTGTTTGTGGAGGAGAAGCGTAAGAAAAAGGCAAGATTTTGTTTCCTAAGATTGCTGCATGATACGGGGTTAGCACCCTCCTATCGAAAAACATTAGAGCAATATCTAATGTCACACGTAGTCGGAAGCCCGTCTATGGAGGCATGGCTGGTCTTGCGGGAAGAAAAGGGACACTGTAAAGAATACTATGAACTCTATGAGCGGCTGGGAGGAATTACAGCAGATAATTATGAAGCAACGATTTCCGATCTTAAGGATAAGCATCCAGAGATGAAAGCATATTTTATAAGAAAGCATACCGAGCAGGTGTGTGAGCAGGACGCCTTTGATGCGTTTTCATTATAGAAAGAAGAATGGAGATTATGGAATATCACGTATGGATATTTCATAATCTCCATTTTTTGTAAGAGGATTGAAGTGGCAATAGATGCTACTTTGAAAACGGACGGTAGCACCGCACATTGATCCACATCTGGTTTAATCGTTTGGATGTTTCGGGTCCAAAGTATTCCATGATCGTACAACGGTTTAATACATCCTCCGGTGGATACATGGCAAAGAGCTGGCGTTTTTCCTGATCTTTCGTTGTGGTGATCGAAGTACCCTTTTTTCCGAAGAAAGAGCTGACATCATAGTCGATCGTATCCGTATCATCTTCTTCTGCCTCATAACACCATTTGGCATAATTTAATATGGTATCATCCTCGCCGGCAATCACGGAAGTATAGCCGATATAGTCCATGTTTCGTACCACGTTGTCAGGGCGGGAAATAAAGTTTATAAAGGCTTCACATGCCTTTCTTTTTTCCTCTGTCATTGAATTGTTTTTCAGCATGACCCAGCCGTCAAACCAGAGATTAGAACATTCCTGTGGTACAGAATAACAAAGAGTCAGACCATCCTCCTCTGCCTGATCCAGGGAATAGGTGGCATCTCCGGACCACTGCAGATTGGCAACGACCTTGCCGGTCACCATATCTGATTTACCGCTATCTGTTTCAAAGGAATAAAAATTATCTTTTCCTTTTTGCAAAAGCTGTTCGATCGCTGCGATCGTATCTTTCGAGGCGTCATTCATTTCCTTTTGAAGGGTGGCAGGATATTCCTCTTTGAGCTGTTCTTCCTGTGTCAGATCACTGCCCAAATAAGGAGATGCCTGAAGACTTAAAAGATCGTCCGATTTATAAATTCCCATTGCTGCAAAATAGGCATCTCTTACGTTATCCTTCATTGTTACCTGACGCTTGAATTTTGGATCAAGCAGAAGCTTCCAGCTGCTGGCTTCTTCTTCCGTGACTTTTTCCGGGTTATACACAATGCCGGTATTTCCCCACATATAGCCTGCGGCATAAGAGGAGAGCGGCTCATTTTCAATCGTGATCGTGTTGAATTTGTCTTTAATATAAGAAGAGACCCCACGGGAATAATAATTTTCTTTTTTGGATGTATCAAAAAAATCATCGGAGAGCTTTAACAGCTTCTGCTCTGTCATGAGCTTCATGATCATGTATTCAGAAGGACAGACCAGATCAAATTCATCCCCTAAAGTAAGCTGGTTATAAAGTTCTTCATTTGTTCCAAAACAGGAGTATTCGACATGGATCGTTTTTCCGTAGGTCTTTTTATACCATGCCGTAAAATCATCAATCATATTGTTTTTTCCAATAATATCTCCATTTTCAAGGGAAATGGTATCTTCTTTATCCCAGTCGCCTTCATCAATGTATTCTTCCCAGTTGCAGATGCGAAGGGTGAGGACATCATCCTTTTTGTGATCTGTTCCACATCCGGGTACTATTGCGAGAAGTCCCATCAGAAAGAGGAGTGTCAGTATTCGTTTCATTGATTTTCATCCTCCTTTGTGCTGCATAAATTCATGATGACCACAGCTGCTACGACGAGGAAAAAGATCACAGTGGACAGTGCCCAGAGTGCCGTTTTTATTTCTGTCTGTGCTCCTTTGGTCGCGTTGACAACATAGGTACTGATCGTGTCAAAGGTCGCCGGTTTTAAATAGGTTGCAACAAAGTAATCATCAAGGGAAAGGGTGATCGCCAGTACAAAACCGGAGAGGATTCCCGGTAAAATATTTGGCAGGATGACTTTAAAAAGTGCCTGCCATGGGGTGGCTCCAAGATCCAAAGCAGCCTCGTAATAATGGGCGTCCATCTGTTTGAGCTTCGGGATCACGGACAGATAAACAAACGGAGCAGAAAGCACCGTATGTCCGATCAGCAAAGGCAGATAGGTATCTTTTCGGATGCCAAATACGATGACCAGCATGATACATAAGGAAAATCCGGTTACGACATCTGCATTGATGACGGGAATCTGGTTTAAGGTATCCATGGTTGTTTTTGCTGCTTTTTTGCTGTAAAAGGAGCCGATTGCTCCCAGTGTGCCAAACAGTGTGGCAAGCAGTGCAGAACCAAATGCCAGAAGAAGTGTTCCCTCGATCATCGAAAGCAGATCCGGTGTTGTAAACAGCACGACATAATTATGCAGGGAAAACTGCCGGATCGCGCCGATCGTTGTGGAGCTTGTAAAACTGTAAATTGCAAGGACAAAGATCGGAAGATATAAAAACAATAGTCCGATGCCAAGAAGGACTATTTTAAATATGTTCTTTTTCATTACAGGATCGCCCCCTTCGCTCCATTATTTTCTTCTCCAAACTGGTTGGTGAGTACGGTAACAATGAAAATAATAAACAACAGTACCAGTGAGATCAAAGAGCCGTTGTGCCAGTCGTATGCACTAAAGTAGCTTCCGATCAGACTTCCCATAATGTAGGTGCTGTTATAGAGCATATCCAGTACAACGTAGTTTGTCATTGCCGGAAGAAATACCATTGTCACACCGCTTAAAATGCCCGGGACGGAAAGCGGCAGGATGACTTTAAAAAAGGTGCTGACGGTTCCTGCACCAAGGTCTGCCGCCGCTTCTATCAGGCTTTTGTCCAGTTTTTCCAAAGTTGTATAAAGCGGCAGGATCATAAACGGAAGAAAATCATAGGTCATGCCAATCACGGTATTAAAAAATGGATGATAGGCAAGATTTCCTTCCAGAGCGGTTAAGATCTCTTTTAATGCTGTGATACGAAGGGTGAAATTGATCCACATCGGAAGCACAAATAAAAGTAAAAGGATATGCTTCTTTTTGGTCTTCAGGCTTGCCAGACAAAAGGCGATCGGATAAGCCAAAAGCAGACAGACTACCGTGACACTTACAGCGATCATCGTGCTGTAGAGCAGTGTGCCGAGGGTGTTGGGGCTGGTAAAAAATCCGGTCAGGTTAGATAAGGTAAATTGTCCGCTCCCATTTGTAAAGGCATAATATAGAATGACAAGCAGTGGGGCTGCTACAAAAAAGAGCAGAAATAAAAAATAGGGAATGCCCAGTTTTTTTCTGGAAAAATGAAACATGATGCTGCCTCCTTTATGCGTCTTCTAATGGATGGATCTCAAGCTGTTCTTTGTCAATGACAATGCTGACCCGATCGTGTTCGTTCCACAGATCCTCATCCACGATCGTAAAGTCACAGCCGGATTCCGTGCGCACCTTGAAACGATAGTGGTCACCGACATAGACAAAGGATATGACTTCACCGATCGTGCCGCCCTTTTCAAGATCGTCACTCATTTCAATGGCAGAAAGCGGAATATCGACGGAAACCGGGAGATCGGTTAAATGGATACGCTCGCCGTCCTTTGAAAACAGGTGGCTTCCGTCATGGGTAGAGCCTTCATAAAGCTGTGTCACATCGCAGGCAAATTCGCCATCGGCAAACAGTACTGTATGGTGCTTTGAGATCACTCCGGTGAAATGGTTGAGTGTCCGTTTGGCGGCAATGACATGAATTCCATCCGGTTCGATCAGTATTCCGACACTGCTTCCGACCGTTGCAGCTTTGGTACTCTTTGCCACGATCTCATTTCCATCGGCTTCAATGATGATCTCATAGTGAATTCCTTTGAAAATGCAGGAGTGTACCACGCCGCACAACTGACCGTCTTCCGGTTTGACGAGCAGTACATCCTCCGGACGGACGACCACATCTGTGTGGGTTTCCACCGGAAGGTCATCCAGACAGGGAAATTCTGTATCACAAAATGATACGGTGAGTGGTCCGGTCATAATTCCGTTGAAAATGTTACTGTCACCGATAAAGTCGGCAACAAACACATTGCTTGGCTCATTATAGATTTCTTCCGCCGTTCCCACCTGCTGGATGTAGCCGTCCGACATGACGACGATCTTATCCGACATTGTGATCGCTTCTTCCTGATCGTGTGTCACATAAATAAAGGTGATGCCCAGTTTTTCATGCATATCCTTTAATTCCAGCTGCATTTCCTGCCGCATTTTTAAGTCCAGTGCGCCAAGCGGCTCGTCAAGCAGCAAAATCTCCGGCTCGTTTACGATCGCTCTTGCGATGGCGATACGCTGCTGCTGTCCGCCGGACAGAGTGGAGATGGAACGCTTCTGCATTCCGGCAAGATCAACGATCTTTAACACACGCTCGACCTTTTCATCGATCACGTCTTTGGGAAGCTTCTTTAATTTCAGTCCAAAGGCAATATTATCTCTGATATTTAAATGAGGAAACAGTGCGTATTTTTGAAACACTGTGTTGATCGGACGTTTGTTGGGAGGCAGCTCACTGATATCTTTGCCATGCAGCAGGATCTCACCGGAACTTGGCAGTTCAAAGCCTGCGATCATACGCAGCGTTGTGGTCTTTCCACAGCCGGACGGTCCTAAAAATGTGACAAATTCTCCTTTTTTGATCTCTAAATTAAAGTCTTCTACGACGTTTCGGATTCCGTCATAGCTTTTCATGATGTGTTTTAATTCAATAATATTGTTGTTCACGCAGTGTTTCCTCCTTCATGTTTCGCATATGATCCATTTTTCTTTATAGCTCAAAATGTGGCAAAATGCAATATAAAAATCTATGGAGAAATGGATTTTACCAGCATTTTACCTGACCTTTTTTATTTGGGGGGATTCTTTCTACAATTTCTTAAAAAAATGGGGTATACTGTACGAATAGAACGGGTAAGAGAAAAGGGTGAGATTACCATGCAGATAGATGTGATATTGGAACAGGTGAAAAATGGGACACTGTCCATAGAGGCAGCAAAGAACGCGATCGGGAGAGAGCCGTACGAGGAGCTTGGTTTTGCAAAGCTCGATGTGAGCCGGCCGCTGCGGCAGGGCGTAGCGGAGGTTGTGTTTTGCAGTGGAAAAGAGGAGGAACATCTGGTTGAAATCTTTCGCCGTCTTTACGCGAAAGAGGGGCGTGTGCTTGGAACAAGAGCAGACAGTGTGCAGTATGAGCAATTAAAAAAAGAATTTCCCGAACTTTCCTATGATCCGGCATCTCATATAGTGAAGCTGGATCAAAAGCCTCTGGAACAAAAGGGAAGAATTGCGGTATGTACAGCGGGAACGGCTGATTTTGGTGTGGCAGAAGAAGCAGCACAGACGGCGGAATTTTTAGGAAATAAGGTTGACCGGATCTATGATGTGGGGGTCAGCGGACTGCACCGGCTGCTTGTGAAACTGCCTGAAATACAGAAAGCCAATTGTATCATTGCCGTGGCCGGCATGGAAGGGGCATTGGCAAGTGTGATCGGTGGACTGGTGAGCAGTCCGGTGATCGCCGTGCCGACCTCGGTTGGCTATGGAGCTAATTTTGGTGGTGTGTCTGCACTGCTTACCATGCTTAATTCCTGTGCCAATGGAGTGAGTGTCGTGAATATTGATAATGGGTTTGGAGCAGGATACAGTGCTTCTTCGATCAATCAGCTTGTCGTAAAGAAGGAGGAAAAATCGTGAAACGATTATATATAGAATGTGACAGCGGGATCAGCGGAGATATGTTTGTGGCAGCTTTGCTCGATCTGGGTGGAGATTTCCAAAGGCTGGAACAAGTATTAGAGAGTCTCCCGCTTACCGGGTACCGGGTAGAAGCAAAGGAAGTACAAAAAAGTGCGATCCGTGCGATGGATTTTTCTGTGTTGTTAGACGAATCCTATGAAAATCATGATCATGATATATCCTATTTATTTCCCGGGCAGGAAGAGTGTAATGAAACTCCGGTACATGAACGTACGCATGACCATACACATGCAGTTTCAGAATATGGCGAGCATATCCATGTTCACCGGGGGTTTTTGGATGTGAAACAGATCATTGAAGCAGGCAGTTTAACGGATCGGGCAAAGGAGCTTTCGTTAAAGGTATTTGAGGTGCTTGCCCGGGCGGAGGCAAAGGCGCATGGTGTTTCAGTGGAAGAGGTACATTTTCATGAAGTGGGTGCAGTGGATTCTATTGTTGACATTGTATCGGCTGCCGTGCTCATGGATCAGCTTGCGATCGGGGAGGTTGTGATCCCGTCTCTGACAGAGGGGTGTGGAACCGTGCGGTGTGCACATGGGCTTCTTCCGATTCCGGTTCCTGCCGTGTTACATATATTGGAGCAGTATCAGATCCCGGTTACGATCACACAGAGAAAAGCGGAGCTGATCACACCGACGGGAGCAGCGATCACGGCGGCGTTTTGTACCGGACATACACTGCCGGAGAAAATGAAGATCACGAAAGTCGGAGTGGGAGCAGGGAAGCGTGCGTATGATCCGCCAAGCCTGCTGCGTGCCATGCTTTATGAGCCGGAAAAAGAGGAGGAAGAAGACCGCATTGTCAAGCTGGAAACCAATCTGGATGACTGTACGGGGGAGGCTCTGGGCTATGTGATGGAGCGGCTGTTTGAAGCAGGAGCAAGAGATGTACATTATATTCCGGTATATATGAAGAAAAATCGTCCGGGGTATCAGCTTAATGTGATCTGTGAAACGAGTGCCGTAGAAACATTGGAACGGATCATATTTGAAGAAACGACCACTATCGGTATCCGAAGAGTAGAAATGTCGCGCACGATTTTATCCCGCCATATGGATACGGTCATGACGTCACTCGGCGAGGTAGCGGTGAAAGAGGTTAGAGTGGGTGGAAAAAGGCGGAGATATCCGGAATACGAAAGTATCCGTGCAATCTGTGAAAAAGAAGGCTGCTCCTATCAGGAGGTTTATGATATTGTGAGAAGGGAGCTTTTTTAAATGGAAGAGCTTTTGTCTTATATAAGAAAACTGGCGCAAAAGGATATCATGGTCGCATTTTCCGGCGGAGTGGATTCTTCTCTGCTTGTAAAGCTGGCGGTTGAGGAAACGAAAAAACAGGGCAATCGTGTTTATGCAGTGTTGGTAAAGACTATGCTGCATCCGTTTGCAGAAGAAACTGCGGCGAAAAAGACCTGCGAGGAACTGGGAGCGGTCTTTTTGGTGGAGCAAATGGATGAATTGGCAGAAGCCGGAATTGAGGATAATCCCGTGGATCGCTGCTACCACTGCAAAAAAACTATTTTTTTGAAATTACTGAAAATAAAGAAACAGCTGGGGGCGGGGGTATTGTTAGATGGGACCAACGCCTCTGATCTGTTACAGTATCGTCCCGGCATCCGGGCACTACAGGAACTTCATGTTGTAAGTCCGTTTGCCAGATTTGGGATTACCAAAGAACAGATCCGCGAGGAGGCTGAAAAGAGGGGGATATCCGTTGCGAATAAACCAGCTATGCCATGTATGGCAACCCGTTTTCCCTATGGAACTTCCCTTACCTACGAGATGATCCAAAGGGTGGAACAGGCGGAGCAGGAAATTCGAGAGTTGGGATTTTATAATGTACGTCTCCGGGTGCATCAGGATATTGCCCGCATTGAAGTGGATGCAGGGGATCTGGAAAAAGCCGTTGCCGTAAAAGACCGTATCATTGAAATTGCCGGGCGATTCGGGTATACTTATGTCTGTTTGGATCTGATGGGATTCCGATCCGGAAGCATGGACGTACATATAGTGAAATAGCGGGAGATGTGTTAGTTTGAAGAAAGAAAAGAATGAGAAAAAGAGAAAACGATCCGGTAAGGTGGCATGGGACAAGCTGGATAATACTGCCAATTTATTTCCGGTTATTGCTACACAGGAAATGACTAACGTGTACCGTATTTCCGTTTCCCTGAAAGAAAAGGTAGTGCCGGCTTATTTGGAGCAGGCATTGGAAAAGGTACTGCCGTGGTTTCGGATTTTCCGGATGCGTCTTCGGGAAGGAATCTTCTGGTACTATTTTGAGGAAAATCAGAAAAAGATTCCACGCATTGAACAGGAGCATACCTATCCCGGCATGTATATCAACCGGAGCAGAAACAGAAGCTATATGTTCCGGGTCAGCTATTATGAAAACAGGATCAATCTGGAGGTGTTTCACGCACTTACCGATGGTTCCGGGGCAATCCTCTTTTTAAAGGAGCTTTTATATCAATATCTGCGGCTTTGTCACCCGGAACTTTTAAATGAGGAGAAGGATCAGATCAGCAGTGGACTGGCACTTGATAAGGAAGACAGCTACGTTAAGAATTTCAAAAAGGGACATTCCCGTGTGTACAGCTCCAAGAAAGCATTTCTGATCGATGGGGAGCAGCTTGCCAAAGGAGAAGTAGGAGTGATCCACGGTTATCTCCCGGTGGCTTCTTTAAAGGAAGCGTGCCATACATTTCAGGTGACAATCAATGAACTTTTAGTCGGCGTGATGGCATACAGCATTTATCGGGAATGTCTGTCTGGTGGAACAGGCAGATATCCGATCGCGGTTTCGGTTCCGGTAAATCTGCGTCCATTTTATGACTCCTGTACCATGAAGAATTTCTTTGCGATGGTGAGTGCGCAGTTTGCACCGGAAAAGGAAGAGTATGACTTTTCTGAGGTGCTTGCGATCACTACAAAAAGTCTTAGGGAACAGATCACACCGCAGAATCTGAATGATATTTTATCTTACAATGTATCCAATGAAAAAAATCTGGTGCTGCGCTCGGTACCGCTGTTTATCAAGAAGCTTGTGATGAAACGGGTGTATGGGGTATCGGCGCGTGCCAGTTCGACAACGATCACAAACATGGGAAACATTACACTAAGAGATGCCTATCAAAAATATGTAGAACATTTTTATGTTACGCTTTCCATGTCAAAGGGACAAAAGATCAAAGGCGGGGTCTGTTCCTATCAGGGTACCCTCGTCTTTACCTTTAGTTCTGTACTGGAGGATGTCAGTATACAGAAGCGGTTCTTCCGGACGCTTCAAAAACTTGGCGTTCCGGTAGTGATAGAAAGTAACGGGGTGTATGATGAATAAATGTGAACGATGTAATATTTATATTATGGATCAGACAACGGTATGTCCACTTTGTAACACCGTGCTGACCGAAGTGACAGAGAAACCGGAGGACGACGTGCTGGCACATTTTTTTGAACAGCTTGGGCACGGGGCAAAATATCCGGATGTGCGCCGGCAAAATCGTATGGTGCATCTTCTGATGCGGATTCTTCTGTTTTGTTTTCTGCTTACCGAAGCATTTTTAGTCTATTTGAATGTGCACTACACCCACGGGATAAAATGGAGTGGGATTACAGGGATTGCAATGCTTTATTTTTATTTTTCCCTGTCCTACTGGATTCGTCAGGATTCTGGTTATGCTGCCAAGATCGGATTGCAGCTTTTGATCACACTGCTTCTGGTCGTGGGGATTGATTTTTTCATCGGTTTTCGGGGCTGGTCACTTAGTATTGCAGCTCCGTCCATTGTAATCTTTGGCGATGCGATCGTTGCGATTTTGATGGCCGCCAACCGTTCCCAGTGGTACAGCTATATTTTACTGCTATTCTGGCATATGCTGTTGAGCGTGGGTATTATCCTGCTGCGCTTTACCGGACGGCTTCCGTCGATGACACTTGCTGTCATCAGTCTGGTGGTCACCGCTATTTTTCTGCTTGCCATTACATTATTTGGGGAGCGCGCGTTGCGAAGAGAATTAAAAAGAAGATTTCATATATAAAAGGAGAACAGGATGAAGAGAAAGGTAAGCCGCAGAGGACGTTTCGTGGTAAAAGCAGTCCGGATGTCTACGACACTGCCCGTGATCGGACCACACATTCAGGATGGCACGTTCCGCCGGAAAATGCAGGAGCGGCAGGCACAATGGAAATGCCCGCCACATTTGGAACTTGTGTCCATTCCTCAAATGAATTATAATATGGAGTGGCTTTGCGTCAAAAAAGACGAAGCCGGAGAGAAAAAAGAGAACTTTCCGTATGCGGGAGAGTGTGTGATCCTGCAGTTACATGGCGGCGGCTATGTGGGAAGCCTTTACAATAAGCATCGGGATATGGCGGGACTTTATCTGGAAGTTTCCGGCGGCTTTTCGGTACTCAATGTGGATTACCGGGTTGCACCGGAACACCCTTTTCCGGCGGCGTTAGAGGATGCATATTCTGCTTATGAATGGTTATTGGAACAGGGATATTCGCCGGATCGCATTTTCGTGTGTGGGGATTCTGCCGGTGGCGGATTGGCGTTAAGTCTTTGTATGTATCTGCGAGATCATAAAAAAGATCTGCCTGCCGGGATTGTGACGATGTCTGCGTGGACCGACCTGACGAAAAGCGGGGCTTCCTATGAGGAGAATTATGAATGTGATCCTCTGTTTGGGCGCAGTAAGGAGACGTTGATCTACCGCCCGGATTACTATGAGCAGGATCGTGCCGATAATCCGTATGTTTCTCCGCTGCTTGGCGATTTTACCGGATTTCCGCCAATGCTGATGCAGGTAGGAGAATATGAAATGTTGTTAAGCGACACGCTCCGGGCTGCGAAAAAAGCACAGGAGCAGGGCGTAGAGGTGAACTGTCATGTCTATCCCGGAATGTTTCACGTATTCCAGTATGGAGAGCTTCTTTACCCGGAGGCAAAAGAGGCATGGGTAGAAGCGGGACATTTTTTACGGGATTGTTATAAAAGAGAGAAAAAGGAGAGAGAAACATGAACAAAACAGGATGGCTGCATGTCGTGATGATTGGAATGCTTACCCTTATGCTGGGTGGCGTGTATTTTGTTCCTGCAAAGGCAGCAGAAACAAAAACAGTAAAGATAGGAACTACAGTAAGTGTCTCGAAAAAAGGTGCTTCTTATAAAAGTTCCGATCCATCGGTCGCTTATGTGAGTGAAGCAGGAAGAATTACCGGAAAGAAACAGGGAAAAGCTGTGATTACAGTAAAAACTTCCGGTAAGACAAAGAAGGTTTCGGTAAATGTCACTCCAAACGGAAAAAAATCAGCGATTTCTGTGTGTGCGGATGAGCTTGTGATCACCGACAATAAGATGACCTTTGACCAGCCGGTATCCGGGGATGCTTCTTATAAGGCAGCAGTAACGTTAAAAAATACCGGAAAAAAGGCAGTGAAGAAAGTGACGCTGGAAACGAAGATCGGCAAAGAAAAGGTGACCTTTTCCTTTGGAACGATCCCGGCAGGAAAATCCAAAAAGGTGACGAAAACCGGTGTGGCAAAGAACCAGAATGTAATGATCACCTATAAAAAGCTGACCGCAGTGTCTGACAAGATGCTGATCGGTTATCGTTATGCAGCAGAAAAGACGATTTATGACTATGGAACAGAGGATAAAAAAGCTCCGGTTATTTCCGGCTTTGTTGGCGAAAACAGCTACAACCAGAGTATGCCGTATCAGGTCGTATACAGCACAGACAAATCCTACAACTTCTTAAAATATGTCTCTGCTACGGACGACCGGGATGGAAAGGTGAAGATCACGGTAGATGACAGCAAGATCAACTGGAAGAAAACCGGAACCTATAAGGTTTACTATACAGCGACAGACAAGGCTGGTAATAAGGCAAAGGCATGGGCAAAGATCGGCATCCGCGTCGCGGGAAAAGCAGATCAGATGGCAGACAGTGTGTTAAAGAGCATCACGAGATCTTCGTGGTCGGATGAGAAGAAGGCGAGAGCGATCTATAATTATACGAGAGGTCACATTGCCTATACCGGATATTCTGATAAATCAAGCTGGGAGCGGGAAGCGATCAACGGTATGCGCAGCGGTTCAGGTGACTGTTTTACCTACTATGCGGTAGCAAGAATTTTGCTGACAAGAGCAGGAATTCCAAATATCTGTGTACGCCGTGTGAGAGGACATGGCAACCACTGGTGGAACATGGTATATGTAAGAGGCGGTTTTTATCACTATGATACCTGCCCAAGACTGAGTGGTGGACGTTTCTGTCTTGTGACGGATTCCCAGCTTACTGCTTATTCCAATGCCAATGGCAATTCCCACATCTGGGATTATCAGCACATTCCAAAGAGTGCGACGAAGCAGATTTCTTCTGTAAGATAGCGGAGTAAGGAGTGGGTAACATGAAAACCTTAGGTGTAATTGGCGGCATGGGGCCGATGGCAACGGTATATTTTCTGGAACTTGTCACGAAAATGTGCGATGTCACCTGTGATCAGGAGCATATTCCGATCGTGATGCAGAGTATTCCGTATGCTCCGGACCGAACCGCATACATATTAGACCATACGAAGGACAATCCCTTTCCGGTGCTGGTGCAGGCTGGAAAGAATTTAAAGGCACAGGGGGCGGATTATATTGCGATCCCCTGTGTGACAGCGCACTATTTTCACAAAAAGCTGGAGGAGGAGATTGCGCTTCCCGTGATTGCCCTTCCATCGGAGCTTGCACAGGAATTTGTCAAGCGAAAGGTGCATACGGTGGGGCTGCTGGCAACCAGCGGAACCTGTCAGAGCGGTCTGGTGCAGCAGGTATTGGCCTCCTATGGAATCGAAACGATCACATTAGAGGACAAGGAACAGGAATGTTTGATGGCGATCATATATGAGCAGATCAAGGCGGGAAAGGAACCGGATATCGATGCCTTTGTATCGCTTGGTCAAACGCTTTTGTCACGAGGGGCGAACGGACTTTTGCTCGGCTGTACAGAGCTTTCTTTGTTGAAGAGAGATTTTAAAGACCGCCTGTCTTCGCAGTATGTGGATGTATTAGAGGTGCTTGCCAAGGCGGCGATCAAACGAAGCGGCCTTGAACTGAAGCCGGAATACGAAGAGAAAGGGAAGGAAGAATATGCAGTATAATGTATTAGAGTATATCGAGCAGACGGTAACAAAATGTCCGGATAAGGTAGCCTTTGCAGACGATCAGCAGCAGCTTACGTTTTCTGAATTTTATCACGGAGCGAGAGCAATCGGCTCTGCGCTTTCACGCAAAGGGATTTACAAAGAAGCTGTATTGATCTATATGGACAAAAGTCCTGCTGCGATTGAGGCATTTTTCGGCACGATCTATGGCGGCTGTTTTTATGTGCCGTTAGATGAGGAAATGCCGGCAAGGCGTATCGATTTGATCATTGAGAGTACCAAAGCAAGGGTACTTCTTTGTGATGAACACACAAAGGAAAAGGTAGAAAAACTGAATTTCTCCGGCGAGATCCTGCTCGCTTCTGATCTGACGAAGACAGAGGAGGATGCACAGGCGCTAGCTGCGATCAGAAGAAAGGCATGTGATACCGATCCGATCTATGTACTTTTCACTTCCGGTTCTACGGGAATCCCGAAAGGCGTGGTAGGACATCACAGAGGGGTGATCGATTATGTAGATCAGTTATCTGACACGCTTTCTTTTGATGAAAATACTGTATTTGGCAATCAGGCACCACTTTATTTTGATGCCTGCATGAAGGAAATGTATCCGACGATGAAATATGGCGCAACGACTTATCTGATCCCGAAACAGCTTTTCATGTTCCCAATCAAGCTGGTCGAGTATCTGAATGAGCATAAGATCAATACGGTGTGCTGGGTAGTTTCCGCACTTACCATGATCTCGGCATTTGGAACATTTGATGAAGTGGTTCCAAAGTATTTGAAAACGATTGCATTTGGAAGCGAGGTTTTCCCAATCAAGCAGTTTAATCTATGGAAACAGACCTTGCCGGATGCCAGCTTTACGAACCTTTATGGACCGACAGAGTGTACCGGAATGAGCTGCTACTATCATGCAGACCGTCTGTTTGAGGAAGGGGAAGTCATTCCAATCGGACGCCCGTTTAAAAATACGCAGATCCTGCTGATCAAAGAGGATGGAAGCGAAGCAGATCCCGGAGAAACCGGAGAGATCTGTATCCGCGGAACCTGTGTGACGCACGGGTATTATAATAATCCGGAAAAAACAGCGGAAGTATTTGTACAGAATCCACTGCAGAGTGCTTATCCGGAAACGATTTATAAAACCGGGGATTTAGGACATTGGAACGAAGAGGGAGAGCTGATCTTTCAGTCCCGTAAGGATTATCAGATCAAGCATATGGGACACCGGATCGAACTTGGTGAGATCGATGCCAATGTGGCACTGGTCGACGAGGTGCGTACCTGCTGCAGCATTTACGCAAAGGAAGAAGGAAAGATCGTACTGTTTTATGTAGGAGAGATCGAAAAACGGGCATTAACGAAAGCGTTAAAGGAAAAACTGCCGCGCTATATGATCCCGAATGTGATGATCCCGCTTGACAGTCTGCCGCTTACTGCCAACGGAAAGATGAACCGTCTTGCCATGCAGGAGATTTATGAACAGCAAAAAGAAGCAAAGAAAAGAAAATAATAACAGGAGGAAAACAACATGGATACAAAGGAGACAATTTTAGACATTTTACAGGAGATGCACGCAGATGTGGATTACGAGAAAGAGGACAAGCTGGTGACAGACAAGATCCTGGATTCGTTTGATCTGGTTTCTCTCGTTACAGAGCTTTCGGATGAGTTTGATATTCAGATCACGGCAAAGGATTTCGTGGAAGAGAACTTTAACTCTTTAGCTGCTCTGGTTGCCATGGTGGATCGTTTAGTAGAGGAGTAGGATCGTGTTATTAACATCATATGAATTTATCGGATTTATTCTGGTGGCATTTGTGCTTTATTATCTGCTTCCGAAAAAATGCCAGTGGGTACTGCTTCTGATCGGAAGCTATGTATTTTATTTTCTGTCCGGGGCACAGATGGATGGTGGATTTGATCTGATCTCAGGAATCACCTATCCACTGTTGTTGTTTGCGACGACGCTCATCACGTATACGACGGCGATTCTGATCGAGAACCGCAACCGTCGTGATCAGGCTTACATAAAGGAACATAAAGCAGAATTCAGCCGGGAAGAAAAGAAAGCGTATAAACAAAAAAGTGGAAAAAAGAAACGACGCATCATGCTGGCTGGTCTGCTGCTTGCCCTGCTTATTCTGGCAGTGTTCAAGTATGCGGACTTTGCGATCGACAATGTCAATAATATATTGAGTATTGCCGGATCGGACAAGGAGCTTGACTATCTTGATCTGCTGCTTCCGATGGGTATTTCTTTTTACACGTTCCAGTCCCTTGGCTATCTGCTGGACATTTACTGGGAGAAGGTAGAGGCGCAGAGAAATCTGCCAAAGTATATGCTGTTTGTCTCCTTCTTTCCACAGTTGATCCAGGGACCGATCAGCCGGTACTCTGATCTGGCAAGAAGCATGTACGAGGAGCATGCCTTCGACTGGAAGAATGTACGGTTTGGATTAGAGCGTATCCTCTGGGGATTCTTTAAGAAGCTTGTAGTGGCAGATACGATCCTGACAGCCGTGCAGGTGATCATCAGTGATGAATATTATTCCGGTGCATGGGTACTGGTTGGCATTGTCTTTTATGGTATTGAGCTGTATGCGGATTTTACGGGTGGTATCGATATTACGATCGGTGTTGCGCAGGTATTTGGTATTCATGTGGAGGAGAACTTTATCCGCCCCTATTTCTCGAAAAATATTGCGGAATACTGGAGAAGATGGCACATTTCCATGGGAACATGGTTCCGCGATTACATTTTCTATCCGATGAGCATTTCCAAATCCATGAACCGTCTGACCAAATGGTGTAAGACCAAATGGGGAAAAGGCGCAGCCAAACGGGTGCCGATCTACCTTGCTACGATGGTAACATGGTTTGCAACCGGTATCTGGCATGGGGCAAGCTGGAATTTCATTGTATGGGGTGTGATGAATGGTGTTGTAATTCTGATCTCCGGGGAGTTTGAACCGCTTTATCAGAAATTCCATCAGGCATTTCCAACAGTGGGAGCCAGACGCTGGTATCAGGGATTTCAGGTGATCCGTACCTTTTTGCTGATGGGTTCGTTGAGACTGTTTGACTGTTACCGGGATGTGCCGCTTTCTTTCCAGATGTTTGGCAGCATGTTTACGGACTTTCATATCAGCGCGCTTAGCTGGTCTGAATTTAGTGATCTGGGGCTGACACTTGCCCAGTATATCGTAGTGCTTTGCGGCACGATCCTTATGTTCGTAGTCAGTATGCTTGGCAGAAAGGGCAGCGTCAGAGAGCAGATTTCAAAAAAGCCATACGCTGTGAAATTTGTAATCTTTACGGCACTGTTATTTGCCGTGATCCTGCTTGGCTCTTATGGCGTAGGATTTGATGCGACCCAGTTTATATACAATCAGTTCTAGAATGGAGAAATGATGATGAAGATATGGATACGAAGAGTGTGTTCCATCCTTATTGTGATCGTCTTGTTTTTGGCATTGCAGCGTCTTGTTATGCCAAAGTATACGAGCGGTATCGTAGAGGGTGGATTCACAAAGGAGTATTATAAAGAAACAAAGCCACATCAGGTATTGATGGTGGGAGACTGTGAGCTTTATGAGAATTTCAGTCCGATCACGATGTGGCGCAATTACGGCATTACAAGCTATATCCGTGGAAGTGCACAGCAGCTTACCTGGCAGTCTTATTATCTGTTAAAGGATGCACTTACCCGTGAAACACCGGATGTTGTCGTATTTAATGTGTTGGAGTTAAAATACAACGAGCCGCAGAAGGAAGAATATAACCGGATGACTTTGGACGGGATGAAGTGGTCGAAAACAAAATGGAATGCGATCAAGGCCTCCATGCTTCCAGATGAAAATATGCTGGACTATCTCATTCCGATGCTGCGTTATCACAGCCGTATATTGTCTCTTGAAAAAGATGATTTTACCTACTATGCCAAAGATAAACAGCGCACGACGGCAGGTTATTATATGCGGGTTGATGTTGCCCCTTACGAGGAAGGACAGTGGGGCGAAGAGGAGGAGCCGGAAGATTTTACACTGGGAGAAAATGCGATGCATTATCTCGATGCGATCCGCAAGCTCTGTGATGAAAAGGGCTGTAAGCTGCTTCTTGTAAAGGCACCGAGTGTTTCTCCTGTCTGGTATGATCAGTGGGATCAGCAGATCGTGGATTATGCGGAAAAATATGATCTCAATTATGTAAACTTCTTAAATCTTGTTGAGGAGATTTCCATCGATTATACGAAGGACACTTATGATGAAGGTCTGCATATGAACTTAAGCGGAGCAGAAAAATGCGGCGATTATCTGGGACGCTATTTAAAAGAGACCTATCATTTGAAAGATAAGAGAAAGGATAAGGCGATCGCAGCTGACTGGAAAAAGAAGGAAGCCTTTTATGACCGGTTAAAAGAAGCCCAGTATAAGGAGCTTGAGAAATACGGAGAGATCCGGAGTTATTAACATTCTCACATTTTTCTCACAGGAAATTTGGTTGCAAAACCAGAGGGAATGTGCTATATATCATGTGAGACATGACGAAAAGCGTGCCAGTTATGGCAGCAGGATGAAAGAAAGGATGAGAGGATGAAAAAAATCGCAACACGTTTATTGAGCATGATGTTGTTAGGCGCATTATTGTTCAGCTTTATGACACCGGCAAATGCTGCATCAAAGGGATATTCCTTCAAGTATAAGGGAGCTTCCATCAGCGTAGGAGGAAGTGCAACAAAATTCCTTGACAAGGCGGGAAAGCCGACCAAGACATCAGAAACCAAAAACTGTGCAGGAAAGCCGGGCAAGGATGTCAGCTATACTTACAAATATTTCAAACTGACGACCTATAAATATGGTTCTTCTGAAACTGTACAGAAGATCACCCTGACTTCTAAGAAGGTGAAGACGGCAGAAGGCATTAAAGTTGGCAGCAAGGAACGTGATGTAAAGAAGAAATACAAAGGCGCGAAGAAAAATTCATGGGGTGATTATGAGATCACAAAGGGAACTTCCAAGCTCAGTATTTTAATGAACGACGGTAAAGTAGAGAGCATCGAATACACCGCAAAATAAGAAACAAACATAAACGAACGGAACCTTTCATACACTTAGAGTAAACAAGTATGAGAGGTTCTTTTTTTGAAGGATTATATTGAACAGCGAGCCATTGCAATCGGAAACTATATTTCAGAAACGAAAGCGACGGTACGACAGGCTGCGAAGCAGTTTGGCGTGAGCAAATCCACGGTACATAAAGACCTGATCGACCGCCTTCCGGGACTGGATGAAAGTCTTTATGAGCAGGTGCGGAAGGTGTTAAACATTAACAAATCAGAGCGGCATATCCGAGGGGGACTTGCCACAAGAAGAAAATATTTAAAACAGCATGAAAAAAACGACAGATAAGTCAACTTCATGGTGCAAAGAAGCACGAAATATGATATGATTAAAGATATTATTTTGGGTTTATATTACGTAGAGATGAGGTGATAGTATGTACAAACAGATCATTGCAAGATACATTGAGCTGGTAAAGGAGTTTGACTGTGCCGTTGCCATTTTTACGGAAGAGGGGAAGATCCACTATCTGAATGAGGAAGCACTTGGCATCTTAGGTGGAAAAGTGATCAATTTGGAGCTCCTTCCGGGTCGTTACGTGGAGAACGAAGATATTTTTGAAAAGCTGGAGCGTGACCGTACGATTTTTGTACATAAGGCACTGCTGAAGGCGGGAACGCAGAAGGTGAAGATCCGGGGGATGATTCATCTGATCGCAGACCGGGATCAAAAAAAGCAGATTCCGGCAACCTATCTGCTGACCTTTGAGGTGCGCGAGGAGCGGATCTTTGGAAGTGTGACATTGGAGCGGATCATTGAACACTCCGGCTTTGTGGCATTTCACTGGGTAGCGATCGACGCTGAGAAGGATATGTGGACCAGCCGCTACGTGTCCAATTCCGTGTCGAAGTTCGGCTATAAGAGAGAGGATTTTTATGACGGCAGATATGACTGGCAGGCATTTATCTATGAGGAGGACTGGCCGGTCTTAAAGGCCGAGGTGCTGGAGAATATAAAAATAAATAAGTTTGAATTTTCCAGACAATACCGGGTTGTGGCAAAGGACGGACAGGTCATTCCGGTACATGACTATATTCATGTTGTGACCGATGCCTCCGGTAAGCTTACTGCCTGTGAAGTGGTGATCTTTGACCTTTTGATGGAGACGGAGCGGAATGCGAACCTGCTTCTTTTGGAAAATGCGTTAAACCGGAGCAGTAACACGGTGGTTGTCTGGCAGTACGGTCCGGATAAAATGCATCGCAAACAGGTGCGTTATGTGTCCAGCAGTATGGATCAGTTTGGAATCCTGCCATCGACACTGCGGAGCGGAGAGAAGGATTACTACGATTATATTCATAAGGAAGACCGGGAGAAGGTCAAACATGCGGTTGTGCAGTTTGAGCAGAAAGGGTATCAGTATCTGTGCCAGGAATACCGTATCATCAACGATGCCGGACAGGAATTTTATGTCAGGGATGAGAGTAATCTGGTAAAACTGCCGGGCGGAACCAGATATTTAGAAAGCATTTTAACCGATATTACAGAGGCAAAGCAGCGGGAATTCCGGCTCTTAAAGCAGCGGGAGCAGTTAGAGCGCAAGATCCGCTACATCGAGTCTAATGATAATCTGTTAAATGATATGTCAATCGAGGATTTTGTGCCAAAGGATGAGCTGCAGGAACTGCTGCATGCATTTTCCGTGCTGACCGGAAGCTATAATGCGATCATCGATCTCGACGGAGATCCGATCACCTATCCGGATGGCCCTTCAGCGAATATGGGTTCCTTTTATGATATGTTTGAACGCAGAGAGTACAAACAGGGATATTTTAAGCTGAACCGGCAGCTCCGCAAGGAAAAACAGCCGGTAAAGATGACCTTGAAAGAATTTTCGGAAGAGGAGCTCAAAAAGAAAAAGCACCGGATGGAAGAACTGATTGAGTCCGGTACACTGATGCAGCTTGTAAAGGCAGCTTCCAAGGAGGAGGAAGCGTCCACTCCGGGTATTGTGGTGGGACTGCCGCTGTTTTTGGAAGATAAGCACATTGCCACATGGATCTGCTGTGCATTTACAGAGAAGGAAATGGAGCGCATTGATATTTACCTGCCATCATTATGGAGTGTGTGCAAATACATGGCGCAGTTTGTATACAGTAATACGATCTCACAGAAGCAGGCGCAGAAAGCCCGTCTTTCTGAGGTGCAGACAAGAGAGCTTTTAGAGCGCAGCTCTACGGTTCGTGATATTTTGCGCCGCTGTAATGAGACGAACGAAGAGGAAGCACTGGCATATGTATTAAAGAAAGTCGGAGAATATTTAAAAATTTCCCGCATTTCTTTATTTAAAGTGTCGGACAAGCATTCGGCTCCTGTCTGTATGTATGAATGGGATACCCCGGCAGGATTCCGGAATGTAGATATTAAAGCGGAGCAAAGCCCCCGTTATCTTAAAATGCTCACGGATGCATTTGCCAAGGATGAGGAAGTCATTTTAAATGGTGACCGCCTTCCGATCCGGGTGCGCAGGGAGTTTAGTGATTTCCACATCCGCGCGGTGGTATCCATGCCGATCCGCACGTTGACAAAGGAACAGCATTTTATCAATTTTGTGGAATCCCATTATGAGCGGATCTGGACAGAGGATGAGCTTTCTTTTATGCATACGGTAGTCAGTATGCTGCAGGGATTTTTACAGCGTATGAAGAGCAGTGTCAACGTGCAGGATGTAAAGGTGACGGAACGTGAATTTTTAAGTCTTTCCCGTGAATATATCTACATGGTGGATGAGGATACGGACGAAGTGCTTTATGTCAATCCGCGTCTGGAAGAACTGATCGGCAAAGGACAGGTAGGAAAGAAATGCTATGAGATCTTCAAAAAACAGTCGATCCATTGTATGGACTGTTACAATAAGCGTGGCTGCTGCAGTGAGGTATGCAATAACCGTTCTTATCCGCGGCTGTTTGGCAGACCGATGCGCATCAGACAGCTCTATGTCAATTATGAAGGTCTGCAGCATGTCAAGATGATACTCATGAGCCCGGAGGACGGAACTAATCAGTAGTTTTGTCTGATTTTGGCAGAAAAGAAGCCACCCTTTTTAGACAATATGATAATTTTGCATTTTTTCAAGGAAATAGTTTGAATTATTCAAAATTATGTTTATAATAAGATAGATATTGTATGATTTATTATATTATGGAAAAAATGTAACAAAAGACCAATGTATGGCGGAAAGGGGATACTATGGCAAGTACAGATATTGGAATTGATTTAGGTACAGCGAGCGTATTAGTATACGTGAAAGGAAAAGGCGTAGTGTTAAAGGAGCCGAGCGTTGTGGCATTTGACCGCGACACCAACCGTATCAAGGCGATCGGCGAGGAAGCACGTCTGATGCTCGGAAGAACACCGGGTAATATTGTAGCAGTACGTCCGCTTCGTCAGGGTGTGATCTCTGATTATGTGATCACCGAAAAAATGATCAAGTATTTTATTCAGAAGGCAGTTGGAAAGACTTTCCGTAAGCCTCGTATTTCTGTCTGTGTACCAAGTGGTGCAACAGAAGTAGAGAAAAAGGCAGTAGAGGATGCTACGATCAATGCGGGCGCAAGAGATGTATTTATCATTGAGGAGCCGATTGCAGCAGCGATCGGTGCAGGAATCGACATTGCAAAGCCTTGTGGAAATATGATCGTAGATATCGGTGGTGGTACCGCAGATATCGCTGTGATCTCTCTTGGCGGAACCGTTGTCAGTGAGTCGATTAAGACGGCTGGTGATGATTTTGACGAGGCGATCGTTCGTTATATGAGAAAGAAACATAATCTGTTGATCGGTGAGCGTACCGCCGAGGATATTAAGATCCAGATCGGAACGGCATACCGCCGCAACGAAGATACCACTATGGATGTCCGTGGACGTAATCTGGTAACCGGACTTCCAAAGACGATCACCGTAAGCTCAGAGGAGACAATGGAAGCATTACATGATGCAACCGCCCAGATCGTGGAGGCTGTACACAGCGTATTGGAAAAGACCCCACCAGAGCTTGCAGCGGATATTGCAGAGCGCGGTATTGTACTGACCGGTGGCGGTTCCCTGCTTCACGGTTTAGAGGAACTGATCGAGGAGAAGACCGGAATCAATACGATGACAGCAGAAGATCCACTGACAGCAGTGGCGATCGGAACCGGTAAATATGTAGAATTTTTAGGTGGAAGAAGAGACGAAGAATAGGAACAGGGACAAGGAGACTTGTCCGGAATAGGAGAACAGGATGGTAAGAGGTCTTTATACAGCCTATACTGCGATGCGGAACGAGGAAAAACGCATGGATGTTATTGCAAATAACATGGCAAATGCGGACACCAACGGCTATAAAGCGGAGGGAACGACCTCGCGTGCATTTTCGGAAGTATATGCAGTGAAGATTCATGACGATTCGGAAGCGTATACCCAGCGTGGTATCGGCAAGATGAGTCTTGGAGTCCGGATTGGCGAGTCCTATCGTGACTGGTCAAACGGAAGCTTTAAAGAGACAGGCAATACGTATGATTTTGCGATTGCCGGCAAGGGATTCTTTACCATCAGCATGACAGACAAGAGCGGAACGGAACACATCCGTTATACAAGAGATGGTTCCTTTACGATTACCTCGGATGGTTATCTTGTGACCAAGGATGGAGATTTTGTGCTGGATGATCGTGGCAGCAAGATCAAGCTGCCTACAGATCAGGGAGATCCCGTAGTGGATAAGGATGGCTCCATAACAATACATGGAGAAAAAGTGGCACAGCTTGGGCTTACCGATTTTGAAGATTATAATTACTTGAAACAGTATGGAGAAAATCAGTTTGATCTGGTAGATGGCGGACAAACGAAAGTATTTTCCGGAAGTGTGGAGCAGGGTATTATTGAAGCTTCCAACATCAGCATGGTCGATGAAATGGTGAATATGATCGCAGTGACCCGGTCGTACGAAAGCAGCCAGAAGATGATGCAGACAGTTGATTCCATGCTCGATAAAGCTGTAAATACGATCGGAAGGGTATAGAGATAGCAGAGATATGCCGATATAAGGTATGAGGTGAAGTACTATGATGAGAGCATTATGGACAGCCGCAAGTGGTATGAACACACAGCAGACGCATGTGGATACGATTGCGAACAATCTGTCAAATATCAATACAGCAGGATATAAAACAGAGAAGGCAGAGTTTAAAACCCTGCTTTATCAAAACCTGCAGAGCCAGTCGACCAATACAAACGGTGAGAAGAAACCGGTATCCGCACAGGTAGGACTTGGTGCGCGTATGGCATCGATCACCAGTAATTTCAGACAGGGCTCCTTAAATGAAACGGGACAGTTTATGGACTGGGCGATCGAAGGCTCCGGTTTTTATAAAGTGCAGACGACCGGGGGAGAGGTAAAGTATACCAGAAATGCAAGCTTTTCTCTTTCTGTGACCGATCAGGGTTCCATGGTCACAACATCAGAAGGATTTCCGGTACTGGATGTGAACAATAATCCGATGATCATTCCAAATGATTATACCAGCAGTAGTCTTTCCATCACAAATGACGGAAAGCTCTATGCGAAGAATGCGCAGAATGAACTGGTAGATCTTGGCATTCAGGTCGGACTGGTACAGTTTGCCAATCCTGCCGCACTGGAAAAGACAGGAAACAGCTTATTTGAGGTGACGGATAATTCCGGACAGCCAATGGAGGAAACACAGAACGCAACCTTAAAGCGCAGTGTGATCCACCAGAATTACATAGAAGCATCCAATGTAAATGCTGCAGATGAAATGGTAAATCTGATCGTGGCACAGCGTGCTTACGAAATGAGCTCCAAAGCCATTCAGGCATCTGACACGATGATGCAGCAGGCAAACAACTTAAGAAGCTGATAGAAAGGCGGGATGATGATGGATGGAATCAGTACACAGCTTTATTCCCAATATGCCTCTATCTACAACAATTCTTCGGATGCTTTAACAGAGCGGTTAAAGTCTAAAACTGATACGACATCCGATACAGAAATGCTTGAAGCGTGCAAGGAGTTTGAGCAGTATTTTGTAGAGCAGATGTTAAAAGAAATGAAGAAGACCATTCCGGATGATCCTCTGTTAAGTGACAATGAATATATGAACATGTTTGAAGATCAGATGTTTCAGTCAGTGGCAGAAAAGATTACAGATGGTGGTCAGTTCGGGATAGCGAAACAGCTATACGAGGATATACAAAAACAGGCCGGGAAAACGGTATCATAAAGAGATGTGTGGGGAAGCATGAAGTAGCTTCCCCTTTTTATTTAAAACAGGGAAAGAGGATTACAAGATGCAGGAAACAATCGTAATTGAAGGATATGTGGAACATCTCCGGTTTCGGAATGAAGAAAACGGATATACCGTGTTTAATCTGGAGATGAAGCAGGATGAGATCACCTGCATTGGAAAGTTCCCATTTATTTCAGAGGGACAATATCTGGAGCTTACCGGATATGAATTTGATAACAAGCAGTACAATGAGATCCAGTTTCAGGTGCTTGCTTATGAAGAGAAGCAGGTAGAGGATATGGTCGGGATGGAGCGGTATTTAAGCTCCGGTGCGATCAAGGGGATCGGACCAAATCTTGCGAAAAAGATTGTTAAGAAATTCAAACTGGATACGTTTCGCATCATTGAGGAGGAGCCAGAGCGTCTGTCTGAGATCAAAGGAATTTCTGAGCGTATTGCCATGTCAGTGGCAAGCCAGTTTGTTGAAATGAAGGAAATGCGTGATGCCATGATGTTTCTGGGGAAATATAATATTCCTAATCACTATGCGGTACGCATTTATAATACCTACGGGGAAGATCTTTATACGATCATCAGAGAAAATCCATATCGGTTAGCAGAAGAGATCAATGGGATTGGTTTCCGTATTGCGGATGAGATTGCCAGAAATGTAGGCATTGCTGCAGATTCTGAGTTCCGTTTGCGCTCGGGTATTTTATATTCCATGACACAGGCCGGTCTGTGGGGACATGTGTATCTGCCGGAGGAGCTTTTGATCCGTAAGGTGGAGCAGGTGCTTATGATGCAGCCGGAACAGGAAGTATTTCAAAGCTGTCTGACTGATCTGATCGTGGAGCGCAGATTGTATGCGAAGCAGGTGGGAGAAGAGACCTGTTACTATACTCCGGCCTCCTTCTTCGGAGAGCTTTCTGCGGCGAAAAAACTGTTGGAATTAAAGGAGGCATTTGATGCAGAACTTCCGGAAGAACAGATGCAGGAAGCAAAACAGGTCATTGCGTCCTTTTGTAAAAAGATGGATATTGTGCTGGATGAGAAACAGCAGCAGGCAGTGCTGGAAACGATCGGGCATGGGGTAACGATCATTACCGGTGGGCCGGGAACCGGTAAAACAACGATCATCAATGCGATCATCCATTTCTTTGAGTCAGAGGGACTGGAGCTGTTTCTTGCTGCACCGACCGGACGTGCTGCCAAGCGGATGAAGGAGGCGACCGGAATGGAAGCCAAAACGATCCATCGTCTGTTGGAGATCAGCGGGGATCCTGCGGCAGAGAGCCATTACAAATTTGAACGCAATCACGAAAATCCGCTGGAAACGGATGTGGTGATCGTGGATGAAGCATCGATGGTGGACATTTATCTGATGCAGTCGTTGCTTGATGCGATCGCGCCGGGGACGCGGCTTGTGCTGGTTGGTGATGTCAACCAGCTTCCGAGTGTTGGTCCCGGTAATGTATTAAAGGATATGATCGAGTCGGAAGTGTTTGAAACGGTACGTCTGGAAAAAATTTATCGTCAGGATGAAAAAAGCCGTATCGTTTCCAACGCACATCGGATCAATGACGGTGTCATGATTCCGCCGGATAATAAGAGCAGTGATTTCTTTTTGATGCCGCGGAATAATGCGGATTCCATTATTAAAACGGTGAAAGAACTGATCAATGTAAAAATGCCCGGCTATGTGCATGTAGAGCCGAATGAGGTGCAGGTGCTTGTTCCGATGCGAAAAGGTGAGGTTGGTGTGGAGCATTTAAATACCGTGCTTCAGGAAGCGAGAAACCCGGCATCCCCTGAGAAAGCAGAACATGAAGCAGGAAAAGTGATCTTTCGCGAGGGAGATAAGGTCATGCAGATTAAAAATAATTACAAGCTCGAGTGGGTGAAGGAAACTTCAAACGGGCATGAGATCGATCGCGGAATGGGTGTGTTCAATGGAGATATGGGTGTGGTCACACACATCAGTGATTACGCTGAGGAAGTAACGGTAGAGTTTGATGAAGGACATAAAGTGCAGTATCCGTATGGATTTCTGGATGAATTAGAGCTTGCGTATGCTGTTACGGTACATAAAAGTCAGGGAAGTGAGTACCCGGTTGTTATCATTCCGCTTTTGTCCGGACCTTCTATTTTGTGTACCAGGAACCTTTTATACACCGCAGTTACGAGAGCGAAAAAATGTGTGGTCTTAGTTGGCAATATGCAGATGGTGGCGCAGATGATCGCGAATGGAAATGAGCAGGAACGCTACAGCAGCTTAAAAGAAGCAATATTGGAAGTAAAGGGGGAGATGTAGCAGCATGATTACATGGCTGTATCCGAGAAGATGTATGCGGTGTGATGGGCTGCTTTCTGCCAAAGAACAGTATTGCTGCACGGACTGTGAGGAGAAACTTTCTTTTGTGGCACAGCCGTTTTGTTATTGCTGTGGGAAACCGCTTTTATCAGCCGAAAAAGAGCTGTGCAGTGATTGTGAGCAGTATCCAAAATCATTTATCAGAAATCAGTCACTTTTTCTATATGAAGGAGCGGAGAAAGATTCCCTGTCACGGTTTAAGTTCCAGAATCGCCGGGAATATGCTGCCGCCTATGCTGCTTATCTGGCAGAACAGAAGAAGGTATGGATCACTTCTCTGCAAGTAGATGCATTACTTCCGGTTCCTGTTCATAAGAATAAAAGACGACAGCGAGGGTATAATCAGGCGGAACTTCTGGCAGTAGAACTGGGGAAACGCCTTTGCCTTCCGGTACTAAAAGAGCAGTTGATCCGTGTTCACGATACTATGGCACAAAAAGAGTTATCTCGTATGCAGCGGCTGAAAAATCTCGAAAGGGCTTTTAAATATCAGTCAAATGGTGTAAAATGTAAACGAGTATTGTTGGTAGATGACATTTACACAACAGGAACCACACTGGAAGCATGTACGCGCGTACTGCTCCGGGCTGGGGTTGAGGAGGTATATGGGATTACTGTAGCAGTCGGACAGGGGTTTTAGATGAAAGGAGAGAATGAATATGGATATCCGAAATTGTAGAGTATGTGGCAAAATGTTTCAGTATGTGGGACAGCCGATCTGCCCAAACTGCATGAAAGCGATGGAGGACAAATTACAGGAGGTAAAGAAATACATCAACGAGCATGACCATGTCAGCGTGCGTGAGGTATCCGAAGAACTGGATGTAACAGTGAAACAGATCCACCGCTGGATCAAGGAGGACCGGTTGATGTTTGCTCCGGGGGTAGATACGGGTGTTGTTTGTACCAAGTGCGGTATGCCGGTAGAAAGTGGTACACTTTGTAAACGTTGCAAGGAGAGCTTGAAGGATGCTCTGACAGATGCATATGACCGTAGCAAGCCAAAAGGAGTGGCGATGGATACAACACGCAAGGATACGGCAAGAATGCATTTGAAACGCTATGAATAGAATAGGAAAAAAGAGGCTTCCGCGATCAATGGAACGAGCTTCTGCTTTAGCAGAAAATCCATTTGAGCCGGGAGCTTTTACTTTTTTTAAAAATGGGGTAAAGATATTTTTCATTCATCCGATAAATAAAGTAAGAGACAGATAAGGGTGGTGAAAGTATGAGAATTGGTTCGATCAGTCAGATCAGTCAGTTGTATCAGATGAATACAACCGCAAAAAAGAATACAAAAACAACAGAGAGCCAGCTGGATGCGATCTCTATTTCCTCCGCAGGAAAGGATTATCAGGTGGCAAAGAGCGCACTCTCTAAGATTTCAGATGTCAGACAGGACAGAGTAGAGCAGCTCAAGAAGCAGATGTCGGATGGTTCTTATGAAGTAAGTGCAGAGGATTTTGCTTCGCATTTGCTCAAAGCATATGAGAAACGTACCATATAACGATAGAATGTGAGGTTTATTATGGCAACCTTGATTGCAACATTAGTGGAAGCACTGGAAGAAGAATGTAAGGTGTTTGATGAACTTCTGATCGTTTCTTCTGACAAGACGAAAGCGATCGTCGCAAATGATATGCAGGCGTTGCAGGTGATCACAGACCGGGAACAGGATGTTCTTACCACGATCACGAATCTGGAAAAACGCAGGGAAGCAGCTACCAAAGACATTGCGACCGTGCTTGGAAAAAGTGAACAAAATCCGACATTACTTGAGATCATTTCCTATCTGGATGGACAGCCGGAGATACAGCAGAAGCTTTCACGGATCCATGATGAGTTGAAAGACAAGGTGAGCCGTCTTGCCAGAGAGAATGAGCATAACGCAGTGCTGGTGAATGACCAGCTGGAGATGATCCAATTTAATCTAAATGTCATACAGAGCATGAATCAGGCTCCGCAGACCGGAACCTATAACAAAGGAGCGTACAATGCAGGAGAAACTTATGCTCCACCGAAAGGATATTTTGATTCCAGTTCCTGATGTAAAAGGAGTTACAGGAGGGAACAGGATGAGGCAGAACAGATTGTAACTGAACGTATGGATACACCATCAGTTATGCATATGGGTGCACGAACTGATGGTGTTTTTATGTATAGGAAAAAGAGGTGAAAAGCATGGGCGTAGGATCTATGGGAGGATTGTATCTGGGTGTTTCCGGACTTCGTGTGAATCATACGGCACTTACTACAACAGCGCACAATTTATCCAACCTGGATTCAGAAGGATATTCCAGACAACAGGTCTTGATGCGGGATGCATCTTATTCCAAATATGCAACCGGAGCAGTCAATTCCATGCAGCTGGGACTTGGAACGGATATGGCAAAGATCCGTCAGGTCAGGGATACCTTTGCAGATAAGCAATATCGTTTGGAGACCGGACGCGGTTCCTTTTATGGAGCAATGAGTGATGTGGCCGCCGAGGTGGAACGCTATTTCGGTGTGGATGTGGATGAACAGCCACTAAAAAACGCCATGACAACATTCTGGCAGTCATTGAATGAATTACAAAAGGAACCGGACAGTATTTTAAAAAGAGAAACATTTATTTTAGCATCCCAGCAGATGATCGACCAGGCAAAACTGATTTATGATCAGATTACAGATTATCAGGTGCAGGTCAATAAGCAGATCGAGAAAAAGGTTGATGAGATCAATCATATGGCAGAACAGATCCGTGATCTGAACAAGAAGATCGTGGCGATCGAAGGAAACGATGTGGAATCAGCCAATGATTTAAGAGACCAGAGAAATTATCTATTGGATCAGCTGGCAACTTATGGAGAGATCCGCTACAGGGAAGATGATGTAGGCTGTGTGACAGTCAACTTTGAGAACAATACACTGGTAGCAGAAGACCGGGTGTTTAAACTGGCAACCGAGCGTATGAATGAGACCAGTAACCTGTTAAAAGTGGTCTGGAAGGATCACGGAAATATGGACACTTATCATTTTTCGGATCTTCCGGATGCTACAACGAGTACAGATGTTGGTTCTTTAAAGGGACTTCTTTATGCGCGGGGTACGATCATTGCCAACTACACGAATATGAGTGAGGAGAGTATTGACTGGACAGCGTATAAGAACAGGGATGGCTCCCAGAAGTACCAGAGCCTTGCGGAGTTTTACGCTGGGGAAGGATATGCGGATTATGGAGAGTATTATGAGAAGAATCTCTCTCCATTTCTGGTAAGTAATTTAGAGTGTCAGATGGATTATCTGATCCATAATATTGTCACGACGATCAATGATATTATCTGCCCCAACAAGGAACTTGGCACGGCTATGACAGTAACAGATGCGAATGGTAATGCTTTGACGATCGCAGCAGGAAGTAAGGTATTAGATACGGATCGTGCTCCGATTGGCTTAGGGGAAGAGGGAGAACCGGGGACGGAAGTATTTTCCCGTCAGACGGTTGACCGCTATACGAAATACAGTTATACAGATGCAGCAGGAAAGACGAAAACGTTATATGTATATAATGAAGAAGATTTTGATGATCCTTTTACCCAGTATACGATCGATCAGCTGGTGATTAATGAAGATGTGATCAAAAGCCCAAGTCTGATCCCACTTTCCAATCAGGATCATTCCAATGATCAGAATACGATGAACAAGTTGTTGGATGCGTGGAACAGCGAAGGAGATTACAAAGATAACATCAAAACACTCACACCAAATACGATGACAGGATATGATTTTCAAGCGTATTATAATGCGATGATCAATAGTCTTGCAAATGTTGGAAATTCCTACGAGAATATTGCTTCTAATCAGAAGATCGTTGCCAATCAGATTGATGATCGTAGACAGGTGGTCGCTGGTACGAGCAGCGATGAGGAGCTTTCCAATATGATCATGTTCCAACAGGGATACAATGCAGCGTCCCGGTATATCAATGTGGTAGCTGATATGCTGGATACACTGGTAAATCGATTGGGTCGTGGATAAACAGCAGAATATAAATGAAAGATAACAGGTGGTGAACAGTATGCCGTCCACATTTTTTGGATTGAACATTTCAAAGAGCGGCCTGAGTGCGTACCAGGCCAGTATTAATACAACTGCACATAACATTTCCAATGCGTCGACAGACGGATATTCCAGGCAAAATGTAACGAAACGGGCATCAGATGCGATCCGTACGCATAATTCCTATGGTGCACAGGGTTCCGGTGTAGATATTATCAGTGTAGACCGGGAGCGGAACAGCTATTACGATACCAAATACTGGAACAACCATTGTTATTATGGGCAGTATCAGGCAAAACAGGATTTTATGAGTCAGATCGAGAACTATTTTAACGAGATTGATAAGGATGGATTTACGACAGAATTTGACAAATTTTTCAATGCACTTGTGGATCTTACATCTGAGCCAAGCAGCTCCAATAAAAAGGTGACTGCAACGAGCTATGCGTCCTCTTTGATGGATTATTTTAATTCCTTAAGTGAGAGCCTCACTGCGGTGCAGGAGGATGCCAACGATCAGATCAAGTCAGTCTGTGACCGGATCAACTCTATTTCTGATCAGCTCCTTTCCATTAACAAACAGATCCAGGCGATCGAGATCACAGGGCAGAAAGCCAACGACTTGAGAGATCAAAGAGAGATTCTGGTAGATGAACTTTCTCTCTATGTGAACGTGACCGTGCAGGAAAATGATATCGTGATACCGGGAGCGGTGAATGAGTTCGGAGAGCCATTAAAGGCAGGAATTACAGATTATAATGTATACATCAACGATCAGCTTCTGGCAGATAACTTAAAGAGCAATCATCTTGTCTGTACGCCGCGGCAGAAGGAGCTGGCGATCAATGACCGTTCCGGTCTTTACGAAGTTACATGGAATTTTGAAGATGGTATCAAGTTTGATCTGAATTCCAGTGGAATGGATGGACAGTTAAAGGGATTGTTTGATATCCGGGATGGCAATAATGCGGAAACATTTAAGGGAACAGTGTCTGCCAGTGTGGGAGATACCAGTGTGACATTAGAGGCCGATCATATCAAGAGCATCAATCGTATCAATATTCCGGATGAAGGTGTACTGACGATTGGAAGCTTTGATTACGAATATAGTAATTTCACGATCAACTATGATGCAAAAGGAGAGATCGCGTCGTATACATTTGACTTGAAAGATCCGGTAAAAAAGGCAGCCAATCAGGTTGTGGCACGTGTAGGAGAGGATGTCGATTACAAGGGGATCCCTTACTACCAGGCGCAGCTCAATGAATTTGTCCGTACTTTTGCACAGGAATTTAACACGCTTCACAATCAGGGAACAGATGCAGCAGGCAACAAGGGATTAGATGTGTTTACTGCTGACAATAATGTGACCGGAGATCAGATGGAAGTGATCGAAGACGGAGACGATGCCTTGAAGGGGGCAGTGGTCAGTGCGAAAAAGGACAGTTATTACCGGATCACGGCAGCCAATGTCAAACTCAACAAAAATATTGAAAAGGACAGCAATCTGTTCTGCACAAGATATCCGAGTGAGCAGGGAGTAGAGTCGTGCGATCTGTTAAAGAAGCTGGTGGATCTAAAGTCCGATCAGGATATGTTCAGCCAGGGTAATCCGGCAGAATTTTTGCAGGCGGTTGTGGCAGATATTTCTGTAGACTCAAGTAAAGCAAGCAATTTTGAAAAGAGTCTTACAGATGTCTTACAGACGATTGATAATCAGCGTGCTTCCATATCCGGAGTGGATACAAACGAGGAGCTCGCAAATCTGGTGATTTATCAGAATGGTTACAATCTCTGCTCCAGAATGATCTCTGTATTTAACCAGATCTATGATAAATTGATCAATCAGACAGGCTTATAATTTTAGAAAATGAGGTGACCATATGCGGGTAAC
>JBNMLP010000022.1:0-46769 GCA_050874905.1 Lachnospiraceae bacterium
ATACGTGCTGAATTACCATTAAGGTACAAACCACTTACGGTTTTATTATTTCCGTCAAACGTTCCTGAATACTGTGTTGTATGACCTTCCATACAATCTGCAATCGGTGTCCAGGTTATAAAGTCACTTCCGTTGGAAACGTTGCCCTCTGCATCGTATTGTAAAGAATCAAGAAGATTTTCATTTGCTGTGATGTTGGCTGTCAGAATTGCATTGGCTGATGTATTCTGCATCACGCCCGAAAGTGTACCATTTACAAGCCCGGCGAACCAATAAAGCTGACCTGCATTACTGATTTCGTAAACCTCATCCTTGCTATCGTTCCCATCCATATCATACTTGTCTGTGGTGAGCACCGCAGGTTGATAACTGCTATTTCCATCACTATCTACAGCAAAACCATTTTCATATTCTGTTGTTCCCTCATCATTCCCAAAGAGGTCACCAAAACCACCAAAGTCCTCATCTGCTTCTTCTTCCCGATGTTCCACCTCTTTTTCCTGTTCCACTTGTGCTATATCTGCTGCCTTCACCACTACACGGTTCCAGCCGCTCACATCCACCACCGACAGCACCATAAGTACCGCCAGCAATCCGGCAAATCTGCCTGTTATTCTTTGTTTCTTTCCCTTTTTTCTCATTTTTCCTCCTTCTCTGATACCGCCTGCATCATTCCTTTATTTTTTCATAATGACAGACAAAACGCTAGTTTCTTCTCTGCTATCCGGAAATCTTCGCATAATTTAAGATCATTTCCTTTGTCCTGAGCAGCTCCGGTGTATAATCCTTATTCACCTCTGATCCCCAGATAAATCCGCTGGCACAGTACGTACAAGCTGTCATCATCGTATGCACTGTCACACGGAAAAACTCCTCCCTCGGAATATCCGTACGGAACGTGTGATCCTCCTTTGCTTTCTCATACATCCATTCCAGTCTCGTATTGACCGAATAAAGGGATGCATGAAACTCCTCAAGCTGCTCATCCTTCACTCCCTCATGGGTGACATAATGGTTGAAGTTGTCATTATACTGCAATAAATCCTTGTGATGCTGGTACATGTCAATATAACTGTCCAGCGTGAAAGTAAACCGATCGATCGCCGGAATATCTCCTATCGATGTGAGCGGACGTTTCGCATCAAGTTCATCCAGATACTCTTTCCATTTGGCAGCACACACTGCGATCACTAACTCCAGCTTATTCGGATAATAGCGGAATAATGTCGCGCGTCCTACTCCTGCCAGCTCTGCAATCTCTCCCATGCTGACCGCTTCAATCTTTTTTTCTACGAAAATCTGAAAGGCAGCGTCTATAATCTTTTGTTTAAGTGCTGCCTCTTTTTCTTTTTGCTTTTGTGTTTTGCTCATTTGTATGCTTTCTCCTTTTTGATACTAGTTATCTCAATAATATACAGATATGCTGTATTTGTCAATCTTATCAAATAAATGCAATCATATATAATGGCAATGTAATGATACCATCTTCATTTACACCGATATTACCATCTACAAACTTATAACCATAAGAAATGTCTTTTTTACTCTTCATAAGTAAATTTAATGAGTTCGCCCGTGTATTGCCGCTTTTTACTTCAATCGGCACTACCTGTCCATCTTTTTGGATGATAATATCAATTTCTCTTTTGGTTGTTTCATTTTTATAAAAGTATAACTGATATCCCTTCTTATAGAGGGCATCTGCTATTGCACATTCATATATTCCGCCCTTGGAATTGCCTTGTATTGTATTTTCTACAATATACTGCTTTAATGAAAAATCTTTCATTGCCATCAGCAGTGATAAATCTGTTGTGTATGCTCTAAAAAAATCTTCTCTCGCATAATCAGAAAGATCAAAACTGACATCTGTTACCCGCTTACTCAAGTGCACCATATCTGCCCGAAGCAACCATTCGATACTCGAAAAATATTTTTGTGCTCTCCCCCCATGCTCCACTTCCTTATATTGAAATTTATGATTTTCTTTATCCAACAACTGTTTTGCAAGAGAAAGGTAACATTTTTCTGCCTTTACTTTTTCTTCGGCAGTTGCATAATGTGCTATATCGTACTGGTATCCCTGCAGAAGATTTCTCTGAATTTTATCAACTTCTCTGAAATCCTTTGTGTCTATATATTTCTGTACTACTTCCGGCATACCACCTACTGCAATATACTGCCTGTAATAATTCATCATTTGCGAATGAATCGCCTCCGGTATTGCAATCTTTGCATGCAAATGTTCACAAAGATTCTCAAGCATGTCACCTGAAATTCCCATGCCCCAAAGAAATTCTTCAAAATCAATCCCGTACATTCTCAGATAATCCACATATCCAACCGGGTACGAAGAGGCACGTTTATAATCTATTCCAAGAAGAGAACCAGATACAATAACATCATATCTGTTGTCTATTGCCCAGAATTTAAGGGAAGTAATCGCTTCCTGGCATTCCTGAATCTCATCCAGAAAGATCAAAGTCTTCCCCGGAATGATTTTCTTTTCAGGAAAACGGAAACGCATCGCCATAACCATATTATCAACCGTAAGATCCCCATTAAATATATCCATTGCAGAAGGTATCTGCTTGAAATTAATTTCCACAACTTCTTCGTAGTTATCTTCTGCAAACCGCTCAATAATATATGTTTTTCCCGTTTGTCTGGCTCCCTGCACAACAAGACACTTCTTATCTTTTGATTTCACCCAGTTTTTAATAGAATCTGTCACTTTTCTTTTTAACATCTCACACCTCTTATCAACATTTTAGAACAAAAATAAATCATTCCATCAACATTTTAGAAATACAATTTGTTGATCGCATCAACATTTTGGAATGATTATACCATAAATCTATTCCTCTGAACAGTTACTATAACATTTTTCTACGCTCTCATTCCCCCACGAAAAAAGCGCATCACCATTTCCGGCAACACGCTTTCTCTTTCTCTTTAAATCACATAGGAGAAGGTTTCCTGTTCGTGATACAGCCGCACCAGATCCGGCAGCGACACGTCATCCAGCACCTTGTCGATCGCATGATCCACAGACTGTCCCAGCTCATGCACGATGCTGTTCATTGTTTTATTGTTTTCACTGAGCTGGTAGATATCAATATCCACTGCATTTTTTTCTCCTTCGATCACATCCACGATCTCTTTTGCGGTATATTCCCCGACCTCACGTGCCAGATAATATCCGCCGCGGCTTCCCCGGATAACCTTGATCAGTCCCGCATGACGCAGCTTTGATGCCACCTGCTCCATATATTTTTCTGAAAGATCATACTCTTTTGCCACCTGTTTTACTGTCACGGTTTCTCCTTCATGCAGCGCCAGATCGATCATAAAAAACAATGCATACTGTCCTTTTCTTGTAATGTACATCGGCCTTCTCCTTTCTGTTTTCGTTCTTTGTTTATGCGTAAAGATCCTGCTCAATGGATGCGATCGCTGTCGCACCATCCGCCGCTGCCGTGATCACCTGACGCAGTGGTTTGGTTCTTACATCCCCGGCAGCATAAAATCCTTTTTTGCTCGTTCTTCCATCCTCACCTGCTACAATATAGCCTGCTTCATCGAGGTTCACATGTGGTCTGGCAAGCGCGCTTTTCGGTTCTGTTCCTACAGCGAGGAAAATGCCTGCTACTTCCAGTTTTTTCTCCTCATTTGCTGCATGATCTGCTACCTTTATTGCTTCTACTTTGTTTTCTCCAAGTATTTCTGTTATCTCACATTCCGGAAGAAAGGTAATGTTCTCTTTCTGCTCGATCTGCTCCTGATACACCTTTGCACCGCGAAGCTCGCTCCGTCGATGGATCAGATATACCTTCTCACACAGGTTGGAAAGGTACAATGCATCCTCCAGCGCAACGTCACCTCCACCGACAACGGCTACCGTGCGGTTGCGGAAAAATGCACCATCGCACGTCGCACAATACGATACCCCGGCACCATTCAACCGTTCTTCTCCCGGCACGCCAAGGTTCCGGTGGGATGCTCCGGTGGCAAATAGTACCGCTTTGGTTGAGATCACTGTTCCATCCTCTAACAGTACTTCTCTTTCCTTGCCGAGATCTTTGATCTCGGTCACCGTCTGATCGATAAATGTCACACCCAGCGCATCGGCATGCTCCTTGAATTTGGTTGCAAGACTAAAGCCATCTTCTCCATATAATCCAAGGTAATTGTCTACCCGGTCGGTTGTCACGATCTGTCCGCCGCTAAATTCCTTTTCGATCACAACTGCATCCAGCATGGCACGTTTTGCATAAACTGCTGCCGACAGTCCTGCAGGACCGCTTCCTATGATCACTACATCTTTTTTATCTGCCATATTGTCCTCCATATTCTCTGATCAGATCACATGTCTTCTTTATATCTTCCTCTGTGTGTGCCACAGAGAGAAACATTGCTTCAAACTGGGATGGAGCCAGATTGACTCCATGAGAAAGCATAAAACAAAAATACTTTGCATAGGCATCTGTATCTGACGTTTTCGCAGAAGCAAAATCTGTTACCTTTTGTCCGGTAAAGAATACGCTCATCAAAGAACCGACCTGATTGACACATACGCGGTTTCCAAATGCTTCCCGGTACGCATCTGCCAGAGTCTTCGTTGTTGCTTCCAGTTTGTCATAAATCTCCGAATGTGCCTGCAGCTCCCTAAGGGTTACCAATCCTGCCGTCATTGCGATCGGATTGCCCGATAAGGTTCCCGCCTGATAAACATTTCCACACGGAGCAACACACTCCATGATCTCTCTTCTTCCGCCATATGCCCCTACCGGCATGCCACCGCCTACGATTTTTCCCAGTGTGGTCAGATCCGGTGTCACTTGATAGTATTGCTGTGCTCCGCCAAGGGAAAGCCGGAATCCCGTGATAACCTCGTCGAAGATCAGAAGGGACGCATTCTTTTGCGTGATCTCCCGTAAGAATGATAAAAATCCTTCTTTCGGAGGCACGACACCCATATTGGCAGCAACCGGTTCTACGATCACCGCTGCAATCTGGTTCGGATAGGAATCAAATAATGCCTGCACACTTGCTTCGTCATTATAGTCTGCCACCAGTGTATATTTCGTATACCCTTCCGGCACTCCCGCACTGTCCGGCTTTGCCTGCATCAGCACACCGGAGCCTGCTTTCACCAGCAGACCATCGGCATGTCCGTGATAACAGCCTTTGAATTTTATAATGTAATCCCGTCCGGTATAACCTCTTGCCACACGGATCGCACTCATGACCGCTTCTGTTCCGGAATTGACCATACGGCTGACTTCCATGGACGGCATCAGCTCTGCGATCAGTTCTGCCATCTCACATTCTTTTTTTGTTGGTGCTCCAAAAGTCAGGCCATCTAAACAGGCATCCTGAACCGCATTGATCACTTTTGGATACGCATGTCCCAATATTCCCGGTCCCCAGGAACACACATAATCAATATAATCATTCCCGTCCTCGTCAAGAATATGCGAGGCAGAGGCAGATTTAATAAAGATAGGATTCCTTCCAACATTTCTATATGCCCGCACCGGAGAGTTTACACCTCCCGGAATATGCTTTTTTGATTGTTCAAACAAACGATCCGATTCTGTCATACTGTTTCCCTCTCTTCTTTCAGCCACGCTGCTACATCAAGTGCATGGTATGTGATAATAATGTCTGCCCCGGCACGTTTCATGGCGATCATATTTTCCATGACAATGCGCTTTTCATCGATCCAGCCGTTTTGTGCAGCCGCTTTCACCATCGAATATTCTCCACTCACATTATAGACAGCGAGTGGATGATCGTATCTGTCTCTGACCTGTCTGACAATGTCTAAATAAGCCAGTGCAGGTTTCACCATCAAAATATCCGCACCTTCCAGAACATCGGCATCACATTCTCTTATTGCCTCTCTTCGATTTGCCGGGTCCATCTGATAGGTTCTGCGATCTCCAAAGGCAGGTGCTGACTGCGCAGCATCCCGGAATGGAGAATAGTATCCGGATGCAAATTTGGCACTGTAGCCCATGATCAGAGTATCGATAAATCCGTGCTCATCAAGACTCTTTCTAAGATACGCAGTGTGACCATCCATCATATCAGACGGAGCGATCATATCTGCTCCTGCTTTCGCAAGGGATACCGCCATTTTCGCCAGAAGGGGAAGGGTTTCATCATTTAAAATGCGTCCTTCTTTTACCACACCACAATGTCCATGAGAAGTATATTCACAAAGGCATACATCTGCGATCACGATCAAATCCGGAGCCCATTCCTTGATCTTCGCTACGGCCCGCTGCATAATGCCATCTTCTTTATAGGCTTCACTGGCACATTCGTCTTTCTGCTTTGGAATCCCAAACAACAGTACCGCGGGAATCCCGGCTGCCACTACTTTATCAATCTCCTTCTTTAACAGGGAAAGCGGATATTGATAAATGCCAGGCATGGAATCTACCAAAACCTTATCTCCTTCTCCATCTTTCACAAAGAGCGGATATACCAGATCCTGAATGGTCACTCTCGTTTCCCGCACCAGACTGCGCATTGTCTCACTGCCCCGTAATCTTCTCAAACGAATCATTTGTCTTTCTTCCTTTCTGCTAGCTTTTCTTCCAGTTTTTCTATCATATGTGTAAGGTCATACTGTTCCGGCACCACATCCGGGGATAGACCATATGCATTTAATCTCTGTTTTGTTACTTCTCCGATTGCACAGATCAGCGTATCCTGTGACAATAGCGTTCGGATCTCTCCCTCTTTTTTTCCTTTTAAATAGGCATCCACACCGGAAGCACTGAAAAATGCGATCGCATCAAACAGTTCCGGACATTCTCCGTACTCTCTCATTTCTCCCACTACATCATAGAGCGGGCAGCTTTCAAATGAGATCTGATTTTGGGAGAGGATCGCAGGAAGTTCTTCACTTGCCTGTCTGGCACGTACCAGTAATAGTTTCTCCTCTTTTTTAACTTGCTTTATCAACCCTTGCGCCAATGCCTTTGTGGTAAACTGCTCCGGCATATAATCTGCGTGAAAGCCTTCCTGCTTTAATGCTTCCTTTGTTCCTGTTCCTACCACGGCGAACCGGATGTTAGAAAAACATCTAATATCACATTCTTCTGCTTTCACAAAGCGGAAAAATTCCCGTACTCCATTCTGGCTGGTAAATACGATCCAGTCATACTGCCTGATCTTAGGCAAAGTTCTTTTTAAAAGTTTTGCCCCTTCTGCCGCAGTTACTCTCATATCGCATAGGGTGTAAAGGCTTGCTCCCTTTTCTCTCAAACGTTTTCTGAGTTTTTCTTTAAGTTTTCCGGTTGCCACTACACCAACAGAACATCCTGCCAGACTACCTGTTTTTTCTTCTTTCATCTGACAGGCAGCATTGGCACCGACCACAATGATCGCCGGTGGCAGGATCTCTTCCTTTTGGACTTTTTCCGTAATATCACAAAGGGTTCCTCTTACCATCTTTTGTCCCGGCATCGTTCCTCTTGAAATTACAGCTACCGGAGTCTCCGGCTCTTTTCCTTCAGCCCTCAATTTTTTCGTGATCTCATCCAGATGGGTAAGCCCCATCAGAAATATGCTCGTTCCTTCCTCCGGGTGTATGTGGGAAAGCGTTTGTTCCTTTTGATTGGTATGTCCGGTAAATACGTGAAAGCTTCGTCCTGCCTCCCGGTGCGTCACCGGAATCCCACAAAGCTCCGGCAGTGCAACGGCTGACGTTATCCCCGGTACAACCTCATAGGAAATGCCCTCCTTTTGTAACACCAGCACCTCCTCTGAACCGCGTCCAAATACAAAGGGATCGCCACCTTTTAACCGGACTACTGTGTGATAGCTTTTCGCTGCATCCACGAGCATCCGGTTGATCTCTTCCTGTTTTTTGGAATGTGCACCGGCTATCTTACCCACATATTGTTTGATGCAGGTCTGCGGCACAAGTCCGAGCAGTTCACTCGTTCCTAAATGATCGTAGATCAACACCTCACACCGATTCAATAATTCCTTTCCATAACAGGTGATAAGTCCCGGATCTCCCGGCCCTGCGCCCACCAAATATACCATCGTTAACAATCCTTATCTTTTTCAAACTGTTTGAGCAGTAACTTCCAATCTTTTTTTGCTCCCTGCACGCATTTCCGATCGATCTGCTCCTGTTCCACACGCATCAGCTCGATTGACACTGTATCATTTTCTGTCGTTACATATGCGCCGACAGGCTCATGACACCCGGCATGAAGCTGTTCTAACAATGCCCGTTCGACCGTGGTAGAAAACATGGCGGCTGCATCAGAAATTGACGATGCCATTTCCTGTGCCGGATCATTTTCCCGGCTCTCTACTGCGATCACTGCCTGCGCCGCTGCCGGAAGCATCTCCTTAACAGAAAACGTATAGGTTTCCATTTCCGGATCAGGAAGCAGTCCCTGTCTGACCAATCCGGCTTTTGCCAGGATGATCGCATCATACTGTCCGTCTTTGAATTTTTTGATCCGGGTTGCTAAATTGCCCCGCAGATCTTTACAGATCGCATGAGGATATAACGCTTTGATCTGATACTGTCTTCTCAAGCTGCTCGTTCCTACTGTAAATGTCGTCTCCTTCGTAAGTGACAAATCCTTGCGGTAAAGTAGCATATCTTCTACCGGACCGCGCGGCAGTACCCCGGCGATCGCAAGTCCCTCTCTGCAAGGGTTTGGCATATCTTTTGCACTGTGCACCGCCAGATCGATCGTACCGTCTGACAGTGCCTGTTCAAATTCTTCCACAAATACTGCCTTTCCCCCAAAGGAGGAGATTGATCTGTTCTGCTGTTTGTCTCCTTTTGTTTTGATCACAACCGTTTCAAACGTGGTATCGGGATAATACTTACTCAGCTCTTTTTTTACCATATCGGTCTGGATCAGTGCTAAGACACTGCCCCTTGTTCCAATGCGGATCACCTGCTTTTCCATTTTTGTTCCAGCTCCTTTTCAAAATAAGCTTTTCGATCAGCTTCTTCCGGGATAGTTTCCAATACCTGCTCCCGCTGCTTCGCCATCTCCCCTGCGATCGCGCCAAGGTCCGGGCGGAGTTTTTTCTGGATCTCCTTTTTGATCTTTGCAGCCAGAACCGGGCTGCTCCCTCCGGTAGAAACCGAAACGACGACCTCATCCTGCCGGATGATCGCCGGAAAATAAAAACCACAGTCTTCTTTCACATCGACCACATTGACCAGGATCCGTTTTTCTTTGCAAAGCTCTGAATAATGATGGTTGACTACCGCATCGTCTGTTGCCAGTACCACAACATCCTTTTCCAAAATGTCGTCTTCCTGTAAAGGACGCTCTAGGATCGTCACCTGTTCGGAGTTCCGATTTTGCAGTTCCTCACAGATCTTTGGAGCAACGACGGTTACCTGCGCCCCAAAGGAGACCAGCATCTGTACCTTACGGGCTGCTACTTTTCCGCCGCCGCCAACTAAACAGGCGGCACCCTCCAATTGGATCATAAACGGGAAATACGCCATATGTGTTCCTCCTTCATATCATCAAGTACGCTCTGAAAGGCTTTGTAATCCAGTGTTTTCTTAAAGCGGTACAAGATCTGAAAAGAAGGATCATTGGCATGTGCCCGCACCTCTTCCTGTTCAAAAAATTCCCGCAAAAGCAGTGTTTTTCTTATTTCATCCACTTCCTTTTGGATCACGTCTTCCATCTTTCCTGCCTCCGCTTCCTTTTCCCGGTTGTTATGACGGGAAAGCTGTTTGATGTCATCCATATTAAGAAGCGTAATACCGGGCAGCTCTGCCACTTCATCATCAATGTCACGCGGCACGGCCAGATCAATGCAAAGCAGTTTATCCTTTCTCTTGCGGCAGGTTTTCATATCCTGCGCAAGAACTGTATAATGCGGACTTTTGGTAGCACTGATCAAAACATCTGCCCAATCAAACAGCGATCGTCTCTCTTCATAAGGCACCCATGTGATCCGTTCTTCTAAATCGTCCCTGACTGCCAACACGCCTGCATGAGAACGTGTTGTTGCGATCAGGTGCATCGGCAGCTTCAGACTGAGCAGATCTTTTCTGACAATGCTTCCCATCTGACCGGTCGCGCCCAACAGCAGCACATGCGGCTCCTGCTTTTCTTTGACGAAGTCGCTCACTGCAAGCGTTGCAAGCGTACCAACCGATACCGGAAGATGCGTCATCCGGCTGTTTGTTGCCATTTCCTTTGCAAGCTTTAACGCATGCTGAAAGATCAAATGCAGGCTGGCATCTACCATCTGCTGCCCCACACTGCTCTGGTAAGCCTCCTTCACCTGTCGGATGATCTCGACTTCACCGAGCACTGCAGATTCCAGACCACAGACTACATGAAACAAATGATGGATTGCTGCCTCTCCTTCATAGCGCAGCAAAACTGCTTTCACCAACGAAGCCGGAAGCTGTTTCACTTCCATAAACAGCTGCTCGATCCTAGAGAATGTCAGCTCCCCGCCGGAAAGATACAGTTCACTCCGGTTGCAGGTCATCAGCATGACACACCCGGCACCCGGCATTTCTTTTTTCAGACGATTGAAAAATTCCGTCTGCTCTTTTCCGGATAACACAAACTGTTCTCTCGTTTTCGTATCTGCTTTTTTGTGGTTGATCCCGATCACATACATGGTTTTCCCTCTGCATAATTGTTCTTATGACGAAGGAAGAAGACAGGGTCGCTGCCTTCTTCCTTTCCACTTATCCGATGATGAATTCCTCTTTTGTCACATTTTTGTTCTCGTCGATCAAGAACGCATTGAATACCGGATGATCCTCCTCCATCAAAGAAAGGATCAGATAATTCACCTTGGAATCATATGCCAGACGTTTGTCCTCTTCGGATGGTCTTGACGGTGATTCCGGATGCGAGTGAAAATTGCCAAGCAGTTCATAGCCATTGGCACGCATATCCTTCACTGCTGCCAGCTGTTCCTTCGGATCCATTGAAAAATGTTCATTGCTCTGATCCACATTGGTGAGCAGATACACTTTTTTGATCTCCTTTTTGTCTCCGTCTTTCGTTCCTGCGATCAATCCACAGGCTTCATTCGGCAGACCTTCCCGGCAGTGTGCTAAGATTTTTTCATAATCACTTTTTGTCATATATAACATAGTATACTCCTACTTTCCGTCACATTCCACCTGTTCGTAGTCAATTAACTTCGTAATCGTTGGATGATCACCACAAACTGCGCATCCACCATTTGCTTTTGGAAGTTTCACAGTATGAAATTCCATCTTTAATGCATCGTATGTGAGCAGCTTTCCAGTTAACAGATCGCCCACTCCGATCAGATACTTGATCGCTTCCATTGCCTGAAGACTTCCGATGACACCGCCCATCGCGCCGATGACACCTGCCTGCTTACAGGTTGGAACAGCATCCTTTGGAGGTGGATTTTTGAATACACAGCGGTAACATGGTCCTTCTCCCGGTACATAGGTCATAAGCTGTCCCTTAAAACGGATGATCCCGGCATGAGAAAATGGTTTCTTTGCCATAACGCAGGCATCATTGATCAGGAATTTTGCCGGGAAGTTGTCGGTTCCATCAATAATAAAGTCATAATCCTTAATGAGATCCATGATATTTTCTGAAGTGACAAACTCACGATAGGTATTTACCGTAACGTCCGGGTTCATCGCATTCATGGTCTCCTTTGCGGATTTTACCTTTGCTTTTCCTACATCAGCCGTGCCGTGAATGATCTGACGCTGCAGATTGGATAAATCTACCTCATCCGCATCGACGATTCCGATCGTTCCTACACCGGCTGCTGCCAGATACATTGCTGCCGGAGCACCCAGTCCACCGGCACCGATGATCAGCACTTTGCCGTTTAATAACTTTTTCTGTCCTTTCACGCCGACTTCCTGCAAAATGATATGGCGGGAATAGCGTTCCATCTGTTCGTTTGTAAATGCCATTAGCGTGCGCCTCCTCCCATGAAATAGAGAAACTCAATGCTGTCATTTTCCTTGATCACGGTTTTGTCAAAGTCTGTGCTTTCCACAAAATCATCATTTACCGTAACGGTGACGTAATCCGGATTCTCCACCTTCTCGTCTACGATCAGTTTTGCAATCGTGGTTCCTTCTTCCATCTGTTTCTTTACTCCTGCTACTGTTACTGTCATACTGTTACCTCCTATGCAATGATTGTTTTTATGACTTCTTCAATTGCCGGACGCTTCTGCAGTCCGCGCAGACGATTCACTTCCGCACCGTCTTTGAAAAACAAAAGAGTGGGAGAAGCAGCTACTTCATAGCTTGCTGCCAGTGCATCATCAAAATTAACGTTTACCTTTACAATTTTAATCTGATCTTCGTAATCATCTTCCAGACCACCGAGGATCGGTGACATCTGTTTACATGGAATACAACTGTCAGAATAAAATTCCACAATAACCGGAACATCAGAAGACAATACTTCTGCTTCAAATGTAGCCGCATCTACTCGTTTTGCCATGAAAATCCTCCTTGCGTTTTACTCCTCTACCTTCTTTACGATCAGGTCGTAGGTTCCATTTTCATTGTTGATCAGCTTTAAGATCTGCTGTCCTTCCTCCTTGAAGCTTCTTGGCACATTCTGCACCGGCTCCCCATCGTTCATGGTTACAGCTAAGATCTGTCCTACTTCAATTTCTTCCATCGCTACTTTGGCTTTTACAAATGTCATCGGGCAGACAACATCTGTAATATCTACTCTCTCATCAATCTCAAAATCAGCCATGATATGCCTCCTCTATTACTTTTTTAAATTTCTCTATTCCTACTCGTTCGATCGTGAACTGGAAACGTTCACTCGGTTTTGCATTGTCATCAAAGAACTGGATCGCTGCATCGGTCACACGGAACAGTGTTTCCTCTGATGTGATGATCGGAAGAAGCTCCTCACCTTTGTGGATGCGGTTACCAAACAGACCACCAAAGGATAACAGATAACCACTTGTTACCTCCCATGCATCTGTCGGACAAGCCTTTGCACAGCGTCCACAGTAGTTACATTTGCTTTCTTCTACCAGCACTTTTCCGTCCTTGATCGTGATCGCACCCTCGCGGCAGGCTTTTTCACATACACCGCAGGAAATGCAGGCATCCTCTTTCCAGACAACCTTTGATGCACCCTTGATTCCCACATCATTTTCTTCTGCCTTTAAGCAATTGTTCTGGCATCCGGTTACACCAAATTTGAATTTGTGCGGAAGCTCTCTTGCGTAATAACGCTCATCCAGCTTCTTTGCAATGTCATAGGTATCGATATTTCCACTTGGACAGATCTGATTTCCTTGACAGGCGGTGATCGTACGCACCCTCGGTCCACATACACCCGGCTTACAGCCGCCCTTTGCCAATGCTTCCTTGACTTCCTCTACCTGCTCTAACTTGATAAATGGAATCTCCACACTTTGTCTGGATGTCAAATGTACGTGTCCATCTCCATATTTTTCTGCTACTTCGGCAATTGTTGCCAGATTTTCTGCGGTCAGGTTACCACCTACCACAGCAAGTCGAAGAGAAAAATGATTTTTCTGTTTCTGGCGCATAAATCCGCCCTTTTTGAGTGCTGCATAATCTACTGCCATGTTTTGTTCCTCCTTATATCTGTTCCAATGCTTTTTTGAAGTCCTCCACAATATCCTCAATGTCTTCAATTCCGACACTGATCCGGATCAGATCGTCGAATACACCGGCTTCTTCTTTCTCCTGCTCTGTGCTGTGCGCATTCAGGGTAGATTCCGGATGTATGATCAATGTTTTGGTATCTCCGATATTGGACACAATCTTTGGTATTGTCAAACTGTTGATCAGGCGGTATGCCCGTTCCTTGCTTCCTACCCGGATCGTTAAGATTGCTCCATACCCATTCGTTAAGATGCGGTCAGCGATCTCATGCCACTTGCTGTCCGCTAATCCCGGATAATTGACGATGATGTCCGGATAGGTATGTAATACCTCTGCTAATTTCTTTGCGTTACTGCAGGCGCGCTCCATACGAAGTCCCAGCGTTTCCATACCGATCATATTATAAAATGCGGTCTGCGGTGCCATACAGGCTCCGGTATTACGAAACAGTCCATTCCGAAGTTTCGCCGTATAAGCAAATTTGCCAAACTTCCGATACGGTGCCATTCCCGGATACCGTTCACTATCCCAGGCAAAGGTACCTGCTTCAGTGATCACGCCGCTGATGGAATTGCTGCTTCCGTTAATATATTTGGAAGTGGAATTTACTACAATATCCGCACCCAGACTGATCGGTTTTACGAGATAAGCAGTTGCCACAGTGTTATCCATGATCAATGGAAGTCCATGTTTATGTGCCAGTGCTGCAAGCTTCTCAATGTCGATCACATCCAGCTTTGGATTTCCAATGGTTTCTGCAAAGATCACCCGCGTGCGGTCATTGATCGCCTGCTCCACCCGATCCAGATCATCCATATCAACAAACACCGTCTTGATGCCAAATGCTTCAAAATCGTGAAACACATCGATCGAACCACCGTAAAGGCTTGTGCTGGCTAAAATCTCCTGCCCTGCTGTTACGATGTTCAGCAATGCATTGGTGATCGCCGCCATACCCGATGCACAGGCGATGGAAGCAATTCCACCCTCCAGTGCCGTCATTTTATTTTCAAATGCAAAGATCGTCGGGTTATTGATTCTCGTATAGGAAAATCCGGTTGCTTTATTATGAAACAGCTTTTCGTGCTGCTCTGCGGACGGCTGATAAAATGCACTGGATTGGTAGACCGGCGTCAGTGTTGCGCCTGTCTGCTCCTCTCCCATAGCCGTGCTGTGCAAAAGTGCCGTGTTAAATTTCATCTGCATCCTCTCCATCCTAAATATAATCTCCACCTGTGACAAGTGCTTCATACGAAGATTTTCTGCGGATGAACTGTGCTACCTGTTCCACATCTTTACCTTGCGCATCCCAGTCAGTTACATAGCCTTCCGTTGTTTCCCTGATCGTATCCAATTGTTTTTCTTCAACTAATAATAATACAACGATACCGGCGCGGTGTAAATGCTTTACAACAGTAGAAATATCTTCGCCTGCTGCCGGAGCATAAAGATACGTATGTCTTCCGGAAAGATTTAACGCTTTTTCTACATCCTCTACAAATGCACGGTTCACACCATCTTTTCCATTGATAAACTCTACCGTGACAGCGGTCTGTCCCTTGATCGCTGCACGTACCTTACGATCTACTCTTCCCTCGTAAAGACCATGTTCTTCGGTATTGACCTGATCTACCACACCACAGGCAGAAGTCATATTGCTGACACGGTCGATCAAAATAAATTCACCGAGTGTCTTATGATGCTTAAATTCATCTACCACGATCTTATCTGCCAGAGAGATCTTACATACTGCGATCTCATTTTTACTGAGAGACTCTACCTTTTTCTGTGCTCCGGTATTGACATCGATCGCATAACTGATCTCTGTAACTGCTCCCGGAATGGTCTTTGTTCCCAGCTTAAAGAAGAAATTCTTTCCGCTGTGCAGTTCTTCATCATCCATCCACAACAATGTTGCGGTGATTGAAGAAGCAACCTTCGCATCGGCATCCTTACTCAATACACAACCACGGGAAACATCTACCTCCCGGTCTAACTGGATCGTCACCGGCTGTCCCTTGACTGCGGATTCCGTTTTCTTGTCTCCGACATGAATACTTTTTACCTTCGCTGTTTCATTGCTTGGAAGTGTTGTGATCTCATCTCCTACAGCAACGCTTCCTTCTTCGATCTGTCCCTGGAATCCACGGAAGGTATGATCCGGACGGCATACTCTCTGTACCGGCATATAAAAGCCTTTTTCGTGGTTGTCTTCGGTAATATCAATATTTTCCAGATAAGTAAGCAGTGCTTCTTCCTGATACCATGGCATGTTATCAGAATGTACCGTGACGTTGTCACCTTCTGTTGCAGATACCGGGATCAGCTTGATATTGGCAAGTGACAATTCCTCTGCCAATGCCTCTACCTGCTCTTTGATCTCTAAGAAACGGGCTTCATCGTAACCGACTAAATCCATTTTATTTACTGCAAATACGAAATATTTGATACCCATCAAAGCACAGATTCTTGCATGTCGTCTTGTCTGTACAAGTACGCCCTGCTTTGCGTCGATCAGGATCACGGCAAGATCTGCAAAGGATGCTCCCACTGCCATGTTTCTGGTGTACTCTTCATGTCCCGGTGTATCTGCTACGATAAAGCTTCTTTTTTCTGTGGTAAAGTAGCGGTATGCTACGTCGATCGTAATACCCTGCTCACGCTCTGCCATCAGACCATCTAATAAAAGAGAGTAATCGATCGCGCCGCCACGGCTTCCCACTTTACTGTCCAGCTCCAATGCTTTTTCCTGATCGGTATAAAGCAGTTTGGAATCATATAATATGTGACCGATCAATGTTGATTTTCCGTCGTCCACACTTCCGCATGTAATAAATTTTAATAATCCACTCATCTTAGAAGTATCCCTCCCTTTTTCTTCGCTCCATGCTTCCGGCTGCCTCGTTGTCAATGACACGGGTCGTACGCTCGGAAGATACTGCACTCAACGTTTCGTCTATGATCTCATCCAGTGTGGTTGCTTCTGACTCACATCCACCGGTTAAAGGATAACAGCCCAGAGTACGGAAACGTACACTCTTGTACTGGATCTCTTCACCCGGACGAAGCTTCATACGGTCATCATCCACCATGATGATGTTTCCATCCCGGTAAACGACCGGACGAACCTTTGCAAAATATAAGGATGGAATCTCAATGTTTTCCCGGCGGATATACTGCCAGATGTCAGTCTCTGTCCAGTTGGAAAGCGGGAAGACACGAACCTCCTCATGCTTTTTGATCTTGGAGTTATATAACTTCCACATTTCCGGACGCTGGTTTTTCGGATCCCAGGCATGATGCTCGTTACGGAAGGAAAAGATACGTTCCTTTGCACGGGATTTTTCTTCATCTCTTCGTCCGCCACCAAATGCTGCGGTAAAACCGTATTTATCAAGTGCCTGCTTTAATGCCTGTGTTTTCATGATATCGGTATACGCAGAGCCATGGTCAAATGGATTGATTCCTGCCTTGACTCCTTCCTCATTGATATACTCGATCATTTCAATTCCCTTTTCCTTTGCGATACGATCTCTGAATTCGATCATTTCTTTAAATTTCCAGGTCGTATTGACATGTAAAAATGGGAATGGCGGTTTCTCCGGATAAAATGCTTTCATCGCCAAATGAAGCATAACGGAGCTGTCCTTTCCAATGGAGTAGAGCATAACCGGCTTTTCACATTCTGCTGCCACTTCACGGATAATATAGATTGCCTCTGCCTCCAGTTCATCAAGATGCGATAATTCACTCATGGTTGTTTTCCTTCCTTTCTCCTTATTGCTAATATTGATTGGATTCTTTCTGATCAATGACAATGGTTTCCTTTGTTCCATCTGCTCTCGTTATATTCCAGTTCAGCTTGTGATCTTTTTGTTCCACTGTCATCTTACTGCCCATTCCTCCAATGTCTGCTCCTAAGTAAAGCGCGATCGCGCCAAAGTGACATTCCTTGATACAGGAGGAACATCCCCAGCAGTCCTTTGGATATTTGATGTAAGCGGTGCCGTCCTGTCTCTGCTTGATCAGGCTTCCCGGACAGACATTGGCACATGCTCCGCATCCTTTGCATAAAGATGCATCAATCGCAATGCTCATAGGTTTCCTCCCTTCCGACCAGATCACGTAAGATGATCTTGATCTTCCCATCTTCCATTTTGGAATTGACATATTTTAACCAGTCATCACTTTTTTCCGGATAATTCAGGTTTTCGCAAAAGCTGTGCCATCTTGTTTCCTTTCTGGCCCGCAAATGTGCGATCAGAGTCAGACAAACGACCAGCCGTTCCTTTAACTCATATACAAACATCAGCTCATGCATATCTTCTGCTCTGGTCTGCTCTGCCAGCTTGATGATCTGTCTGATCTTTTCCTCTGCCAGTGCAAGCTGTGTTTCATTGAACTGGTAATGTGTGGAAATGCCGCCTGCATAATTGTCCATCACTTTCTGCATGGCATCCTCCAATGCTTCCACCTCATATACCGCTTGTGTGCGTTTTAAGTAGTCATTATATTCTTCTACTTTCTTTTGAAGCTTTGCTTCATCTGCGGTTTGATCCTGCTGCTCCGCCTGCTCTTTTTTTAGCTGTTCGACCATATGAAGGGCAGCGATCTCCCCCTCTACCATCGCTCCGGTTACATATTTTTGAGGACATCCTCCGGCTACATCACCGGCGGCATACAGTCCCTTGATCGTTGTTTCCCGGTTCGTATCTACCCAGTAACCGCTGGCGGTGTGTCCACCTACGATATACGGCTCCGTTCCCTCGATCTCTACATTCTGCTCACTCGGATCTTTTCCAGATTCCAGCCATTTCATCGTCTGGCTCGGTGCCATATTTAAGTAGGCTTTCTTTAAGGATTCATCCTGCTCCTTCGTGATCCCTTCCGTTCTTAAGTAACAAGGTCCGCGTCCGGACAGATTTTCCATCACTGTTCCGTATACCCGCTGGGAAGTCGTTAATCCATACCGGTCTTCATATACCTCGCCTTTGGCGTTGACCTGTTTGGCACCAACTCCCTGCGCGATCGTTCCGGTCGGTGCGATCGTATCCTTACAGCGCAGTGCGATAAAACGCATCTCAAAGGTCGTCATCTCTGCTCCGCTCTTAATTCCCATCGCATATCCGGCTCCCGTGTTAAACGGCGGATACCACATCTTATGCCGGGAAAATCCAGGATTGTTCGGGCGGTAAAGTCCTGCCGCTCCTCCTGTGGCACAAAGCACTTTCTTTGCCCTGATCAAAACTGCTTCATTGGTGTCAAGGAAAAATCCGTAAGCTCCTTTGATGCTTCCATCCTCCACCAGATAATCCGTAATGTTCAAACGATTATATACGGTGACATCGGAAAGCTCCTGTACTGCCTTTGCAAGCAGCGGCTTCATGTTCTCTCCGTTGATCTTGATGTTGCGGTTACCACGGGCAACATACTCGCCATTTTCATCCTTTAAAATGACCAGTCCCAGGTCTTCCATTTTATGTGTCACCCGGTTCAGCCCCTCTGACATCGTAAGCAGCAAATCTTCCCTTACAATGCCATCCGCATCCTTTTTCGCATATTCCAAATAATCTTCCGGCTTCCGTCCCTTTACGATGTAGGCATTGATCGCGTTGACACCCGCTGCCAGACATCCGCTTCGCTTGATATTGGCTTTTTCTGCAATGATGATCTTCGCATCGGAATGTTCCCGGATCGTAAGTGCCGCATAACATCCTGCTGTACCACCACCAATGATTAAAATATCAGTATAAAGAACGGACTGTTTTTCAATCTGCATAAGCTCCTCCAAAGTTAAATGTAGAATACATCATCCTGTGCCTGCATTTCCTGATTCTCCAGTAAATACGTTTTCTCTTCATCAAATACATAAAGCCGGTAGATCAGTACATGTACGGTTTCACCGACTGATACCAGATCTTTTTCCAGGGATCGCTCTCCGACTACCGTGATGCCGTTGATGTCCACTGTCACATCCATACGGTTTCCGCGAAAGACAACATCGGTAACGACACCCATCTCTGCGGCACTCACATACTGATTGAGCTTTCCGCTTTTGGAAATCTTGATGAATTCCGGACGGATCACCGCACGGTCTGCTTTCTCCACCCGGTCAAAGCCTTTGAGTCTCTCGTAATCCTCCACGACGGAAGACCGTCCGATAAACTGTGCTACAAACGGGGTATGCGGTGTTTTATAAATATCTACCGGAGTTCCCATCTGTTCGATCCTTCCGTGGTTGGTGATGATGATCTCATCGGCAACCTCGACCGCTTCGTCCTGATCGTGTGTTACGAAGATACTGGTGATACCAAGTGTCTCCACCATTTCCTTTAACCAGCTCCGAAGCTCTGTACGCACCTTCGCATCGATCGCGGCAAATGGTTCATCCAGCAGCAGCACCTGTGGATTCGGAGCTAACGCTCTTGCAAATGCAACTCTCTGCCGCTGTCCGCCGGATAACTGGTTCGGATACCGTTTCTCCATGCCGGATAGTCCCGTCAGTTTTAACAGCTCCATAACCCGTTCCTTGATCTGTCGTTTCGGCATTTTCTGAAGTTCCAGACCAAATGCAACATTATCAAATACCGTCATGTACCGGAACAGTGCATAATTTTGAAATACAAATCCGATTCCACGCTTGCTTGCCGGAATATCATTCATCCGCTTTCCGTCGATATAAATATCACCTTCATTCGGATCTTCCAGTCCGGCGATCATACGAAGCAGGGTCGTTTTCCCGCTTCCACTCGGTCCTAATAAGGCAACTAATTTTCCTTTTTCAATGCCAAAGCTGACATCATCAGAGGCAAGGAAATCGCCGTATTTTTTATAGATATGTTTCATTTCCACATACATGGTATTTCCCGCCTTTCTACGCTTTTCCTTTTCCTCGTTGTTCTAAAATCGCCCGTACGATCAAAAGGATCACTGCTATGAGTACAAGCAGGGACGATACCGCAAATGCCGAGGTGATCGCCTGATCCGTTCCCGACATATAAAGTGCATCGATCTCTAACGGAAGGGTAAAGGTTTCTCCTCTTGTCTTGGAAAGCGCATTGACCGCTCCAAATTCTCCTAACGCTCTTGCCGTACAGAGGATCACGCCGTATAACAACCCCCATTTCATCTGCGGCAGTGTGATCCGCCGGAAGATGGTAAACCCTTTCGCCCCCATTAAAGCAGCCGCTTCTTCCTCATCCTTTCCCGTTGCATTCAATACCGGGATCAGCTCCCTTGATACAAACGGGAACGTCACAAAGATCGTGGCAAGCACTACGCCCGGAATGGCGAAAGTGATACGGATATTGGTTCCAAGCCACTCGTTGATCGTCCGGATGACCGGGTAAAACCAGCCGAGCCGTCCAAATGTCATCAGGTAGGAAAGGCCTACGATAACCGGTGAAATGGAAAACGGAATATCGATCAGGGTAGCTAAGATCTGCTTTCCCCGGAACGAAAATTTAGTCAAAAGCCATGCTGCGCAAATACCAAAAAAGGTATTGACGACCACTGCGATCACGGTTGCCAGCAGTGTGACAAACAATGCACTCTTTACATAGTCCGTTGTGATCGAAGAAATGTAATAGGCGATTCCTTCCTTTAATGAATTGTAAAGGATCGATGCCAGCGGCACGATCAGCATTACGGTGATAAAAAGTACCGTCAGCGTCAGCAATACATATTTGGTTATTTTCTTCTGCCGCAGCAATTTCTGCTGTTCGCTCATTTCTTTCACCACCTTTTACAGATTTGTTCTGGCTGCCTGCCTTGCCTGTACGATATTGACAAAGAGCAGTAATAAAAATGATATGATCAACATGACCAGTGCGATCGCCGTAGCACTCGCATAGTCAATGTAACTCAGCTTCTGCATGATCACATACGACACAACTTGTGTATGCTCTCTGGCACTGTTTCCGGATATGTAGATCACACTTCCGTACTCTCCGATCCCTCTGGCAAATGCCAGTCCGAACCCGGTAAGAAGTGCCGGGCGAAGCTCCGGTAAGATCACGGAGAAAAATGTTTTCTTCGGACTTGCCCCCAGCATGTAGGCGGCTTCCTCATACTGGTCATCCATTTTTTCCAGCACCGGCTGAACGGCTCGAACTACAAACGGAATTCCCACAAAGATCAGTGCGATCACCAGACCAATCTTAGTATAGGTGACCTGAATACCCAGATGTTTTAAGAAACGTCCAAACAATCCGGACTCCGAATAAAGCTTGGAAAGTGTAATTCCGGCTACTGCGGTAGGAAGTGCAAACGGAAGCTCAATAAATCCATCCAACAGTTTTTTCCCTGGAAACTCATATTTTACAAGTGTCCATGCAATGATCAGTCCAAAGATCACATTGAGCACGGCTGCAACAAAAGAACATCCGATGCTCGTCTGGAAGGCATACCGTACACTCGGCTTCGTGATCAGTGTAAAAAACTCACGCGGACCGATCTGTAAGGAACGCACAAGCACGGAAGCAAGTGGAATCAGAACGATCAGGGAAAGCATTGTAATGACAATTCCCAGCGTTAAGCCAAATCCCGGAATCACTCTTGTCTGTTTTCCATTCTGCTTTTTCATCTGCCTGTGCCTCCTTTCTTTATCTCTACTGTTCATAAATTTCATCAAACCATGCGCCATCATCAAAGAAATTCTGATATGCCTGATTCCATCCACCATAATCTTTGATGTCATATAGTTTCATGGAAAGATCAAAGGTATCCTGAAACTCCTTTAAAATGGATTCCTCACTCGGACGATACCCACATGTACCCGCTAGCCGCTGTGCCTCATCACTGTACAGGTAGGTCAAATATTCTTTGCTGACCTGCTCGCTGTCATTGGCTCTCGCATTATCATCCACGATCGCCACGCTCGGCTGTGCCAGTATGCTGACTGATGGGGTAACCAGTTCGTACTCACCGGGATAAGATTTCATCGTTGCCAATGCTTCATTTTCCCATGCGATCAGAACATCACCTTTTTGATTTTCCACAAAGGTTGTTGTCGATCCACGCGCACCGGAATCCATCACGGAAACATTTGCATACAGCTTCTTTAAAAACTGTTTCTGTTCTGTCTCACTATAGCCCTTCTCCTTTGCATAGGAAAGTGCCGCAAGAAAGTTCCAGCAGGCACCGCCGCTGCTCTTTGGATCCGGTGTGATCACGTCCACACCTTTTTTCACCAGATCATCCCAGTCTTTGATCTGCTTGTGATTGCCTTTGCGAACGAGAAATACGATCGTAGAGGTGTATGGAGCGGAATCCTTTTCAAACTCCTGCTGCCATCCGGCATCGATCAGTCCGGTACGTTCGATCAGTGAAATATCATGCTCCAGTGCCAGCGTTACCACATCGGCATTACAGCCTTCTACTACTGATCTTGCCTGTGCTCCGGAACCGCCGTGTGACTGTATCACCTCTACCTTTTTTCCAGTTTCTTTTTCATACTGTTTTTCAAACAAAGGATTATATTGTTCATAAAACTCTCTAGTCGGATCATACGAAACATTTGTAATTGTGATCGTATCGCTCTTTTGTCTGCCGCATCCACTCATCAAAAGCAGTATCAGCAATCCGAGCAGCCAGACACTTCGTTTTGTTCTCTGCATCATTATCCTCTACTTTTCTTTTACTCCTCAACGGTAAACAAAGAGGTAGATAAATACCGCTCTCCGGTATCCGGAAGTAATACCACAATGTTCTTTCCTTCATTTTCCGGACGCTTTGCAAGCTCTGTTGCTGCATAAAGAGCGGCACCGGAAGAAATACCAACTAACAGTCCGTCTGTTCTTGCCACTGCTCTTGATGTTTCAAATGCGGCATCATTTTCTACTTTAATAATCTCATCTAACACTTTCATCTGTAACACATCCGGTACAAATCCGGCTCCGATTCCCTGAATCTTATGTGGTCCCGGTTTTCCGCCAGATAATACCGGTGAGCTTGCAGGCTCTACTGCCACGATCTTGACATTTGGATTATGTTCCTTCAATCCAAGACCGGTTCCTGTCACTGTTCCGCCGGTTCCTACCGCAGATACGAAAATGTCAACCTTGCCATCGGTATCCTTGATGATCTCCTGTGCTGTCGTCTTTTTATGGATTGCCGGATTTGCCTGATTCTCAAACTGCTGTGGAATAAATGCATTGCCGTATTCCTCTTTCAGCTCCTCTGCCTTTTTGATCGCGCCCTTCATACCGTCGCGTCCCGGTGTCAGTACGATCTCTGCACCCAATGCAGAAACGATCTTACGACGCTCTACACTCATTGTATCCGGCATCGTTAAGATCAGGTGTAACCCTTTTGCAGCGGTTACAAAAGCCAGACCGATTCCGGTATTTCCACTGGTCGGCTCAATGATCACTGTATCCTGATTGATCTTGCCATCCTTGATGCCCTGCTCGATCATGGCATATGCCACACGATCCTTTACGCTGCCCAATGGGTTAAAGTATTCCAGTTTTGCGATGATCTTGCTTTTCAGACCATTCTCTTTTTCGTAATTGGATAATTCCAATAACGGGGTGTTACCAATAAGTTCTGTTAATTGTGTTGCTATCTTTGCCATATGCGCACCTTCCTTTTCCTATCATTCCTACTAAACATGTATGTTTTGTATCAATTCACTGAAATGATAATACCACCTATATCCTACTAAGTCAATAGGGTTTTAGGTATTTTATAAAAAACACCACTTCTATTTCTTTCCCTTCAGCTATTCAGTCATGATTTTTCTGCTGCAACTTCCTCTATCCGATGGTCTGAGATCTCAAATTGATGCTGATCACTAGCCTTTTTATAAAGTCTTTGCTTTGATAAGTTTCGATGAATACGTGTCCGAACGGTTACGCCCCTTAGTGGGTTCAGGTATTTTATCGGCACGCTTTCGCTACGTTGCACTCTGCAACGGTGCGTAAGGTTCCAAAATACGGAACCTAAGCACCGGCGAGTGCAAATGTGCCGGATAAAATTACCTGAAACCCACCTGGGGCGATTACGGTAGGACACGTTATTCAAACATCGAAACTTCAAAGCAATCAGACTTTAAAAAGGCGTAGGTGACAAGTCAATTTCAGACTCAGACAGAGGATATTGCATTGTCATCAGAAAAATCATGCTTTCTGTTCTGAATTCAGAAATAGAAGTGGTGTTTGTTCTATATAATATGTAGTTGTTATTAGGTTTGAACTGCTATGCGGTGGAACTAGGCTGCTTTTTCGCTGCTCTTTTTACTCTTTGCATAGCTTCTGGTTGAATTGATCACAATTGTTACTCCAAGTACGATCAGAAGTACGGCTATGATCAACTGCAATCCATTTGCAATGAAGACAGCTCCCCATGTGGTTTCTCCTGCCGGGATTGTTACGGCTGCGGCTGCTTTGATTGCTTTTACCATTGCAATGAGTCTTTGTACCAGTGCGGTAAAGGTTACGCAGAGCATGATGATCATTGGTGGGAACAACATCTTGTTGCTTCTTCCGGTTACTTTTAAGAAGACACATAATGTGATCAATACCAATGCGCTTAATAACTGGTTTGCTGATCCAAACAGTGGCCAGATATTTGCATATCCGATCTTTGTTAAAACGTAACCACAAAGTAAGGTAACGATCGTTGCGAAATAGGTATTACAGAATAATTTTCTCCATGGTGCTGCATGCTCCATATCGTCTACGGAGAACAGCTCCTGAAAACTCATACGTCCGATTCTTGCTACGGCATCCAGACTGGTTAATGCCAGTGCTGATACACACATGGTCATAAATACGGTTGCTACATAAACAGGTACACCAAACATTTCAAAGAATCCTGCAACACCACGGCTGAAGATCTGGAATGGTGTTCCGTCTGCTGGTGTTCCATCAGCGGCTGCGGCTGCTCCTGCTACACAAAGTGCCAATACAGCAAGCAGACTTTCCAGTACCATTGCACCGTAACCAACCTTTAACATATCTTTTTCATTTTCTACTGTTTTTGAAGATGTACCGGAAGATACCAGACTATGGAATCCGGATACCGCACCACAGGCAACGGTTACAAATAAGATTGGGAACATCGTTCCTAAGTTTGGATTATTAAATCCTGTGTATACCGGAAGATTCATCGTTGGATGTGCAACAAACAATCCAATAACAGATCCTGCAATCATACAGATAAACATAAACGTTGTCATATAATCACGTGGCTGCTTCATCAACCACATTGGAAGTACGGCTGCGAAGAAAATGTAAATGAATGTGATATAACTCCATGCATCCTTGCTTAAGATCAATGGGAAATTCATACCGATGGCAAAGGATGCGATGATGCATACGATACCGAATACGGCTTCCTTCCATCCGGAAAGATTATATTTTTTCTGTACCAGACCAAATACAACGGCAAATACCATAAACATGATAGAAACAGTTCCGGCTGCTCCATTGGTTGTTGCTGCTTCTGCAAGCTTTACAGCTCCGCTTTCATCTGCGGTATAGGCATTAAAGGTTCCTGCTACCATATCAGCAAATGCGGCTGTAACGATCAAAGTAAATAACCAGCAGAACAGTAAGAATAACTTTCTTCCTAACTTACCGATGTATTTCTCGATCAGCATACCGATGGACTTTCCTTCATTCTTTACAGAGGCATATAATGCACCGAAGTCTGTTACTGCACCAAAGAATACGCCACCGATCAGCACCCATAACAAAACAGGAAGCCAGCCAAATGCGGCTGCCTGAATGGCTCCGGTTACAGGACCTGCACCTGCGATGGATGAAAACTGATGACTGAATACAGTCCATCCATTGGTTGGAACATAATCCTTACCGTCTTTAAAACGAACAGCTGGTGTCTCAGCTTTTGGGTCAATCCCCCACTTGTTTGCCAGCCAGCGTCCATAAAAAACATAAGCGGCTACTAAAACTACTGCTGCGATCAATACGATAACTAATGTGTTCATTGTAATCCTCTCCTTTTCTTTTCATACATTAGATTTCGCAGTCAAACACGTCTTTTGGTATCCACGAAAAAAGCCTCCATCTTTCTCAGCACCCATCTTGGATGTCTGACAAAGACGAAGGCATATGTTGCAATCTCAATTGTAGCATGTAAGCTTCCGCGTTACCACTTTGCTTGCCGATAAACATCGACCACTCATTCACCGCCCGGTATCTACTGGATGGTGCTCCCTGTTAACGGAGGGTGCCGGCTTTTTGCTACTGGGAATAAATCCTTTCACGAAGCTGCTCCCAGGTGAGGGCTTAACCGTTCCTTGCTGCCGTGATCTCACCTTCCACGGCTCTCTGTATGCGGTGATGCGGAAAAGTCATTTCCTGTTCCTTGCATTTGACTGTTGATTGATTATTACAATAGACCTGTTTTTTTTATTTGTCAACACTATTTTTCACATTTTCTTGTACTAAAATAAAAACAATAACTGCCCCTCTGTTTTAAAATTCTACCCCTTTTCGCGCTGCAACGCCCTTATCATAAGGATGTTTTACTGCTTTCATCTCAGTTACATAATCTGCCATTTCCAGCATCCAGACCGGAGCCTCTCTCCCCGTACAGATCATCTCCACCTGTCCTAAGGCTTTTCCTAAAAGCTCCTTTAATTCCGATTCTTTTATCAATCCAAATGTACACGGATAGGTGATCTCGTCTAATACGATCATGTCATATTGCTTATTTTGAACCGCATCTTTTATTACGGCAAGCGTCTGGTCATTCCAGTCCCGCACTTCTTCTTTCTCCTCCCCGGTCATATCCCAAAGAAACGGGAGTGGTTTTTCCCTCCGGCAAACACTAACATTAGCAAGTGATGACAAGATCTGTTCCTCTCCGGTTTCTCCTCCCTTTAAAAACTGACAGAACAACACTTTTGCTCCACTTCCTGCTGCCCGGATAGTAAGTCCGACAGCAGCGGTGGTTTTCCCCTTTCCATCCCCTGTATAAAGGTGCATATAACCCATATCTAGCAAGGTGTCTCTCCCCCCTTTCCAAAAATCCGCTGATAACCGTAAGTATAATTGACTTTTTTTACATTGCGGTATTCACATGTCACATTCGGACAGCTCTCACATATATGGGAAAAATGAACATGACATAGTGCATCTGCCTTTTCTTTTCGCTGCTGCTTGTTAAGCAAGGCTTCTTCCGTTTCCTGCCCACTCTCCTGAAGTGGGGCAAGTTCCAGCAATAATGCCACGCTTTTTTGCGGCGTCATGGCATATTCTTCATTATAGGTGATCTCCACCTGTCCCTCTTCCTGCCTGATCTTAGTATATATGCTATGCAGCAGGGAAAACGGATACTCGTCATCTCCCAGAAAATGCAGTCTGCTCACTTTCTTTCCAAATACCGGCTGAAGCGTTTTAGCCACTTCTTCATAGCTTTTCAAAAGCACTGCCAGACTCAGACATTCAATCCGGTATGCCTCCGACATTGCCCCTCTTTTCAAATAGACCTCCTGCAAGGCATCCACACCTTCTCCGATCGTCACTAGCACCGGTACATAATCAGCTGCTGCAAGTGTCCCCAGAGCGTTTTCTGCAAGAGAATATGCCCTCACCTTAAGAAGCGGCCGCATCATCTGATACGCCGCTTCTAATTTCACATTATCTTTTTCTGGAAAATGATACTGCTCACACAATTGTCTGATCTCGCTTTGTGACAGTGTTACTTCTATTGCATCTGTTCTCATACGCCACTCTTCTTTGCAAATATTTCATGAAATGCTCTGACATTTTCCTGCACTGCACCGCGGTATACTGCCGATCCTGCCACGATCACATTTGCTCCGGCGTCAATGATCTTACCTACATTATCAAGATTGACACCACCATCTACTTCAATGTCCACCTTGTCCTCTAAACCACGTTCTTTTAAAAGAGCAGAAAGTTCCCGGATCTTATCCAGGGAATATGGAAGGAAAGACTGTCCGCCAAAGCCCGGATTCACACTCATAACCAGTACCATGTCTACTTTATCCAGTACCCATTTCACTGCTTCCACCGGAGTTGCAGGATTCAGTGCAACGGCGGCTTTCAATCCCATTTCTTTGATTGCTTCAATGGTACGATCCAAATGTACACATGCTTCTGCATGCACACATAAAATATCAGCTCCCGCCTCCTTGAAATCAGCAAGATAACGGATCGGCTCCTGTACCATTAGATGAACATCAAATATCTGGTCGGTATCCTTGCGGATACTTTTCATCACCGCTGCACCAAACGAGATATTCGGCACAAAAGTACCGTCCATGATATCCACATGTACATACTCTGCTTCTCTGATCTTTGCCACACTCTCTGAAAGATGTGCAAAATCCGCCGACAATATGGACGGTGCCAGCTTTAACTGCGTTCCTTCTACCATTTCTTCTGCTCCTCCACTTCACTTACCATCTGTTTATAATTCTCATACCGGATCTTACTGATCTTTCCCTGCTCTAAGGCATTCTTCACCGCACAATCCGGTTCCATCAAATGCATACAGCCTAAAAACCGGCAGTCATTTTCATATTCTAAGAACTCATCAAAGTATTCCTTGATCTCCTCTTTTTCAAGATTCTTTACATAAAGAGAGCTAAAGCCCGGCGTATCAAACAGATACGTATCATCCCCGGCATAAAAGATCTCAGAATGTCTGGTCGTATGCTTGCCGCGTTTGATCTTATCACTCACTTTTCCGGTAAGCATCCCCGCTTCCGGCACCAAATAATTTAAAAGTGAGGACTTTCCTACTCCGGATGGTCCTGCCAGTACCGTTGTCTTTCCTTTGATCAATTCCCTGATATGCGTAAGCCCCTGCTTTTCCTTTACGCTAATAAAGCAAACCTGATATCCGGAATGCTGATAGGTTTGCTCTAATTTCTGCATCGTTTCCTCTTCCACCTTATCTACCTTGTTGAAGCAGATCGTGGTCGGAACCTCCTGCTGTTTCATGCTGATCAGAAATCGATCTAATAAATTAAAATTCGGATTCGGCTCTGCCGCTGCAAATACGACCAATGCCTGATCGACATTTGCAACAGCCGGGCGAACCAACTCTTTTTTTCTGGGCAAAATGGTAACCAGATTGCCCAGTTTTTTTTCTTCATCCAGCACGGTAAGCTCTACATCATCCCCGACCAACGGTTTGATCCCCTGCTTACGGAATCCACCCTTTGCCCGACATTCATAGATGCCCTGCGCCTTTACATAGATATAATAAAATCCACCGATCCCTTTGATGATCTTGCCTGTTTTTCGTTCCATGTGCGCTCCATTTCTAGTTTGAAGCAGACAGGTTCAGACTATACGTGCCTTTCTTTGCCCCGTCAATGTAGACTGTGATCTGCGCCGTTTTCGTCTTGCAGTTCTCTACATTTACAACGAATGGGAACTGATCATGCGATACATCCAGATCATAGATCGGATTCGTGTTTCCATTCAGATAGATCGTCATACGGCCGGAATCCACGCCCTCCGGCAGCACATCCGGTACCGTTCCGGTTCCGCTATAGGTCGTATTGGCACTGGAAGAAGCATCCGGTCCATCACTTACCGTTAAGGATACCGTTGTATCCGAAGTGATCTTATCCCCCTCTGCGTAGTCCTGCGCAATGACAATTCCTTTGTCATATGCGTCTGAATTGGCCTTGGTCACAGTATATTTAATACCGGCACTTTCCAGCTTCTGCTTTGCTTTTGTCAATGTCATGTTGCGTACATTGATCATCGTCAGTTCTTTGACTTCTTTTCCACGGCTTACTTTGATCGTAACCGTAGAATTTTTGGCTGCCGTCTGTCCACCTGCCGGATCCTGTGAAATTACTTTTCCTTCTTCTACCTTATCATCATAGACATAAACATATTTCACTTCAAAGTCATCCTGCTTTAACAAACGCTCTGCCTCTTCACCTTTGTATCCCTTTACATCCGGAACTTTGACGCCATCCTGACCGGAGCTTACCGTCAGCTTGATCTCGTCATTGGTATTTGCCGTTGCATCAGCTCTAGGGGTCTGGGCAATGACTTCGTCCTGCTCTGCCTGATCGTCTGCCTGATATTCGGTTACAACATTTTCAAAACCTGCATCTTTCAATGCCTGTCTTGCATCAGTAACAGATTTGCCCACTACGGAAGGTACGGTTTTGTCTTCTCCCTGCTCCTCTGTATCCTGGGTTGTTACTGCCTCTGTTGTCACATTGTTTGTATCAACCTTTTTCTTCTTTCCACCACCAAAGGCACCTGCCGCTAATGCGATCAGGAAAATGATCAGCAATACCACTACAACCGCGGCTACCACGCCTAAAATCTTAGCGAGCTTTTCGAGTTTCGGATCCATATCATCCTCATCCTGCTCCTCCTCTGGTACAGCCTCTTCCTCCGGTACCTTTGGAGTGTATGGAGTCTCTGCCGGTGCAGCCTTTGCTCCTTCTTTGATCTTCTGCATTTCATCATCATCGATCATACGGGTCTTGGAACCGTCGATCAATGTTGTCTCTTTTACAAAGCTTCCGGAAGGATCTGCTTCTACTCTGCGCAGATCAGCGATCAATGCATTTGCCGTTAAATATCTGCGTTCCGGCTTCTTCTGTGTACATTTTGCGATCACCTTCTCAAAGCTTGGCAGAATGTCCGGATAATACTCTCTTGGAGAGATCATTTCATTCTGAATGTGCATCAATGCAACTGCGACACTGTTGTCACCCTCAAATGGCACACGTCCGGTCACCATCTCATACATGGTGATACCGAGCGAATAAATGTCACTGCGCTCGTCGCAAAATCCACCTCTTGCCTGCTCCGGTGAAATATAATGCACGGAACCTACCGCATTGGAGGAGATCGTAGCACTCGTTGCTGCCTTGGCAATACCAAAGTCTGTAACCTTTAAAATGCCATTCGGATTTACAATGATATTTTGTGGCTTGATGTCACGGTGAATGATGTGATTCTCATGTGCCACCTCGATACCGGATGCGATCTGCAGAGAAAAGTTGACCGCCTCGGATACGGACAGATGTCCTTTCTTCTCAATGTACTCCTTTAAGGTAATACCTTCTACCATTTCCATTACGATAAAATGGATGCCCTGATCATCTCCGACATCATATACATTTACAATGTTAGGATGTGATAATCCTGCCGCTGATTGGGCTTCTACACGAAATTTATTTACAAATGTTTTGTCATCGCTATATTCTGCCTTTAATACTTTGACCGCTACATAACGATTCAGTCTGTGATCCATCGCCTTATATACGACGCTCATTCCACCGGCACCGACTGTATCCACAATCTCATAGCGATCCGCAATCATAGTTCCTGGCTGTAACATAATTCCATCTCCTTATTCGTTCTCAATCAAAACTGTGGCGATATTATCATATCCCCCATAATAATTAGCTTTATCGATCATATACCGCACCTTTTCATCCAAAGTACGGTCTGATACTGCAATGTCTTTTAATTCTTCATCTTCTATCATATTGGATAATCCATCTGAACAAAGGAGCACATAATCTCCTTTCTCCAGTTCAATTTCAAAGAAATCCGGAAGTACCTCTTCCTCAACTCCAACCGCACGGGTAATAATATTTTTACGTGGATGTCTTCTGGCTTCCTGTCTCGTAAGCTCTCCACTGCGTACCAGTTCTTCCACGAGGGAATGGTCTACCGTCACCTGACGGATGGCACCATCATGTACATGATAAAGCCGGCTGTCACCGACATTTACAACATACCCTCTTCCATCTATGATCGTAACTGCTACAAAAGTCGTTCCCATGCCAAAATATGCTTCTTCGGAATTCGCCTCCTGATATACCTCTTCATTCACCCACGATAGCAAGGTGCGCATCATAGTGACCGGGCTGGTGCGTTTCGTCTGATCCACAAGCTGTACAAACCGCTCTACCGCCATATGCGAAGCGTGGTCACCTGCTCTGTGTCCTCCCATTCCATCTGCCACAATATACAGATTTGGAAATGCCCCTACCGGTTCATCGGAACAGAATAAGTAGTCCTGGTTCGTATTGCGTTTCTGTCCCACATCCGTAAGTCCACACGATCTCATTTGCTACCTCCTTGCTTAAAATCTCTGCGGAGTTGTCCGCAGGCAGCCGCAATGTCACGGCCCATTTCTCTTCTTATAGTAACATCTATGGATTTTTTTTCAAGGATATTCTTGAATTTTTCCACGTTTTCGCGATCCGACTGCACGTAATCCCGTTCCTTGATTGGATTCACCGGAATCAGATTGACGTGACATAACATTCCCTTTAACAAACGAGCTAAAATCTCTGCGTGCTCTTTCGCATCATTTTGTCCTTTGACAAGACTGTATTCAAATGTCACCCGCCGGCCGGTTTTTTCCGTAAAGTAACGGCAGGCAGCTAAGATCTCCTCAATGCTGTAACGATTGGCGATCGGCATCAATTCTCTTCGCATCTCATCGGTTGGAGAATGCAGGGAAATGGCAAGTGTCACACCCAGCTTCAGATCTGCAAATTCGTAGATCTTTGGCACCAGTCCGCAGGTTGATACGGTAATGTTACGCTGGCTGATATGCAGCCCTTCTTCTGAAGTAAGAAGTGTGATAAAATCAATCAGCGCATCATAATTGTCAAAGGGTTCCCCGGAGCCCATGACCACCACATGAGACACTCGCTCGCCCGTGGCTTTCTGGATTCCATACACCTGTCCGAGCATCTCTGACGCACTCAGATTTCTTGCCAGACCGTCCAGTGTGGAGGCACAGAATCTACAGCCCATTCTACACCCGGCCTGAGAGGAAATGCAGACCGAATTGCCATATTTATAACGCATCAGCACACTCTCGATCAGATTGCCGTCGTAACATTCAAATAAAAACTTCTGCGTTCCATCCACTTTGGAGATCCACCGTTTCGCAATCGAAAGAGCCGGGATCTCATATTCTTCTTTTAATTTGCTGCGAAGCGCAGTGGACAGATTCGTCATTTTGTCATAATCATTGACCAGCTTTTTATGAAACCAGTCGTAAAGCTGCATGGCACGGAATTTCTTTTCCCCCATGGCTTCCATCGCCGCGATCAGTTGCGGCTTTGTCATTGACATCAAATCAGGCATCCTTTATTTCTCCTTTTTCTTACATACTGCCACATAAAATCCATCGGTCGGCATCACGCCCGGAAGGAGCTGATACTCTTTCAGCAGACAGTAGTCTTTTCTTTGGTCTAAAAACCAGCGGATCTGGTTCTTGTTTTCTTCTTCGTTTACGGTACACGTACTGTAAAGCAGATATCCTTGTTCCTTCGGATAATCCGCAGCAGCCAGCAGCATTTTTCTTTGCAGTGCAACCAGCTCCTTTTGGGTTTCCTCTGTCACGGAATAAGCAATGTCTTTCTTGCGTCCCAAAACTCCAAGTCCGGAACACGGTGCATCCAGAAGTACCAGATCCATCTGCTGCTCCTGCTCCGTTGTTTTCTCTAAAGCGTCCTGCACCTGAACCGTAACATTTTCTAAGCCGAGCCGTGACACATTTTCCTCGATGCGTTCCGTTTTTTGTTCCGAAACGTCACGGGAAATGACGTGCAGTTTCTCCGAAAGACAGGCGAGAAAGGTTGTTTTTCCTCCCGGTGCGGCACACATATCAAGCACTTCCAGCGGTTCTTCCAAACGTCCGGCAAGCACCTGTTCGGCAAGCAGTCCCACCAGCATGGAGCTGGCATCCTGCACTGTCACATAACCGGATGCAAAGCTTTCATAACGGCTTAAATAGTCCACTCCTTCTACCGTAAGGCAAATGTCCTGCAAACGGGTAAGTAACTCTTTTCCAAGCAACTCTTCCAAAGGTGCAGAAGGAGAAAACGGCTGTATGCGAAGCCCTTCCTGTTCCAGTATGGAAAGCAGTTCCTCCCGGCTGATCTTTTGTTCATTGATCCGAAGATATAGTGGGGAAGGCTCTACTGAAGCTTTTGCCATCTGCGTGGCGGCTTCCCTGCCATATTGCATCACCCATTGTGTCACGATCCACTCCGGGATGGAATACACTACCGACAAATGCCGGATGGGATCTTTTAACGCATCCGGATATACGAGTGCATCCTTCGTGCGCGAAATGCTACGAAGCACTCCGTTTACAAATCCCGACAGTCTGGAAAAACCATGTTGTTTTGCAAGCTTTACCGTCTCATTGCACGCCGCAGAATCCGGTACAGACAAAAGATACAAAATCTGGTAAGCACCCATCCGGAGCAGACAGCGGATCATCGGTTTGCATTTTCTCACAGGGGTATTGGATACCTGGTCGATCACATAATCCAGATTGATACGGTATTCCATAACGCCGTTGCAGAGCCGGGTTAAAAATGCCCGATCCTGTTTTGCCAGATACTGGTATTTCAAAAGCTGGGCATGCAGCACATCATTTAATTTTCCTTCTTTGCGTTCCACCGACAGCAGTACCTCCAGTGCCAGCTCGCGCATATTATTTTTTTCTGCCATATTCTTTCTTATGCTCTCTCATTCTCAAGCTTTGTTCCTGCTTCTAAGTGGTAGCCCCGTAAAAAGGCATCTGTAAGCATCCGCTTCTTTCCTTCCAACTGTATTTCATTGACACGCAGGCAGTCCTGTCCGGTCTGGATCAGGAAACATTTTTTGTCTACATACAGGATCGTTCCGGCAGGCTGCTCCTTTAATGCGCCTTCCGGTAAAGCATCCTCTTTTACAATGGTGACATTCCAGAGTTTTAATGTCTTTCCATTCAAATACGTGTAGGCACTCGGCCACGGAGACAGTCCTCTGATGAGCCGCTCAATCTTTTCTGCCGGATCTTCCCAGCAAATATTACCCAGTGACTTCTTAAGCATACTTGCATAGCAGGACTCTGCATCGTTTTGCGGAGTGCGGCTTGCTGTTCCCTTCTCTAATTTATCCAGGGTAGATACCAAAAGCTCTGCCCCGGCTTTCGCCAGTTTGTCGTGCAGACTTCCTCCCGTCTCCTCCGGGGAAAGTTCTACTTCCACCCGTTCGATCATGTCGCCGGTATCCAGTCCCTTCGCCATATACATGGTCGTTACACCACTGACTTTCTCCCCGTTGATCACTGCCCACTGGATCGGTGCAGCTCCCCGGTATTTTGGAAGAAGTGACGCATGCACGTTGATACAGCCATACTTTGGAAGATTTAAAATGCTTTCCGGCAGGATCTGTCCATATGCCACAACTACGATCACATCCGGAGCAATCGCTGTTAAACGTTCCAAAACCTCCGGCTCTTTTATTTTTTCCGGCTGCATTACTTCCATGCCGGCCTCTAACGCTGCCTCTTTCACGGGGGTATACAAAACCTTCTTTCCCCGTCCCTTTTGTTTATCCGGCTGCGTGATCACAAGTGATACCTGATGTCCCGCCTGCTTGATCGCTTTTAATGTATCTACTGCAAAATCAGGGGTTCCCATAAATACAACATTCACGGCTGCCACTCCTTTCCCTACACGAATCTCTATTCCTCGTAGTCGTCTACATTTACCACAGGAGAATCCGCAACATCCTTATATAAAATGCCATCCAGATGATCATTTTCATGGCAGATGGCACGCGCTAACAATTCTTCTGCCTCAATCGTAAACTTTTCCATCTTACGGTTATACGCCTCACAGATCACATGGTTTGGTCTGGTCACGGTCGCAATCTTGCCCGGCAGACTTAAGCAGCCTTCCCCTCCGGTCTGGGAACCAGACTTCTCTATGATCTTTGGATTGATAAATTCTAACGGACCATCTCCGATGTCAATGACAAAGATCCGCTTTAGCACACCAACCTGTGGTCCTGCCAGTCCGACACCATTTTCCTCATACATTGTGTCAAACATATCATCGATCAACTGCTCAATACGCGGTGTTACTTCTTCCACCTCACGGCAGGTCTTTCTTAAAATCGGATCTCCGTCATAACGTAAATTTCTAAGTGCCATTGTTCTTCCTCCTAATACATTGTCATAGGGTCAAAATCAAAATAAATCCGTACCCGTTTTCTCCACTCTTCTTTGTTATATAATGCTTCTATCTGGTCTTTTATCATCACTAACCGGTTAGAATCTTTATGTTTGATATATAAAAGCTTGCGGTATACATCCTGTACCTTATAAATACTTGCCTCACTCGGTCCGATCACCATCAGCTTATCTTCCGTTTGTTTCAAGTAAGCCGCCACACGATCCGCCGCAGCCGTCACTTCCTCAGAGGTATCTGCTGCCAAAAATACCACCAGCATATGTGCCGCCGGAGGATAGGAAAGCAATCTCCGATAGGCGATCTCCTCTTTATAAAATGCTTCGTAATCCTTGTAAGCCGCCGCTTTGATGCTGTACTGTTCCGGCTGATAGGTCTGTATGATCATCTCGCCCGGCTTCTCTGCTCTGCCGGCTCTGCCTGCTGCCTGTGTCAGCAGATCGTATGTCTTTTCTGATGCACGGAAATCCTGCTCAAATAATGACATATCCGCTGCCAGCGCACCAACCAGCGTCACGTTGGAAAAGTCATGTCCTTTGACGATCATCTGTGTGCCTACTAAAATGTCTGCTTCCTGATTGGCAAATGCTTTTAAAATCGCATCATGTCCACCTTTTTTCCGGGTAGTATCTGCATCCATCCGAAGCACTCTTGCCGAAGGAAAACGTTTTTTCAGTTCTTCCTCCACCTTCTCCGTTCCGGTACCGAATGCCCGGATATAGGAAGAACCACAGGATGGACACACTCGCGGAAGCGCTTCCTCATGTCCACAATAATGACAGATCAGGCGTGTCTTTCCATGCAGCTTCAGCGAGACATCACAATGACTACATTTTACTACATATCCACAGTTTCGACAAGAAACGAACCCGGCATAGCCACGCCGGTTGATGAAAAGCATACTCTGTTCCTTACGCTGTAACCGCTCCTCTATCGCAGTTGCAAGACTTCTGCTAAACATACTGAAATTATGCGCTTTGAGTTCCTGCCGCATGTCAACAACTTCCACCTTGGGAAGCACTGCCGCAGCAGCCCGGTGTGACAGGGTAAGCTTTGTATACATGCCCTGCTCCGCCCGGTAAAAACTTTCGATCGAAGGTGTTGCTGAGCCCAATACCACGCTGGCACCAGACAGTCTCGCCCGTTCGATCGCAGTTTCTCTGGCATGATATTTTGGCGGATTCTCGCTCTTATAGCTTGCTTCATGCTCCTCATCTATCACGATCAGTCCCACATCCTTCAGCGGAACAAACAGTGCCGAGCGCGGCCCGATCACGACCTTGACCTGCCCGTTTTTGGCACGCTCAAACTGATCGTAACGCTCTCCCTTGGAAAGTTTGGAATGGATCACCGTCACCTGTTCTCCGAAACGGTTGGCAAACCGCCGCACGGTCTGGTACGTGAGTGCGATCTCCGGAATCAGCACGATCGCATCCTTTTCCTTGGAAAGCACGTACTCGATCATCTGAAGATACACCTCTGTTTTGCCACTTCCGGTCACTCCGTATAACAGATAGGTTCCCCGTTTTCCATTTTCGTAATCCGTACGGAAATGCTCATATGCCGCCTGCTGTTCCTCATTGAGCGGATGCACGGCAAGAGCATGCTGACTTCCTGTTTCCGGATTCCGGAAGGAGCGCACACTGGATTCTTCGATCACATGATCTCTGCAAAGTGCCTTGATCGTTGATTCCGGAATATGAAGTGCATGGATTGCCGTCTGCTTCTCTATGACCTGATCTTCCTTCAGACAGTGTAACAGGCGTGCCTTCGCCACATAATGCTTTCTTTCGTATTCTGTTTCCAACTGCTGTGCCTCTTCTACCGGCACCAGAAGCTCCAGATATTTTACCTGCTTTACCGCTGTTTTGGATTTAAAGGGAAGCACCGTAGCAAGCGCCTGTACCAGTGTTGCACCATACTGCTCTTTCATCCAGTAGGCCAGCCTTAACAGCTGACTTTCCACCAGGTGGGCATCCATTTCCACGGAAAGGATCTCCTTGATCTTATCCTCCTCATAGCCAGCCTCATTGGTCAGCCCCATCACGTATCCCATCCGTTCCCGGTTTCCCTGCCCAAATGGGATTCGCACCTGTGCACCTACTACAACCTGCCCACTAAGTTCTTCCGGAATACGATAGGTGAAAATGCGATCCAATGCCTGCGTCGATATATCGATGATGATCTGTGCATACTGCAACAAACGTTTCCTCCTGTCATTACGGAAAAAGGGCTGCCCAAGTCTATGCTCTTCTTGCGACAGCCCCATGTTTTTCCTATTCTTCTTCCTCTTCTTCCTCGTCACCCACGATCTTTACCTTACCTTTGTAAAGCTCGTCAATTGCTGCAGAAAGAGGTTTCTTATCCTCGTCACCAGGAACCAATACCGGCTCCCCATCAATGATCTGTCTGGCTCTCTTCGCCGTTGCGATTACGATGGAATAGCGGCTCTGTACGACCGGCTGCTCTCCTGGTTCTACATCGTGGTTAATCACGTTCATTAAGTCCGTATAAGATGGATGGATCATAGTTCATTACTCCTTTCAAATCTCCATAAGTTCTTGTTTGATCTGCTTCATGAAACCTGTCTGATGGCAGGATTTGGAAGCCTCTGCTTCAATAATGCTGTGAATATGATGTACACATTCATCCAGATCATCATTTACCACAATATAATCATAGGTAGCCATACTGCTGCTCTCTTTGATTGCCTGATTCATACGCTTCTGCACCGTCGCTTCATCTTCGCTGCCGCGCCCAACCAAACGTGCCTTCAGTTCTTTCGCACTCGGTGCAGTAATGAATAACAGTACCGCATCCGGATACTGACGCTTGATATTCATTGCGCCCTGCACCTCGATCTCTAAGATCACGTTGTTGCCCTGCGCCATCTGTTCTTCCACATAAGCCCGTGGCGTTCCGTAATAATTCTCTACATACTGGGCATATTCAATAAATCCATTATAATCGATCAGATTCTCAAATTCCGCTTTTGTTTTAAAGTGGTAATCTCTTCCGTCAACCTCTCCCTCTCGGGGAGCTCTCGTTGTACAGGAAACGGACAGGCTGTATCCATATCTGGCTACAAGCTGTTTTACGATCGTACCTTTCCCCGCCCCGGAAAAACCTGAGATCACGATCAATAATCCTTTCTTCTCCACGTTCTTCACCTTCTTAAATTATTCGATATTCTGAATCTGTTCCCGCACACGTTCAATCTCCGTTTTCAGATCAATTCCGTAATTAGAAACAACCAGATCATTGGCTTTGCTTAAGATCGTATTGGCTTCCCGGTTCATCTCCTGTGCTAAAAAGTCCAGTTTGCGTCCAATACTTTCGGTGTTACTCTCACTGCGATAAGCCTGTTCCAAAATCTCTTTGGCTCCGGCTACATGGCTTCGCAGCCGCACGATCTCCTCATCAACACAAAGTTTATCTGCAAAGATCGTCACTTCCGCAGCGATCCTGCTCTCTTCTATTGTGGCATCTTCTAACAGATCCTTTACCTTATCTACCAGTTTGGCACGATATTCCTTGATAATATCAGGGAAACGCTCCTCTACGGCATCTACGATCGTCAGCATATGATCTAACTTTCCAACAAGATCTTCATAAAGCCGCTTTCCTTCTGCCTTTCTCGCTTCCAAAAAGCCTGTGCAAGCTTCCCGCAGTACCGGCTCCACAAACTGCCAGAGTGCCTCCTCATCTGTCGGCATCTCCTCTATCGTAAGTACATCCGGAAACTTTGCAAGCTGTCCGGCACGAAGATCATACGGCAGATCAAACTGTTCACTCATCTGTTTCATATAAGAAACATATTCCCCGGCAAGCTCCTGATTATAGGAAACTTTCTGATTCCCCTCGGACTTGTCCTGATAAGTAAAAAACAGATCTGCCTTTCCTCTGGTAATGTACTCTTTCAACACATTCCGCATCTGGATCTCAAACGGAGCAAGTACCTTCGGCATCTTAAAATTGATGTCACTGTAACGGTGATTTACCGCTTTCATCTCTATTATAAGTGTTTTGGTGTCAGTATTGCACTCTGCACGACCAAATCCTGTCATACTCTTGATCATAAGTAAGTACCAGCTTTCAAATAGATTTTTCACATATACCAATATATTATACTAAAAACATCAGCCTGCGTCAAGGAAAGAGTTGGGAAATCATGTACTACTTGATTTTTATGGTAAAATCTACTATGCTAGATAAGATGGTAACGTATGTTACAATAAGACAAAATCAATGTTGATTCAGAATGCGAGGTAATGACATGAAGGAAATGAAACCAATCAAAGAAGGAAAGGTACGCGAGATTTATGACAACAACGACAGCCTGATCATGGTTGCAACCGACCGCATCAGTTGTTTTGATGTTATTTTAAAAAATACCATTTCCAAAAAAGGTACTGTACTGACACAGATGTCCAAGTTCTGGTTTGACTTAACCTCAGACATCCTTCCAAACCACATGATCAGCACAGACGTTGCAGATATGCCGAAATTTTTCCAGCAGGATCGTTTTAACGGCAACTCTATGATGTGTAAAAAACTCACAATGCTTCCGATCGAGTGTATCGTGCGCGGCTATATCACAGGAAGCGGCTGGGCAAGCTACCAGAAAAATGGTACGGTATGTGGTATCAAGCTGCCGGAAGGATTACAGGAATCTGACAAGCTGCCGGAACCGATCTACACCCCTTCCACCAAAGCAGAGATTGGAGATCACGACGAAAACATTTCATTTGAGCAGAGTGTTACTGTATTAGAAAAAGAGTTCCCGGGAAAAGGACAGGAATACGCAGAGAAGTTAAGAGATTACACCATTGCCCTTTACAAAAAATGTGCTGACTACGCACTGGAAAAAGGCATCATCATTGCTGATACCAAGTTTGAGTTTGGTCTGGATGAAGATGGCAACATCGTATTAGGTGATGAAATGCTCACACCTGACAGCTCCCGTTTCTGGCCAAAGAAGGGCTACGAGCCAGGTCATTCACAGCCATCCTTTGATAAGCAGTTCGCCCGTGACTGGTTAAAGGAAAATGAAGGAAAACATGATTGGGAATTACCAGAAGACATTGCCCAGAAAACAATTGATAAATATTTAGAAGCATATCAGTTATTGACTGGCAAAACATTGTAGATCATAATAGCAAAAGGCAGAGCCCACAAGGCTCTGCCCTTTTTTATGTACCACTATTCTTTATGCTTCATATTTTGCCATTACTTCTTCATTGGCTTTCATCGCATTTGTTTCCATCTCACGACGTTCCTCTAACAGTTTTTCACGAATCTGCTCATGCTTTACTGCCAAGATCTGCAATGCCAGATATGCTGCATTCTTGCTTCCGTTGATCGCTACTGTTGCAACCGGAATTCCGGATGGCATCTGGACGATCGACATCAACGCATCCATACCATCTAATACAGAACCGGAAAGCGGCACTCCGATCACCGGAATCACCGTCTGGGATGCCACAACCCCCGGAAGAGCGGCTGCCATACCTGCGGCAGTAATGATCGCCTCTGTTCCATTTTCATTACACTCTTTTATAAAGGATGATAATCCCTCATGTGCACGGTGTGCAGACAGACAGCGCACGCTGACCTCTACTCCATAATTCTTTAAAATTCCTACTGCCGGCTCCACCTTACTTAAATCACTGGTAGATCCCATGATGATTGCTACTCTCATGCTTGTTCCTCCTTGCTGTTTTTACTTCTATTTCCTGTCGCCTGAAACGGCTCCATAGATACACCATCCGTTCTATTTTTTATGTCCAAGCTGCACATCATCCCCTTTGATGATCGGAGAAATACGTTTATATACGAGCATCGTCACTAGGACGTTGAGCAGTCCCTTTACAAAGGTAAATGGCATATTAAAGATGATCAGACATTTAAGCAGTGTATCTGCCTTTGCATAAATCGCCTGGTATGCCGCAATGATCGTATCCATCGGCATCATCATCGTGTAAAACGGATATACGATAAAATAATTGGATGCCACACTGACCACTGCCATCAGTACCGCTCCAAGCAGCGAACCCAGCAGCGCATTTCTTTTGGTTTTCTTGTGTTTATAGATCAGTCCGGCAGGAAGTACAAAGCAGGCTCCCAGAATAAAGTTGGAAAGCTCCCCGACACCGCCACTTTGTGTCACCAGCAGGTGCAGCGCATTCTTCACTGCACAGATCACAACTCCAGCCACCGGACCGATGGCAAATGCTCCGATCAGTTCCGGAAGGTCGGAAAAATCCAGCTTCACAAATGCCGGGATCAGCATTGGAATTGGAAACTCAATGTACTGTAAAATAAACGCAACTGCCGATAGCATTGCTGTCATCGCAAATGCCCGGACATTGATTCTTCTTGTTGTATTGGTATTCATCTCCTGTTCTCCTTTATGAATTTTTTCTGCAGCATATGAAACAGCCGCACTCTTTTCGGTAAATGAAGCAACGCACCGATTTTATTATAAATATAAAAGCTCACTGCCAGATACAGATTAAACCGTCCAATCCGATCCTTTGTCGTGCGTCCATAGCGTTCACCCCAAACCTTAGGATACTGTCCTGACTTATAAAAGTCAATAAAATTCTCCTCTGTTTTGATCGTATCCGGCAAATAGGTACAAGCCTTTCCAAGATACTCTCCGCTATGTGCATCCGTTCCCGCTGTAAGTGGAAGTTCAAAATGTTTCGCCAGTCTTCTGGCGTTTCGGTTCTTTTCGTCGGATTCACAGGCATTATATCCTTCCAGAAAATCAAACTGTTTGAGCAATTGATGCTTTTCAAAATAATTCCACGGCTGCGTGTTACCAAAACTCATAAACAGCTCTCCATACGGATGTGCCGGCCCTAGAATTCCATTAAAACCATGTACATATTCCACCAGATGTTTTAAACGCATCCCTCTTTGGGAAAGCAGCTCATATAATGCTTTCGGCACATGATTTGGCACTACTACAATAAAATGACCATAATCGCAGGTATCGTATTCAATCCCACGCAGTACAACAAAATCATCTTCTCTGTGCTGTTTTTTATACTCCTCATATCCCTTATAGGAATCATGGTCTGTTACAAGCAATCCACCATATCCCAGTTCCTTTAATGCTGTTACATGATCAAAGATCGATTGCTTTGCATCGGTCGAACCCTCTTTCGTATGACAATGCAAGTCAAACTTCACGTAGTTCATTTTCTCTTCCTTCTTTCACGAAACCATCGTACCGGTCTGACATCAGATCAGCACAACGTTATCCATCTCTTTCGTAATTATCATTATACCATTTTCTACATTATTATACATAAAAGAAGGGAACAAATCAATGTTGTCCCCTTCGCTGTCCGTGCCATCCTATGAAAATTAAAAACATACTTTAATAACCGTAGTAATCTTCATCCTCATCTTCGTTCTCATAATCTGAAAATGGCTCCTCGTCATCATAAGACGCTTCTTCTACTCTTACTTTACATTTTAATGTTTTTCCATGCACACGAACAATGATCGTTGCCTTTCCTTCGCCTTCTGCCTCTACATTTCCGGCTTCATCTACACTGACAACCTCCTCATCCGTACTACGGTAAGTCGGTGTGTGAGAGCAGCCTTTTACGGTGATAAAATCATAGCTTAATTCTTCATCATCCACCGTCAGATCCATGCTTGTCTGATTCAGCTTGATCTGTTCTACTTTGACCTTGCAGGACTTTTTGCCATTAGAGCTTGAAATCGTGATCGTCGCTTTTCCCTTTTTCTTTGCCGTGATCTTACCTCTGGCATCTACTTTAGCAACTCCCGTGTTACTGCTTTTATATGTAACAGTACCGGATGCTGATTTCACCTTTAACTGCTTGCTCTGTCCCGGAAGCAGTACGATCGATGATGGCGATACCGTCATGCTTTTTGTTTTTGTCCTGCTTGTCGTCGTTGTTTTACTTGTCGTAGTTGTTGACTTCCTGCTGCTGGAAGATGATGTGGATGGCGCACCATTCGGGAAGCATTTGCTGCAGGCCGTAAGCCCGCGCGCTTTTGCATTCTCCAATGAATCCGTATAAAAGCTGCCTCTTCCACACTTATGTGTGTGATACTTTGATCCGGTCGGTGTGACATATACCGTTGTAGCGTGTGCCGGAATCACCGGAACATTGCCGATGAGGCCTGCTCCAAATATCAGAGCCCAAAGCCATATAGATAGTTTCTTTGCTGTTTTCATGTTTTGTAACCCCTTTCCCTTACTACATCATTATCATGCTAGATAATATCCAGAATCTGTTCCTTCAGATATGGACATAGCTGCAATTATATTTTTTCTTTAATAACTCGATGTCATCACAATAACGAACAATCTTTTTCAAGATCTCCACATCATGATTCTTCATAAAGTAACACCCCCTCACTTTGAATATGCCCCAAAAACATCTTGTCTTTTATTCCTGTTGTAACAACATCTACATGACAATCTAAAGCAGATTCCAAATCATACACGAAAGCCATATATTTTATTAAACTTGTCATTTTTCCCTTATCCACAAAAATGTCAACATCACTCTCATCATTTGCTTCTCCTCGTGCATAAGAACCAAACAGGCACATACGAGATACGCCGTGTTTTCTTGCAATTGGAACTGTTTTGTTTCTTATTTCTTCAATTGTATAACACATCTCGCATCCCTCCTAAATCAATCTATATTATAATTATAGCATAGTTCTCTGTATTTTTATACAAAAAATCCCTCTACACTTATGTGTAGAGGGATTTCCTCATATCCTATTCGTAATACCAAAAATCGGATTATTTGTTGGCAATTGCTGCCTGCGCAGCTGCTAAACGAGCGATTGGTACACGGAATGGTGAACATGATACATAGTCTAAACCAATCTTGTGGCAGAACTCTACGGAAGATGGATCTCCACCGTGCTCACCACAGATACCTACGTGAAGGTCTGGGTTAACTGGCTTACCAAGTTTGATAGCAGTCTCCATTAATTTACCAACACCAGTCTGATCTAACTTCGCAAATGGATCGTTCTCGAAGATCTTAGCGTCATAGTAAGCATCTAAGAACTTACCAGCATCGTCACGAGAGAATCCATAAGTCATCTGAGTTAAATCGTTTGTACCGAAGCAGAAGAAGTCAGCCTCTTTTGCGATCTCGTCAGCAGTTAAAGCAGCACGAGGAATCTCGATCATAGTACCTACATGGTATTTCAGGTCTACGCCTGCAGCAGCGATCTCTGCGTCAGCAGTCTCAACAACGACTTTCTTAACATATTTTAACTCTTTTACTTCACATACTAATGGAATCATGATCTCAGGCTCAACTGCCCAGTCTGCATGTGCTTTCTTAACCTCGATTGCAGCGCGGATAACAGCCTTTGTCTGCATCTTTGCGATCTCTGGATAAGTAACAGCAAGACGACATCCACGATGACCCATCATTGGGTTGAACTCGTGTAATCCATCGATGATTGCCTTGATCTGCTCTACTGACTTGCCCTGTGCGTCTGCTAACTTCTTGATGTCAGCTTCCTCAGTAGGAACGAACTCATGCAGAGGTGGATCTAAGAAACGGATAGTAACTGGGTTACCTTCAAGAGCCTCATAAAGAGCCTTGAAATCTCCCTGCTGATATGGAAGGATCTTCTCTAATGCAGCTTCTCTCTCTTCTACAGTATCAGAACAGATCATCTCACGGAATGCAGCAATTCTGTCTTCCTCGAAGAACATATGCTCTGTACGGCAAAGACCGATACCTTCTGCACCTAACTCACGTGCTTTCTTAGCGTCAGCAGGAGTATCAGCGTTTGTACGAACCTTTAATGTACGGAACTCGTCAGCCCAAGCCATAACACGACCGAACTCACCAGCGATCTGAGCGTCTACAGTAGGGATCAATCCAGCGTAGATGTTACCAGTTGTACCATCGATAGAGATCTCAGAACCTTCTGTAAATGTCTGTCCAGCTAATGTGAACTTCTTGTTCTCCTCATCCATAACGATGTCGCCACAACCAGATACACAACAGGTACCCATACCACGTGCTACTACGGCAGCGTGAGATGTCATACCACCACGTACTGTTAAGATACCCTGAGAAGCTTTCATACCAGTGATATCCTCTGGAG
>JBNMLP010000023.1:0-39817 GCA_050874905.1 Lachnospiraceae bacterium
CCGTCCGCCACTCAGTCAAATACATCTTCCCTCCGAAGAGTTCTGTCGTAAGTGCTTCGTTCGACTTGCATGTGTTAAGCACGCCGCCAGCGTTCATCCTGAGCCAGGATCGAACTCTCATGTTGTGATTTTTCTTTATAGGAGAAAGAACTTCGTTCTTTCTTATGTTTAGAAAAATCCACTACTTTTTACTTAGTGAATGAAAACTTGTTTTCATGAACTTAGTAAAACAGTAGTTTTTTCGTCCGAACCAGTTCAAAATAACACTTAGCTATTTTTACCTGTTCTTTTTTACTGTTTTTAGGTGTTGTTAAAAACAACCTGTTCACTCTGACCTGTAATAGACCAGTGAAACTTTTAAGTCATTTTCAGGTTTGTCTCATTATTTAATTATCAAGGTTGTTGTCTCGGCTTTTCGCCGACAACGTATTAGATAATACCATCTCATTTTCCCTTTGTCAACAACTTTTTTCAAATTTTTTCATTATTTTTACATTAGGGCTTTTTTGCGGTATTTTTCTAGACTAAATCCAGTGCCTGTGCCACATTTGAAACACCGACCAGGCGGATACCTGTCAGATCCTGCGCCATTTTTTCTACCTGTTCTAAATTGGTTTGTGGAAGGATGCAAGTTTTGAAGCCTAATTTCTGTGCTTCCTTTACGCGTGGCAGCGGCATAGATACTGCTCGGATTTCTCCCGTAAGTCCTACTTCTCCAAAAATGATCGTCTCCCGGTCTATGTAACGATTTTTGTAACTGGATGCTATCGCCATCACAATTCCAAGATCAATCGCCGGCTCTGCAAGCTTTAGTCCGCCTGCAACATTGACATACGCATCACATCCACCCAGAGATAGTCCGGCTCTTTTTTCGAGGACTGCCATCAAAAGATTCACCCGGTTATAATCCAGTCCCACTGTTGTACGGCGCGGAAGATTAAAGCTGGTCTGCGACACGAGTGCCTGGATCTCAATTAAGATCGGGCGTGTTCCTTCCATAGAGCATACAACAACAGATCCGGAGGCATTCATCGGTCTGCCGCTCAGCATTACTTCTGAAGGATTCGTTACTTCCCGTAATCCTTCCGGCTGCATTTCAAATACCCCGATCTCGTCTGTAGAACCAAAACGATTCTTTACTCCACGCAAAATACGATATACCGCATGCCGATCTCCTTCAAAATAGAGCACCGTATCCACCATATGTTCTAAAGTTCTCGGCCCCGCTACGACGCCTTCCTTGGTCACATGTCCTACGATCCAGATCGTAATCCCCTGCTGTTTTGCAATCTTCATCATGCGGGCGGTTACTTCCCGTACCTGTGAAACACTCCCCGCCGCTGAAGTCACTTCATCCGCTACCATTGTCTGAATGGAATCGATCACTACCATCTGAGGCTTTGATTCTGCAATTGCCTGTTCAATGACATCAATCGACGTTTCACATAACAGAAGCATCGAGGACTCAAACTTTCCAATCCGGTCAGATCTCATCTTGATCTGCTGCAGGGATTCCTCCCCTGATACATAAAGAAGTTTCATATGATCAGCACTTAAATTCCGGCATATCTGCAATAATAGTGTGGATTTGCCTATGCCTGGATCACCTCCAACTAAAATTAGGGAGCCTTCTACAATTCCGCTCCCTAATACACGATCCAATTCACCAATGTGTGTGCTGATCCGTTTCTGACTCAACGTGGTTACGTCTTCCATGGATATCGGACGGTTGCGTTCCTGTGAAGAACGTGCCTGTTTTGCTGTCTTAGCAGAAACAATCCCCTCTTCAAAGGTATTCCACTCTCCGCAGGACGGACACTGCCCCATCCATTTTGATGATTCATAACCACATTGGGTACAATAATAAACCTGTTTTGTTTTTGCCATTAAATATGATCCACCTGAATGGCAACCTGAGTACCTTCTCCCAATTCCACACTAATCGGAAGTTTACCACCTAAGTTTGTTTTAACATTACCGGCATCATTGCCATTGATGGTAACTTTGTATTCATTCTCCGGCTCAAGCTCCAATGTGACCATCGCATCTTCCGGTCCCTCTACTTCAAAGGTCACACTTCCCTCTGATGCATTCAGATGATGCACAGCTGTTCCCGGAACAGATTCATAGACAAACAATCCATTCCGCTCTAACTTGGTGATCTCATGAAATGTTTTGATCTTATAGAGATCCCCATCGTGTTCAAAATCTGCCTTTTTGGTCTTTGTTGCTAATTTATAATTGCCAAAGCTGATCGTTCCATCATTCTCTGTACGAATTAATTCTTCTACTACTGCCATAACTGGATCCTCCTAGTTGTATTTTGTGTATCTAGTATAACAAATTTCTCTCTGTTATGCTACTATTTCTCGTCGTTTTTCACCAAATTTTTACACGTTTTTTCTCACTGACTACACCTATGAAACTTTAAAATAAAGCTTCTTTTTTCTGGTTGTTACGGAAACATGATCCCCCGCCTTGATCACTCCTGCAAGGATCTCATCTGCCATCTTATCTTCCAGTTCCGTCTGGATTGCCCGGCGAAGTGGTCTTGCTCCATAGACTTTATCTGTTCCCTTTTCTAAGAGATAAGAAATGGCACGGTAATCCAGACGGATGGTAATATCCATCTGTTCCTTCGTCCGCTGCGCCACACGTTTTACCATCAGTTCTACAATATCTTTGAGATTGTCCTTGGTCAGCATATGGAATACAATTGTTTCATCAATACGATTGATAAATTCTGGTTTAAATAATCGTTTCACTTCTGCCATCACAGCATTTTTCATACGATCATGCTCCAGCTTTTCATCTTCTTTGGCTGCAAATCCAAGCTGCTTTGGTTCTACGATGTTTTTCGCCCCACAGTTCGACGTCATAATGATGATAGTATTTTTAAAGCTTACCTTTCTGCCCTGTGAATCCGTGATATGACCTTCATCTAATACCTGCAATAATACATTAAAGACATCCGGATGTGCTTTTTCAATCTCATCAAACAAGATGACAGAGTAAGGATTCTTGCGCACTTTTTCGCTTAATTGTCCTCCCTCCTCATATCCTACATATCCAGGAGGAGAACCAATCATCTTAGACACGCTGTAGGATTCCATGTATTCTGACATATCAACGCGGATAATATTTTTCTCGCTTCCAAATACAGTCTCCGCAAGCGCTTTACATAGTTCTGTTTTACCTACACCTGTCGGTCCTAAGAACAAAAATGATCCTATCGGATGATTCGGTTCTTTCATTCCCACACGTCCACGTTTTACTGCATGTGCTACGGCAGCAACTGCCTCATCCTGTCCGATCACTCTTTTGTGCAGTTCGTCTTCCAGATGCAGCAAACGGTCTTTTTCCTCCTGTGCCAGGCGGCTCACCGGAATTTTTGTAATCAAAGATACGATCTGCGCAATATCTTCCGATGTTACTTCAATCGAACTTTCCTGCTGTTCTTTCTGCTTTCGAAGAATCGTTCGTTCCAATTTCTTTTGCAGTTTATCTTCTTCTTTTTTCGTTTCTTTGGCCGATTCAAAATTGCCAGATAATATCTCCTGTTCCTTGCGTTCTTTTAAGGCAGATACCTGTATCCGGAGCGATGCGATCGTTTCACTATCTTCTACTTCTCCAATACGCTTTCTGGCAGCTGCTTCATCAATCACATCAATGGCTTTATCCGGCATAAAACGATCATTCATATATCGGGCGGATAATGTCACTGCCTGTTTGAGTGCTTCATCCGTAATAATCACACGATGAAATTTTTCATAGTGTCCCCGCAATCCCTTTAAAATATTTAAAGTCTGTTCTTCATTTGGTTCCTCAATTTCAATCGGCTGGAAACGGCGTTCTAACGCAGCGTCTTTTTCGATATACTTGCGATATTCTTCCTTCGTTGTCGCACCGATCACCTGAATCTCACCTCTGGAGAGTGCAGGTTTTAAGATGTTCGATGCATCCATTGCCCCCTCCGCATTTCCGGCACCAATAATGGTATGGATCTCATCAATAAATAATAAGACTTCTCCGGAATTTTTAAGTTCTTCCAACAGTCTCTTGATCCGTTCCTCAAATTCACCTCTATATTTGGTTCCGGCAACCATACCGGAAAGATCCAATGTCAGCACTACTTTATCAGCAATTGAAGCCGGAGCTGCACCGTCCACAATATACTGCGCCAGTCCTTCTACTACCGCTGTTTTTCCTACTCCCGGCTCGCCGAGCAGGCATGGATTATTCTTGTTTCTGCGGCTTAAGATCTGCACCATACGCTGCATTTCATATTCTCTTCCAATCACCGGATCCAGTTTGCCTTCCTTCGCTGCTTCATTCAGATTTCTGGTATATCGATCTAATGTTGGTGTTTTACTTTTACTTCTGCTCTTTCCACTATAGTATGCGGTATACTCATTCCTTGCGCGGTTCGGCTCTACTCCAAGCACCACCAGTACATCTACAAACAGCTTCTGCACAGAAGCACCCAATGTATTCAAAAACCGGATTGCTACACAATCTCTTTCTTTCAGCAATGCCAGCAATATGTGTTCTGTTCCAGCTAATGCCTGACCATATGTTTCTGCCTCTTTTTTGGCCTGTTCCATCACACGCATAGCACGTTTGGTAAACTTTCCTTTTCCCTTGGTGACCACACCGCCATCCTGATTTACAAGCTGGTCTGCCAACTTGGCAACATTCTCTAACGTTACCTGGTTTTCATTTAAAATCCGGCATGCCACGCCCTTTTTTTCTTTTAATAATCCCATAAGGATATGCTCTGTTCCCACAAACTCCTGCTTACGCACTGTTGCCTGACGGAGTGCAGCACTAATCGCACAGTTTGCATTTTCCGTAAATTGATTCTGCATGATCGTCCTCCTTATTCTGCATCAAATTCCTGATAAAAATCTTTTATGATCTGTTGTAATTCTTCTACCTCCATATGTCTGCATTTGGCTTCTGCCACCAAAAGCTTCATCGTCATTTCCAGATCATCACGCGGTCTTGTACTGGTTTCTATGTGAATGACGGCTCCATGCCTGCGATCCATCATCAAATATCCTTCCTGACGCAGCATCGCATAGGCTTTGTTCACCGTATGCATATTTACTCCAAGCTCTTCTGCCAACTGCCGGACAGAGGGGAGCGATTCCCCATTTTTCATCTCTTCTTTGGCAATGCCTAAAACGATCTGGTTACGAAGTTGGATGTAGATTGCCTCATCACTATTAAAATCAATATGAATCGTCATATCTTTCATCTCTTTTCTATCTTGCTCGTTATATATGTTATACATTCACTATAACATATGGAATAAAAAATAACAAGGAGATTTCTCTCCCTGTCATTTCTTTACTCCATGCCAAGCACTGCATGTTTGATCACATTCATCACGCCCTGCTCATCATTGGTACCCGTGATATGTGCTGCAATCTTTTTAATTCCTTCGTGTGCATTTCCCATTGCGTAGCTTTCTTTGGCTTCCTTTAACATTTCATAGTCATTCATATAATCTCCAAATGCCATCGTTTCTTCATAGGAAATGCCAAGAGATTTTCGAATCTGCTTTAATGCCATTCCCTTATTTACATTGGAGTTCATTACATCCATCCAATGTTCCCCGGACATCTGATAATTGAGCCGGTCGCGGAAGCATTTTTTAAATGCCGGATATAAGGTCTGCTCCATATTCTGCTCATCAAACACAGCAATTTTAAATATTTCGTCCTTAACGTCTAAAACATTATCCACAATCACCTGATTCACATAGTAACTGGCGATCTCATCCTCTGCTTCTGTCGAACCAAAGTATTCATGATATGTGCCATGTTTTCCACAAAGAAGCATCTTTCCACCGCCTCTTCGCACCTGCTCCACGATCTCTTCCACCAGTTCCCACGCCAGCAAAGAAACTGATACCGATTCCTGCTGATATACTACATTTGCACCGTTATCGCAGATAAATACAATGTCATCCAGATAATCTTCAAACTGTTTTTTCAGTGTGGCATAGGATCTGCCACTCGCCACTGCAAATAAAATATCTCTTTCATATAATTTGCGCATCACCACATCAAAATCCGGTGGTAGCTGCTTCTTACTGTCTAATAAAGTCCCGTCCATGTCGGTCGCGATCAATCGTATCATTTTCATCCTCCCACTAGGAGAAAACACGAAAACATGCTTCTCCAGTTATCATTGCAAGCAACCATTCTCCTGCCAGAAATTCTATGTCTTGCTGTCCACATAAAAACAAGCGGTTAAAAAACCGCTTGTATCATACCTCATTTTGTCAAAAAAGGCAACTATTACTGTTCATCAATCGCTTTTCCAATGTCATGGCGCATATATTTGTTTTCAAATGATACCCATTCGGTTGCCTTATAAGCATTGGCACGCGCCTCGATCAGATCTTTTCCTTTGGCGGTAATGCCAAGGACACGTCCACCATTGGTTACAACACCGGCTACTGTCTGTTTCGTTCCAGCATGGAACGCATAGTATCCTTCTTCCTGATCAAAACGCTCTAAGCCCTCGATCAAGAAGCCTTTGTCATATTTCTCCGGATAGCCATCAGAAGCCAATACCACACAGACTGCGGCATTATCCTCAAATTCCAGATCAATCTCATCCAGCTTGCCATCAATACATGCTTCCATTACATCAATGATATCATTTTTCATACGTGGCAGTACAACCTGCGCTTCCGGATCTCCAAAACGGGCGTTGTATTCCAGCACCTTTGTTCCGTCCGGTGTCAGCATCAGACCACAGAATAATACACCGACAAATGGACGTCCCTCTGCCTTCATTGCATCCATTGTTGGCTGATATACATGTTTCATACAGAAATCTGCTACCTCATCGGTATAGAATGGACTTGGTGAGAAAGTTCCCATTCCACCAGTGTTTAATCCCTGATCACCATCTTTGGCACGTTTGTGATCCTGTGCCGATGTCATTGTCTTAATATGTGTTCCATCGCAGAAACAAAGAACAGACACCTCACGTCCTGTCATAAACTCCTCTACTACGATCGTATCTCCGGCAGAGCCAAACTGTTTATCTAACATCAAAGTTTTTACACCTGCTTTGGCTTCTTCTCTCGTATTACAGATCAACACACCTTTTCCAAGTGCCAATCCATCTGCCTTTAAAACAATCGGCATTTTAGCGGTTTCCAGATAAGCAAGTGCAGCCTCCGGTGAATCAAATGTCTCATATGCCGCAGTCGGGATGTTGTATTTCTTCATGAGGTCTTTTGAAAATGCTTTGCTTCCCTCAATGATTGCTGCATTTTTTCTTGGTCCGAACACGCGAAGCCCCTGCGCCTCAAATGCATCTACCATACCCGCTACAAGCGGATCATCCATTCCGACGATCGTCAGATCGATTTCTTTTTCTTTTGCAAATGCAACCATCTCTGCAATGTCCATTGCAGGGATCGGAACACATTCTGCAAGCTGTGCAATACCGGCATTTCCCGGTGCACAATATATTTTGTCCACACGTTTACTCTTTGCTACGCTTGTTACGATCGCATGCTCACGTCCACCACTACCAACTACCAAAACTTTCATCGGTTCTGCCTCCTTGTTGTCTCTTCTACACTACTCGTTTGCAATCATTACCTTGCCATCTTCCACGCTGACTCTTCCATTGGCGATCAGATTGATCGCTTCCGGCATAATCTTCCACTCTGCTTCCTGCATAATGCGCTTTTGCAATACTTCCGGCGTATCTCCTTCTTTTACTTCCACCGCTTTCTGTAAAATAATCGGACCAGTATCGGTTCCTTTATCTACAAAATGAACGGTTGCTCCGGAAAGCTTTACGCCGCGCGCCAGTGCCGCTTCGTGAACCTTCAAACCATAGTACCCGGTTCCACAAAAGGACGGAATCAGGGATGGATGAATATTGATAATACGATTTTCGTAGGCTTCGATCATCTGCTCCGGGATTACTACTAAAAATCCAGCCAGCACGATCAGATTTACCTCGTATTCTTTTACTTTTTCTAACAAAGCATCATTGAACTGCGCCCTGTTTTCATATTCTTTCGGAGAAATGCAGACCGCATCAATCCCCGCCTTTTTCGCACGTTCCAGCGCGTAGGCTCCGGCATTATTACTGATCACGACAGAAATTTCCGTATTGGTGATCGTCTGGTCTGCCACCGCATCTATAATTGCCTGAAGATTGGTTCCACCACCGGATACCAGTACCGCAATCTTTAACATAATGTAACACCTTTCTCTCCTGCTTCCATATGACCTACGACATACGCTTCCTCGCCGGCTGCCTTTAATGCTGCAAGTGTCTTGTCTGCATCCTCTGCATCCACTGCGATCACCATACCGATACCCATATTGAAGGTGTTATACATCATCTCTTCTGCAATATCGCCTGTCTTCTGCATTAAGGTAAAGATCGGAGGAACCGTGTAGCTGTCCTTTTTCACAACAGCATGCATTCCCTCCGGAAGCATACGCGGAATATTTTCATAGAAGCCGCCACCTGTAATATGAGAACATCCTTCGATCGTTACTCCGGCTTCCTTCACGCTGCGGAGTGCCTTCACATAAATTCTTGTCGGAGCAAGCAAGGTCTCTCCCAGTGTCTTACCAAGTTCTTCATAATAAGTGTCTAAGGATTCCTTCGTCATCTCAAATACTTTACGGACAAGAGAAAATCCGTTGCTGTGTACACCTGTAGATGCAATTCCGATCAAGGTATCTCCTGCCTTGATATGTTCTCCTGTGATCAGATCTTTCTGGTCACAGACACCTACTGCAAATCCAGCTAAATCGTATTCATCCTCCGGCATCAATCCCGGATGTTCTGCAGTTTCTCCACCGATCAATGCTGCATCCGACTGCTTACAGCCTTCTGCCACGCCGCTTACGATTGTTGCGATCTTCTCCGGATAATTCTTGCCACAAGCAATATAATCTAAGAAAAACAGTGGCTCACCACCTGCACAGGCAATATCGTTCACACACATTGCCACGGCATCAATACCGATCGTATCGTGCTTATCCATAATCATCGCCAGTTTCACCTTTGTACCACATCCATCTGTTCCGGAAAGCAGCACCGGCTCCTCCATCTGCTTGATCTTCTTAAGAGAAAACGCTCCTGAAAATCCACCCAGATTGGTAAGCACTTCCTCTCTCATTGTTGCCTGGACATGTTTCTTCATCAGTTCCACTGATTTGTAACCAGCTTCGATATCAACTCCGGCATTTTTGTAATCCATCTGTTCATCCTCCTGCAATTCTTCATTTATTGTACGTGTTACAAAACTTTACAAACACCATTATCATATCATACTCTACCACATTTTAACAACAGGAAATCCTGTTTGACTACATCATAGATGCCAGTACCGTATTTACCATTTTTCCATCGGCTTTTCCCTTTACACGAGGCATCAGCTCTTTCATGATCTTTCCCTTATCCTTTGCGGTAGGAGCTGTGATAGAAAGTTCTGCCAACACTTTTTCAATTTCTGCTTTGATCTCTGCCTCATCCATCATCTTTGGAGCAAATTCCTCATATACATGCAGACGTGCGTTGGCTTCTTCTAAAAGATCGGCACGGTCTTCCGGTGTCAGCTCGATCGTTTCTTTGACCTGCTTTAACTCTTTTAATACCACTTCATTTTCTTCTTCCGGCGTCAGATCTTCTCTCTTGTCGATCGCCTTATTTTTCAAAGCAGAAAGAAGCATAGAAAGGGATTCCTTTCTTGGTTTGTCTCCCGCCTTCATTGCTGCTACCATTGCACTTCTTACTTCATCAATCTTACTCATTACTGTCTACCTCCATTTTTATAATGTATATTCCATGACGTAATCGTCCATCACATACCCGTTTCCAATGTCTGCATCCTGTTCTTTCACAATCTGAAATCCCCACTTTTTATACACTTCGATCGTATGATCGTTGTGCCGGTTTACCGTCAGATAAATGCTGCGGCAGCCACACGCAGCAGCAAGTCCCTGTAAAAATTCAAATACCTGCGAAGCGTATCCTTTGCCACGTGCAGATTTCATGAGATAAAGCTTACTTAAAAACAGTTTTCTTTCTGCCTCTTCCACATGTACACCGGTATATCCCATATAAATTCCATTTCCTTCCAGGAAAAAATATTGATATTCTTCGTTTCTGATCTGTTCTGTCAACGCCTTTTCCGACTGGAATTTTTCTACCATATAATCAATCTGTCCCTCGGACAAAATACATGGAAAATATTCATGCCAGACTTTATCTGCCAGTACAGCCAGTTGTGAAATCTGTGTCCCCTGTTCTACCGGTACATATTGTAATGTCATCTTTTCCCTGCCTTCCTATTCTAAAAACATCAGTTGCAGGCAGCCATTTTCCATCAAAACTGCCTCCGCTCCCTCTAAAGAGGAAACTGCACTGCGGATCACCTGCATATTCTCTTTCAGGCTGGCGCAGTCCTTTGCATCATAATATAGATAATATTGTGAAATATCACTTGCGTATGCCACCCGTTTGGGAAGTAATCCGGTCTTTTCATATATTAACTGACAGTAATCACGATTACTGCGCCAAAATCTTTTTGCCATATCTCTCACCCAAGTCAACGATCCTATACCTCTGTTTCCGGCAGTACTTCCCGGTTCATGTGATAAAATGTAAATGTTCCGGTCTCCAGCAATTCACCTTTGTCATCAAACAGTTTCACTTCATAAACAGAAATTGTTTTCCCACTGTGAACCGCTTTTGCCTCGCACACAACCTTTTTGGTATGCATTGCAGCTTTCAAAAAGTTCATCGTCCCGGACACCGTTGTAGCATAGCGTCCAGTCTGACAGGCGGCACATCCACTGACAATATCTGCCAGCGAATACAGTGCACCACCATGCACAGAATGATACGGGTTCAAATGCTTGTCTTCTACCAGCATTTCTCCTCTTGCATATCCATCTTCATATTCCGTGATCGAAACATTCAGATTTCTGATATATTCATTCTGCGCTAAAAATTCCATCATTTTTTCTTTGATTCCCGGTTTCATCTGTTACTCCTGCACACGAATGATCTTCTTTGGACATTTCTGTACACATGCACCACAATGCTTACACTTGTCCTGATCGATATGTGCTACATTGTCTGTCACGGTTACTGCGTCAAATGCGCAGGCTTTTACACAAAGTCCACAACCAATACAGCCCACGGAACAGGCTGCCATTACATCTTTTCCTTTGTCTTTGGAGCTGCAGCTCACCACCTGTTTTGAGGTCTTTGGAATCAGCTCGATCAAATGCTTCGGACAAGCTGCAACACATTTGCCACATGCTTTACAGGCTTCTTTATCTACCACTGCAATTCCATCGATCACATGAATTGCATCAAACGGACATGCCTTTACACAGCTTCCAAATCCCATGCATCCATAAGAGCAGGCTTTGGAACCACCACCCGGAACGGATGCCGCCAGTACGCAGTCCTCCGGTCCGCTGTACTGATAACTGTCTTTTGCCACTTCGCAGTTACCAGAACATTTCACATAGGCGACCTGCGCTGCACCGGTGGAGGCTTCCACCCCCATAATTGCAGCAATTGCCTCTGTTACGCTTGCCCCGCCTACCGGGCAGGCACCTACTTCCGCCTCGCCTTTCGCGATAGCAGCCGCAAGTCCGTCACAGCCTGCATAACCACAACCGCCACAGTTGTTGCCCGGCAGTGCCGCACGGACTGCTTCTTCTTTTTCATCTACCGGCACCTTGAATTTCTCTGAGAAGAAACATAAGAACAGACCAAGGATCAATCCTACGGCGCCAACTATTACTGTTGCAAGAATTATACCACTCATTCTTATTTCCTCCTTATATTAACCCGGCAAATCCGTAAAATGCGATTGCCATCAATCCTGCCGTGATCAGTACGATCGGCATTCCCTGAAAACTCGGTGGCACATCATTATACTCGATCTTTTCACGAATACCGGCAAGTACCACGATCGCGATCGTAAATCCAACGGCTGTAGCGAATCCACTCACAATAGATGTAACAAAGCCATAACCATCTGTGACATTGCTCAGAGCAACACCAAGCACTGCACAGTTCGTTGTGATCAAAGGAAGATATACTCCCAGTGCCTGATAAAGACCTTTGGAATATTTTTTGAGGAACATTTCCACAAACTGCACCAAAGCTGCGATCACCAGAATAAATACGATTGTCTGCATATATTCCACATGGAAAGTTTCAAGCACAAAATGATTGATCAGCCACGTTGCCGCAGAAGCGATCGTAATAACGAATACTACGGCACCTCCCATGCCGGCCGCCGTATTGACCTTCTTGGATACACCGAGGAATGGACAAAGACCTAAAAACTGACTTAACACAACATTGTTCACCAGCGATGCACCAATTGCTACTAATAATAAAGTCTTCATGCTTTTGTCTCCTCCTTCTTCGTTTCTGTTCCTTCCGTAAACAAGTGTCCATGACAGATGTTGGCACTGGCACAACCAGCGCAGCCAGAATCACAGGCCGCTTCTGTTTTTACTTCTGCTTTCTTACGGCTCTTGAATTTATTTTGAATTGCAATGATAAATGCCAACACAAAGAAAGCTCCCGGTGCCAGCACAAAGATCGTGATCGGCTCATAGGAAGATGGTGTTACCTTTAATCCAAATGCTGTACCATTTCCAAGGATTTCACGGAACAATCCGATCAGCGTTAATCCGAGTGTAAATCCAAGTCCCATACCAAGGCCATCAAACGCCGACGGGATCACCGGATTCTTTGAAGCATAGGCTTCGGCACGTCCCAGAATAATACAGTTTACAACAATCAAAGGAATGTAGATTCCAAGTGCATCGTTCAGACTGGAAAGATATGCCTGCAACAGCATCTGTACCAGAGTTACAAAGGTAGCAACAATAACAATAAATGCCGGAATACGCACACGATCCGGAATCACTTTACGAAGTGCTGCGATCATCATATTAGAGAGTACCAATACGACGGTAGTCGTCAGTCCCATTCCGGCACCATTGACTGCGGAAGAAGTTACCGCCAATGTCGGACACATACCGAGCATCATAACAAAAGTCGGGTTCTCCTTGATAATACCATTATAAAGTCGTTCTACCGGTTTATTCATTTGCCCCACCTCCTGTCAGATAACGATAATATGCAATTCCGGCATTCACACCGTTTACTACGGAATTGGTGGTGATCGTTGCACCACTTAACGCATCAATTTCTTCGTCCTTTGATGCACCGGATTTCGTATAAGCAAAGGCATCTACTTTTTTATTCTTAAATTGATCTTTAAAGGAATCTTCCTGTGCCTTCATACCAAGTCCCGCTGTTTCAGAGATAGAGGTAAACGCAATACCTGTCACCGTTCCATCTGCAGTGATCCCCATTGTAAAGGTCAGCTCACCATCATATGCTTCCCGGTTGGTGATCGTCATTACATATCCTTTTATTTCTGCATTTGCAGATGAGCTAACATCCTGATCTGTTGCCGCAAGCACTTCATCGATGCTGTTATACTGATCCAGTCCAGCTTCTTTTAATGCCGCTTTCGCATCCTTTTCAGGGTTCGCATCTTTAACTGCAACAAAGCTTTTCGCATCCGGATATACTTCTTTATATGCTTCTTGTTTTACCCGTTCCTGCTGTTTGGCAATCGGGTTTAATGTAACTTTATGCACCACGCCCAGCAGACATCCTGCCACTAACGTGATCAGTGTCAAGGCAAGTGCATCTTTGATCAAACCTTTATTCATGCTTCTTACCTCCCATTCCAAATGCCACCGGCATAGTCACTTTTTCAATCAACGGAACTAATAAGTTACAGATAATGATGGAGTAGGAAACTCCTTCCGCAGTTCCACCATACAAACGAAAGACTGCCGTTAAGATTCCCAATAAAACACCATATACATACTGCCCTTTTACCGTGATTGGAGAACTTACATAATCGGTTGCCATGAAAAAGGCACCAAGAATCAGACCACCGCCAAATACATGTGCTGCAATATAGTTGATGTCAAAACCATGACCTCCAAACAATGTCACCATCACAACTACGGTAATAATATAAGTAGCCGGAATACGCAGTGTGATCACCTTGCGAACCAGCAGATAGGCAGCTCCCACTAACAGCCATAATGCAGAGGTTTCACCGATCGTACCTGCAATATGTCCAAAAAACATGTCTTTTACGGAAATCATCGAAAGATCTCCACTCTTTACATAAGAAAGAGGCGTTGCTCCTGTTACACCATCGTAGGTAAAACTGGTCATCTGACCCGCAAAAGAAATCATCAAAAAGCATCTTGCACCCAGTGCCGGGTTCATAAAGTTCTGACCCAGTCCACCAAATAACTGTTTTACCACAATAATCGCAAATGCACTTCCGATCACTGCCATCCACCACGGAACGGTATGTGATAAATTCATACCGAGCAGTAAACCGGTCACCGCTGCCGAGCAGTCAGAAATCGTTACCTTCTGCCCCATCAAAACCTGATATACCCACTCAAAGAACACAGCTGAAACAGTACTCACCAAAAGAATCACTGCCGCCTTTGTTCCAAAATTAACAACACCATAAATAGAAGCCGGCAACAATGCCAGAAATACATCCCGCATGATGTCAGCCGTTGTCCGCTTGTCTCTCGCATGAGGTGACGCAGACACATTCCATAATGTACTCAATTCTGCCACTCCCTTCTATTTCTTTCTGCGATCTGCCAGCACCTGCTTGCGCATTGCTGCAATTGTCTGTGTCAAATGTCGTTTTGCCGGACAAATATAAGAACAGCATCCACACTCGCAACATTCCATTCCGTTCAGTTTTACAAATGCTTCTTTGTCCCCATGTGCCGCTGCAACTGCTGCTTTTTGTGGAATGATTCTTCCCGGACATACCGTCGCACAGCGTCCACATTTGATACAATTGCTTGGTTCACTTGCTGCAACCGCATCCTTGGTAAGTGCAAGGATAGCAGAAAAAGTTTTGTGCACCGGAATGTCCAGGGTATCTGTCGCACGTCCCATCATGGCTCCACCAATGATCACCTTTTCCGGATCTTCTCTGTAACCACCTGCTGCCTCAAGAAGCTCCTGTGCCATCATACCAAGATGTACCCGGAAATTCCCAGGTTCTTTGACAGCATCTCCCGTCACAGTCACCATACCTTCCATCAGAGGTTTTCCTTCATAAACCGCTCTATGAATTGAAATCAGCGTGTCCACATTGTGTACAATGCACCCCACATCTGCCGGGAGCATACTGGAATTGACCTGGCGTTTCGTGACAGCGTAGATAAGAGTACGCTCTCCGCCCTGCGGATATTTGGTTTTCAATACTGCCACTTCCATCCGCTCTTCCTTTTCCACACAAGCGGAAATCGCACGGATTGCTTCCGGTTTATTGTCCTCTACGCCAAACACACCTCTTGCATTTGGAAACAACTGCAAGACGATCCTCATTCCTGCTACAAGCTGCTCTGTCATTTCCATCATTCTGCGGTAATCAGATGTTAAATACGGTTCACACTCGGAACAGTTTGCAATGATCGTATCGATCTTATCCGGTTCTTTTGGGGAAAGCTTTACGTGTGTAGGAAATCCTGCACCACCCATACCGACAATACCTGCTTCCTTGATCTTAGAAAGGATGTCCTCCTTACTAAGAGAAGAAAGTTCTCCCTTTAACGGTTCATACGCAACCTCCTCATATTGCTCATCATTTTCAATGACAATCGCATTCACTTTCGCGCCACCTGCCATCATTCTCGGTTCGATTGCTTTGACTACTCCGGACACAGAGCTATGGATGTTGCTTGACACAAACCCACTGGCTTCTGCAATCTTTTGTCCACGAAGCACGCGGTCTCCCTTTGCCACAACAGGAGCTGCCGGCGCACCGATATGCTGACTCAAAGGAAATACCAGCACTTTTCCAGGGAGCAAATCTTTGGAAGGTTTTGCCTCGGAAAGTTCTTTTCCTTCATAAGGATGTACACCACCCTTAAATGTTAATCGTGCCATAAAGTTACCTCTTTTCTCCTTATTCTTTATTACGTTACATTTTACCCCATTCGTTCTAAAAATTCAATGAACGAGCGTGTATTCTTCCGCCTGAATCGTAAAATCCGATTCCAGCGCAGGCGTTACATATACCTTGTTATTTTCATCAATAAAAATACCATCCGCATCGTATTTTTCCAAAAGTTTCTTTCCCTCCTCCAGTCCGAGAACAAAACATGCCGTAGATAATGCGTCACTTAACAAGCCTGTTTTTGCAATCACGGTAACGGAATGCAGACCGCTCTCCGCAGGATAACCGGTACGGGCATCCAAAATATGATGATACCGTCTGCCATTTTCATAAAAATATTTTTCATAATCTCCAGAGGTGGATAAAAAGCAATCCGAAGATTGTTCTAAAATACCCATAACTTCTCCGGTCTCCTTATTTGGGTCCTGTATTCCAAGCTTCCAGTTTTCTCCTCCCGGCTTTTTTCCTACACAGACAATACTTCCTCCAATTGCGATCGTACCTGTCCCCTTTTTCTTTTTAAGACTCTTTGCAAGAATATCACAGGCAATTCCTTTTCCGGCTGCCCCATAATCTACCTGTGTTCCGATCTGTTCTTTTCCCTGCTTTAACCGCTCATATCCAACCAGTGACTTTGCTTTTTCAATCGCCTTTTGATCCGGAACATGCGGATGTTCTCCCTCAATATTCCAAAGCTTTGCAAGCGGTGCGATCGTCAGATCAAATGCCCCATTACTATCTTTAGCTACCTGCTGACAAACGATCGTATCCTTTCGCAGTTCCTCATCCGTGATATCATTGATCCCCGCTTTTTGTTCCGCCATCAGTGCATTAAACTGTGCCACAGCCGAATTCTTTTTCCGATAGGAAAGTTTATTCTCACATGCTTTTAACTGCTGCATTGCCTGTTTCTCATACTGCTCCGCACCAGAAACATACAAATGAAATTTCACAACTGTTGTCATGGCTGTTTCTGTACGATCGTAAGCCTTCTTTTTGTCTCCGTTATATATCGAAAGTAAAATAGCTGCTGCCACCACGATCAATGCTACAACGGCTATCGTTTTTTTTCTTGTGTTGCTCTGTCTTTCTTTTTCCATTTGCCCTCCTTCCGGCGTCTGCTGTTCTCTACTTCAAAAAAAGGATACCAAAAACTGGTATCCTTCTTCCTCCGTGTTCGTTTGATGTATTATTAATACATTGCAATGCATCCGGTTAATTCTTTTGCTGTACCTGCATTAGAAACATAATGTACTTCGTTCTTTGTTGGTATAACATAAATATCTACATTCTTAAGTGCTGCCGGTTTTGCGCCCTGTGCCTTTAATGCTTCATTGACACGAGCTACAATATCCGCCTGTCTTACATTATTGTCTTCATACTGAATCTCGAATATGTTTTCTCTCTTCTCCGCTGTTTTCTTGGCAGGAGCTTTCTTCGTTGTAGTTTTTTTCGCAGCGGTCGTTTTCTTTACAGCTGTAGTTTTCTTCGCCTCTGCTTTTACTTCTTTCGTAGGAGTTGTCTTAGCTACCGTATCTTTTGCAGTAGCTTTTGCAGCATCCTTCTTTACATCTGCTTTTGCATCTACTTTGACAGAAGCTGCTGGTTTTGTTTCAACCTTTGTTGCAGGAATTGCTGCTGGTTTTGTAGTTGCTTTTTTCATAGTAGCCATGTATGTACACCTCTTTCTTTAAATTACTTGTATCATATACCCTCTCTTGTTTCTTTTCAAGTCTTTTGCCTATTTTCAGTACTTCAAACAACAAATGTTGTTTTTTATCTTTTTTTTTAAACAAAAGTGACAACAAAAAAGAAAGAGCTTTCAAACCACGTTATACGGATTTCAAAACTCTTTCCTGACTCTTATTTTGACATTAGATTTTCATCTAATATTCTATTTTACTGTTACCTTTACCTTGTACTCTTCGTCATCAATCGTAATCTTGATCACAGCACTCTTTTTCTTTTTCAGTGCTTTGATCTGACCTTTGGAAGTAACCTTTACTACTTTGGAATTGCTTGATTTGAATTTCATATTCTTTGTAGAGAACATGTCATCTAACTGAACAAGCATTGCTGTTTTTCCTTTGGCGAGTTTCACACTCACACTCTTTTTCGCGAGTACCACAACCGGAGTTTTGATTACCTTTACCGTTACCTGTTCGGTATAAGATTCTCCCTCATACTCATAGGTGACACGAAGAATTGCTTTTCCTGTTTTTAATGCTTTAAGCTTGCCAGAAGAAGTTGCTTTTACAATTTTCTTACTCTTTGCATTAACATATTTTACACCTGTGATCTTTACTCCACTGCCATTGGTGGTCAGCTTTGTACTCTTACCCTTCTGCATCAATACATTGGTGCAGGAAAGCTCCGGTGTAAAGAGATCCTCTTCCACATCTTCTGTTGTCGATGTAGCAGGAGAACCTTCCGTTGTAGGAGTTGCTGCTGTCGTCGTATTGGTAGTAGCATCCGGCTTCTTGGTGTCATCCGGTTTTGGATTGGTCTGATCCTGTTTGTTATTATCGCCCTTTTGATCACCCTGATCCTCTTTATTGTCATCCTTGGTATCATCCGGATCTTCTTTTTGTGCTTCTTTTACCACACGCGTAAGCGGTGCGTCAGAATCAAAATGACTTGCCGATGCTGTAAATGTTACCTCATAAGTACCTGCCGACTTTTTGTTTTTCAGAGTAACTGTAAATTGTTTGCTCTCTCCCGGTTCCAGTGTTTTGATCGTAGTTTCTCCGGAAGTGATCGTGAAATCTTCCTCGGAGCTGAGTGAAACGGTAATATTATTTACTGCCACATTTGCATTGTTCTGCACGGTTACCACAATACCTTCATCCACCGTGTATCCGTAGGTTAAATCCTCTACCGGTCTCTTCACTGTAATTCCCAGTGTTCCTGTGATCTTTTCATAAACTGCTTCAAACACCATATTTTTAGAAGCAGTGATCTTCTCTCCAATCTGGTATACCTTCTCTGCTTCATCGCCAGATAATGTCCAACCCTTTGCCTGATAACATTCCTTTTCCTCTGGAGTAGGCAGTGTGTATTCTGCATCTTTGGCAACCTTTGCTACTGCAGTTTCCTCTCCGTCTGCTTTATAGGTGATCGTTACAAAGATAATTTTACTGCCGCTCTCATCCTCCGGCTCCGTGCTGAACACGTTTTCGTTGTCAGATTCTACGGCACCATTTGTAATTTTAATTGTTTCTGCAGTAACCGCTGCCGGAAGTTCTTCTGCGTCACCGGTTACATTTGCTTTCACCGTTCCGCCTGCGATCGTTACAGTTTTATCTGCTTTTATAGCAGGAAGATTTTTTCCAGTTGCTGTAATCTTGCCACTTTCAATCGTTACATTTTCACCTGAAATGGCAGCCTTTACGCCACTGCTTACATCAAGGGATGCTGCGGCATCTCCCTCTTTGTTTATTTTGATCGTAACGTCTTTGACTGCTTCTATTCCATCTGCCACCACGTTGCTTCCTGTTATGGTAACTGTAAGGTTCTCTTCACTTTCAACACGCTTTACGGATGCATTTGTTAAATCTACCTGTGCACCGGCTGATTTTATTGTTACATCGCTATTTTCACCTGTTATCGTGTACGACTGGTCTGCGTCCTCTGACACAAGTGTTACCGTATTTGTCTCTTCGTCGTAAGTGATCGTTCCATCATGCGCCTCTACATAGGTCTTATCTTTAAGCTTGGATAAATCTATTTTTTTACAATCCGCTTCATCAAAATATGTTGTAACCACTGCAGGTTCTGAAACTTTTGAAGCAGTATAAGAAGCCGTCTGTGGATAACGACATGCCACAAAGTGCTTTGTATAAGATGACAAACCTGTAAACACATTATCCGTCTGCCACTCGTATTTTTTTCCATCTGTTGAAATACCATATTCTACATCTTCCTTTTTGATTACTGTGATCGTGTTAGACGTATAGCTTGAAATCTCAGGGGTATCCGGTACATCGGTTCGTGTCTTACGTTTTACCGAAACCTTCACTTTATAGATTGAGGAAGCACTATACTGTTCTGTATCTTTTGGCACAAAAGAACAAGAAAGCTGCATACCATCATCCTCTGCGGTGAGCACCTGATCCTTGGTTTCCCACTTAAAAGTACCATCAACTGCTGTTCCTTTATAAGAAGCACGAAATTCTTTTTCATCAAAAGGAATTTCAGAAATCTTTGTTCCTGCTGTTACAGTAATTGTTTTTGGAACACTGACTGTAACTTTCTTTGGTGCTGATGTATCTTCTGACGGAGCAGAATAAGTATTTGATACACCTGCCTCCTCTAATTCCTCTGCGGTAAGCAGGTCTGAATCTATTCCATCCGTTTCTTTATTAGCCAGATATAAGGCTGCTGCTGCTCCGGTAAATGCTGCATTGTAATCAATTGCTACCTCGTTACAATAATAATCTGCAGAAGAATCATGGTATGTGCCGGACGCATCTTCAATACCACCTACCAACGCACCTAATAATACATGTGCCTGAACGGTATGCTGATACCCGCTATCCGGAAATCCTCCATATCCAGAGGATGATCGATGGTGTGGATATTTACTGGAGTTTTCGTTATATCCTACTACATAACAACGTTTATCTTTGCTGTTTCCAAGCAGGAACTTCATCTGTCCTGTTGCCCAGTCCGTGTACTGATTTTTTCCATTATGGTTATCTATTACAAGCCCTTCCATCTGCATATTGCAGTTATAGCGGGCAGATCCCCACTTGCATAACCAACTATAGCCATTGGATATTGTTGAAGTCTGACCTTTTGTTGCAGAAAAGTTCGATTCCAATTTAGAAACATCACTACTTCCGTAAGCAATCGCATAAGGACCAACCTGATCCCAGCCCGGCCATGCTCCAACATCTACCGTTGATTTAAAGCTATCATATTCTGTCTTGTATGTGCTATCTCCCGTTGCTCTATAGAGCCAGGCTGCTGCCAGGCAATAATCATCTGACCAGGAGCTTGAACTATAAAATCCACCATCTGTTGATTTCGCTTCTTTTTTATTATTCTTGGCAAGCGCAAATAATTTCTTTGCATAATCCAGATAGTTCTTATCACCAAAATTCATATAATGGATCGCTAAAGCAGCGGCCGCTTCACTCACCTGATCGGTTGCAGGATTAGAAGCATCTGCAAAATAAGCAGGACGATTGATTGTTTCGTTCTCTGCTGCTACCCATGTATTATGAGAAGCTCCATCTCCCACCTGATAACAAAATGCCTGTGCATTTCCATCATCATCTAATACCGTACAACGTACAAAGTAATCGCAGAAATAATCAAGGATCGTTTTGAAATGATCACTCTGTCCCAACTCCTCGTATGCCTGTTTAAATTCATAATAGCCTATTCCAAGCATCGTAGCAGAATAACCTTGTGGAAGACCAAATTTATCATGATCTCCTGCATCATGGAATCCTCCGGATACATCCACTGTTTTTCCATTGTATTTCACCGCTGTCTTATCGTATGTATGACAATTTTTTCTCCAGCTCAGTGCACATTTGCCTTCCAACTCACCACACATATTTGCATCATAGAAATAAAGAGACTCCTGAAGAAGCTTTGCAAAGTTGTATTCCACATCAAGATTCACATCTGTTGTTTCATCTCCCTGCACACCGCCGGAACCTCCAGAAGAACCAGATGCGCTTGATGCATTACTTAACACATGATCAAACGCTCCTGTAGAGGACTGTCCTTCTTTGTAGTAAACAACAGCACCCGATGGCTCGCTGCCACCTTCATAACAGAATTTGAAAGAATCTCCGGTAGTTGCACCAAAGATTCCACCTGCACTGATCGGCTGACTTCCATTTGGTGCAAGATACAGGTAATCACTCGTGTAATAAACTTTTACCTTAGACCATGAAGTCCAATCCTGTGTTTTGTATACACCACTCATTGGAACAGCAACCAGCCAGTCCCCAATGCTTTTAGAGCTCTTATTATTTACCTGTAAATAATACTCGTGATATGCACCATCCACTTTTTCCTTTGTCAATACCGCTGTCACGTCAGAGGATATTGTTCCAATTGCCGATGGATCTGTCACCGTATCATCCTGCCCTACATTTCCACTTGATTCTCCGGTGTGATACCGAAGCGTATAAGATGCCCCTTCTAATTCTCTGGCTGCCATCTGAAATCCTGCACCATTCGCCGTACCGTTGGCCTTAATCTCAGAATTGCTCCATGTTTCTCCGGCCTCATTTGTTCCTCGATAGGTTTCAATGGTAAGCGTATTACCGGAAACCTTGCTTGGTGCACCGTTCCATCCAGCGTTATATGTAGACAGGGAACTGCATGTAATATCTATCTGCCAATCGCTGATCATCTCAGAAGAATTGTTTACCACAGAAACCTTATACTGGGTCAAATCCTCCGCCAGTCCGCCACCTTTCCAAGAACCAGCAGCAATGTCCGACTCCTTTTTCAATACTACATGAACCGGTTTTGTTGTATCGTTGGCATTCGTCACCACTACCTCATTCTGTGACGCTGCCTGAACTGCTCCGATATTCAGCCCGGACAAGGCAAATGCCACTGCCATAAACAAGGCAAGCATCCGTCTTCCTGCCTGCCACCCTCTCTTTCTTTTCATAGAAATCCTCCTTGCTTTACTGCATTACTTGATTCTTCTGCCTCAAACCATTAGTTGGTTATATTTTACCATAACGCCAGCTATTTCCATAGTTTTTTATGCAAAATAACCATTGGTCATTTCCACGAATTTTTCTGTTACTTTTGACATATTTGAAAAGAAAAAAGACCGCTTATTCCAGCAGTCCTTTCATATAACGCAATGCATTTTTCTCGAGACGCGACACTTGTGCCTGAGAAATAGAGATTTCCTGCGCAACTTCTGTCTGTGTCTGTCCTTCAAAAAACCTTCTCCAGATAATGTCGTATTCGCGCGGTTTTAATTTTTTCATTGCTTCCTTTAAGGAAATTTCTTCAATCCAGTTTTCTTCCCGGTTCTTTTTATCTTTGACCTGATCCATCACGTAAAGGGTATCTCCCCCTTCCTGATAAACCGGTTCGTATAATGACATCGGAGTTACGATCGCATCCAACGCAAACAGCACCATTTCCTTCTCCATGTCAAGTTTTCCCGCAATCTCGTCGATCGTTGGTTCCCGGTTGTTCTCCTTTAAAAAGTTCTCCTTTGTGTAGATCGCCTTATATGCAATATCACGCAATGATCTTGATACACGGATGCTATTGTTGTCTCTTAAGTATCTTCGCACCTCCCCGATGATCATCGGTACCGCATACGTGGAAAATTTCACATCCAGTGTCACATCGAAATTATCAATGGCTTTCATCAACCCGACACAGCCCACCTGAAACAGATCATCTGCATTTTCATTGCTGTGGGAAAAACGCTGGATCACGCTTAACACCAGTCGTAAATTTCCCTTGATATATTTCTCTCTGGCATCTTTATCTCCCTGTTTCACTAAGAGTAACAGCTCTTTTTTCTCTTTCTCTGTCAGTAAAGGCAATTTGGCTGTATTTACGCCGCAGATCTCCACTTTATTAAGAGCCATGGTGTCTCCTTTCGTATCTCGTTGATACTACTAAGGTTCACCAATTTCATCCTATTTTATACGCTCAAACGGAGCATTTCTTTGCGCAGCCGCTTCATGATCTTTTTTTCCAGCCGGGAAATGTAGGACTGGCTAATCCCCAGGCAGTCTGCCACTTCCTTCTGTGTGCGTTCTTTTCCATCCCGGTTCAGTCCAAACCGCAGCTCAATGATCATCTTCTCCCGGTCACTCAGCACCTGAATGGCTTTTTTTAACAGACGTTTCTCCACCTCGTCTTCCAGATTGCGGCTGACCACGTCTTCTTCTGTTCCAAGAATATCAGAAAGCAGAAGTTCATTTCCATCCCAGTCCACATTCAACGGTTCATCGATCGACACCTCGCATTTGGATCGGCTGATCTTTCTAAGATACATCAGGATCTCGTTTTCAATACAACGGGAAGCATACGTTGCAAGCTTGATATTTTTGTCCGCTTTAAAAGTGTTGATCGCCTTGATCAGTCCAATTGTTCCAATCGAGATCAAATCTTCTGCCAGCACCCCTGTGTTGTCAAATTTTTTCGCAATATAGACAACCAGCCGCAGATTCCGCTCAATCAGCACTTTCTTTGTTTCCCGATCCTTTTCACTCCCCAGTCGTGCCACAATGCGCCGTTCTTCATCTGCGGATAATGGGGTTGGAAGCACCTCCGTCCCCCCTATGTAATGAATTTCTTTTCTTCTTTTGATAAAAAAACCTTTTACCTGTTCCACAAAACGGAACCCATTTGCCCCTGTCATAACTACTTTGATCACTATGTCACCCTCCATCATTTTGTTTTCCCTCTTTGGTTACTCCATGGAGGAATGTAGGATCATATCGTACTCCTGCTGATGAGAAAAAACTTTTTCATCTACCGCCAGCAGTACCCGATCATACTCCTTCTTTCCTTTTTTCTCCTTTGACAAAACAAGTTTCTGTGCCCGATATGCTTTCATCATCCCGTGTTCTTCTCCCAGAGAATAATAGGGGATCAACACCGGACTTCCAAGCTTTTCCCGACAGCATTGCAAAAGACTTTCTTTTACGATTACAACCGGTCTTCCCTGATACGGATCCAGCAGACAGTTTCCAGAATCGTAATATCCTTTGGCGTATATCTGTTCTCCGCCAATCTCCAGCATCACATCCCATAGCTGTCTGTTTTCTAAGGTTCTCTGCCGCATCCGGCGGATCACAACGGTTGTCACACAAAAACTCAGCAGCAACACGATCAGATAAGTTTTTGCCCCTGAAAGGTTTCCATGTTCTTTTACAGCAAAACAAATGCCTCCGTAAAACAGTGTGACAAAAAACAGGCCAAGCAGACTTCGCATTTTTTCTTTCCAGCTTTTTTTGAAACAGATCAACCAGGCAGTAAAAAGCAGTATTGCAATAGATGCAAGCACTTGTTTTCCTTCCCTGTTATCATCTTTCATAACCAAATGATAAAAACGAAAACATACACTTGCCGCCGCACTCCCCAATGCAGCTACAAGGCAACGCCTGTTCGTTGCTGTAACAATACCTGTTTCCTTTGTAGTACGAATGATGATGTAATATAAAACAAATGCTTCTAAAAACGCAATGTCCGGGTACCACTCCACCGTCATCCGCATCCCTCCGTTCCACATACTTATCATAGCAAACGGCCGGTGAAAAAAATGTAGAAATAAGACTGCAAACAAAAAAAGACGCAACAATTACTGTTGCGCCTTACTCTCTTACATTCTTTTATCCAATTACTTTCTGCTCAGCAAAAAGTCAGGAATCTTAATGCCTCCTGTTTTTGGCTGTGGCTGTGGTTCCGGTCTGACAAATGTCTCTGCACCGGTTGGCTGTGGCTGTGGAGCTGGTTCTACTGCCGGAGCCGGATTGATCGGCTGTGGTGTAGCAGAAGTATTGACCGGCTCTGCCGGCTGTGCAGCTGCACTTGCCTGTGCATTATATGTACGTTTTACATAATCCTCTAACATGCTGTTTTTCTTTGGCTGCTTGTTGCCATTAGAAAGACCTGTTGCCACAATCGTGATGCTGACTTCGCCATCGGTTTCTTCTCCGCTGTCTACCGTACCAAAGATAATATTGGTATCTGGTCCGGTTACTTCCTTCAGACACTCAATTGCCTCTCCCACTTCCAGAATTCCAACATCACCGGAGAAGTTTACTAATACGTCTGTAGCGCCTGCTACATTTGTCTCTAATAACGGACTGTGCATTGCTTCCTGCATTGCTTCCATCGCCTTGTCCTCGCCGTCGCTTCGTCCAATACCAATATGAGCAATACCCTTGTCCTTCATAACGGTCTCTACATCGGCAAAATCGGCATTGATCGTACCTGTACAAATAATCAGATCGGTAATACCCTGTACACCCTGCTGTAATACACCATCTGCAGTTTTGAAAGCCTCGTCCAGCTTGGTCTTTTTATTGCAGATCTCTAACAGTTTGTCATTTGGAATGACGATCAGCGTATCTACATGCTCTCTTAAACGGGCAAGTCCTGCCTCTGCATTCTTCATACGAGGAGTTCCCTCAAAGGTAAATGGCTTGGTCACAACACCAACCGTCAAAATACCCATATCCTTTGCAATCTGTGCAACAACAGGCGCAGCACCGGTTCCGGTTCCTCCACCCATACCACAGGTTACAAATACCATCTGTGCATCTTTGATGATGTCAGCAATTTCTTCTTTGTTCTCTTCAATCGCACTTGCACCGATCTCCGGCTTCGCACCAGCCCCCAGTCCTTTGGTCAGCTTCTCGCCAATCTGGACTTTGATCTCTGCTTTACAGCTATTCAGTGCCTGTGCATCCGTATTGATACCGACCAGATGTACACCATTGATCTGCTCGTCCGCCATACGGTTGATTGCATTGTTTCCGGCACCACCCACACCTACTACATAAATCTTAGCAATAGGCTGATTGTCATCATTACTTTTTATCTCGAACAAGGTTACTCCTCCTTTATCTCTCTTACCTCTAGGATATAATCACTTAATATAATAGTATTTTTCCGCCAAATAATCAACCCTTATCCTGAAATTCCACTTAGAAATCTTTGCTATTTATTGGGAGTAAAGGTCGCAATTCCTGAATTGACAGTAAAGTTTTCCATGTGAAGCGTACCCTTTAATCCGTCCGCTTCTTTTAACATATTTGGCAGTTCTGCCATTTTCTCATCCACACTGTCCGGATTTCCCAGCGCAATCGTAATCTTCTTATAACGCAGATATACCTGATCTTTTTCAAATTTTACCGATTTGATCGCCAGATTATATTTCCTGATCAATTATGTAATATTTAAAATCTGGGAAACTGTTTTTTTATTCTCAAACGGCAATTTTTCATTAATAACTACGCTGTCAAATTCCAGTCCCTTGATCAATGGAACATCCTCAAACCGCTTGCTACTGCTTTCCAGTACAATGCCATCACGATCAAAATACATGTATTCTCCCATATTTTCGATACAGCCCGCCATTGTTTTTTCATAAATTGTAACAGCAACCTTATGGCGGCTGACATAATCTACATCCAGACTTTCGACAAAAGGAATATCCTTAGGCGGATGAAATTTGCATTTGAGCATATATAAAATGCTGTTGTTAATATAACCTGCCTTTTTTAATTCCGTTACCATTTCTTCCTTGGTATAGTGTTCATTTCCTGTCATATCAATCGAGGTAATCTTAAACTGTGTCAGTAAAAGAATCAGAAGCAAGGCAAAAAGCATCATCACAATCGCCGTGATCATGCCTTTTCTACTTTTGCGGCGGGATGACTCAATGACTACAAACTCATTTCGATCCATTAGCTTCCCTCCTTCGGCACGGTTCTGGCAACTGATAACACGACGCCCATTTCGATCAACAGGAATACGATCGAGCTTCCACCGTATGAAATGAACGGAAGCGGCACACCTGTATTTGGAATGGAATCAGTTACAACACCGAGATTGACAAACACCTGCACCCCGATATGTGCCATTGATCCGACCACGATCAGTGCGCCATAGACGTCTTTGGCTTCTATCGCAATCTTATACATCCGCTTTAACAGGGTAAGATACAGTAATATGACGCCGATCGCCCCGACAAATCCCAGCTCCTCACATATGATGGAAAAGATCATATCATTGTGTGCCTCCGGAACAAAACCGAGCTTTTGCAGACTCTGTCCAAGTCCTTTTCCAAGCAGTCCCCCGGAACCGATCGCATAAAGAGACTGTGTCGTCTGATACACTTCCTCAGATTCATCTAAGAAATTCGTGACACGCGCCAGTCGATACGCCTTTCCGGATAGAAAGAGCAAGACCAGTCCACCGATCACAGCAATCGCCCCCACCGCAAGCACGGACTTGAATTTGGAAGATGCCACATAGAGCATGATCGCAATGATCGCCGATAAAATGATCGCGGTACTTAAGTTCTCGATACCGACAAGGCCAACGGTAACCGCCATCACCAAAGAGATCACAATCGCCACTCTCCAGTTTGAAAGCCGGTTGATATTGATGGAAAGCAGCTTCGCATAGCAAATGATGATCATGAGCTTTGCAATCTCCGACGGCTGGATCGTAAAAGAACCAATTCCAATCCAACGCCTCGCACCATTGGATTCCACACCGAAAAACAAAACATAAACGAGCGCAAGATTTACAACAACGTAAAACCAGAAACTCCATTTCCAGAATTTATGATAATCAAAAAACGATACTCCGATCATTGCCACAAGCCCAACCGCAGCAAATATTCCCTGACGGATGACCCAGTGTGCAGGATCCCCATATTTGCTGGTTGCCGTGTAATAACTCGTACTGTAGATCATAACCAGACCAAATACAACCAAGATCACAATCAGCATGATCAGCGTATAATCCAGCGGAATCTTCGTCTGTTTTCGTTTTCGCATATTCCGTTTGTCCTGCTCGACCTGTTCTGTCCGTTTCATACGAAAGCACTCCTCTTTGCTGCCTTAATTAAAGCTCTCTTACATACTGTTTGAATAACTCTCCGCGCTGCTCATAGCTGTCAAACATATCCCAGCTTGCACATGCCGGAGAAAGTAATACAGCATCCCCCGGCTGTGCTTTTTTTGCACATACCTCTACCGCTTCTTTGAGATTTTCTACCATGATAATATCAGTAAATCCATGCTTGATTGCAGTATCCTTGATCATTTCCGCGGTAACTCCCATCAGCACAAGGTACCGCACTTTTCCGTCAAATGCCTCGATCCAATCGTCAAATGCAACCCCTTTATCATAGCCGCCACCGATCAGAAGTGTCGGCTTCACCATTGCCTGAATTCCCTTGATCGCCGCATCTGGATTAGTTCCTTTGGAATCGTTATAGTAATCTACTCCTTCCACCGTATCTACATACTCAATCCGGTGCTCTACGCCCATAAATGTCGTAACAACCTCATGAATCTTCTCCACCGGAACCTGCATATAATAGGAAATTGCAGCGGCCGCCATTACATTTTCTACATTGTGGGAACCGAGCAGTTTCAACTCCTCAAGGCGGCAGAACACCTCTTTGGTCTGTCCCTTTTCCCGTAATACGATCGCATCATTCTCTAAACAAACACCGTCATCCAGCAGTTCTTTCCGGCTAAAATATACCGGAGTTGCTGTTACTTTACCAGCCATCTCCTTTGTGATCGGATCGTCGTAGTTTAATACGATCACTTCATCCTTTGTCTGGTTTTTGGCAATACTCATCTTGGTATCTGCATAGATCTCCATCGTATGGTGACGGTTCAAATGATCCGGTGTTACATTCAGCACTGCACTGACATTTGGATGAAAATCAATAATACTCTCTAACTGAAAACTACTGATCTCTGCTACTGTCACACTCTGCTCCGTCATATCCTGTGTACATTCTGTATAAGGAGTTCCAATGTTACCTACCACAAATACGCTGTCATAATATGCTTTCATGATCTCTCCGGTAAGAGAGGTCGTAGTTGTCTTTCCATTCGTTCCGGTAATGGCAGCCAGGCGGCCTTTTCCATACTGGTACGCCAGTTCTACCTCGCTCCAGATTGGAATATTCCGGGTGCGGAACGCCTCTGTAAATGGTGCTTCAATGGAAATACCAGGACTTAATACCATCGCAGCCACTCCGTCAAGTTCCTCTTCCTTCAGTGTACCAATCCACACCTCTACAGTATCAGATGCCAGTTTTTTTCTGACCTTATCCGCATCACATGCCTCGTTTTGATCAAATACAACAACCTCAGAGCCGGTTGCAAGAAGCAGTTTTGCTGCTGCAATTCCACTTTTTCCTGCACCTGCTACAACAACTTTCTTACCTTCTAATCTCATCTACTGTTCCTCCAAATCTATCTTTGTTTCTTTTATTCTGTTCCCATTCCCATAAGTCCCATAAGGCAGAGAATTGCAGTCACAATGGAAAATATGGCAACTACTTTGGTTTCCGGCCACCCACCAAGTTCAAAATGATGATGCAGTGGAGCCATGCGAAACACTCTTCTTCCCGTCATTTTGTAACCGATCACCTGAATGATAACAGACAGCACTTCGATCACATAAACGAATGCGACCAACGGAATAAAGAGTGGCAGCTTCAACATGATTGCTGTAGCAGCTACAAATCCACCAAGTGCCAGCGATCCCGTATCTCCCATGAACACACGCGCCGGGTAGACATTGTATACTAAAAATCCAAGCAATGCTCCTACCACTGCACAGGTCATCGGTTCCAGACTGGAATCAAGTCCAATAGACACCACTGTCAAAAATGTGGCGATCAAAATCGTCACACTGGACGCCAGACCATCCAGACCATCTGTAAAGTTTGCTCCATTGACCGTTCCCAACACGATAAACACTATCGCAACGCCGGTAAATGATCCTAAATCTATGTACAATCCACCGGAAAAAGGAATCAGCATCACTTCTCCCGTATTTGTCCTGCATAGATACCAGGCAAACAGCACGGCAATCACAAGCTGTAAGATAAGCTTTTGCCATGCACTGAGTCCCATCGACCGTTTTCGCACTACCTTGATAAAATCATCCAGAAATCCGATCATCCCAAAACCGACGGTAACGAGAAGAACCGGCCACAGCTCCGGATATTTTCTGACATAGAAACCGGACACGATCACCACACTGGCAAGGATGATCAAACCGCCCATTGTGGGAGTCCCCAATTTCTTATAATGCTCTTTCGGTCCTTCCTCCCGCACATACTGTCCAAACTTCAATCTCTTTAAGAATGGAATGACAAGAGGACTCAAGCCCGCACTTACTAAAAATGCTGCTAACGCCGGCAATAGCATCTCATATGGAATATTCATAAAAGCACCTCTACATTTTCTTATCTGGTATCTCCTCTTTTATGACATATTCTCTGATCGCACATGCCATTTTAGTATAATGCTTTTACCCTCATTTATCAAGTACAGCCTTTAATCTGTAATGATCAGAGATGTTTCCTTTGTTTCTTCCTCCGTCACAGGTTTTGTCTGTTCAATCCCAAGATATGGCAGGATATTTTTAAACAGATCTCCTACCACGGGAGCCGCAATTGTACCTCCATAATAAATTCCAGTTGGTTCGTTGATCAAAAGCAATGCCATAACGGTAGGATCATCACTTCTGGCAAATCCCAGAAAGGAGGAAATATACCGCCCATTTCCCCGGGGCAATTTCTCACTGGTTGCTGTCTTTCCACCGATCGCATAACCCGGTATGGCAGCATTTTTCCCAGAACCTTCTGATACGACCGCATCTAAAAGTTCCTTCATTGTTTCCGAAGTTTTTTTGGAAACCGCTCCTTTTTTCGTTGGAAATTGCAGTTCGGTTCGTTTCCCACTCACGCTGTCTTCCACCGCAACACCAAAATGTGGTGTGATCAACGTCCCTCCATTGACCACTGCGGCAACTGCACGCAGTAGTTGAAATGGAGTGATCTGAAATGACTGACCAAATGACATCGTAGCTAACTCCACTGCCTTCACATCCTCCAGCTTATGCATAATCGAACCAGCTTCGCCCGGTACATCGATCCCGGTTTTTTCAAACAGTCCGAGCTTCTTATAATATCGATACATATTTTTGGCACCAACCCGTTCCCCAACCGTCATAAACACCGGATTACAGGAATTCATCACCCCTTGTTTAAAGGTTTCTGTCCCATGTCCTCCTACCTTATGACAGCGAATCTTCCGATCCTCCACAATCTTAAATCCCGGACAGACAAAGGTATCTTCCGGTGTTACCACACCCTCTTCCAGTGCCGCCGTTGCGGTAACGATCTTAAAGGTTGATCCCGGTTCATACGTATCATTGACGATCGTATTACGCCACATCTGGTTCAACTGCTCCTGCTTTTTCTCTGCAGAAACAGCATCGGCACTTGTGGTAAGTGTAAACGGATCATTCAGATCATATTCCGGGGTATTAACACAGGCATAGATCTCTCCATTTTGAGGATTCATCACGATCACAGATACATTTTTTGCTTCTTTCTCTTTCTGCACCTTTTTCGCCGCCTGCTCCGCATACATCTGAATGCTATAATCCAGCGAAGTGATCAAATTATTACCCGGAACCGCTTCTTTCCGCTGTTCTGCGGTATGCTCTACTCTGTGTCCGGCCGCATCTGTCGTTGTCAGAATATAGCCCGGTTTTCCCATTAATACATCATCGTACTGCACCTCAAGTCCCACGATCCCCTGATTATCTCCTCCAGTAAAACCGAGCACCTTGGACGCCAGCGAAGAAAATGGGTAGTACCGTTTATAATCCTCATCGATCATTACTCCTGCAAGCTGGTAAGCACGGATTTTTTCCGCCAGTGTTTTATCCACATTACTTTTGATCTTTTCTCTGGAAGATCGTTTCTTTACAAGTTTTGCAATCTTATCTTCCGGCACATCAAGATACTTCGTCAGCACCTCGATCACCTTTTCTTCCTCTTCAATCTGACTGTGGATCACGGAAATCGTACATACCGAACGATTTCCCGCCAGTTCCACTCCGTTTCGGTCATAGATGATCCCCCGCGGAGCCTTGACCTGCCGCTCCCTCTCATGTAACTCATCTGCCTTTTTCGTAAGTGTTACAGACTGTGCCACCATAATATAGCACAACCGCCCTGCCATCACTGCTCCAAGAAGCATTAAAATGCCAATGTAGATCGTAAGCTTCTTCTTATGATGCAGATAGTATCCATTCATCCAAGATGACTCTCTTGTTTTTTACTATCTTATTACTCAAGCCACACTGTTATGTCTGAAAATGAAACAGGCTTTTATGGAAGCGGAGTTGCAGAGGTAGTTGCTTCAGTTGTCTGCGCTGCAGTATCATTTGCTGCCTGTGTTGTCTGCTGTGTTCCTGCATCCTCTGTTGTCTGTCCTTGTTCTTCTGTCGTTTCTTCCGTCGTTGTGTCGACATCACTCTTTAAATACTTCTCTGCATCACTTCCGGAATCCGGCACTACCGTACCACTCTCATTTACATTCACAGTATCCTTTTCCTGCTCCTCTTTGGTGATCTTCTCCTGTATCACACCCATATACGGCAGCACCTGCTTGAGGATCTTCTGTGCAATATGAACCGCATAACTGGTCTGTTCCTGATTTGGAAGATTGATCTCATCGATCGTCACATAAACAACGACCTGCGGAGTATCGTATGGTGCATAACCGATAAAGGAAAGAAGGTATTTTCCATTGTTACGCGGCAGTTTCTCTGCCGTTCCGGTTTTACCTCCAATCTCATAACCTGCGATCTGACATCCCGTTCCAGTTCCCTCTTCTACTACCGTCTTTAAATACTTTTTGATCAACTTGGAGGTAGCCTTAGAGACTGTTTTTTTCACCAGCTTTTTATCTACGGTTTTTACAGTTCCACCCTCAGCATTGCGGATTTCTTTCACTACATGTGGTTCGTAATAATTGCCGCCGTTGATCAACGAACAAAAACCGCTTGCAAGCTGGATCATCGTACAGTTAAATCCCTGTCCGAAGGAGTTGGTTGCAAGGTCTGTCGGTCCGATATTCTCCGGGCTATATACCAGGCTTGCCGCTGACGCCTCCCCCGGAAGATCAATATTGGTATACTGACCGAATCCAAAAATACTCTGGTACTTTGTAAATTTCTCTGCTCCAAGTTTGGCATTGATCGTCATCAGACTTACGTTACAGGATTTCGCAAGTGCATGCTCCAGATCGATCTGTCCATCTGTATTATGGCAGCGGATCGTATGATCTCCTACCTTTAATGATCCATTGCAATAAAAGGTGTCCTTATCATGAGTGGTTCCCTCTTCCAACGCGGCACTGATCGTAAATGGTTTAAAAGTAGAACCAGGCTCATATGTATCACTGATCGTCACATTACGCCAGACATCCTCTAGAGCTTCCAGTTTTTCTTTATCTGTCATCTGTGCAACCTCCTGCTCATCATAGGTGTTGAGCAGGACATCCTCATTATAAGGATCGTTAAGATCATATACTTTGGAATTAGACATGGCAAGTACCTCTGCATTATTGGGATTCATTACCAATGCAGAAACATTTTTTGCACCCACACTCTTCATAAATGTTGCAATCTCTTTGTCCACAATATTCTGGATATTCAGATCAATCGTAGAAACAACGCTGTTGCCATCTGTCGCATCGTGCACCTCCGACTCAATCTCGCCATCACTGTTCATGTAGCTGTATTTACGGCCTTCGTTGCCATTTAACACATCGTTATACTGTTGTTCAATCCCCCAGTTACCAACATTTCCACTGCTTGTATAACCGATCAGCTGACAGGCAGCCGTTTTATTTGGATAAGTTCTTTGGTAATTCTCCTCCAGAACAACTCCTATGATATGCTTTCCGTCGTCTGTCTTGCTGTAGTCCAGATATCCGGATACCTGATCATATGGAAGATCTTTGAACGCCACATAATAGTAGGAGGAAGATTCGTTCTTTAAAATGTCCTCCAATTGTCCCGCTTCAAATGGAAAATACTTCTCCAGTGCCTCCATTGTAAGTTCTTTGTAGCTTATTTCGTTAGATTTTCCTTCATTCAGTTTATATTTGGCACTGTCAATGATATTTTTCGGTTCCAATACAAGATTATAGATCTTTGTACTTGTAGCCAAATAAGAGCCCTTACAATCCAAAATATCGCCCCGCTTGTAATTCAGCGTTACACTGCTGTAATTCTGCTGTGCCAATACTTTTTTCTTGTAGGACTCACTATCCTTCAACTGATACTGCACTAAATTAAAAATAATATAAATAAATCCCACAACTAAAACAACTGATACGACCAAAAGCCGTATCAGCATCTGTTTCCTGATCTTCGGAATCCGTTGTGGAATCGTAAATATACTTCTTTTAATTCGCCTTAATACCTTGCCTGCTTTGCTCATTGCCACACCTACTTACTCTCTGGTATATCCTGATACTGTCTTACATAATCCGGGTCAGAGCTTTCATATAAAATGGTATGCTGTGAATCGGCATATTTCATACCAAATTCACTGGAAGCCTTTGCATAGATCTGACTTAAGTCTACCATGCTGTTTAATTTCTCCTCTTTTGCCACATTCTCATTTACAATCTGGGAAAGCTCTGTCTGTGCTGCAACAATTGCAGAGCGACGGCTTGTGATCTCAGATTTCTTTTCGAGATAAGATACGGTACTCATCAGCACGCATACGCAGGAAATGGAAATGACAAGCATAAACTTGAAGTCAATGACATTTTGTTTTTTCTTTCTCTGCCGAAGCTTTCTCTCCCGTTCCGGATCAATCTTCCGCTGCGGTTCAGCCGGTCTTTCCCTCTCCGGTTCATAGGCCGGTTCCAGCTTTCTTACTGCATTTCCCTCTATATAGTTGTAATCATAATCGCGGTATCTACGTGCATCTGCCATGCAAAAAATCCCCCATCAGTTTCTATTTTATTCACATCGTTCAAACACTCTGAGCTTTGCACTCTTTGATCTAGGATTGTGCAAAAGTTCCTCTTCGCTTGGTAAAATTGGTTTTCTTGTGATCACGCGTCCTTTGGACACTGCCCCACAGGTACATACCGGAAAATTCGGTGGACATGTACATGGGTTTTCATAAGTACGGAATGCATTTTTCACGATCCGGTCTTCCAATGAATGGAACGTAATAATGCAAATACGTCCGCCAGGATTCAAATGATCGACCATGCTTGAAAGCACGGAACGAAGCACGTCCAGTTCCCGGTTACAGGCAATACGAAGTGCCTGAAACGTCTGCTTGGCAGGATGTCCTCCTTTGGCACGAACCTTGGCAGGAACTGCCTGTTTAATCACCTCGACCAGTTCCAATGTTGTTTCTATCGGTTTGATCTGACGTTGTTTTACGATATGTTTTGCTATGTTCTTAGCAAAACGATCTTCTCCATAGTCCCGTATGATATGGAAAATCTCGGTTTCACTGTAATCATTCACAATGTCCTTAGCTGTGAGCAGTTGTCTTTGATCCATTCTCATATCAAGAGGTGCATCCTCCCGGTAAGAAAATCCCCGGTCAAAAGTATCTAACTGATAGGACGAAACGCCCAGATCCAGCACAATACCATCCACCTTCTCAATTCCAAGCTGTTCAAGCACCTCAGGCATTGCTTCATAATTACTTCTTACAATGGTTACGCGGTCACGAAAGCGAGCTAATCGTTCACTGGCAGCTTCAATCGCTGCCTCATCCTGATCAATACCAATAAGCCTTCCCTTAGAGGACAGCTTCTCACACACATGAAAAGCATGTCCTCCTCCACCAAGGGTTCCATCCACGTAAATCCCCTGGGGCTTGATGGAAAGATTATCGATTGTCTCAGAAAGCAGTACCGACTTGTGTGAAAAATCCATAACAGTTCTCCTAAATTCCCAGATCCGCAAACATCGAAGGATCGTCTGTCACCATGTCTACATTAGCACCGTCAAACTCTTCCCATTTCTCCTTGTCCCAAATTTCGAAATAGTCAATGTTTCCGACGATGGCAACATCTTTTGAGATATTGGCATAGTCCTTCTGGGTAGACGATAATGAAATTCTTCCCTGGCTGTCTACTTCACCGCCAGAAGCCCCCGCTATTAAGAACTTCATGAACTTCCGACCGTTTACGTCCGTCATAGGAATGGTCTTTAATTTCGCAGTGACCTCCTCCCACGCCTGGATAGGATAGACATTGAGGCACCCGTTCAACCCTCTGGTGACCACAAATTCCTTTCCTAACTCTGCACGGAACTTGGCTGGTACGATCAAACGTCCTTTTGTATCGATGGAATGGAAAAAAGTTCCCAAAAATCCTAAGAACACTCGTACCTCACCGCCTTTCCTGTCGTGGAATTCCGCTCCATTTCACTCCACTTCGTCCCACTTTTCCGCCACTGTGTTTTCATTTTACTCCACAACAGGGGTTTTGGCAAGTGATTTTTTCAAAAAATAAATCTTTAAACGCAATAAAATCAAGGGTTTGCACAAAGTGGAGGGAAAGTGGAGCGTTTTCCCACATTCTCCCATCGCAACATGTATCACCTGTTTTTTTATGTCTACTAGATATAGTATTTGGGTCAGTTTCATGCACCAAAGCAGACAATTTTACAAAAATTTTGCAAAAAAATAAGGCAGAAGCCACAAGCATGACTTCTGCCAAAAAATATTTTTTATTCTTCTTCCGTTTCCTGATAAAATGCAACCGCTTTTTTATGTCGTCCGATCAGGAAAAAGACAACCGCTGCAATGATAACCCCCACTGCAACAACCTGTGAAACAGGGATTGCTGTTTCTCCGATCGTGCAAAGGATCAACTGATCCGTCCGCATTCCCTCGATCACAAAACGACCTGCTGCGTATAACACCGCATATAAAAGGAATACCTCACCATTTACCTTTTTCTTTCTGCGTACCAGCAACAGGATGATAAAAATCGCCAGGCAAAGAACACTTTCATATAAAAATGTCGGCTGCACCTGAATATAAGCAAGTCCTGAATCCGGCGTGATCGTGTGTACGGCGGAATCATAGGACACCTGAATGCGATCCACCGGAATCCGCATTGCAAACAATCCTTTGCTGTTGCCACCAAATGCTTCCCGGTTAAAGAAATTACCCCAGCGGCCTAACGCTTGTCCGAGTACCAGTCCCGGCACCCACGTATCTAACAGTAATCCAAACGAAATCTTTTTGATCCGTGAGAAAATATAAAGTGTCAGCACTCCGGCGATCACTCCACCATAAATAGCAAGTCCACCGTTCCAGATCTGAAAAATCTCAGACAAATGTTTCTTATAGTAGCTCCATGAAAAAACAACATAATAAAGCCGCGCTCCCAAAATTGCCGGAATCACCGTAGCCAGCAAGGAATCGAGATATACTTCCGAATCCTGCCCGGTCTTTTTGGCTTCCCGCTGTGCCAGATAAAGTGCCAGTAAAAACGCACACATGATTATGAGCGCGTAAAACTTGATCTCTCTGCCAAAGATCGGAATACCATCCGGTAGATTTTTAAGCGTGAGCCCCAGATTGGGGAATGAAATATCATTTACATTATTCATCTAAACTGCCTGCCTTCTATTGAAATTATACATTGAACTTAAATAAGATCACATCGCCATCCTGCACGACATATTCTTTTCCTTCGGAACGAACCAGTCCTTTTTCCTTGCAGGCAAGCATATTGCCCTGCTCATGCAGATCCTTGTAGTTGACAACATCAGCTTTGATAAATCCACGTTCAAAATCTGTATGAATCTTACCTGCTGCCTGCGGTGCTTTCGTTCCTTTCTTGATCGTCCACGCTCTTGTCTCATCCTCGCCGGAAGTCAGGTAACTGATCAAGCCAAGTAAAGAATAGCTTGCCCGGATCAATTTATCAAGGCCTGATTCTTTCAGTCCCAGATCCTCTAAAAATTCTTTTTTCTCATCATCATCTAATTCAGAGATCTCCTGCTCAATCTGCGCACATACAACGAATACTTCTGCATCCATATTTTTCGCATACTCGCGTACCTTCGCTACAAATTCATTGTTCTCCTCAGCATCTGCAATTTCATCTTCTGCCACATTTGCAGCAAAAATGACCGGTTTTGCAGTCAGTAAATTATACTCGTTGAACCATCTCACCTCATCTTCATCATCGGCATCCAGTTCAAAGGTCTTTGCCAGCTGGTCATTCTCCAAATGTGCTTTCAGACGATTTAAAAGATCCAGTTCCTTGGCCAAGGATTTGTCATTTTTTGCTCCTCTGGTTGTTTTCGCGATCCTGCGCTCTAACACCTCTAAATCAGAAAATACTAATTCCAGATTGATCGTTTCAATATCACGGATTGGATCGATGTTTCCATCTACATGCACGATATTAGCATCCTCAAAGCAGCGCACAACATGTACGATCGCATCAACTTCACGAATATTCGCTAAAAACTGGTTTCCCAGTCCTTCTCCTTTGGAAGCTCCTTTTACCAAACCGGCAATATCTACAAACTCGATCACTGCAGGAGTTGTTTTCTTTGAATCATACAGACTGGTGAGCCAGTCAAGACGCTCGTCCGGCACCGGAACAACGCCCACGTTCGGATCAATGGTACAGAATGGGTAGTTTGCCGATTCTGCTCCCGCCTTTGTCAAAGAGTTAAATAATGTACTTTTTCCTACGTTAGGAAGTCCTACAATTCCTAGTTTCATTTTCTATCTTTCCTTTCTTGTAAACCTTGATTTTACGGGGTTTGCGGGTTTTGGCATCTCGTTTATGTACCAATTTATGTACCAATTTTTCGAGACAGCAATTTTTCTGCCCTCAAAAATTTTGGTTAACGTACCAATCATGTACCAATTTTTGAGAGCAAAAAAAATTAAACCACTTTCAAAGCATCCGCAATCTGGTCGATTTCTTTTTGTTTTTGTTCTTCTGTTGTATGTACATAAAGGTTCATGGTGATCCCAATATTGGAATGACCTAAGATTGTCTGTAATGTTTTAGGTTTCATTCCGGCTTCAATACACCTGGTTGCAAACGTATGTCGCAGCACATGCATGGAAAACTTGGGAATCATCGCTTTATCACATAGCTTGAACAGCATCGTATCATATGTGCTGTTCTTAACCGGTGTTCCTTTTCTGCAAAG
>JBNMLP010000024.1:0-37767 GCA_050874905.1 Lachnospiraceae bacterium
GGGTAGGAGAGAGAGTTTTTGATGGAATACCAAGTGACTGTGTGATCTATGTGCCTGTATCAAAAGTAGAACAGTACCGTTATATATTCCAATATAGATATGGTGGACTGGATCCTAACATCCAGATCATAGGAGAATAAGTGGAGTTGATTTTATTGCCCTTTACATCCCATTATGGTAGACTAATTGGGAATACATAAAAGAAAGGGTGTATAACCACATGACAGTTCTTAGTTCTTTGATCATATATGCGATCCTGTCGGTAGTGCTTGCATTGCTCGAATGGATACCGACCAAAAAGGCGGTCGCACATGATGCAAAACCATTAACCAAAAAAGAAAGTATCGCCACCTATTTGGTGCAGCTGTTACTCTCATTTGCAATTCTGTTTTATTATGGCATATCGGTACAGGCAGTGCTGCTCTGGATGCTCTTTTTCGTTCTGTTCTGTATTGCCGTCATTGATGCGAAAACACAGGAGATCCCGCCGTACTGGAACATCGCTATTCTTGTGCTTGGGATCATCGCCATTTTTGTATTTCCACAGGTTAGTATTGTTTCCCGGCTGATCGGTATGCTGCTGATCAGTGTGCCGCTATTCCTGATCATTCAGGTGATTCCCTATGGCTTTGGTGGCGGAGACATAAAAATGATGTTTGCAGCAGGATTCTTTTTAGGAGCGAAAGCAATCGTCATAGCATTTTTCATTGGAATTGTCAGTGGAGCCGTCTATGCGGTATTTCTGCTGCTCACCAAACGCAGAAAAAAGACGGAGCACTTTGCACTGGGACCATTTTTAAGTGTAGGTGTGGCGGTCAGCGTTTATGCTGACATTGGAATCCGGCTGGTGGACAGTTATCTGCATTATATCCTTCATTCCATGCAGATGTAATAGTGTAGCTTCATATTGACGAACGGGAAAAACTTTGCTACAACTATAAAAAAGGTATGAATGACAACAATGGGGGAAATACTACGTATAAGACGTATGGAACAGGAATATAGGGAGAAGACAACATGACAGTCGAAGAAAAAGAACTGGCACTAAAAAAAGCCAGAGCGCAGCGGGAGCAGGCAATGCGCCGCCGTCGCATTAACCGGTATAAAAACATCATTGTGACATTGATCTGTGCGATCTCACTTGCTCCGGCAGCATTTAGCATGTACCTGTTATATCAGGTTGCCGGGTTGGAGGATCAGGTGGAACAGCTTGCGGGACAGCATCGTGCACAGCAGGCACATTATCTCACGGCAGTAAAAGAAACGCAGAATCAGGAAGTCAAAGCCTCCGGAGAAAAGGAAGAGGTTTCAGAGCAGACGACAGAGGAGTCCAAAGAGCAGGACACGGTGGAAGCTGGAAAACGGGTGTATCTGACCTTTGATGATGGTCCATCGGCCAATCTCGATGAGATTCTTTCCATCTTAAAAAAGGAAAAGGTCAAAGCAACATTTTTTGTGGTAGGAAAGACAGATGAGGAATCGATGGAAGGCTACCGCAAGATCGTAAAGCAGGGACATCAGATTGGAATCCATTCTTATACTCACGAATACAAGACCATTTACGCTTCCTTGGAGGCGTTTCAGAAGGATGTGACAAAGATGTCAGATCTGATCTACGAGGCGACCGGAGTGCGTACCAAACTCTATCGTTTTCCGGGTGGAAGCTCCAACACGGTCAGCAAAACACCGATCAAGGAGCTGGCAGACTGGTTATCGGAAGAAGGCTATATATATTACGACTGGAATGCGCTTAACGGGGATGCGGTGACGAAAGATTTAAGTGTGCAGACACTCATTGATAATATCATGGGCAGCGTGGAGCGGAATACCAAAAACAAAAAGAATTCAACCGTGCTGATGCATGATCTGGTCAATAAGCATAATACCGTAGAGTCGCTGACACCGCTGATCGAGCAATTAAAATCCAAAGGTTACGTGATGGACAAGGCATTGGATGAGACTGTGCCTCCGGTGCAGCAGAAAAAGTTTAAATAGAAAAAGCTGACACAAATCTGCAGATGGTGCAGGTTTGTGTTTCTTTGTATAAATGAAACAGAAAGGGATTTGGAAAATGAATATCTCAGAAGTACATAGTTATAGTGAGCAAATGACAAAAGAGATCAAAAAGGTCATCGTAGGAAAGGAAGAACTGATTACGCTGATCGTTACGGCATTGTTTGCAAATGGACATGTGTTACTGGAGGATGATCCGGGAACGGGCAAGACAATGCTTGCAAAAACTCTGGCGAAAAGTATCGGCGGAAGCTTCAAGCGCGTGCAGATGACGCCTGATCTGATGCCTTCTGATATTGTGGGGTTAAATGTTTACAGTCCGAAGGATGCCGAATTCCATTTGAAAAAGGGACCTGTTTTTACGGATATCCTGCTGGCAGATGAGATCAACCGAACTACACCGAGAACGCAGTCGGCACTGTTAGAGGCGATGGAGGAACGGCAGGTTACGATCGATGGTACGACGATGGATCTGGATGCTTCTTTCTTTGTGATCGCAACAGAAAATCCAATAGAAACCACGGGAACGTATCCTTTGCCGGAAGCACAGTTAGACCGTTTTTTGATGAAGCTGGATATGGGAACAATGTCTAAGGACGAAGAACTTTCAGTGATGGAACGGTTTATTGAGAAGTCTCCTTTGGAGGATGTTCATGCGGTCTGCACTCTTGCACAGATAACGGAGATCACGCAGGCGGTGAAAAAAGTATTTGTCCATCCGGTCGTGCGGGAATATCTGGTCGATATTATCATGAAAACAAGAACAGCTTCTGATATGGTAATAGGAGCTAGTACGAGAGCGACGCTTTCCCTGCTTCGTGCCTGTCAGTCCTACGCCGCCATTTGCGGCAGGGAATATGTAGAGCCGGATGATGTAAGATATTTAGCTCCTTATGTAGTGAGTCACCGTATTTTTTCCGTAGGTGATTTTCATACGCTGAAACAGAGCAGGCAATTGGTGAAAGATCTGGTTGCGAGGGTTGAGGTACCGGTTGAGGATTGGAGCAGATAATGGAATTGATCGTTGCTGTAATAATTGGGCTTCTTATTTTTCTCGCGCAAACGATACTTTATCGTAACCATTGGGACAGGGAGCTTGAGGTAGAGGTTCTTTTTGATGACAAATATGTGCGTGCAGGGGAGAAAAGCTCTCTGACCGAGTGTGTGGCGAACCGTAAAGCACTGCCCCTCCCGGTGTTTCATATAAAATTTTCCTGTTCCAAATCCTTTGTATTTGACAATATGGATAATTCCTATGTGACAGATTCCAATCACCGCAACGAGGTCTACTCTGTCCTCGGACACCAGAGGGTGACAAGAAGACTGCTTTTTACTGCACAAAAGAGGGGATATTATGAGCTGTCCTTTGTACATCTGTTGACCAGGGATTTTTTCCTGACACATAAGTTTGCCAAAAAAATAGAAAATGACAGTCATTTGCTGGTTCTGCCGAAAAGACGGACAGAGAAGCAGGTGCAGATTGCATTTCAGAGCATGTATGGGGAATTTTTAAATCGCAGCAGCCTGCTGGAAGATCCGTATTTGTTTCGTGGGATCCGGGATTATGTACCGACAGACCATGAGCGGTATATCAACTGGAAGGCAACGGCCAGAACGGGGGATCTGAAGGTAAATGTGTATGATCCGGCTTCCGACCGCAAGGTGCGTATCCTGCTTAATCTGGAGACAAATACGATGATCCATTATGAGGAATTGAGGGAAATTGCGATAGAACTGTGCGGCACGATGTTTGAATGGTTTGTCCGTAAGAAGGTTCCGGTTTCCTTTGCGTCAAATGGTGTGGATGTGGTCAGTGGCGAATGTGCAGGTCTTGCCTCCGGCTGCAGTGGAAATCATGTGCTGGCAATGGATCAATGCTTAGCACGCATTTCTGAAAATGCCGGTCTTTTAAAGTTTCAGCAGATCGTATCAGAGGAGATCGCGCGGGCAGATAAGACGATCGAATATATCGTCATTTCTCCTTATTATAAAGAAGATCTGATGAAAATGCTGGATCAGCTGCAGTGGACTACAGGGGCGGTTTCAATGCTGTGTCCGTATTTTGATATTCAGCGGTATGAGCGGGTGCGTCCGTACATCCATGACGTGGAAATAAAGCTGGAAAAAGCTTAGCGTGGAAAGAAGGGTTTTATGAAAAGTAAAGTAAAAAAACTTCGTGTGATCTTGAGCCTGCTGTATGATTCGATTTTTGCATCGCTGATCGTATGCTTTCTGGAAGTGCTTTTTATCAAAGAGGCACCGGATCTGGTTCTCATTCCGGTATGTGTGGCACTGTTTGTTTTGTCGTATATTTTCCGGGAGCTTGCGCCGGGGAATCTTTCGATGATCTTATCGCACGGGGTACTGCTCGGACTTATTTATGTGCTGCCCTTTGCGCTCAACATAAGGGTGCTGCTTACGGGCGTTGGCGGCTATCTGATCGTGTCAGCCTGCTTTTATATCAAACGGGGATATAAGGCGGCGCCGATCATAGATCTTCCGTGGCCCAGCTTTCTGATCGCGATCTTTATCTATCTGTGCAGCATTTGGGTAAAGGATGATGTGTTAAAGCTGCTCGCCTATGTGATTCCGATCGGTATGCTGATCCTTTATTACTTTATTACATATCTGGAAGGGATTGCTTCCTATCTGGATGCTACGAATGATGTGTCGGGAATTCCATTGAAAAAGATCATACAGAGTAATTCCACTCTTGTATTTGCGATCATTGCGATCTTGCTTGGCGGACTGCTTTTAGGACGGCTGCTGATCCGGTATGACATTGCCAACGAAGTAGGGCGGTTTGTGTTAAAGGTGATCTATCAGGTGGTGTATGCAGTCATGTATGTATACTTCTACTTTCTGCGATTGTTAAAGATCGACAGCGTTTCCTACCAGATGCCGGAGGTAACTGCATTTTCTGCGGCCGGAAATGGGGAAGGGTTTTCACTTTTGAATAGTCTGATCTACCTTGCATTCCTCCTGTTTACAGGCTGGCTTTTGCTGAAACTGCTCCGGCGGCTGGTGCGGTTTTTGCTAAAGAAACGTCAGCCCAAAACAGATCAGATCGAGACTCTTTTGCCGGGACGGATCGATACCGTAAAAAAAGAAAAGAAGCAGGGCAGAGGAAAGGAGCCGATGACGTTAAACCATAGTCTGCGCAGGCTTTACAAACAAAAGATCCTCCGCTATAAAAACAGGGATCTGCTCGGAGCAGACAAATCCTGCCATGATATTGAACGCCTGGTGGAGCTGTCATCCGGAGAAAATGTGCATGCTCTGACGCAGCTTTATGCAAGGTGTCGGTACGGAGCAGACGAAACGACAACAGAAGATGTGAAACAGATGAAGAAGTTATGCAAAAGGAATGGGGAAAAAGATGAGAAATGATTGGACGAAGGAACAATTTGATATGGAAGCAGCGCAGGAATTCCTTGCCTATGCCGCTTCATTTGGCAGCCGGCTGGGGCTTGACTGTATCAGGGAGCTGTTAAAAAGACTGGGTGATCCACAGGATCAAAAACCGGTGATCCACATCGCAGGAACGAATGGAAAAGGTTCCATCTGCGCCTTTTTAGATGCGTGCTTTCTGGCAGCCGGTTATCGGGTGGGACGATATAATTCGCCGACACTTTTTACCTACCTGGAACGTTATCAGATCAACGACAAAAACGTGGAGGAAGCAGCATTTTTATCTGCCTGCTACCGGGTATACGAGCAGGCATGCAGCATGGAGAAAGAGGGATTTTTATTTCCTACTGCATTTGAAGTAGAAACAGCGATCGCCTTTTGCTGTTTTGTACAGGAAAAGGTGGATGTAGTGCTTTTGGAAACGGGAATGGGAGGACGTCTGGATGCGACCAATGTTGTAAAGCAGCCGCTTGCCACCGTATTTGCTTCAATCAGCAGAGATCACATGGCATTTTTGGGAGATACCTTATCTGCTATAGCAAAAGAAAAAGCAGGGATCATGAGAGAACAGGTTCCGGTCATCATTTCTCCGATGGCAGAGGAAGCACGGCAGACGCTGATCTGTGAGGCGGAAAAGAAGGCGTCTCCTTATGTGGTCTGTTCCCGCGTTCCGGCAGCATTTTCTTTTGCAGGGACGCGTTTTTCTTATCAGGAACAGGACTATGTTCTGCACATGCTTGGTTCTTATCAGGTGGATAATGCCATCACTGCTTTGGAAACACTGCGCATGGTAGAGAAAGCTCTTCCGGTATCGGCAGAAGTCCGGAAAAAAGGAATGGAGCAGGCAACATGGCGGGGGCGGTTTGAAGTGCTTTGCAGTCATCCGCTCATTTTGCGGGACGGGGCGCACAACGTGGATGCGGTAGAGCGGCTCATGGAAACGCTGACCTTTTATGCACCGGGCAGGAAGTTCAACTTTGTTATGGGGGTATATAAGGATAAGGAAGTAGAGGCGATGATCGAAAAGATGCTGCCGTATGCGGCAAAGATTTATACGATTTCCTCCCCGAATGAGCAACGGCGGCTTTTGGCATCTGAGCTGAGAGACAAGATCCTTGTCATACAGGAAAAAAACCAGAGGGAAGATCCGGTGGAATGTGAGGTGCTTCCTTCTTTGAAAACGCAGATCGCACAGTGGAAAAAGATAGCTTCAGATGACATTTACGTGATCTTTGGTTCGCTCTCGCTGGCGATCCTGTGCGAATAGTAGTTTACGAAAAAGGAAAATGATGGTATAATTATGTAGACATATGAGGAAAAAAGGCGTAAGGAGGAAGTGGAATGAGTAAAAGCGTGATGATGAAACTTCAGCAGTTTCAGACCGTTTCCTTACTGCCGGTGAATGAAGAATCGTTAGTTGCTTATTCCGGAGTGCCGGGTGCTTTTGCGGAGGAGGCAGCAGTGCAGTTTTTTGGCGAAACGACCAAACGGCTGCCAGTTGCTAATTTTCGCAAGGTAATGGAAGCATTGGTAGAGGGGCAGGCCGATTACGGGGTACTGCCGATTGAGAATTCCTCAGCAGGGAATGTAGAGAGCAATTATGACCTGCTCAGCGAGTACGACGTCACGATCGTAGGCGAACAGATCATTGAGGTGAATCAGGCAGTCATGGCATTGCCGGGGGCCCGCATGGAAGACATTAAGACCGTATACTCTCATCCACAGGGATTGATGCAATGCAGCCATTTTCTGGAGCAGACGCTCTGGCATCAGGTCAGTATGGTAAATACTGCGGTGAGTGCCAGGAAGGTAAGGGATGATCAGGACATCACACAGGCGGCGATCGCAAGTGCGCGCGCTGCGAGACTATATGGACTCTCCATCCTGAATCCGATAGGTAACAACAATAAGAATAATGCAACCAGGTTTATTATCCTGCACAAGGAGAAGATGTTTGAATCCTGTGCGAATAAGATCGGAATCACCTTTGGCCTGCCTCATAAGAGTGGTAGCCTGTACCGGATTTTAGGTTCGTTTGACAAGCATGCACTGAACATGACGATGATCGAATCAAGACCGATTCCGGGCAAACAGTGGGAGTATTATTTTTATCTTGAATTTATTGGCAATCTGAAGGAAGTGCCGGTACAAGAAGCACTTTCAGAGATTGCGAAGAGCAGTATTGAACTACGAATATTAGGGAATTACCATACGAAGCTATAGTGATTGCCGAAAGGGGGAAACGAAATGAACGCAAGTTTTATTTCACAGCAGGATCGCATTCTGGTCGCTGCGATTGAGTTGATCAGTGAGTCGGGACTCTCGGCGTTGACACTGAAAGGACTTGCCATGAAAGGAAACATACAGGAGAATGTGATCTATAAGCATTTTGGTGGTATCAATGAAGTGCTGATCGCAGTGGTAGAGTTTTTCGTGAAATTTGACCGCAGCATTATGGATACGGTACGTTCCAAAGAAAGCGATACTTTTACGAAGATTCAGGATTTCTTTGATGTATATGCGACCTACTATGGCAATTACAAAGAGATTTCAGCGATCATTCTGAATTACGAAGAGCTCCTGCATAACAGTGACACCAGAGAAATGATCTCACAGTGTATTGAGGAGCGCGCACGCTTTTTAACCGAATTGATTGAAGCAGGTATGCAGTCCGGTGAGATCAAGAGTGATATGAAAGCAAGTGACTTAGCAGAGACATTGATCAGCATCATGAATGGCATGATCTTAAGCCGAAGGGTGATCTACCACGAGGAAAGTTTGAAACAGCAGTTGATGCAGATTATCAATCAGGTACTTACCTGGGTGTCTAAATAAGGAGGAAGAGGATATGAATATTCTGATTGCAGAGGACGATCTGGCAAGTAGAAAATATCTTACCAAGGTATTGGAGAGATATGGACAGGTAGATGGTGTCATTGATGGAATAGAGGCAGTGGACTTCTTCCTTGAAAAGATCGAAACAGGAGAGACCTATGATCTTGTCTGTCTGGATATTATGATGCCACGGGTAGACGGCTACAAAGCGTTGGATGCTATCCGTGATATTGAGGAAGAATTCAATGCAGCCAAACGATGCAAGGTGATCATGACCAGCGCATTAAATGAACTGGATCAGAGAGAGCCGAGCAAAGAGCATAAACATGATGGTTATCTGATGAAACCGATCGACATTTCGGAAATGGATGACATGTTGAAAAAGCTTGGATTGATCGAAGCATAATAAAATAAATACAACAATAAAAGCCATATCAGTCTGATATGGCTTTTATTGTTGATTACGTGATATGAAAAATATAGTTGCAAATAAAAACTAAAGGAATTTATTGTGCTCTTCGCTATAGTGATAATCCAGTGCTGCAAGAGTGGAGCAGATAAATTCTTTCGACCATTGCCGATCCTCGCATAATGCGTCGAGACTGTCATAATGGTCGCGTAACATCGTGTTGATGTAACTTAAAAGAATCACAGGGTCTTTTGGTAATTCGCTGGACGCCATGATGATTCCTCCTTTTCTTTCTTGTTAGTTTATCATAGCACAGGACTTGAAAAGTGTATACGGACAAACTTCACGAAGTTTTGGTGTTAATTTTCCCTAATATGGAGTAAAATATACATAGATTTGGAAAATGGATGGAAAAATGTACAAAAAAACTGACGAAAAAGGAAGGCATTTTTTATGGATTTATTTGAATACATGAGCAGTCAGACGAAAGAAAAAGAGGCTCCTTTGGCTGGCAGAATGAGGCCGAGAACCTTGGATGAAGTCGTGGGGCAGCAGCATATTATCGGGAAAGACAAGTTGTTGTACCGTGCCATCTTAGCGGACCAGTTAGGCTCCGTGATCTTTTACGGACCGCCCGGAACGGGAAAGACAACACTTGCTAAAGTCATTGCGAATACGACGAGCGCACGTTTTTCACAGATCAATGCCACGACGGCCGGCAAAAAAGATATGGAGCAGATCGTAGAAGAGGCCAAACAGCAGTATGGCATGTATCAGAAAAAAACGATCCTGTTTGTAGATGAGATTCACCGCTTTAATAAGGCACAGCAGGACTACCTGCTCCCTTTCGTGGAAGATGGAACGATCACGCTGATCGGTGCAACGACGGAGAATCCATTTTTTGAGGTAAATGGTGCGTTGCTGTCGAGATCGCGGATATTTGAACTGAAATCATTAGAGGCGGAAGATATCAAGGAGCTTTTAAAGAAAGCGCTTTACGATAAGGAACGGGGCATGGGAGCGTATCATGCCGAGATCACAGAGGAGGCATTGGAATTTCTGGCGGATCAGGCAGATGGTGATGCAAGAACCGCACTTAATGCGTTGGAACTTGGTGTGATCACAACACCACCGGAGGCAGACGGCATTATTCATCTTACTCTTCCGGTTGCAGAGCAGTGTATCCAGAAAAGGGCGGTGCGCTACGACAAGCAGGGGGACAATCATTACGATACGATCTCTGCCTTTATCAAAAGCATGCGCGGTTCTGATCCGGATGCTGCAATGTATTATCTGGCAAAGATGATTGAGGCGGGAGAGAGCGTAACGTTTATTGCAAGGCGGATCATGATCTGTGCCGCCGAGGACGTCGGTATGGCAGATCCGAATGCAATCGTGGTAGCAACTTCCTGTGCGCAGGCGGTAGAACGCATTGGAATGCCGGAAGCGCGTATTATTTTGGCAGAAGCTGCCAACTATGTGGCAACTGCACCAAAGAGCAATGCATCCTATGTGGCGATCGATAAGGCACTGCAGACGGTACGCACGACCAGGGTGCGTTCTGTGCCAAATCATTTGAAGGATGCCCATTACAAGGGGGCTGCAAAACTTGGACATGGCGAGGGGTATCTGTACGCCCATGATTACGAGAACCATTATGTGGAACAGCAGTATCTTCCGGACGAACTGGTAGGAACTGTATTTTATGAACCAACTGACATTGGTTATGAACAGCAGATCAGAGAGTACAGGAGAAAAATTGGGAAGGAGTAGATCATTATGGAAAGGGAGCTTGCACAGATCATCAATGAAATGATCTTATTTGATTCAGGTGATTTAAAACGTATCAATCATTTTATGAAGGTGTATGCGTATGCCAGTGCGATCGCTACACTCGAGGATATACCGGAGCGCACAAAGCAGATCATCGAAGTGACTGCGGTGCTTCATGATATCGGGATCAAGGTATGTGAGAAAAAATATGGACGATGTGGAGGAGATCTGCAGGAGAAAGAAGGACCGCCACTTGCCAGAAATCTGTTAAACCGTCTGGGTGCATATGATATTGATTTTGTGGATCGGGTCTGCTATCTGATCGGACGACATCATACTTATTCGGCGATCAGCGGGATTGATTTCCAGATTCTGGTGGAGGCAGATCTGCTTGTCAATATGGAAGAAGATCAGGTGGATCTTTCTGAGGTGCGGCACATAGAAAAAAGCCTCTTTCAGACAGAGGCGGGAATTGCGTTTTTGCAAAATATGTTCTACGAACAGTAGGGAGATTATTGTTCTGTGTCATCATCATCCTCTTTGTTTTTAAAGCAGCCTGCTAAAAACATGACGAACCAGATGATCACCGGAACGATGATAAACAGATATAAACTGCCAAAGAAATTTTTGCCGGTAAAGGCACAATAAAGGAAGAAAATGATCAAGGCGGCAATCACGAGGATTGTCAGCCATGCAAATGCTTTTTTAAAGAGTGTTTGTTTTTTCATAATGAAATCCTTTCTGTAAACAGGTATTGATAGTAGTTTGATTATAACATAGTAAGAGGAGGACAAACAACATGAAAAGAAAAGGGATGCAGGTGCTTCTTGCAATAGCACTCATGACAGGACTTTGTTTGCTGTCGCCGGAGGTGAAGGCGGCAGGAAATAAAGAGATCACTATTACAACAGTGGATTATAAGGCGGGTGCAGCAATACAGGAAGCATTTGACCTGCAAAAGGAGGGGGCATATGACCAGCTTACGGTAACACTTGCTCCAGGCGAATATCATATCACGAGCTCTTTTACACTTTACAGTCATACGAAGCTTATTGCCAATGGCTGTACGATCTATTATGAACGTCAGGGAGCAAGCCAGACCGAGGGAACGGCTCCGTTATTTCTGAATGAATGTGTGCAGAAGAAAGGCTATACGGGATCTTCTGATATTGCGATCGAAGGCGGAACATGGGATTTTCAGGGAAGCAAGGGTCAGATCAATTATACGTCTTCCATGGAGGCGGTTCGTCTGATGCATGGACAGAATTTTACGCTGACCAATATGACATTTACCAATCTGAGTTTAAGTCATTATGTGACCATTGAAGGGGTAAAAAATGTGACGATCTCCGGTTGTACGTTTACGAATATGACGAACCGCACGGCACGCAAGGAGGCCATTCACATTGACTGTATGCACAATGAGGATATGGCACCATCTACGCAGGACGTATACTATGATGATACGATCTGTCAGGATGTTACGGTGAGCGGCTGTACGTTTGATGGTGTGCCAAGAGGTGTGGGAACGCATATTGCCGTGGCAGGTCTTTATCCATCGGGCATCACGATCACCAATAACCAGTTCCGTAACATTACCTATGAGGCAGTCAAGGCGTACCATTATAAAAATGCGGTGATCACCGGAAACACGATCAGCAGTGCCGGATGTGGGATCAAGTATTATCTGTTTGCAGAAGAAGCAGACAATGACCATGACGAGGAGGGCGATTCCAATTATCTGCCGGCATTAAAAGGAACTGCGACAGAAACACTTCCTGCCAATTTAAATACCGTGATCGCAGACAATACGATCTCTGCTACTCAGAGTAAGGACAATGGTTTCGGAATCCAGGTAGCAGGCTGTGCCGGACGGGAGGCAAAGGGCGTAACTGTGCAGAATAACACGATCACAACGACAAAGCTTGCCGGAATCTATTTAAAGTATGCAGATCAGAGCAGTGTTTTATCAAATGTAGTAACAGCTGGTGGAGAAACAGGAATATTAGTTGCCGATTGTGACCAGGCATCGGTTGCATCCAATCAGGTAAAGCAGGCGAAAGCCAATGGACTGATCGCGCAGGACAGCACAAAGATCACGATATCGGATAATACGATCACGGCATCGAAGCTGCACGGAATTTACGTGAAGAATGTGCCGGGAGTAATTATTTTAAAAAATCAGACACAGAATACACCATCCGGCGGTATCTGCGTGGATCAGGGGTGCGCCAAGGCAGCTGTGACGTCGAACCAGATCGGAGCAAGTCAGAAATTTGGTATTTATGTGAATCAGAACGCATCGGTACGGTTGACCGGAAATACAGTCAACGCTGCCAAAAAGGATGCGATCGATCTGATGCAGTGTAAAAAGGCAGTGGTAAGTAAGAATAAGATCAATAAAGCAGGGAATATTGGTATCTTTGCAAACAAGTCAGATTATGTTACACTAAAAAAGAACACGGTGACTGCCAGTAAAAACAGCGGTATGGTACTGCAGGATCTTACGAATGGTAAGGCAGCAGGCAATACAATCAAACAGGCAGGCAAATTTGGTATTTTATTTAATAAAGTAAAGAAATCTTCTGGTTCCAGCAACCAGATCATCAATGCTAAAAATTATGCGATGAATTATTCCAGCAATTCCAAACAGGTAAAATGGAACCTGAAATTTGTAAATGTTACTGCGAAGAAGGGAAAGAGCGAGGTGACCGGATCTACGGCAAAGGGCGTGAAGGCTGCTGTCAAGATCGGTACAAAGACCTATGCAAAGTCCACCAAACCAAATGGTGCATTTGCGATCAAAACGAAGAAGCTTAAAAAAGGTGAGCGTATCAGCGTGGTATTAAAGGATAAGCTGGGCAACACCGCACAGAAAGATATTAAGGTAAAATAAAGGGGATGGATGCATGATCGGAGTGCAGTTTTATCAAAATAATCTATATATGAACCCGCTTTATACGAAGATGGGCGTGACGAAGGTTACCGGTGTAACCGGAGTTTATGGGGCAGATCCTTCCCGCACAGTCGCGGATTCTTCCGGAGTGCGTGGAAATGAGAAGTGCCACACCTGTGAGCAGCGCAAATATAAAGATGGTTCTGATGAGAACAATGTTTCCTTTAAAACGCCGGGCAACATTTCCCCGGAGCAGTCGGCAGCCAAGGTGATGGCGCATGAACAGGAACATGTGGCAAATGCGAAAAAGGAAGCGATGGCAGAAGGAAAACAGCTCCTTTCCGCTTCAGTTACGATGCGGATCGGTGTCTGTCCGGAGTGTGGACGTACCTATATCGCAGGTGGTGAGACCAGCACGACGACCAAGACTGTCACCTATCAGGAGAACAACCCTTACGATCAGGCGCGAAAAACGATCGAGGGAAGTTTTTACCGGGGCAACAACTTAGATTTAAGTGCATAAGAAGTATAAACAAAGCCTTTTGGGGTAGGATAACCCTGGGAGGCTTTTTATGTTGTATCAGAGTAAAGATGGGAGCCTGTTTGAACAGACATGGCAGGCTTATGAACAGGAAAAGGATGCCTGCTGGCTGCTGGTGCTGCGGCAGGAGGAATTTCATGACCACCTGCGGGAACTGGGACTGCCCGGTCATATCAGACGCTATCAGGAACTTTTGGAAACCGGATTTCGCAGTGAACTGCAGGTAGAGGACGGGTACTTATATGGAAATGTCGTGACGTTAAATGCCATGAATCTGAATGAAAACCGGGGGCAGCTTCTTTTGATCATTGCTAAAAACAGTCTGATCATAGTGGAGGTGGCGGTGCAGAAGAAGCCGCTTGCTGACCGGGTGGAACAGATCCTGCAGAAATATAAAGCAGAGCTCACACCGCAGAAGGTATTTTTTGAGCTGCTCGACAGCTTTTTGTCCGGGGGCAATGCAGCCTTTGAAAAAATGGACAAGGAAATGGTAGAGATGGAACATGCACTGATGCAGAACCGGATGGGGCAGCAGTGCAATAAGGATATCTTTTATATGAAGAAACGGGTGAGCATACTCAAAAATTATTATGAGCAGATGATCGACCTGTCAGAAACACTTTCTCTTTCCGGACGGGAATGGATGGGAGAGGAAGCACGAAGCCTGCATTTGTTTTTGAAAAAAGCACAGCGGCTCCGTGACAGTGCGGTGGAGCATAAAGAGGAGCTGGTGCATGTGAGGGAAGCACTGGATGCCAATATGGAATACCACCAGAATCAGATCATGAAGATTTTTACGGTTGTGACGACCGTTGTGTCTCCGCTGACTCTGATCACCGGGTGGTACGGGATGAATTTTTCGCATATGCCGGAATTAAATAGTCCTTATGGATATGGTGCGGTGGCACTTTTTTGTGCGTTTGTTGTGATCGTGGAGATTGTGTTATTTAAACGAAAACGCCTGTTTTAGAGGTTGCCTTTTTTCGGATTCTTTGATATAATCGGCAGGAATTCATTGATATGAAAACGTTGAAGAAAGAAGGATAAGAATATGGGTTTATTACAGCAGTGGAGAGACTGGGCGTATAACTTTGATGACAGAACAAGAGAGGGACAGCAGTTCTGGGCTAGCTATTTCCAGATGGAGCAGGGCATTTATAAACAGCTTCTTGCCAATCCAGACGAAGTCGTTTCCGGAACGGTCGAAGAATTAGCCAAGAAATATGAGATTGAAACCATTTTAATGGCAGGTTTCTTAGATGGTATTGACGAAAGTCTTGTAACACCAAATGACATTGAGAACATGGAAGCGGATACGGTCGTTTCTTTAGACATTGATCTGGAGAAGCTTTACTACAACATGGTAGCTTGCAGAGCAGACTGGCTTTACAACCTGGAAGAATGGGATGCACTTCTTTCCAAAGAGAAGAGAGACGAGCTTTACAAGGCACAGAAGATGTCTACGACTGTTGTCAATAAAGAGCCGAAGATCGGACGCAATGATCCATGTCCATGTGGTTCCGGTAAGAAATATAAAAAATGCTGTGGCGCAAACAAATAAGACGAAGCAACCTGGGAAAGCCGGGTTGCTTTTTTCATCAGGAAAGGAGGAAGAAAAATGGCATATGAAGTGGACGTACACACCCATACACTGGCAAGTGGACACGCCTACAGTACCATGAAGGAAATGATCGAGGCGGCAAAGGAAAAGGGGATGAAAGGACTCGGCATTACCGAACATGCACCGTTGATGGACGGAACGTGCAAGGAGATTTATTTCCGGAATTTAAGAGTCGTGCCGCGGGAGATTGATGGAGTCCGTCTGCTGCTTGGTGCAGAATGTAATATTTACGATGAGGAGGGGCATCTGGATCTGTCGCTTAGCACCTTAAAGCGGCTGGACGTGCGCATTGCCAGTCTGCATGTCAATGTGTATTCTCCAAAGCAGCACCCGGATGCGATGCCGGCATACCGGGGGATCGTGAAGAATCCGTTGGTAGACATTATCGGACATCCGGATGACGGACGGTATCAGTATGATTATGAGGAGCTTGCCTATCTGGCAGCACAGTATGACAAGATCATCGAGATCAATAATACCTCGCTGCGGCCGGGAGGAGTCCGTCCCCATGCTTATGAAAATGACTGCCGGCTGCTGGAGCAGTGCCGGAAGCATGCGGTTCCTGTACTGATGGGAAGTGATGCACACATCTGTTATGATGTCGGCGCGCATGAAGCGGCGGAAGCAGTCTTAGAAGAAACAGGGTATCCGAAGGAGCTCATTTTAAATTACAGCCTTGCAGGACTCTTGTCCCATCTTGCAAAAAACAGGGAAAAATGGGTGGACTTAGAGCCTTGAAAAAGGCAGTATGGTATGATATAGTAATGATGCAAAGTGTTAAAGTGTGAAAGACAGCAGAATAAAAGATTGTGTGGGTGATGATATGAGTAAAGGTATTCGGACAAAAGAAGTAGAGCAGTTATTTGAAGCGATTCAGACATTGCAGAACACAGAGGAGTGTTTTACCTTCTTTGAGGATGTCTGCACGGTGAATGAGATCATCTCGATCGCACAGCGGCTTCAGGTAGCCAAGATGTTAAGAGAACATCACACCTATACCGAAGTGGCAGAGCAGACCGGAGCCTCCACGGCAACGATCAGCCGCGTGAACCGTTCACTGGTCTATGGTAACGATGGCTATGATCTGGTATTTAACCGTATGAAAGAAAAAGGTGCGGAGGACAGTTCTGACACACCGCACGCATAAGCATTGTTATGATTCTGATTTTTTGGAAGCCTTCTTTTCTTTGGAAGGCTTTTCTTTTTTGTCTTCTTTTTCTTCCTTTTCCGGAAGCATCGTATCGATGATATGCTCCATCAGACGCTTTTTCAAATAGACATCGTAGGCAAGCAAGGATAAAAAGGAGAACTGATCCAGATAATCCTTTTCCTCCCCGTCGTAATCTTTAAAAACCCGTTTGGATAAATTGTGTGCAGCATCCACATTTTCCAGCACCGTCTTAAAATAAGTGTGCTCCGTGTCAAAGATCTTATGATAGATCTCCTCCATGGAAAGTGCAGAGTCATCCTTGCAGAAATTCTCGATCATCGGATCTAAGATCTTCTGGATATCTGAGATCGTCAGGAAATTCTTAAAATAGTAAATATAGATCAGCAGGAAAATATGCTCTTTGGAATATTTCTTCTTGACAGGCGGTGGCAGCAGGTTGTTTTTCGTATAATTGTTGATCATCGTCTTGGTCAATGTCTTATCGGAGTCAAACCGTTTGGTGTTTTCAAGCTGCTTGTCCATAAACGTGGTAACCTGATCCATATATAATTCAATGGCAGGAACGTCCTCCGGTGTAATGTAGTCCTGGCGCAGCCATTCCTTGATCATCGTTTTGATTCGTATCTTTTTTTCTTGCATCATGCAGATCCTTTCTAAAACAATATCTAGCCATATTATATAGTTTTCAAAACTACATGACAAGTTTTTTTCGCTTTTTCTTTTCAAAACCACATAAATTGATAGACCTGCACGCAAAAATAAGGTATACTTTTAGATAGTGACACGTACATTGCATAAGAGCGGCGGAGGCTGCCGGCAGCACGATGAAGGAGGAATATAATATGGGTATTTTAAAACGGTTCGGGGATATTATGTCAGCAAATGTGAACGCATTGCTGGATAAATGTGAGAATCCGGAGAAGATGATCGACCAGACACTTCGCAATCTGGAATCAGATTTTGGCAAAGTAAAAGCAGAAACTGCTTCTGTAATGGCAGATGCACAGGCTGCCAAGCGCAAACTTGACGAGTGCAACGAAGAGATGGAGAAGATGCAGAAATATGCGGAGAAAGCATTGACCGCGGGAAATGAAGCAGATGCCAGAGCATTTTTAGAGAAGAAACAGCAGCTTAGCACAAAGCAGGCAGCGCTTGCACAGAGCTATGAAATCGCACAGGCGAATGCAGACAAGATGCGCCAGATGCACGATAAGCTGCAGAAGGATATGGAGACACTGAATGAACGCCGTGATGCGATCAAGGCAAAGATGGCAGTGGCTAAGACACAGGAGAAGATGAACAAGATGGTGAACTCCTTTGATGGAGCGGCCAGTGATATGGCAGCCTTTGACAAATGGGAAGCAAAGGCAGACAAAATGCTCGATGAGGCAAATGCCATGGAAGAACTCAATGCCAAGAAAGATTCGATCGATGATCTGGCTGCCAAATATGATGCAGCACCATCTGCTTCCAATCCGGCAGTCGATGATGAGCTTGCTGCGCTGAAAGCGAAGATGGGACTTTCCTAATCGGCAGGACATAGGTCAGAACAGGAGGAATCAGACGTGGGATTGATATTTAACCAGTTTTCAAATGTAGTAGAGTGGAAGGAATACAGCGACGACGTTGTGTTTTGGAAGTGGAACAACGACGAGATCAAGAAAGGCTCCAGACTGATCATCCGTCCGGGACAGGATGCGATCTTTATGTATAACGGCAAACGCGAAGGTGTCTTTTCGGATGAAGGAAGCTTTGATATAGAATCGCAGATCATTCCGTTTCTGTCTACTTTAAAGGGTTTCAAATTTGGATTTAACAGCGGTATGCGGGCAGAGGTGCTTTTCGTCAACACGAAGGAATTTACCGTAAAATGGGGTACCAAGCAGCCAATCGTCATTCCGAATCCGCAGCTTCCGGGCGGCATGCCGATCCGGGCGATGGGTGTATTTAACTGTAAGGTAGGAGATTATCTGGCATTGATCGATAAGATTGCCGGAGTCAAACAGCAGTTTACGATTGATGAAGTAAAAGAGCGTGTGCTTGCTGTATTAGACAGTCTTTTAATGAAGTGGATCGCGCAGGAGGGCAAGGACTTATTTAACCTTCAGGCAAATGCGGTCGCGATCGGAAACGGCATCAAAGAAGATCTGGATATGGAGATGAGCAAGATCGGAATCACGATCACGGGATTCAATGTCCAGTCTTTCAATTATCCGGAGGATATCCAGAAGATGGTCAACAAAGTGGCTGGTCAGAGTATGGTCGGCGACGTGGGACGTTACCAGCAGATCAATATGGCAGATTCCTTTGCCAACGGGCAGAATTCCGGTTCGTCTACCGCATCCGATATGGCAGGCATGATGGTTGGAATGCAGATGGGAGCACAGATGGCAAATCAGATGATGGGACAGCAGGGCGGAGCTGCCGCTGCACCGGGTGCCAAATTCTGCCCACAGTGTGGAACACCGACCAACGGTGCCAAGTTCTGTAGCAATTGCGGACAGAAATTGATCTAGGAAACAAAACAAATGAAAGAAAGAGGCGGATGAAATGAGTATTTATGATTCATTGAATCCCTGTCAGAAGGAGGCCTGTTTTTGTACGGAAGGCCCCCTTCTTTTGCTTGCGGGCGCAGGGGCTGGAAAAACGAGAGTGCTGGTGCACCGGATTGCATATTTGATCGAGGAACGTGGTGTCAATCCATGGAATATCATGGCGATCACATTTACAAACAAGGCGGCAAAGGAAATGCGGCAGCGTGTGGATGATATGATCGGATTTGGAGCGGAGGATATCTGGGTAAGTACCTTTCACTCTACCTGTGTGAGGATTCTGCGCCGCTATATCGATCTGTTAGGGTATGATACCAATTTCACGATTTACGATACAGACGATCAGAAAAAGGTGATGAAGGAGCTTTTGAAGCGCAAACAGATCGATCCGAAACAGCTTCCGGAGCGCAGCGTGTTAAATGCGATCTCCCACGCAAAGGATCAATATCTGACACCGGGGCAGTATAAAAATGAGGTGCGCGGCAATTTCCGTGAGGAAAAGATCGCAGATCTGTATGAGTGCTATCAGCAGGAATTAAAAAAGAACAATGCCCTTGATTTTGATGATCTGCTTTTTAAGACGGTGGAGCTGTTTGAGTATCATCCGGACGTGCTGTCTTATTGGCAGGATCGTTTCCGCTATATCATGGTTGACGAGTATCAGGATACAAACGGCGTACAGTTTTTATTTGTCAAAAAGCTCGCTGAAAAATATAAGAACCTTTGTGTTGTGGGAGATGACGACCAGTCGATCTACCGCTTCCGTGGGGCAGACATCAGAAACATTCTGGAGTTTGAGGAAGAATATGAAAATACCCGTGTGATCAAATTAGAGCAGAACTACCGCTCAACCAGAAATATCCTTGATGTGGCAAACCATGTGATCCATCACAATGTAGGACGAAAGGACAAAACACTCTGGACAGAAAATGAAGAAGGAGAAAAGGTTACCTTCTGTCAGTACGAGGACAATTATAAAGAAGCGGAGCATGTAGCAGAAGCGATCGATCGTCTGATCGAGGGTGGGGAGAACTACCGGGATATTGCGATATTAAACCGCACCAATGCGCAATCACGCGTATACGAGGAAAAATTGCTGTTTCGTAACATTCCTTACCGGATCATAGGCGGTGTGAATTTTTACGCCCGTATGGAGGTAAAAGATATTCTTTCTTATTTAAAATGTCTGGTGAATCCCAATGACGATCAAGCAGTAAAGCGGATCATTAACGTGCCGAAACGCGGCATTGGCCAGACGACGATCGATCGGATCCAGAACTATGCCTTACTTCGCGGGATCGGGTTTATGGATGCGGTAGATATGGTGGAGGATGTGCCGGAGCTTTCCAAAGCAGCTAAGACGAAGATCCAGCGATTTGGAGAGATGATGGAGCATTTCCGGACAATGGCAGAGCAGGACGATCTGGTGGAACTTTATGATACGATCTTAGAAGAAACAGGATACGCAGATCTTTTGGTCGCAGAAGGAACGGACGAAGCAAAAGACCGTTTGGAGAATTTAGGAGAGCTGAAAAATAAGATCGCGGTATATATGCAGGAGCATGAGCATGCGACGTTATCTGGTCTGTTGGAAGAGGTTGCCCTGATCGCAGATATTGATAATCTGGATGCGGATGATAACCGCGTGGTCATTATGACGATCCACAGTGCGAAAGGACTGGAGTTCCCATATGTGTTTATGGGAGGCATGGAAGATGGTGTATTTCCGGGGTATCGGAGTATTTCCGCTGATGACAGTGAAGAGATCGAGGAGGAGCGCAGACTTTGTTACGTGGGAATGACAAGAGCACAGAAAGGACTGTATTTAAGTGCTGCACAGCGCAGAATGATGAATGGACAGGTGAGCTATAATCCGGTTTCCCGGTTTATAAGAGAGATTCCGGCAACTCTTTTATCTGTAGAAAAACGACAGGCATCTGTGGATGCAGTATTTCACAAGCCGGCACCGCGTCCTGCGATGACACATTCCTATCAGTTAAAAACAGCCGCCGCCAAAGATCCGGATACGATCTTTGACAAACCATCCTTTGGGACAAATGCAGCCGCACTTTCCTATGAGGTAGGTGACCATGTGCGCCATATCAAATTTGGCAGCGGGGTAGTGACAGAAATCCTTTCTGCGGGAAAAGATTATGAGGTGGCAGTGGATTTTGAACGTTGTGGCGTGAAGCGGATGTTTGCCTCTTTTGCAAAACTGAAAAAAGAAGATTAAATATAGTAAAATAGTTTGCTTTGTGTTATACTAAATAAATGATACGGGTAGATTGCGATTTGCCGGTAACCATACGATAGAAAGGGTGGATAAGTATGAAGAATTTTGATGATTTAGCAAGTGTAGTCAAGATGATTAAGAAGGACGAGGACGAAAGAGCATCCAAGAAGGTTGTCTGGGTATTGGCGATCATTGGAGCGATTGCAGCCGTAGCAGCGATTGCATATGCGGTATATTCGTACATGACTCCGGATTATCTCGATGACTTTGAAGATGATTTCGATGACGATTTTGATGATGATATTTATGATGATGACGATGATGTAAAGTAATTACGATCGCCATTTGACCAGGTTTTATAAGGGTTTGCAGGGTTTTCAAAAAAAAGTTAAAAAAAGTGTTGACATTTTGAAAGCCCTGCCCTATAATACTACTTGTGTCACGGGGAACGACAAAACTTCCTGAGGACGACGGGGTGTGGCTCAGCTTGGCTAGAGCGCCTGATTTGGGATCAGGAGGTCGCAGGTTCGAATCCTGTCACCCCGACTCAACTGAATAGTTGTATTACCTTGCGGGTGTGGTTCAATGGTAGAACGTCAGCCTTCCAAGCTGAACACGAGGGTTCGATTCCCTTCACCCGCTTTCATTATGCTAATTATGGGTTTCGGTAGCTCAGTTGGATAGAGCAACGGCCTTCTAAGCCGTGGGTCGGGGGTTCGAATCCCTTCCGGAACGCTCTATGGTGGGTATAGCACAGTTGGTCAGCGCGCCAGATTGTGGCTCTGGAGGTCATGGGTTCGAATCCCATTATCCACCTTAACCCAGATAATGGGTCATCGCCAAGCGGTAAGGCACAGGACTTTGACTCCTGCACTCGCTGGTTCGAATCCAGCTGGCCCAGGTCTCAGAGAACGACCGAAGCCGTTCCTGGTAACTGAATATGGGGTATTAGCTCAGTCGGTAGAGCACTTGACTTTTAATCAAGTTGTCCGGGGTTCGAATCCCCGATGCCTCACGAAAAGATCTACAGTGAATGCTGTAGGTCTTTTTATGTTTTGGCCGAAAAACATTTCCCTTTAAAATCTCCACGACATATGGTATGATAAAAATGAGTGGGATGATAATATGGGAGGTGTCATATGCAAAAAAAGATCAGACGCAGCATGCTTTCGGTATTGCTTGTGATCATGGCAATATCTATTGCGATCATGGTGGCGTTGCAGTTGCTTGATGTAAAGGATGAGATCGTAGTTGCATGGCGGTATAGTGTCCTGTTTTTGGCGGTAGCATTGGTTGTGATCTTTCTTATGGTAGATCATATGATCAACCGTCAGATGATCAGTGGATTAAAACAGTTGATCAAGGATATGGACAATATCGCAGCCGGTAATCTAAACGTAGTATCCTGTGTAAAGGGCAATGAAGAATTTGTGGCACTGAGTCATGGAATCAATACGATGGTGCGTAACATTTCCCGTACAAGCGGAATGTTGAGCCGGGTATTTGATATGATGGACGCACAATTTGCTGTGTTTGAGTATAACGACGACTCCAAACGGGTCATGACGACAGACCGGATCGGGCAGTTGTTGTCGATCCCTTCCGATGAACTGGGACCAATGGTGCATGATAAGGATCTGTTCCGGACGCGGCTGGCATGGATCATCAAAAGTCCGATCAAGGGTGAGACTGATATTTATCAGTTTGGAACACCGGAGAAGCCACGGTATGTCCGGATCAATGTGGTAAAGGATGCAGATTCCACATTTGGAATGGTTGCAGATGCGACGGAGGAGATCAGGCAAAAGCAGGCGATCATCCGAGAGCGGGATTATGATGCGTTGACGAAGATCAGAAACCGCCGGTCGTTTGAACGCGACGTAACGGCATTGTTGTTAAAGGGGCGGCTTTCAGAAGGTGCAATGATCATGATCGACCTTGATAAATTCAAAGGGATCAATGACAATTATGGTCATGCATTCGGTGATACCTATTTGAAGCATGCGGCGGATTTTATCAAACGGTTTGATGAGAGAAACTGTATTGTAGCCCGGCGCTCCGGAGATGAATTTTATCTTTTGACGTATGGACATTCCAGCAAAGATGAGATTCGGAAGCTGGCACAGCGTTTTTATGAAATGCTGAAAGCCGAACCGATTGACTTCCCGGATGGAACAAAAAAGTCCATCGGTATGTCGATGGGAATTGCATGGTATGTGCCGGGAATCCATGATTTTAACGCATTTTTGGCATGTGCGGATGATGCGCTTTATGAGGCAAAAGAGGGTGGACGAAACACCTATGGAGAGAAGATGTTTTCAGATAAGGGAAAGCAATAATAGAATAGAAAAGAAGGGTAAAAACATGAAAAAGACGGTACGCAAGACAATGATGGTAGTAGCAATGCTGTTGGTATTTGTATTTGCAATGGCTGGATGCGGAAAGCAGGAAGGACCAAAAGGAACGTATGCGGTAGGGGATAACTTAACGTATATGATGTTTGATGGCAGCAAGGTGACACTGCATATGGGACAGATGTCCGCAGAGGGAACCTGGGAATTAGATGGCGACAAGCTGACTCTTTACTATAAAGATGTGGATGATAAGAAAGAATATACTTATGACACAGAGGCAGATACGATCACGGCATCAAACGGAGATGTATTGCAGAAAATTTCCGATGCGGTGAAATAGAAGAACTCCAGTTGTTGGTTATGGTTGCTAAAATGTGAAATTGTGTATATTTGACATTCTGATTGAATATGCTATAATAAGGCTAGGCAAAACGAAATAAGAAGCAAGCCGGACATAAAATAACCCCTTACAAGATGTGACCTTGTAAGGGGTTTTCTTTATGCGGATAACAGGACTTGAACCTGCACGGTCTCCCACCAGAACCTAAATCTGGCGCGTCTGCCAATTCCGCCATATCCGCATAGTGTGTACGCACACTATATCTAGTGTATACTAGGAGAAATAAATTTGTCAAGTTTTTCTTTGCTTCTTATTGATACAAAAAAATTGTGCAATTTGTTGGTTTTTCATTGAAAAACAAGGGTTTGTCTGTTATAATTAGGTAGAATTCTTTTGTTTGCGACTCGTTTTATAACTGGTAATAGAACAGGGGGATATAAGGCGGGTATGTTATAGGTTAAGGAGAGTGTTACGATGGGAGAATTTATAACAGAATTAGAAATTGTACAAGGACGCAATTTTGCGATCAAGGCTCCGGCAGGATTTAAGGTAGAGGACTGGAAGAGCAGAAGCGGCAGACCGGGAGAAGTGCTTTATAGCAAGTATTCTACCGACTACATAAACAGTGATTGTTTTATCACGGTTTCCACGATTGCAAAAGATCCGATCACATCTGAGATCCGTAAACGTATTGAACGTAATCTTGGACAGGATGGATTTGATTTTTCTTTTGAACATGAAGGTGGGAGACATATTGTATATTATTCCAATGAAGCAGAGTCTGATTACAAGACCTACCATGCAATGATCGTCATGACGGACAAGAAAGCGGTTATGATGGATGTTGTTTTTAATGGTGCATATGACAATGCCAAAGAGCTGGCGAAGACGATCATTTCTTCTATCCGTACGAATTTTGCGGCAGAGGCAACAGAAGAAGAACTTGCGTTAGATGCAGCCAGACTGGAAGCAGAAGATCGTGCTGATGCAGCAAAGGAAGCTGCGAAACGTGCACAGATGCAGGCAGCATCTGGACAGGCGCAGGATTCTGTTCATGTAGCAGAGATGGTGAAGCCGGTGGAGGAAGAGGTCGCAGCAACACAGGCGGCGGCACCGGTGGAGGAGACAGCAGAGCCGGCGACGGATGCTGATGCTGCACCACAGTTTGATGATTCTGAAGAAGGACAGCAGCAGCAGGTGATCTATAATGAGATGTTAAAGCATGACCGTATGACATTGAGCGAGCTGCAGGCAGTACCACAGCTGGTTGACTTAGGTCGTATGGGCATTACGAAGTTGATGAATGTGATGATCCGTGAGAAGGTGCTGGTTCGTTTTGAAGAGGCGGATAACATTTATTTTGCAGTCCCTGGTAAGGAACCTAAGGAGGAACCACAGGAAGCGGCACAGAGCGTTGAGAGTGAGTTAGATCCGATGGAACAGTATAAGATTGACATGGAGAAGTACAAAGCGGCAATGAAGGAATGGAAGAACTCCAAAGACTTCTTTGGCCGCACGGACAAACCAAAGCCGGTAGAACCGGTAAAACCAAAGAAAAAACGTTAAAAATGATAATGGCATACGGGACGATGAGCACCTCATGATGGGGTGCTTGTTTTCCATAAAGAGGAAAGGAGTTTTACTTGTATGAATATTTGTATTTATGGTTCGGCAAGCAAGAATTTGGATTCTGTATATTTAGAGGCGTGTGAGAAACTGGGAGAACTGCTTGCCAAGAGAGGGCATGGACTGGTTTTTGGCGGCAGCAGTCGTGGGCTGATGGGAGCCACGGCACGTGGAGTGAAAAAAGCAGGTGGAGAGATTCTTGGTATCGTACCACGTTTTTATGATGAGGAAGGCGATATTTACGAAGAGTGTGATGATTATATCTATACGGAAACCATGGGAGAAAGAAAGGATTTATTCCGGATCAATGCAGATGCATTTGTGATCCTTCCGGGAGGTATCGGAACATTTGATGAGTTTTTCGAGACAATCGTATACAAAGGACTGGGGCAAATGAGTCAGCCGGTTGTGCTTTATAATGTGAATGGTTATTATGACAAACTGGAAGAGTTTATGCAGCTGTCGATCGATCAGAAATTCGTACGCGTGCATGAGGGTCAACTTTATGAAGTGTTGGATCAGGCTGAAGCTATTTTAGATTTTATTGAGCAGGATGTCTGATTCCTTTGGACGTTTTGACCAAAAATGCACAACAAATTCACATTTTTCTATTGTATTTCACAACAAATCATATTAAAATTATAGTATTAGATCATTGAAGATGGAGGTGCGGTATGCAGAAAGAAGAGATTAAGAGCAAGCTGATGGAAGTCATTGATGAGAATTTGCCAAATATTGATCCTGAGAAGGTAGATGTGACTGCGGATTTTGTGGAAGAATATGATATAAATTCCATTCAGTTGATTCAGTTGATCGTAGCAGCAGAGGAGAAGTTTGACGTTTCCTTTGATGACAGAGAGCTGGCATTGAATAAGTACAATAGTTTTGGTGATGTTATTGACACCATCGAGAACAAAGTAAATCAATAGTAGGAGGAGTGCAGATTATGGCAGACAAGAAAGTATTACCCGTAGAGTATCCGAAGATTACATCATGGCAGTGGCATGCAACCCTGTTTTCGATTTTAGGCGATGACGAGAACTTTAAAAAGTGGGTTTACAGTAACTACATACAGCTTCGCTGCTACCATATTACGGAGATCTTTACCGGAGATGACATGTTGTTCACTGATATCATGCCGGGAAGCTCCTCTTTGAAGGAATGTCCATATATCATTACTTCTTTGATGACAAAGGGACAGATCGACAGCTATTGTAACGGAGATGTGCTGGACTTTATCATCAAGACCATTGATATGGGCGGATATGTGTACGGTGTATTTGATGAGGCGAAGATTTTGTGTGATGTGGATCTGGATTACAAGTTCCCACATGAGCTTTTCATCTATGGTTATGATAAAGAGAAGAAGATTTTCAACGTAGGTGACTTCACATTTAATGAGAAGTATGCACATACGACAGTTACCTTTGAAGAGGTGGAGCGTGGTTATAACGTGATCGCACCAAAGGATGACCATATGTTTAAGGATGATTATAAGGGAACGCGTGGACTTTATGTTATCTGGAAGAACAATGAAACTCCTTACTATGAACTGGACAAAACGTTAGTGATCCGTACATTGCATGAATATCTGGAGTGCCAGGATACCAAAGATCATTTCCGTATGATGCGTAACCGTTTTGATGATACGGTATTTGGTATTGATGTATATGACAGCGTATTAGAGCAGGTGGAGAAACAGGTAGAAGCTGGTGATTTTGATATCCGTTCGACGCATGTGATGTATGACCATAAAGTATTGATGCAGGGTCGACTGGAATATTTGATGGAGAAGGGTCTATTAAAGAAAGATCAGGCACTTTTGGATGCGTATGCAACGGTTGTAGAGAATGTATTGGCAGCCAGAAACTTAGTGATCCGTATTTCTATTTCCGGAGATACTTCTGCCAAGAGTCGTTTCAAAGGTTATTTTGATGATGCTAAGAAGACAGAGGTAGAGGTTCTTAAGAAGGTTTTAGCAGAATTAGAGGGTTAATTATGGTACAGTTTCATATCTATCAGATCGGGACGTATCAAAAGAATATGACGAATGCACAGCGACAACATCTGTTGTCGCTGCTTTGCGTTTCCCGTAGAGAAAAAGTAGAAAAAATGAAAATAGCAGCTTCGTATGATACTCATCTGATCGCATCGTGGCTGTTGGAAAAAGAGCTTAAGGCTGCAATAGGTCAAAAGACGAAAACGGAAGTTTCTGCATTACATTTTTCTTATCAGGATAATGGAAAGCCTTATCTGGCTGATTATCCTAAGCTTTGCTTTAATCTGTCACATTCCGGCAGCTATGTAGCGATTGCGATTGCGGACAGTACGGTGGGAGTGGACATTGAAGTCAATGCCAGAAAGGAACAGGCGATTGCCAGACGGTTTTTTCATTCACAGGAGCAGGCGTATCTGATGGAGCAAGGTGTGTCGGAGGAACAGCGGAAAACAGAATTCCAGAAAATATGGACGATGAAGGAAGCATATTTGAAATATACAGGAGAAGGATTGAGAAAACCATTGACCTCCTTCTGGGTAGATCCTGCCACCGGACAGATAGAAGATGAACCAGAACTTTGCTGTCATTTGAAAAAGGTGGACAAAGGTGTGGCGGCATTGTGCTGTCAGAAAGAGCAGGAGGTAAGTGATCAGATCATTACACTTTAGAATAAATAAAAAAGCTAGTAAACAAATGCTTACTAGCTTTATCCTGGGCTACCAGGGCTCGAACCTGGAAATGCTGGAGTCAGAGTCCAGTGCCTTACCATTTGGCGATAGCCCATCAGTATGAAGTTGTTTGCTGTGACGCTCACAACAAAATTGATTATACATGATAAGAAAATAAAATGCAAGTACTTTTTTCAAAAAAATAGGAAAAATATTTGGATGAGTTTTTTCTCATTCTATGCTATACTAACGGTGAGTGCCGATAGGAGCACTGCGTTGGAACAGGAGATAGTATGATAGAGATAGGAAAAAAACAAACATTAACGATTGTAAAGACTACCGATTTTGGAGTCTATCTGAATGAAGGAACAAACCACGATGCAGACAGTGTACTGCTTCCGAGAAAGCAGGTGCCGAAGGGAGCCAGACGGGGAGATCAGGTTACCGTATTTATTTACCGGGATTCTAAGGATCGTCTGATCGCAACGGTGCATGAGCCGAAGCTTACATTGGGAGAGTGTGCAGTGCTCAATGTCGTGGAGACTACGAAGATCGGTGCATTTATGGACTGGGGACTGGAGAAGGATCTGTTTCTGCCGTATAAGGAACAGACTTGCCGGGTACATGCCGGACGTTCTTATCTGGTATCTCTTTACGAGGATCGTTCCCATCGTTTATGTGCTACGATGCGGCTTTACCACCGTTTGTCTACAGATGCTCCATATCAAAGTGAAGATCATGTAGAAGGGATCGTATATGAGATCAGCGAGCAGCACGGTGCATATGTGGCAGTAGATGGAAAATATTCTGCCCGTATTTCCAAAAAAGAGCTTCACCAGCCGCTGAAGGTAGGACAGCAGATCAAGGCAAGAGTGATCAAAGTATTAGAAGACGGCAAGCTGGAATTAAGTCTTGGAGAAAAGGCTTACATGCAGATGGATGTCGATGCCAGCCACATTATGGATGCCATCGAGAGTTACGACGGAGAGCTGCCATTTAACGATAAGGCAAAACCATCCGTGATCGAGGCGGAATTTCAGATGTCAAAAGCTGCTTTTAAGCGGGCAGTTGGCCGCTTGTTAAAGCAGGGAAGGATTGAGATTACAGACACTTCAATCCGTAAGAAATAACAGTATAAATAACACATAATGAGGAAGATGCAGCAATGTTTGGTACAGATTCTTCTATGTGTTCCATAACATATAAAAGCATAAAGGAGAGAAAAAACATGAATAAAAAAGTACTTTCAACAGATCAGGCACCACAGGCAATCGGACCATACTCACAGGCAATGGAAGCTGGAGATATGATCTTTACATCCGGAATGATTCCAATCGATCCAAAGACCAACACACTGGTGGAGGGTGACATCAAGGTACAGGCAAAACAGGCAATCGGAAATTTAAAGGCATTGCTTGAGGCATGTGGCAGCGATTGTGACCATGTAGTAAAAACAGTCGTATTTATCAAGAATATGGATGACTTTGCGGCAGTAAATGAAATTTATGCACAGTTTTTTGAGAAGGACTGCCCGGCACGTTCCTGTGTTGAGGTAGCAAGACTTCCAAAAGATGTATTGATTGAGATTGAAGCAATTGCGATCAAAAAATAACGAACAGAATAAATAATAGGAGGGATTATTCGTTGGACTCGGTGGATTATTATAATAAGTATGCCAATGTCTATTTTGAAAACACAGTAAATCTTGACATGATTCCTACGTTGGATAAATTTCTTGCGTATGTAAAACCGGGAGGGAATGTTCTGGACTTAGGATGTGGCTCCGGTCGTGATGCCAAGATCATGATGGAACGGGAACTGGAAGTGACGCTGCTTGATGCGTCAAAGGAAATGTGCGCTTTGGCGGACATTTATACCGGACTGAAACCACTTTGTATGGATATGAGAGAGATGGATTTTGATGAAGTCTTTCATGGAATCTGGGCATGTGCTTCTCTGTTACATATTGCCAAGAAAGAGGCGGGAGAAGTGCTGCGACGGATCTACCAGGCATTAAAGCCGGGCGGAGTGTGTTATGTGTCAGTGAAAGAGGGAGAGTTTGAAGGATTTCGACATGAACGTTTCTTTGCGGATTATACTGCAGAGGAGTTGACCACATTGATCCAGAAGGAAACTTCTTTTACCCTGCTTGATTGTTTCTTAACAGAAGATGTGAGAAATGGCAGAGAAGGACAGCAGTGGGTCAATGTACTTCTGAAAAAAGACACAAAATAAACACGTTTTTCCAATAGAATGATAGTTAAGTGAAGCAAAGATATGGAATTGAGGTGCGCCTTGATTCCATATTTTCTAAAGTAGGAGGAAATGCAATGGAAGACACAAAGAAATTTTGGACGAAGGAGCGTGGAGCAAGCTTGTTTCTGCTCACCATTATCCTGATATTTATTGGAAACAGCTTTTTTAACCGGATCAACAATCAGATCCTGTCCCTTCTGGTGACACAACTGCTGATCCTGGTTCCTGCTATTATTTATATGTTGATCTTGAAAGTGAATCCGTTTCAGTTTATAAGATTCCGCCGGTTTCATTTAGGTTCGGCCTTTTTGATCCCTCTTTTGGTAATCTGCCTTGTGCCGGTGATCTCGCTGGTTAATGCATTTACCATGTTGTTTACTACGCCAACGATCGGGAATGCTGTTTCGGATATTGTAAGTGGAAATCTAGGAATCGGGCTTTTGTTTGTAGCAGTATTACCGGGATTTGTGGAAGAGGTTACTTTCCGTGGAGCCATCTATCATTCTATTCGTGGAGCACGGCCGGTACGGGCAATTCTTTTGTCTGCATTGATGTTTGGGGCAATGCACATGAACTTCAATCAATTCTGCTATGCAACCATACTGGGACTGGTACTGGGACTAGTCCTAGAAGCAACGGGATCGATCGTGGCAACGATGCTTTTGCATATGTGTTTTAATGCCAATTCTGTAGTGCTTTCGTATGGATTAACAAAACTGATGAACTATTTGAGCCGGATGGGCGTGCCGGGATATGAAGATGCCTTGAATCAGGCGGCAAGCCAGCAGATGTCACCTTCCGATGCACTGGCAGCCATGGCAGTTCTGCTTCCGATTGCAGCCGTAGGACTGGTGCTGGCAGCATTATTGTATTACTGCATTGCCAAGCTGAATAAACGCTGGTACTACATCCGTTTCCTGTTTTCCAAAAATACAAAAGATCAGCGGGATACCTATGAGAAACCGCAGATCGTATATGCCCCAACTATTGCCTGCTTTATACTGTGCTTCGGTATGTGTATCCTGCAGGAACTGGTTGCAAGAGGAATCATCCACTTCTAAAGAATACCTGGCAACTGAACTGACGTTATGATAGAACAGATCTTCTTTGACAGTAATTTATTCCATTAAGTTTCTTTTATATCGTCAATAAAGTAAATGTCCCCTTCCACAGAATCTAATAATTTTTCAGGCTTATTTGCACCGCTACGTTGTGCAACGAAGCAAAAGCGTGCCTGAAAAATATGGATTCTGTGGAAGGGGACTTACTTTTATTTTTCTATTACTTATATTCACTTAACGCCTGCATAAACTGGAAAAAGCTCTCCGCTTTCAAAATCCGTTGCTGTAGCTTTGTATCATTTACAATGTTGATAAATACATCGTAAAGATGCTCCATATCTTTTTGCACTCCCTGTTTGATCGCCAGCAAAAAGACAATCTGTATATTATCGGAGTCATTCCATGCAAGTGGTTTATTTAAGATCGCAACGGCAACCTTTGTTTCGCTGGCGCAAAGTTCCATTGGATGCGGCATGGCAAATACGTCATTCATGTTTGTCTGCCCAAGCGTTTCGCGTTTTAACACGGATGGAAGAAAGTCCTCTGTGACAATGCCCTGTTCATATAGTGCGTCATAGAGTGTTTTGATCAGTTCTTCCTTGCTGTCGCAACGATCAAAGTGGAAGAAGAGGGAAGGATCAAAAAAGTGCTCGATCCGTCGCAGCTGGATGCTGTCCGTCTGGGACAGATGCTTGCTGATCGCTTCGATATCTTCGTTGTGCAGTGCAAAGTTGACTACGATCACCGGAATACGGTCGCTTTGCAGTGCAATTGTGGAGATAGCAAAATCCACGTCACGCAGTTCTTCCTCTGTCATTTTTGTAAAGGTAAGATAAGAAACAGAGCGGGCAATCGTAATTTTATCCGGGAAATATAGACTCAGTCTTGTTTCTAACATCCGTGTAGTGGCGAGTCCGCTGCCACAGATCAAGATCACCTTCTTTTTTTCGTTGCTTCTGGCAAAATACCGTTCGATCGCCGCACCAATATGAAGGGAAATGTATCCCACATCTGCTTCTGTCAGTACAAAAGGTTCTTTTGCAAATACCTGACTGCTTGCGATAAAGGAAATCTCATATGCAAGCGGATAGTTCTTTTTGATTGTTTCCAGCAGTGGATTGCGGTTATTAAGCGCATAAGTTTTTCCAACAAAGACAGATTTCAGATGACGGAACAGATCATCTTTTAATATCGCATCTTCCCTCAGATCAAAGTAATAAGATTCATAAATGATCGTCAGCATCTGTTCGATCTGCTGGTGCAGGGTATCGTCCTCGATGTCTTCTACGATCGTGTTTGTGTTGGCGATCAGATGAAGATATAAGTAATTTTTTTCTCCCTTTGATAAGGTAATATCAAAATGATCTTCCATCTTGTGGCTTAATTCCTGTACGATCTCATAGATACCTTCATCCATCGGAATATCCGCCATTGTGATATAATGTCCCTCCTGTACTCTTTGTACCATCAGTGCAAGATGGATCATCAGGTTTTTGCTATTGAAGTCGCTGGTGGAAGAAAAGTGGTCATGTACCATTGTGAGGGTGAGTTCTCTCAGATAGTCAAGATCAACCCCTGCAAAAATCCGCTTCTCTTCCTTTGTGAATCCGGTAATATACGTTTCAAAGTTGCTTGACAATACGTGATCGATGATGCATTTTCTCTTTGCATCTTCCGAACCGATCAGACGGATGCCGGAGCTTGCTTTGGCGATATATTCGAGATCATAAGGAGCGATGAGCTGCTTGATCGATTTAATATAATTGTTCAGGGTGTTTTTGGAAATGCACACCTGCTCCATAATGTCTTCTAAGGCAACATAGTCATCCTGATGCAGTAAAAGATTTAAAATAAAACGAATCCGATCTTTGGAAGAATCCAGATCCAACATATCCGACTGTTCCTCCGCAAGTGTGGACAAAAATGCGTGGAACGCATCGGCATCTGTGATCTCTACATAGTAGCCGTACTTCCGCTTCAGGTTGATCACTGCACCGCAGCCGGAAAGCGAAGCGTTGATCTCGGCAATATCGTTTCGTATCGTGCGCTCTGTTACATGTAAATGCTTTGCCAGACGGGTGGCGGAAGTGTATTCATTCGTATGTATATAATGAAAGATTTCTTCTAACCGATGATGTGCAAACACAAGGGTACCTCCTTTCTCTCTATCCTCTGTTTTTCTAAAAAATATTCACTTAGTACATTTTACCACACTTTTTTTCCACAAAAAAGTGGAAAATTGTATTAGAAGGTCGATTGCCATTTCCACTTTTATGTGGAAATTGCATCAATTGAAATGAAATGGAAATAGGTTTATAGTAAATACATACAAAAGAGAACAAACCAACGCACAAAAGAAAAACAAAAAATACAAAAGATAACATCTAAAAAAACAAAAGAAAAAACATTACAAAAGACAAAGCAGACAAAAGAGAAAAAACGAAAACACGAAAGAGAAAAAAATGTTGAAGTACCAAAGAACAACATCAGCATGACGAACAACAAAGAAAGAAAACACAAAAGATAAAAAAATAAAAGGAGGTGCAGACATTGTTAAAAGAAGATTATATCTTTTTTGATTCCGATGTTCACACAAAAGAAGAAGCCCTTTCCTTTTTAAGTGAGAAAGCAAAGGAGCTTGGTCTGACAGATAACCAGAAGGGGTTATACGAAGACTTCATGAAGCGTGAGGAAGAGTTCTCAACCGGGTTACAGGATGGATTTGCCATTCCACATGCGAAATCAGAGCATGCAAAGGATGTAGCGATCTTATTCCTTTCCACAAAGAATGACATCGAGTGGGGAACGATGGACGACCAGCCGGTCAACTACTTATTTGCGTTGGTAGTACCTACGGCGAATGCCGGAAATGATCATTTGATGATGATCTCCAAGCTGGCAACCAGCTTACTGGACGACGACTTCAAAGTGAAAGTCAAAGAAACCAAAGATAAGAAGCAGTTAGTAGAGTACATTTTAACAAAGATGAAGGAGGACTAATTATGAAAATTGTAGGAATTTCCGCTTGCCCGGCAGGACTTGCACATACACCAATGGCTGCAAAGGCATTAGAGAAGGCAGGAAAAGAATTAGGACATGAGATCAAGATGGAGCAGCAGGGCAGCATGGGACAGGTAAATACCATCACTGCAGAAGAAGCAAAAGCTGCTGAGCTTGTGATCATTGCATCTGATCAGAAGATTACCGGTATGGATCGTTTTGAGGGTAAACCGGTAGTACGCGTTGACATCAACATTTGTATCAAGGCACCTGAGGCTGTTATTAAAAAATGTGTTGCTGCGGTAGAAGCAAAGAAGAACGCATAGGCACAGTTTTAATAAATTATACAAAAGAGATAAAAAAGGAGAGAGTAACATGAAGAAATTTTTAAAAGAGGCGAAAGGCCACTTAATGACCGGTATCGGTTACATGCTTCCATTGATCATTGGAGCATCATTAGTTGTAGCGATTCCTAAGTTGATCGCATTATGTTTCGGTATCACATCCTTAGATCCATACGCAGATGGAACCGGAATCTGGCACATTATGAAGTTAATTGAAAATGTAGGTTGGACAGGTATTGGGTTGATCAATACAGTATTAGCCGGATTTATTGCATATAGTATTGCAGACAAACCTGCGATCGGTGCTGGTTTGATCGGTGGTGCATTGGCATCCAGCACATACGCTGGTTTCTTAGGTGCTGTAATCGCAGCATTCATCGCTGGTTACACAGTAAAATGGGCAAAGAACCACATTCATTTACCAGAGTCTATGTCTACCATGATGCCACTGGTTATCTGCCCGTTCTTAGCAACCGGTGTTGTAGCCGTCATTATGGGTGTTGTTTTGGCAACTCCACTTGCAGCAATCAATACATGGCTTGTAAACTGGATCAGCAGCATGTGCTCTAGTTCATCTTCGCAGCTTATCATGGCTCTGATCTTAGGTGCTATGATCGCATCTGATATGGGTGGTCCGATCAACAAGTCTGCATGGATGGCAGGTAACGTATTATTAGCAGAAGGAATTTATCAGCCAAACGTATTCATCAACTGTGCAATCTGTATCCCACCTTTAGCATACGCTATCGCAACTGTAATCAGAAAGAACCGTTTCTCCCCAGAGTTCCGTGAGACTGGTAAAGGTAACTGGGTAATGGGATTCATCGGTATCACAGAGGGTGCGATTCCTTTCACACTGGTAAAACCTCAGGTATTGATCCCAATCAACATGATCGGTGGTGCACTTGGTGCAGGTCTTGCTTCTATCCTTGGAGCAAAGGGTGACATTCCTCCAGTTGGTGGTATCTACGGATTCGTATCTGTCACTCACGGATGGGCTTACTTAGTAGGTATTATCGTTGGTGCATTATTCATCGCAGTAGCAGCAAGCTTCGCAGTAGACTTCAACGAGAAGACAGATGCAACAAGCTCTGATGTAGATGTAGACGACATCGAGATCTCATTCGAGGATTTATAAGATTAAAAATATAGTATAGAGTAAAGTTGGTCAAAAGCGGTTTGTATTTCTTTCACATAGTAGGGGTGCAGACCGCTTTTGTTAAAAAAGGAGGCAGACAAATGAAACGCAAGATTCACGTTGTACCACATTCTCACTGGGATCGGGAATGGTACTTTACCACATCCAGATCAAAGGTATATTTAATGAAAGATTTACGGGATGTGATCGATACACTGGAAAACAACGAAGAGTTTAAATATTTTATGGTAGATGCACAGGGATCTTTATTAGATGACTATCTAAAATGGATGCCACAGGACAAAGAGCGCATTGAAAAGCTCGTAAAAGCCAAAAGACTGGTGATCGGACCATGGTATACCCAGACCGATCAGCTCGTCATTTCCGGCGAGAGCATTGTGCGTAACATGTATTATGGTATGAAACGTTGTGAGTCACTGGGCGGCTACATGAATGTTGGTTATGTACCGGATTCCTTTGGACAGTCCGGCAACATGCCACAGATCTACCGTGAGTTTGGCATTGAAGATACCCTGTTCTGGCGCGGTGTCAGCGATGATATGGTAGAGCATACCGATTACAATTGGCGTGGTGATGATGGAAGTGTGGTATTTACCACACAGATCCCATTTGGCTATTATATTGGTGGAAATATTCCAGAGCAGGAGCCACAGTCAGAAGAATTCTGGCAGAAGGAATGTTTTGAAAAAGCTGGAGGAAGAAGTGCCACCCGTCATATCTATTTCCCAAATGGATTTGACCAGGCACCGGTTCGTACCAATCTTCCGGAACTGATCCGCGAGCGCAACGAAGAAGATCCGGACAATGAATATGTGATCAGTTGCGTCGAGGATTATATCCGTGATGTAAAGAGTGAGAATCCGGAATTAGAAGAGGTATCCGGAGAACTTGTGATCGCAAAGCACATGCGTATCCACAAATCCATTTTCTCTTCCCGTTCCGACTTAAAAGTAATGAACACGAAGATCCAGAATTACGTGACAAATGTAATGGAGCCGCTTTTGACCATCTCTTATGAAATGGGAAATGAATATCCAAAAGAGGCAGTGGCAGAGATATGGAAGCTGTTATTTGAAAATGCGGCTCATGATTCTATTGGTTCCTGCATTTCCGATACGGCAAATGAAGATGTTTATATGAGATACAAACAGGCGCGTGACATTGCTACCAACTTAGTAGAATTACATTCCCGCCTGATCGCAACCAGCATTAAGACGGATGCTTTGATGACCTTTACTCTGATCAACACGCTTCCAAAGAACCGTGATGAGGTTGTCTTAGTAAAGACCTATGTACCGGGCGGTGGATTTGCGATCACCAACGAAAAGGGAGAGAACGTGCCATATACGATGATCGATTCCCGCGATCTGACGGATTATGTATTGTCCCAGACGATCAAATTAGATCCATCCAGAAAATTCTATGTACCGGAGCAGGTATTAGAAGCAACGATCGCGATCAAGGCAGATGATCTGCCGGCAATGGGTTATGTGCAGTACAGTGTA
>JBNMLP010000025.1:0-31987 GCA_050874905.1 Lachnospiraceae bacterium
GAATGTAGAGTTTATTACATTGGATAAAAACATTAGCATTGATCTAACTGACAAGGAGTCTAAAGCAGGTACCAATTATATTCTTGCTTTTGATGTGCAGACCTTTGGTTCTTATCATGTGACACTGACCGGAAGCTCGGAGCTTTCTGAGCTGGCACAGATTCCATGTACGCTCTTTATTCTCGGTACACCGATCACTTCCTTTACGTTTAATGGAACAGGCGGAGAGGATGTTTCTATTACAAAGAAGATTTATTGTCTGGAGCGTTTCAGAGTGATGCGGCTTTATGTAGCAAAAAATGGAGTAAAGCTTAAGAATATCAAGTTTGAATTGACAGATGAAGTGATTGATCCGAATAAGGATTATTGGATGGAAGATCTGTAAAAATAAGAAACTTCTTTAAAAATGAAAGTATAGAAAAAAGCATTTATCCGGGAAAGGATCGATGCTTTTTTCATGTTTGCTACAGCACAGAAAAAAAGGTTATACACATCTATGCACATAAATGTGTATAACCTTCTTAAAAATCTTGCTTTCTGTGTGATTACTCTTCAGAAATGACACCTGTAGGACAAGTACCTGCACAAGCTCCACAAGAAATGCAGCTATCTGCATCAATTTCGAACTTGCCATCTCCCTCAGAAATAGCTCCTACAGGACAAGCACCTGCACAAGCTCCGCAAGATACACAACCATCGTTAATTACGTATGCCATGGTAATTACCTCCTTTTATATTACTTCCTATGCCTGACCAACATCGTTAGTCATTTAACAATCTAATTGTACTCCAAAAACCCAGTAATAGCAAGCTTTTTTACGACAAAAACGCTGGTAAATCAGAGAAAAAATGTCAATAAGAAATTATTGCTCATCTTTTACTTTGTGGTATGCTGCACGGACAATTTCTCTTGCTGCATGTCCCTGTTCTTTTGTAAGGGCAGGAACACCTTTTAATGGATAGTCGATACCCAGATTTTCATATTTGACAACACCCATCGTATGATATGGAAGGATATCCAATGCTTTTATGTTATTTAACGTGCCGAGAAACTCTCCTAATTTAGTCAGATACTCTTCGTTATCAGTAATTCCCGGTACAACAACGTGACGGATCCAAACTGGAATGTTGTTACGGTCCAGATATCTTGCAAATGCCAGAATCTGGTCGTTTGGCTGGCTGGTAAGCTCTTTGTGTTTCTCTGGATCAATGTGTTTAATATCAAGCAATACCAGATCAACAGACTGGATCAGGCGATCAAATTTCTTCATCAGTGCTTCATTTTTTTCATTGTAAATAATGCCAGATGTATCCAGTGCGGTGTGTATGCCATGTGCTTTTGCCTTTTCAAATAACTCTGTTAAGAAGTCAATCTGCAGCAGTGGTTCCCCGCCTGTTACAGTCATGCCGCCATTTTTATAAAATTCTTTGTATCCTTCATAGTCTTTTATAATTTCATCGGTATCCATCTGATTGCCGACGTTTGGGGTCCAGGTGTCCGGATTATGGCAATATTTGCAGCGCATAGGACAACCCTGTACAAATACGACGTAACGTGTTCCTGGTCCATCTACCGTTCCAAAGGTTTCGATTGAATGAACATATCCTTTCATAGTAAGTCCTCCTTATATAATATCTTATAGTAAGTATGAAGTAATTTTAATAAACTCATACCTGAAAAAAAGTCTTTTCTCACGTATCGGTTTATTAAAAAAGCGGAAGAAGAGCTTGCTTCTTCCGCTGATTTTTATTCTTTTGGCAGGGATTACATAGACTCGTGGAATGTACGAGAGATAACGTCATCCTGCTGCTCCTTTGTTAACTTGATGAAGTTAACAGCGTATCCAGATACACGGATTGTTAACTGAGGATAGTTCTCAGGATGCTTCTGAGCATCTAATAATGTGTCTCTGTTTAATACGTTAACGTTAAGATGATATCCACCTTTCTCGGTGTAACCATCTAACATATTTACTAAGTTATCGATCTGATTAGCAGTTGCTTCCATCTTAAATACCTCCTGTTAGTTTTATTATTGTTGTTCCTCTGTATGAAGATCGTCTACTCCTTCCATTAAGGTTGGAACAGAACAAGCGAGATTCTTGGCACAATCAATGCAGCCAAGCTCTTCCACTTCTTTTACTGTAGAGGAGGGATCATCAAACTCTACATTCATATGACCGCCTCCTCGTGCCATAAATCCGTCTAACATTGCAACAACATCGTTAATCTGTTGATTGGTTGTATCAGACATGATTTCTCACTTCCTATAAATCGCCAGCGATCACAGTATCTTTACCAAGTGCGTTTGGAACGATGGTAAATGTATTAGAAATACCATCCTGTGCATCCTTGTAAGGAAGCTTAGCAACAGAAGATAAGGATGCAATTGCACCATGAGAATCTCTTCCGTGCATTGGGTTAGCACCTGGAGCTAAAGGCTGTCCATGCTTACGTCCACATGGAGTATCACCAGTGTTCTTACCATAAGTTACGTTAGATGTGATTGTTAATACAGACATTGAAGGTACACCGTTACGATATACATGATGAGATCTTAACTCGTTCATGAAGAATGTAACTAACTCTACAGCAATGCTGTCTACACGATCATCATTGTTACCATATTTAGGGAAATCTCCCTCTACTTCGTAAGAAGTAACGATACCATCCTCATCACGGATTGCTTTAACCTTTGCGTACTTGATAGCAGATAAAGAATCAGCTACACAAGAAAGTCCAGCAATACCGGTTGCGAAGTATCTCTTTACATCTCTGTCATGTAAAGCCATCTGAATTCTCTCGTATGCATACTTGTCATGCATGTAGTGGATGATGTTCAATGCGCTTACATAAACACCAGCTAACCACTTGATCATTGTCTTATACTTGTCAATAACCTCATCGTAGTCTAAGTACTCAGAAGTGATTGGACGGTAAGCAGGTCCTACCTGAACCTTTGTTAACTCATCGACACCACCGTTGATTGCGTATAACAGACACTTAGCAAGGTTTGCACGAGCTCCGAAGAACTGCATATCCTTACCGATTCTCATAGAAGATACACAACAAGCGATACCGTAGTCATCACCATGAACAGGTCTCATTAACTCATCGTTCTCGTACTGGATAGAAGATGACTTGATAGACATCTTAGCACAGAACTTCTTCCATCCTTCTGGAAGACGGTTAGACCAAAGTACAGTTAAGTTTGGCTCTGGAGCTGCACCTAAGTTGTTCAGAGTATTTAAGTAACGGAAGCTCATCTTAGAAACTAAGGTACGTCCGTCAACACCCATACCACCTAATGACTCAGTTACCCAAACCGGATCACCAGCGAAGATTGAGTTGTACTCAGGAGTACGAGCGAATTTTACGCAACGTAACTTCATGATGAAGTGATCGATGAATTCCTGGATCTGCTCCTCTGTGAAAGTACCGTTCTTTAAGTCACGCTCAGCGTAAACATCTAAGAATGTAGCAGTACGTCCCAGAGACATAGCAGCACCGTTCTGCTCTTTAACAGCACCTAAGTAACCGAAGTATAAGAACTGGATAGCTTCCTGTACGTTTTTAGCAGGTTTTGAAATATCAAAGCCGTAAGAAGCAGCCATCTTTGTTAACTCCTGTAAAGCACGGATCTGCTCAGAGATCTCTTCTTTACCACGGATTACATCGTCTGTATAAACAGTACCGAAAGACTCTTTCTGAGCTTTCTTGTCTTCGATCAGGTAATCAGTTCCGTATAAGGCTACACGACGGTAGTCACCAATGATACGTCCACGTCCGTATGCATCTGGAAGACCAGTGATGATGTGATTAGAACGGCATCTTCTGATCTCTGGATCGTAAACATCAAATACACCAGCATTGTGTGTCTTTCTGTGAGTTGTGAAGAACTCAACGATCTCAGGATCTACAGTGTAACCATTGTCCTCGCAAGCCTTAACTGCCATACGAACACCACCGTAGATGTTCATACCTCTCTTGAAAGGTTTGTCAGTCTGGAATCCAACGATCGTCTCTTTGGACTTGTCAAGATATCCAGGACCATGAGAAGTCAAAGTAGAAACTACTTTGGTATCCATATCTAATACACCGCCGGCTTCTCTTTCTTTCTTAGAAAGATCTAAAACCATCTGCCATAAATCTTTTGTGTTCTGAGTAGGTCCCTGTAAGAATGAGTCGTCACCCTCATATGGAGTGTAGTTGTGCTGAATGAAATCTCTTGTGTTGATGTCACGCATCCACTGACCGGCTTCAAAACCGTTCCACGCATCTGAATTCATTTTCATTTTAAAAATTCCTCCTTGTAAATTATTTAATTTTTTTGTATAAAGACATAAATAACGTCTTTTGACTATACCAGAATTATAGTTGAATACTGTATACACGTCAATCTGATTTTCCCAAATTTCTTGTACTTTATTTGGTACAATCCCTTGAAATATAAGGTATTGCGGTAAATTCTGGAAAGGATAGCCACACTTGTTATGCATGTCCTTAAAACTACCTTATATTATAGCAAAAATGGTTGAAGTTGTCATTGCCATTTCGTACTTTTTTCACATTTATTATGCTTGAAATTATGATAGGTGCGTATTATAATAGTGTGACTAAGAATGATCAAAAATTATATTCCATTTATTGAAGGAGGAACATATACTATGGTTAAGATCACGAAGGATATGATTATTTCAGATATTTTAGCAATTCATCCGGGTAATGCAGCAATTCTTATGGCTTCCGGCATGGGATGTATCGGGTGCCCGGCTTCTCAGGGAGAGTCTTTGGAGGAAGCTGCTGCAGTACACGGAATGGATGCAGACATTCTGGTAGAAGATCTCAACAAGTTTTTGGAGAACGAAAACGCAAACGCATAATCTTCTATCAGAGCTATTCTAGAAAGTGAAGGGATGATGTGTCATGAAGATAGAGAAATTAAGTGAAAATAAGATAAAATGCACATTGAACCGCGATGATTTGGATAGCCGTGACATCATGCTTACGGAGTTTGCTTATGGTTCGGAAAAAGCCAGAGCATTTTTCCGCGATCTGATGATTCAGGCAGAGGAAGAGGTTGGATTTGAAGCAGAGGACATTCCCCTTATGATCGAGGCGGTTCCGGTGAGCCAGGACTGTATCGTGTTATTTGTGACGAAGGTATCAGATCCGGAGGAGCTGGATACCAGATTTTCACGATTTACACAGGGGAAAGAGGAAGATTCTGATGAGTACGATGAAGAACAGGACTTTGACGAGGATTCCGCAGAGGGGCTTTATCATGCGGTAAAGGATGCCGTGAAATCTGCGATGGAGGGTATCTCACAGGCAGCACAGGAAGCAGCCGATGATACATTTATTCCACTCAATGAATCCATTGAGAAGGTGGAAAAAGACGGAACCAAGCGTGTAGAAGCAGAGGAGAAACCGAAGGTTCATACAGCGATCTATACATTTTCCCAGTTGGATGATGTGTGTCTGGTCGCCTCCTATCTGCAAGGTGAGTACCACGGAGACAATACACTTTACAAAGACATGGTTGGCGGGGAATATACGCTGATCTTGAGCAGTGGCGGCGAGAAACCGGAGAATTTTACCAAGGTGCTCAACCGCATTTCCGAGTATGGAATAAGAAAACGCTGCACCTATGCGACGCAGGCGTATTATGAGGAGCATGATATGTGTGTGATCCGCTCTAATGCACTGCAGACTTTGGCAGGTTTATAATCCGCTTAAAAAAATGATTAAGGATACCGATTTTTTACTGTTGTAGAAAATCGGTATTTTTTTTGCAGATTTATAAAAAAACTGGTTTGGTCAGAAGAAGAGAAAGAAAGGAAAATGAGACATGCCAGAAGATCAAAAATGTCGAAGATCAAATAGATCCGACCGTATGTTATGTCGAAGAGTCGATTTGACAACCGGGAGGAGTAAGAAATGACAACGAATAAGTTTTAGACGGAAAAGAGAAGGACTGGTAAAGTTAGGATAACAGATTTTCACGAAAATTTAAGCAACCCGAAAACACATTCTTCTGGAGAGGAGAATGATCATGCACAGATATGTAACTGTGGTTTGGAAGAAGCGGTAAGAATGTGAAAATCTGATGCCACGATGATTATTATCACACGATGTCATGACAAGAAGGATCGTCGTTGCGGGCATCTTTGAAAAACGTGGACAAACAAATAGGAGGTGATAGATAAAGTCACAATTACATGTTATATGATCTTTACGTTTCACAGTAAAAGGAGAGAGATGTTTCACATGACCCACAAATATTTTCCTTTATAATGAAACAAAAAAGAAAGTTTATCCTTGTGTTTCATGCCGCCGTAAAAGGCGGCATATTCTACTTGTTCTGATAGAGATAATTAAGAATTCCGGTAACAATGGCTTTTGCCATTTTCTCCTGATATGCAGGCGCATTCAGATTGGAACATTCCTCCTCGTTAGAAAGAAAACCACATTCGCAGATCACCACCGGGCTGACCGCAGATTTTAAAACATAATAGGTGCTGTTTGCCTTGATCTGTCGTTTGTTACGGGTATCAAGAGAAGCGATCGACTGCTGCAGGCACTCTGCAAGCTGTTTGCCCTGTTCTGATCCTTCATAATAAAAAACCTGTCCGCCGAAGATGGAAGAATCCGGATAGCTGTTTTGATGAATACTGACAACCAAAGCAGGATCAGTCTGTTCAAATAGTTCCCGCCGCCGGATCAGATCAGATTTTTTCTTGTTTTGATCCGAAGCATTGGAAAGATCTGTATCTGTGTTTCTGGTCATGACAACATTGATATGCTGTTTTTTCAGTAGCTTTTCCACTAACAGACTGATACTAAGATTGATGTCTTTTTCCTCCTCCCCATGTACACCGATCTTACCGGGGTCACTTCCTCCGTGTCCGGCATCGATCACAACTGTAACAGGAGGATCCGCCTTGCTTAAAGCAGCCAGGAAAAGCTGGTCTCTCTGCCTCACAACAGTAATAACCAGCAAAACAAAAAAACTGATACCTAAGATCCAAAACTCTTTCTGCATTTTCATAAGATCACCTCTTTCCTCCACATAAGAAGTCTGCCAATCCTGCCATCCTTTCCAATCTATGTTTTATATTTCAGTCGGAATCAGATCTGTAGGACTTTGTATAGTTTTATAATTTTATATCCGCATCCTGTACCTGAAAATTGACTTGTCACCTACGCCTTTTGAAAAGTCCAATGCTTTGCTTGTTTCGATGTTTGAATTACGTGTCCTCTCCGTCATCTCCCCCTCTGGTGGGATTTAGGTATTTTTCAGGCTTATTTGCACTCGCCGGTGCTTAGGTCCCGTATTTTGGGACCTTACGCACCGTTGCTGAGTGCAACCAAAGCGAAAGCGTGCCTGAAAAATACCTAATCCCACAAACAGAGGGGGCGTAACCGTCCGGACACGTATTCATCGAAACAAGCACAAGCATAGACTTTTATCAAAAGCCTAGTGATCAGCGTCAATTTTAGGTTACAGTCTTGCGGATAATAAAGTTTCTAAAAGTATAAATGTTAGTTTTTTCCGTAAGATCTGATTCCGATTGAAAAAAATCGGGATGAAATGGAAAGAATGGCAGCAGAGTGGTTTGTTATAGGATATGAGAGTGGGTGTTGTTATAGAAGAAAAATTGATTTTATATTGTAAAAGGATGCTATAGATATTGCAAAGAGAATCCGACATGGACGAATGAAAGGACATGTGCTATACTTGTTACGCTTATGAATAAAGAAGGTGTATGAAATGCAAACGAAGATCGTAACAGTGACAGAGGAGAATAAAGAACAGACGTTGAAAGAAGCAGGCTCCATTTTAAAAGCAGGAGGTCTGGTAGCTTTTCCGACGGAAACCGTCTATGGCCTTGGTGGTGATGGTCTGAATAAGGATGCTTCTGCAAAGATTTATGCGGCTAAAGGACGACCGAGTGACAATCCTCTCATTATACATATCGGTGATCTTCGTGCACTTGATGTATTGGTAAAGAATCGTTCCAAAGAAGCGGACAAGCTGATCGATGCATTCTGGCCGGGACCGATGACATTGATCTTTGAGAAGGCAGATATTGTACCGAAGGAAACAACGGGAGGTCTTAATACAGTCGCCATCCGTTATCCGTCCCATCCACTTGCGATGGAGCTTTTGCGTGACAGCGGCGTATACATTGCGGCACCGAGTGCCAATCTGTCCGGACGTCCAAGTCCGACGATGGCACAGCATGTCATTCAGGATTTAGAGGGACGCATTGATATGATCTTAGATGGAGGCAGTGTAGATATTGGTCTGGAATCCACGATCATCGATGTTTCTGTGACACCTCCGGTGATCTTACGTCCGGGATATATCACGGAAGAAATGGTGGAAAAGGTATTATCCAATATTACCGTTGATCCTGCCACTTTGAAAAAACGGGTACAGGAGAATTTTGTAGCAAAGGCACCGGGAATGAAATATAAGCATTATGCTCCCAAAGGTGAGCTTACGATCGTAGAGGGACCGACTTATCAGGAGGTTGCGGAAAAGATCAATGAACTGGTTGCTGCGGATCAAAAAAGAGGAGTAAAGACGGCAGTGATCGCAACAAAAGAGACGAAACAGTTTTATAATGCGCCTATTGTTGAAGTCATTGGAAGCAGGGAGGATGAAGCAAGTATTGCCAGAGGATTATTTGCCATACTAAGACAGATGGATGATCTTCAGGTTGATACGATCTATTGTGAGAGCTTTGATACGAAAGAATTGGGACAGGCAATCATGAACCGGCTTTTAAAGGCAGCAGGATATAAAGTGATTTCATTATAGAAGATGTGGTGGTAAGATGGCATACGAAATTTTGGTAATAGGAAGCGGAGATACAGAACGGGAAGTGATGGCAAAAGCGATCATTGACCGGCATGTGAAGCTTCAGAAATGTGAACCGGTAAAGGTCAGGGCGCGCGGTCTGGTCGTGCTTTTTCAGGAACCGGTCAATTCTAAGGTAGCAGAGATATTGAAAAATAATGAAGCTCCGTTAGAATATGACTGTGTGTTTCAGTTGGAGCAGGCAGATATTGACCAGAGTGACCTGATCCTGACGATCGACAGCCAGCAAAAAGAGCGGGTGCAGAAAAATTATCAGAATGTGAAAAATATATATACCTTAAAGGAACTGGCAGGCGAAGACGGCACGGTATTAGATCCGTATGGAAAAGATCTGATCGATTACGAATACTGTTACCGGGAGCTGCACCGGCTGTTAGACCGTATTATAAAAGATGTCATCAACCTGCAGGTAAAAGCAATGCAGACAAACGAGGAGGAAAATCAAAATGAAGATAGCATTAGCGAGTGATCATGGCGGATATGGATTAAAGTGTGAGGTGATCAAACACTTAGAGGAACGTGGATTTGCATATGAGGATTATGGCTGCTACAGCGAGGAATCCTGTGATTATCCGGATTATGCACACAAGGCAGCACATGCAGTAGCAGATGGTGTTTGTGATCTTGGAATTTTGATCTGTGGTACCGGAATCGGAATCTCGATCGCAGCAAACAAGGTGCCGGGAATCCGTGCAGCGTTATGTCACGACTGTTTCAGCGCACAGGCGACAAAGGAGCATAATGATGCGAACATGCTGGCAATGGGAGCCAGAGTGATCGGTCCGGGACTTGCATTAAAGATCGTAGACACATTTTTAGATACTCCATTTTCTAATGATGAAAGACACATCAGACGAATTAAAAAGATTGAAGAAATCTAACAAAAAGACAGTTGTTCACCGATATATATGATACAAGCAGCACTTTGCTTTTAAACAAAGAAAAAAAAGTTTTCTGTAAGGTATAACCATGGTAGAAATACAAATATAGGTCTAAGAAATGTCGGGTGAATGATTGATGAAAAATAAAAAAAAGAGTAAAAGAATCTCGTATTTAAAAAGAAGAAAACGGGTGGCTGCCAGCATCCTTGCGTGGCTGCTCGTTTTTTTGTTTTGTCTGGAACCATTTTCCGGTCATGCCGTTTATGCAGTTACTTATGCCAGTGAAACTGGAAGCGGCGTCACACAGATATCGGAAGAAGCTGCTTTAGATATACCAGAGCTTATAGAGGAAGAGGGGCAGAGCATTTATCTTATTCAAAACAAGGAGCAGCTTCTCTGGTTTGTAAACCACTGCAATAGCACGAGTGACAGCACCTATGTGGACTGCAATGCAAGGCTGATGAATGATATTACGTTAAATGATCTTCGCGTAGACGGAAGTACTTTGCTTAGTGATCCCGACACTCTGACCAACTGGGTACCAATCGCCAATGGTTCGCTTGGCTACACGGGAACCTTTGATGGAAATGGACATACGATCTATGGACTTTATTATAATTACAGTGTGGAAAAGGACAACAGTGTCGGATTGTTTGGCACACTGAATCTGCAATCAAAAAATGGATCGGTGCGGCGTGGAACGGTTAAAAATGTGACATTGAAAAACTGCTACATCAGGAGCAGTGCCACACATACCGGAGGAATTGCGGGAAACAGTTTTGCTGGTATCATTGACCACTGTGAGGTGGATGGTGTCATCCTTACAGATGGAACGTCGGCAGGCGGGATCCTTTCTGCTAACCGTTATTTAAATAACCGCGCCAGCTATCGTGGAGAGGTGACATACTGCAAGACAAATGTGATCTTGAGCGGGGATGGAAATCTCAGCGGAGTGGGCGGTATTGTGGCGCAGAACAATGCTTATGTTGCGTACTGTGAGGCAAATGGAACAGTGTCCGGCCGCTCCACCAGTGGTGCATATGGATTTTGCGGCGGGCTTGTCGGAGCACTTGGTGCGGCGGAATATAAAAATTATGCGTCGCATTATGGTCTTGTCGTAAACAGTTATTCCCATGCCGTTGTTTCCTCTTCCGGCAATGGTACTGCGATCGGCGCATTGGTGGGAAAACCAACCGGTGGATATATGATCAACTGTTACGCAACCGGATATGAAAATCGTGCATTGGGAACGGTGGATTACGGAGATCTTGTTGCTACGACCGGAATAAAGAAAAATGCCTACTATTATGAGTATATGGGCGAGGATGGAACTACCTGTGGGGCGTATCGCCAGATTGCCTACAACTGCTATCTGCTGTCCGACCGTGATACCAAAGCGGATGCAAAGCTTTCATTTGATGAGGTGTACCAGAGGACGAAGGAAACCTTTGCTTCGGGACAGGTTGCCCATGAACTGAACCATCCGGATGAAACTGTTTTAAAACACTTATTTGATTATCATCAAACATCCGAAACATACGGACAATATTTATCCATCTCAGGGAAACAGCCAGCCGATGAGATGCCGCGGTTTATAAGTGATCCTGAAACGCAAGGAAGCCGTAAGGTGAACCGTATCACCTACCAGGGAGATTATGAGGGAATTGCATATTGTAACGAAAGCACGAAACTGCCGAGTGCTGAACTCCCTTATTTTTATGAGTTTACCTGTGAAAATGAGGAAGGAGATACGATTCCTTTTACCGGAACAGAGATTGAAAAGGATACGGTCGTTACCGTAACAAAGCAGAGTGCGGAGCCGGTCAAAAATAACGAGGGCTATTTTGAGATTAAAAACAAGCTGCAGTTTTTGTGGTTTGTTTCTTATGTTAATGGAGCGGTAACTTTAGAGGGGGAGGACGCAAGGCATGCCAAAGCAGTGCTTTTAAATGATCTTGATCTGAGTGATACTTTGGTTGATCCGATCGGAACGATAACAACCAAAGATGGTACCGCTTCTTATGAAAATGCTTTTTGCGGAACATTTGACGGACAGTACCATGTGATCAATGGTCTTACGATAAACAAACCGGATCAGAATTATGTGGGACTTTTTGGAGCCACGTATGGTGCAAGGATTGAAAGACTCGGTCTGACCAATGTATCGATCAGTGGAAAACAATATGTTGGTGGTATTGCCGGAAAAGCGGTAGCAACCAAGATCATAAGCTGTTATGTGACCGGAGAAACGAAGGCTGCACTGGAATTTACCGGAGGTATTGTGGGATCAGCAGGGATCAGCAGGGAAGACAGCTCTTCGTTTGATTCTCAATTTTCCGCCTGTGAGATCTATCGCTGCTATGCCGCTGTTTCCATGCAGTTTGGCACCATGGTGAAAACAGCGGGCGGTATTGTCGGAGAATGTGCAACCGCGGAGAATGTAAAAAATACCTTTTCCGACTGCTACTATGATCAGGAGAAAGCAGGCGTAAAGGGAGCCGTTGTTGCGGTGGAAACGGCAGCAGATGATGTAAAAAACCGGGTAATGGGTCTGCCGGAACGTGCCTTTTCATCAGGAAAAGTATGCTGGTATCTGCAGCTTGCCTGTATGCAGGCCGGTGAGACAAGCATTGTAAAAAAAGAGGCATTTGATGCGTATCAAACAGATACGGTATCAGATGGATGCAGCGATCATGTGATCCGCAGCAGGGAGCTGATCTGGTGTCAGGATGTGTCCGTGCAGCATACGCCGCAGTTTGCAGAGTATAAGACCAGCAAGGAAAAAGAACAGGCACAGATCATGCGCTACACGGTATATGATGAAGATCAAATATATCAGGAAAATGGCACAGAAGTTTCCCAATATGGGAACAGCGGATTTGTGGCAGCAGTACCGGACAGCGTTCCGGAGCATACGATAACGCAGGATGGACAGACCCTTTATTTTGGCGGATGGACCAGACTGAAGGGCAGCACGGTATATATGACGGAGACTTCTGTTACCGTTGAGAAGGATACATATCTTTATGCCGGTTATGATACGACCGGACGCATTTTTTTAACAGATGAAAATAAAGACCTGACGATCACCTATGGCAGAAATCCGGCAACAGAGCAGTATACGGTGAAGGCTTCGTGCAGCATGTCAAAGGATGGCTCGTATCTTACTTATCAGTGGTATGAAAAGAGCGGGGAAAAAGAGGTGCCGCTTGCCAATGAAACAAAGGATTCTTATCGGATTCCGGCGGATCTTTGTGCAGGAACGCATGAGATCTTTGTAAGAGTCACGGCACAAAATGGTACCGTATCAGATTCCGGGCATCATACGGTTACCGTAAAGAAAAAAGAACTTGCAGCTTCGCTTTTTGAAGCATTAAAAAGCTGTTACTACACGGGAAATCCGGTGAAGCCGCAGCTTATGATCACAGCAGAAGAAGCCAACCTGTTAAAAAAGGAGGAGCTTGTTGTCATAGCACAAAATAATGTGGAGCTTACTACAAATGAACAGCAGGCATCCCTTCTGATCACGGCGAAGGACGATAGCAATTACGAGGGCAGCGTAACTGTACCATTTGCGATCGTTTCTCTTCCGGTAACGGCGGAAATGTACGAGATCATAGGAACAAAAGAAGGAGAAGATTATCTGGATTCGGTAACGATAAAGCCGAAAGAGGGATATCTGATGTCGAACCGGCTCAACAGTGTGTATGGCAAGGATGGCATTACGCTTACTGTACCAAAGGATAAGGAGCGTATCACAAACCGTGTTGGATTTTATATTAAGAACGAGGAGACCGGTGCGATGACCGAACAGATCATACTGCTTGTGACGATCAGGAACAGCCGGTATACTTCTCCGGACGATTCCAAAAAGGACGATGACCAGAATAATACGACGAAACAGCCATCTCCTGATCCGGCAGGTCAGACTACCGAGGAAACAAAAAACGATCACAAACAGACCGGGCAGAAAAAGCCGAATAAAACCGATCCGGCTCAGAAAAAGTACGATGAAAACCATGAACTGATCAGCTACTATGATGGACTTGGAATGCCGAAGGCGGGTGGCATTTACACGATCGGAAATTATCGTTACAAGGTGAAAAAGGTAACGGTCACAGGTGGTAGTGTGGAGCTGATCAAGGTAGTCAACCGTTCACTGAAAAAAGCTGCCGTCCCCTTTTATGTGGAGATCAATGGATTCCGTTACCAGGTCACAGAGATCGGAAAGAAAGCATTTGCCAATGAGAAAAAACTGACGGAGCTTTTGGTTGGCAGCAGTGTGACCACGATCAAAACGAAGGCATTTTATAACTGTAAAAAGTTAAAAACGATCCGTATCAAGAGCAAAAAACTAAAAAAGACCGGTAAAAAGCTCTTTACGAAAACGGCACGTGGACTTATCATAAAGGTACCAAGATCAAAAAAGAAGCAGTACAAAAAGCTGCTGTCAAAAAAAGGACAGAAACGAGGTAAGATCAAATGACGAATGAACAAATCTATCCCTATATTGACCATACACTGTTAAAACCAACAGCAACCTTCGCCGAGATCAAGACGCTTTGTGACGAGGCAGTCCGGTATCATACGGCATCGGTCTGTATTCCACCGTGTTACGTAAAACCGGTGCGGGGGTTGTATCAGGATCTTACGATCTGTACCGTGATCGGATTTCCAAACGGGTACAATACCAGAGAGGTCAAGGAATTTGAAACGAAGAACGCATTGGAACATGGTGCCGATGAGATCGATATGGTCATCAATCAAAACGATGTCAAGGACGGACAGTTTGTAAAGATCAAGGAGGAGATCGCTTCGATCAAAAAAATCTGCGGCAGCCACATATTAAAGGTTATCATTGAAACCTGCAATCTGACCGAGGGAGAAAAGATCGCAATGTGTCAGGTGGTGACTGAGGCAGGTGCCGATTATATCAAAACGAGTACCGGATTTGGAAGCAGCGGCGCAACCTTTGCGGATATTAAACTGTTCCGGGAGATGATCGGACCGGATGTGAAAATGAAAGCGGCAGGCGGTGTATCTTCCAAAGAGGATCTGGAGACGTTCCTTTCTCTTGGCTGTTCACGCATCGGAACCTCTTCTGCGATCCGGCTGCTTACAGAAAAATAATAACAGAAACGAAGGAGCATTTATGTATAACCCCCCTGCATTTGGTTAAGAATATGGAATAACATGCCAGACCAAATTGCAAGGGGGTTATTTTTATGAACAAACGCACGATGGTTTATGCGATCACATTAGTATGGGTGGCAGTGCTGCTGCAATGTGTGGTGACGCTTGGATTGAAAAATGATGGTAAGATCACGGAGGCATTTTTATCCGGAGAATCCTCGCCGCTTACCGGAACGCTTACGGTGAAAGGAGAACTTTCCAATTATCTGTACTCTGTTACGGAAAAAAAGGAGCTGCTTTCATATCTTGCTTCTTCTTTAAATATGACAGAGTATCAGGAAGTGATTGAGGAAGAGGCGGAGCAGTACCGGATCATGAGCAAAAATCAGCTTGCCAGTGTGGATATTTCTTTGAAAGAGGGAGCCGGGGACAAAAAACAGGTGCTTGTTACAACGATCACGCTGACGGACCGGATGGATTCCATTATCCACTACAAGGAAGTTTTGGAGAAAAGCTATGATGCACTGGGACTTTCCTGCCAGAGCGGCATCAGTATGAAGGGCAGCTACGAGGGAAAATTGAGCAGTGAGCGCATGAATGAGATCAAAGACACGATGTTTCGGGTGCTCGAAAGCCGCGAACTAAAAAAACAGACATTAGAAGATAAGACGATCTACTATGGTTATACCAACCGATTAGATGTATATCAAAGAATGAATCACAAAAGGGTGAACACGCAGCTTATATTTTCCTTTTCCCAAACGGACAGACGCACCTATTTAAATCTCGCCATACCTTATTATAATGAAGATTTTTGACACAGAGTGGGTTCCTTTTGCATAGGCTATAGCAAAAAGAAACAGGTAGCAGAAGGATGGAACAGAGTCTTAAGTATTTAATGGATTACGAAGAAGATGAAAAACAGTGGCAGGAGGATTATAAAAAGCTGCACCGCTGTTATCCGAAGGAAGCGAAAATGTATTATGATCTGGTGTCCGAAGCGTTAGACCGTCTGGAATACGAGGATTCCATGATGTATCGGGAGTCGGTGGATGAGGCAAGTGTACAAAAGCTTGCAATGGATCTTGGTCAAAAGATCGGCTGCAGTGCTGATCAGATGATCTGTTATCCGCTTTTGATGGTGCTTCTTCTGGATGAGATCTATGTGCGGCGCATGCGAAAATGCCGCCATCAAAAAAAGTTTCGTGAAAACTCTTGTGCTTTTCCCCCTAATTCTTTAAAATAAGAATCGACAGGAACAGACAAAACACATCGATTTTTAATGGAAAAACAAAAGGAACAGAAATATGGAAACATTATCCGATATATTAGATAAATATCTAACAACTGACTTGAAACAGATCATAGCCAGTAACCCAAGAAAGAAGGAGGGAGCCACAAAGATCAAGATCCGTCCGGTTTTGATCAAAGAAGAACTGTATTATCAGGTTTCTTCTTTCATAGGGACAAAAGTATTTCACGAAAATCATAAAAGAGAGGATATTTTAGCAAGGATCAGTCCTTCCCTGCAGACTGCATTTAAACAGATCCAGGTGATCACAAGGGAAGAGACGATCACGGTCTTAAGCAGCAAAAAGGGACACCAATCGATCTCCAGAAAAAAGGTGAAGACAGTAATGCCGGCGAACTTAAGCCACAACCGGGTGAAACGTTATCTGATTGAGGAGGGGACGCCGGTTCCTTTTTTAGTGGATCTTGGTGTCATGAATGCTGAGGGAAAAGTACACGCAAGGCAGCAGGACAAGTTCCGCCAGATCAACCGTTTTCTGGAAATGGTGCTGGATGTGGAAAAGGAGCTTCCGACGGATCAGCCGCTTACGATCCTGGATTTTGGCTGCGGCAAATCGTACCTTACCTTTGCTCTCTACTACTATATGACCGTGCTCAAAAAGCGCAGGGTACATATGATCGGTCTTGATCTGAAAGAAGATGTGATCGATGCATGTAACAAGCTTGCGAAGCAGTATGGCTATGACGGACTTGCTTTTTTAACCGGAGACATCAAAGATTATGAAGGCTATGACAAGGTGGATATGGTGGTAACACTTCATGCCTGTGATACTGCGACCGATTACGCACTTTATAAGGCGATGCAGTGGGATGCCAAAGTGATCTTAAGCGTCCCGTGCTGCCAGCATGAGTTGAATCAGGTGCTCAAAAATGAGACATTAGAGGCAATGCTTTCTTATGGTATCATCAAGGAGCGGTTCTGCGCCCTTGCAACGGATGTCATCCGGGCAGAGCTTTTGAAAAGTGTCGGCTATGAGACGCAGATCCTGGAATTCATTGATATCGAAAATACACCAAAAAACCTGTTGCTGCGCGCGGTAAAAAAAGCGGGACAGGCACCGGGAAAAAGTGATGCATTTGTCCGTTTCCAGTCATTTCTCGGACAGGAACTTACGTTACAGCGTTTGATGAAGGAGGAAGGCATATGAGAAACCGGGTAATACAGATCATCGTATTTATTGTCTGCTTTATCGGTGGCGTGATCGGCATCAATTATGTGATGGGAACGAATGCGGGGGACAACACACTTTCCATGGATCAGGCGACGCTTCCTCTGGTCTATACGAAGGTTGCATCTGAAAATGTCAACTGTCTGCATGGGTATACGTCAGACATTGATGCAGCTTTGCTGCGTGATACACTAACCCCGCTGGAAGAAGGTGAGCCGATCTCCCTTCTGATCGAAAATGACAATTATACGATCAAGAAAATGCATTATGAGCTGCGCAGTGCAGATGCATCTTCTTTGGTGGAGGACGGTGATATCAAGTCCTTTAAAACCGATAAAAATAAGCGGTTAAAGGCGGATCTTTCCATCCGGATGCAGTTAAAGGAAGATCAGGATTACATTTTAAAGCTGGTCCTCGTAACCGAAGGTGGTGTGGATCTGACTTATTATACACGGGTACTTTACGGAACGGATCTTCATATGAAGGAACAGATCGCGTTTTGTAAGAAGTTTAATGAGGCACTGCTCAGCAAGCAGGATGCCGAACAGATGAAGACCTATCTGGAGCCTGATCCTTCCAAAACATCGACGGATCTTGGACATGTGGATATTACGTCCAGCTTTGAAGCGATTACTTATGCAGATATGGCTCCATCTTTTTTATCCAAGCCGATGATCTCGATCACAAATGTCAATCAGGATGTAGCTTCCTTGAAGTTCCGTTATGTCTTAAGTGCCAAGAGCAGCGGAGGAAATCAGGAATATTATGAGGCGCAAGAGACGTATCGGGTGCGCTATACAAAGGATCGGATGTATCTGTTAAGCTATGACAGAACGATGGAATCTTTTTATGATCCGGTCTTTACCAGTACGTCGTCAAACAGTTTAAAACTTGGAATTGCAAAGAATTCCGGCCTTTCTTATATGGTCAGTAAGGATAACAAACAGGCTGCATTTGTCAAAAATCAAGAGCTTTATCTTTACGATAACGACTCGGCGCAGGTGGTAAAGGTGTTCAGCTTTTTGCAGGAGGATAAAGTCAATGTCAGGGACAGCTATGACCAGCACGGTATCAAGATCATGCGCATTGATGAGAAAGGGAATCTTGCCTTTTTGGTGTACGGTTACATGAACCGTGGACGGTATGAGGGACAGAATGGAATTTTATTCTACGAATATCATGCGGAGGAAAACCAGATCGAGGAGATTGCTTTTGTTCCATCTAAACAGCCATTTGCCGCATTGACAGAGGATGTGCAGCAGGTTGCTTATATGAACAAAAAGCGTACTATTTATGTGACATTAAACGGCGGGTTATATGAAATTGATCCACAAAAGAAGAGTGCAAAGCTTAGTATGGATCAGGTGGCGAGTGATACCGTAGTGGCTTCGAAGGATTATCATCTGATCGCACTTTATTCGGATGCGGATATCCGGAATAACCAGACGATCACAGTGAAGAATCTGAATGATCAGAAGGAGCATACGATCAAGGCAGACGAGGGAGAAGTCCTTCGTTCACTCGGATTTGTCGATGAGGATTTTGTGTATGGAAAGGTAAGGACAAGTGACATTGTATCACAGGATGCTGATACCATTTACTATCCGATGTATGAGATCGTCATCATGAATAAAGATGGAGAAATAGTAAAACGTTATAAGCCGAAGAAGTCCAGCCAGTATGTGATGTCTGCCACGATCACAGGTACATTGGTCGAGCTTCATTTGTCCCAATATAAAAATGGTTCTTTCCATGAGCAGGGAAGTTATCACATTATGGGAAATGAAGGAGAGGAACAAAAGAGTGTAATGCTCGATTATACCTATAACTCTGTGCGTTACAAGGAGCTTTATATGGTATTTCCGAATACTGTATATGTGACGGAGGAGCCAAAATCCGCGGCATCGAAAGAGAAACGTGTGGATGCGGGTCAGACGATCAAGGCAGAGGAAGATGATATAACACTTACCAGGTACTATATCTATCACAACGGTGAGATCAGTGCATCGGTAAATACCGCATCGGAGGCGATCCGACAGGCGGCAAAGGAACAGGGCGGTGTGATCAACAGCCGACAGAAGACGATCTGGGATTATAGTGGAATCAAGGAATATGGTACGGTCGGGGATGATGTCCCAATGGTGAAAGCTGATGATGTCAGTGACAGCAAGGCGGCAGCAGTTGCCATGCTGCTGCAATACGAGGGTGCGGAAACGACCAAAGAGAGTCTTGACAAAGAAAAAGAAGTGACTGCGCTCATGTCAGAAGGCAAATCCATAGAGGCAGTTAATTTAAGTGGTATTACGCTTTCGGATGCTATGTATTATGTCTGTCAGAAGCATCCGGTCATCGCACGCAGAAAGGATGGAAGTTATATTCTGATCACCAGCTTTAACGCATCGCTGGTACGATACAGTGATCCACTTTCCGGTGAAGTAAAACGGGATGATTTTGAAACGGTGAGCAAAGAGCTTTTGGATGCGGGAAATTGTTTCTACAGCTATGTAAAATAGGTAGCTTTTTCCCCTGATATACGGTATAATTTAAATACTTATGATGTATTTTGGATGAGCAGGATGGAGGAAATCATATGAAAATTAAATTCCGCGCAGAATTTGCAAGAGACTGGGTGATGACTCGCGAGAGTACAATGGGAAAGAACCCGATCAATCATTTGAGAGATTGTATTCAGAAGATCGTTGGAGAAAACGGAAAGATCAAAACGCTGGATTCCGGATATACAGATTGTAATCTGATGATTTTCCTGGGAGATGTCACTTATGAAGGCTTTGAGATTCAATTGTGGCAGACCTTAGAGGATGAATTCCAGATTGGAAAAGGCTCCAGAGAGGCTGTGATTTCCTATGAAAAGATCCTGGAGGAAGAGGAGTTAGAAGAAGTAAAACGGCAGCAGTTTTTAAATGCCTTAAAGGGAAAGGTAGATATGCTGCTCGGAGCAGCTCCTTATAAAGCATTGTTAGATGAGCTGATGAATGTGGCTCCGCAGATCACGGCGATGGGGGTACAACGGGTATTCAATGCAAGAGCCTATCTGTTTTCTCTGGATGAAGGTTGTGGTTACAGCACCTATCTGGACATATTTGCCAATGTGGTAAACAGTCTGGATCTGTTTGAATTTTCCGATGAGAACAATAAGGTGATCGAAACAACTGTGGAGAAGAATGACAAAGATCCATGGCTTCAGTATAATGGTATTGGTAATTTCAAGGGCAAATGCATCAGCTTTGATATCAGCCAGTGGGTGCATGATCCGGATGATCCCGGATTTAAGAAATTGCTCCGCAAGCTTCGTGCTGTGCAGAAGGATTATATTTATGTGTTCCGTATTCCTTACATGGAGGAGCCGCAGCTTGGTCGTGTATACCAGACGATCAGTGATGCACTTTACACGGAAAAGGTAGTATTTCCACCATTTACCTATAAAGAGTATTTCCAGTATATCAAAGAGCCGCTTGCAAAATATCATTTCCAGGTAGCAGAGGATGCAAAGGATGAGTTTAACAAGAGGGTATTAGATGAGAAGAGTAAGGGAAGCTTCTACGGACTTCGCAGTATGCGTAAGCTCGCATATGAAATGATGTACCGTAAAATGCTTCGAAACGCAGAGACCGGTGTAGCAGATCTGATGATTCACGGAGAGGATCTGGCCGGCTGGGCAGATTAGAGAGTGAGTAGTACATAAAATGATCGATCATTTTGAACAAACATTGGATGTTGACTGTCAGGTGCTTTTAAATCGTCTGAAAGAAGAGATCATAGAAGACACAAAGGACAACGTCAGAGAACGGAACAAAGAAGGTATTTATATGGGAAAGGTAGGAGCCAAAAAGTTCTACTTTCTGTATAAACCACCATACATGCCCACGATCCGCTTCTGTACCATGATGAAGGGAGATTTAAGTGAGAGCAGTGAGAAAAAAACGAGGATGCGTTACCGCTTCCAAAAGTCAGGCAGCGCATTGATCAGTGCCATACTTATTATGCTTGTGATCACGGTACTTGTATTTTATTCTCAGTTTAGCAATCAGCTGAATCTGGCAGCGCAGCTTTGCCTGTGGGGATTCTGGGTTCTTTGTATGGCAGCCGGTTTGTGCAGTCTGATCCCGATGCGCATGGCAAAAGAACGTTTGCTTTCCTATATGAAACAATTATCCATAGAGAAATAAAAAAACAACGGAGACAGGTCACGCTGCTTCGTTGTTTTCATTTTGGGTATAGAAAAACCACTCTATTAGCGGGGGGGAGAGTGGTTCTTCATCTATCTAATAGGGAGCAAATATCTTTAGAAACATAGCGATCTAAAAATATTTGTCGTGATTAGCAATATTTAATAACACAGTTATTATAGCATACAAAATAGATGCTGACAAGGGACAAATGAAAAAAAGTCAAAAAATACGGGAAAAAAGCCATAGAAATAGTATATTTCCATTGACGAGAACCGATATATTGTGGTAATAATATACTGTGGGTAATTTGTACCCACTCCCTTATTTTATATCAATTTTTTAAAGAAATCAGAGGTGACAACATGGCAGGTAAAAAGAAGAAAAAGTTCTGGCTCTTAACCAGAGTATTTCAGATCTTTTTTATCCTAGTGTTCATGGCGTGTGTGTGTGCGGCTGTTATTGTTTATATGAAATATGGCAAGACCGTGCTGACACTGTATGCGTCCTCACAAAAGATTGTGGAACAATCAACAGAGAAGGATTTCCAATCTGCGGAGACCAGTCTGGTCTATGATGCAAAGGGAGATCTGATGAAGACGTTAAAGCGGGAAAAAGATGTATATTATCTGGATTCAGCGTCCATACCAGATACAGTAAAGGATGCACTCATCAGTATTGAGGATAAGAAGTTTTATCAGCACAATGGAATTGATGTCAAGCGTATAGCCGGATCTCTGGTCGCAAATATGCGTTCCAACGGGATTTCTCAAGGTGGTTCCACGATTACCCAGCAGCTTGTAAAGCTTGTATATTTATCAAATGAGCGTTCCTATGTGCGTAAGATCCGGGAGGCATTTATTTCCATCGGTATTGAGAAGAAGTACAGCAAGGACAAGATTTTAGAATACTACATAAATAATATTTATTTTGGTAATGGATATTATGGTATTCAGGCAGCAGCAAATGGATATTTCCGGAAGTCGGTCAGCTCTTTAAGCTTGTCGCAGATCGCATTTTTGTGTGCGATCCCGAATGGTCCGACAGAATTTGATCCATATAAAAATAAGGACAATACGTTAAAACGTCGGGATCTGATCTTAAAAGAAATGCTGAGTGACGGCGTGATCACGCAGGATCAGTACGATGAAGCAATTCAGGAAAAGATCAAGGTCAGAAAACCAAAGAAGTCCAAGATCAACAGTGTCGATTCTTTTGTGATCGAATGCGCGACGAAGGCATTGATGAAGCAGCAGGGCTTTACTTTTAAGTACAGCTTTGACAGTGATGCAGACCGGGAAGCCTATGACAAGCAGTATGCCCAGGCATATGATTCCTGCGAGGCAATGCTTTATACGGGTGGATACCGTATTTATACTTCCATCGATCAGGAAAAACAGCAGTTACTGCAGGCATCCATCGACGAGAATCTGAAGAATTATACCGAGGTCAGTGATGAGGGCTATTACACGTTACAGTCTTCAGCTACCTGTATTGATAATAGCTCTGGTCGTGTGGTTGCGATCGTTGGTGGAAGAAGTCAGGATAATGTAGAAGGATTTTCTTTAAACAGAGCATTCCAGAGTTATCGTCAACCGGGTAGTTCCATTAAGCCGCTGATCGTTTATACACCGGCACTGGAGCGAGGCTACACGGCAGATTCCATTGTATCGGATACACCGATCAAGGATGAGAAGGATGCACCGAAAAACTCCGGCAATTCCTACTCCGGAAGGATCACGTTAAGAAAAGCGGTAGAGAGATCCAGAAACGTAGTGGCATGGCGCATTTTCAAAGAGATCACGCCGCAGGTGGGATTAAGTTATTTAAAGGAAATGCATTATGCCAAGATCATGGATTCTGATTATGTGCTGGCAGCAGCCGTAGGTGGTTTTACTTACGGATCTAATACGATGGAAATGGCATCCGGTTTTGGAACACTGGCAAATGAAGGAGAATATAGAGAACCAACTTGTATTGTGTCGATCACAGATTCCAATGGGGACATTGTTGTATCAGACGAAGTGGAAAGCAGCAAGGTATATGATCGTAACGCTGCACTGGAAATGGTAGACATCTTAAAGGGTGTATTACGTTATGGTACTGGTGCCGGACTTGCGATCAAGAACAATATGCCATGTGCCGGTAAGACAGGTACTACCGATGATAACAAAGACGGATGGTTCTGTGGATTTACGAAGTATTATACAACGAGTGTATGGGTAGGCTACGATACACCACGAAGCATGCCGGGATTATTCGGTGGAACGTATCCGGGTCGTATCTGGAAGACGTATATGGATCAGATCCATGAAGGACTTGCGGTAAGCGACTGGGATAAATACGAAACGGACAGCAAGGGAAAAGACAACACGGAAGAGTTTGATGCAACGACCGAAGAAAAGAAGGAAAAGACCACAGAGAAAACGACCAAAGAAGAAGTAACGACGGAAAAGGTGGATGATAATCTGCAGGAAGCAACGGAAGCTCCGATCGTAACGGAAGCTCCTGTAACAGAAGCTCCTGTAACGGAGGCACCGGTTACCGAAGCACCGGTTACTGAGGCACCAGTGGAAACACCTGTACAATAAAATAAAAATGAACTGTTGTAGTATCAGTTACAACAGTTCATTTTTTATTCTGGCATATCGTTCGTGATCCTCAAAACGGTGGTTTACTTCAATGCTTTTCCGGTCACATCCTTCATAGGAAAAGGAAAGTGCTTTGATCAAATGGATGGAGCGCACATTGTTTGGCATAATGTAGGCTTCGAGCCGGTGAAGGCTGAGATCATAAAAGGCGATCGAGATCAGTTGATCCAGGGCTTCTTTGGCATAGCCCATGCCCCAGTGGTCATGATCGAATTTGTAACCGAGCATGCCGCTTTTAAAACCGCCCATGCGGATGTTTGAGATGCTGATACTTCCGATGATCGGAGCAGTGGAAGCATCGTGTAAATATGCCTCTTTTTCATAGACGTAAAAACGGATGATATGTTTTCTTAAAAGCTCCTGATATTCTACCTTTAATGTGGCCTGATGAAAGGCTTTGGTGTAGAAATGGTCGGGTCTGGTCAGCTCAAAGGCATCAAAATAAGGTTTATTCTTTTTGTAAAAGGCAAGAACCTTGTCGGCTGCCTGTTCCTGTTCGATGCGAAGGACGAGCCGGTCGGTCAGATATTGAAAATTCATAGTATGCTCCTTTTTCAAGGGTATGATGTCAAATTCATGATCAAGAATGATTATAACACAAGTATATCACAGGAGGGTATTGTCATGTACCAGCAGGAAGAAAAATATATGAAAGAAGCGATCCGCCAGGCAAAAAAGGCGGCGAAAATGGGGGATGTTCCGATCGGCTGTGTGATCGTATATGATGGTGAGATCATTGCCCGTGCCTACAATCGCAGAAATAAGGATAAGACAACACTGGCACATGCAGAGCTTCTAGCGATCAAAAAGGCGAGTAAGGTCTTAGGGGACTGGCGGCTGGAGGACTGTGTGATGTATGTGACATTAGAGCCTTGTCAAATGTGCGCCGGTGCGATCGTACAGGCACGTATGAAACGGGTCGTGGCAGGCACGATGAATCCCAAAGCAGGGTGTGCCGGATCGATCCTTGATCTATTGCATGTGCAGGCATTTAACCATCAGGTGGAATTTGAACAGGGAATGTTGAAAGAAACGTGTGCTAAAATGCTTTCTGATTTCTTTTGCGAGCTTCGTAATAAGAAGCGCAAGGAGAAAGAAAAAACTTTGGAATAATTAAAAAACCACGCGGTCTGCGTTGAGAATCCAAAAGAAGTGAAAGCGTTACCTTGGTAGTTAGCTCAGTTCAGGCACCCTCACGGCACATAGGAGTACTGCTTAAGGCTGCTTGGTTCCCCACCTGACCTGGTTCACAGGTCCTATTGCGTAAGACCTGAACGTCAACACTACTTGCCAAGGGCAGCCAGTCACGTGGTTACCCGAAACAAACCATCACCCCGCTATAGCATGCGGCAAAGGACATCGCTACTGCCCCGGTTGCGTGGACTTTCATTATATCGAATATTTTGGATGGTGTCAACCAGGGGATGTTTGTTGAGAATGTTAATTTTGTGTTAAATTGGTGGATATTTTTTGGTAAAAGTGTTAGAATGAATTCGTATAACAAAAAAGGTTATTTGGATAAAAGCGGGGTGTTTGTTATGGATTATCCACAGGTGAAAGACGAATTAGTTGAGTTTAACAAATTGGTTTTTTTATACAATGCAGCGATCAAGGAGATGAAGCTCCGGCTGGAAACGCTTCGTGATGAGTATAAGTTTCTGCATCAGTATGATCCGGTCTTTGAGGTACGTTCCAGACTGAAGACGATCGACAGCATTACAGCAAAGCTCACCAAACAGAGCAAGGAGATTACAGTTCAGAATATAGAGAAATATGTAGATGATGTCGCAGGAGTCCGCATTTGCTGTCATTATTCTACGGATATTTACCGGATCGTAGATATATTAAGTACGCAGAAGGATATCGAGGTATTAAACAGTAAGGATTATATGACGGATGCAAAAACAAGCGGATATCGTGCCTATCATATGATCGTGACGATCCCGGTACATCTGGCAGAGCGGACGGTTCCGGTAAAAGTAGAGCTGCAGCTTCGCACGACGGCATTACATTCCTGGGCTATGGTGGAAGAGGTGCTTGAAAATACCTATAGTGATTATCTTCCGGAGGAGTTGAGAAAGGACGTAAAAGAGTGCGCTGACATGCTTTATGCAGCAGATAAACGCATGGTTCGCATTCAGGACGAGATATCTCAATACAAAAAAGAGAGACAGTAATTTAGGAGAGTTTCATATTATGATGAATTATACGACAATAATACAATATGTGAAGGAACAGACGTCCAACAATAACCGTCCTTCCAAATATCCGTTCCGGGATCGTTTTGAGCATACGATGCGTGTGTACCGATGGGCGATCAAATTACAGAGCAAGCTGGGCGGGGATATCGAGATCATTTCATTGGCGGCATTGCTTCATGATATTGGCTGGGATGAGAACGAGGAGATACCACATGGGGATATCGGTTCCCAGATGGCAGCCGATTTTCTTGTGGAGATGGATTATGATCCGAGAAAGATCGGGCGTATCTGCGAGATCATCAGACGACATGAGGATCAGGACACGACGGATGAGCTGTCGTTAGAGTGTCAGATTGTTATGGATGCAGATCTTTTGGACGAGCTTGGTGCGATTGGTGTGTTGTGGGATGCGATGGCGACCGCTACGACACTGGGAGATGAGGCTTCCTATAAGAAGGCCTATGCAAGAATCCGTCAGTTTTATAAGATCAATATGCCGAAGCGTTCCAGAGCCAAAACCGCAGAAGGAAAGCGGGAATATCAAAAGAGAATGGATTTTGTGCAGAGCTTTATTGCAGAGCTTGAACGGGAATTGTTTTAAGAATCATAAAAAGACAGAGCTAATGTGTAAATTTGAACTTTTATACATTAGCTTTTTTGATATTGTAAAAGAATTTTGACAAGTAATTTCATGGATGTAAAGGCAGTTTGATAGATATTTGTGTTACATTATTGTATCTTGAGTATGCTTCATGTGAAGTAAAAAAATAAAGGTGGATGAGAATGATGGAAATAGGAAGTAAACTCAAAAAAGCACGTAATAAAAAAGGAATCACCCAGGAACAGGCAGCCGAGGTACTTGGTGTCAGCAGACAAACGATTTCTAATTGGGAAAACAGCAAGTCATATCCAGATATTATTAGTGTGATAAAAATGAGTGATGTTTATTCTGTAAGTCTTGACCACCTTCTCAAGGAGGATGAATCAATGAAACAAACTTATCAGGAATTTTTAGAAGAAAGCACAAACACCGTAAAGGCTAAGAATAATCTTAGCAAAACAATAGTTATTGTAGCATATCTTGTTGTATGGAATTTTTCGTTGCTGCTGCTTTTGAACATAACGGGTAGTATGATGGATACGTTAAGTATTGCGTTAAGATGGGTTATTTTCCCATCATCACTATTTGCGGTGACGATAGTTATTGCCCGAAAAGGTTTTTTGGGAAAAGGGAAGTGGTTGTGTGTTATTATTGCTGCACTAATATTTTTAGCAATCCCTCCTAGTGAAGTTCTAGTGTGGTATAATGAGAATGTTTTAACTGATATTTCATTAAAATTTCCTCGCATTACCTATATGATGGTAGGAATTTTGATTGCTATATGTGGTTTGGGTATTGGCACATCATGGAGAAAGTCGCTTTTGAAAAAGAAAGGAAATGATCAGTAGTGGATATTGAAACATACGATGAGGATATCATATCGTGTATACCTATCCGGATCGGGATTGTTTTCTCTATATGTTAGATTTATGAAGTTATATTGACACCCTATAATATAGGGTGTAATATAATGAAAAGAGAAGGGGAAGATACAAATGACTAGAACTTTTATAGAGGTACCTTTGTTCTCGAAAAGATGGAAAGAAATCGGACTTGGTGAGCATGAGTTACAAAAATTGCAAATAATGTTACTTAAAGATCCTGAATCTGGTCCTGTTATGGAGGGGACAGGAGGAATTCGTAAAGTAAGATTTCCACTGAAAAATAGAGGAAAAAGTGGAAGTGTAAGAGTTTGTTACACAGATTTTGCTGAATATGAAGTTATATATTTAATTACAGCTTTTGAAAAGAAAGATCAGGAAAATCTTACAGATGATGAAAAGGGTGTTTTAAAGAAATTGGTTAAAGCTTTAAAAGAGGAAGCATCTAAAAATAGGAGGTGATTTTCTATGAGTTCATTATTTGATGATTTAAAAGAGGGACTTGAAGAAGCTATTGCATATGAAAAAGGAACCGGTAAAGCCGATGTAAAGACCTATATGATTTTACCTATTAAGGAATATAGCGGAAAGGAAATAAGGGATATTAGAAAAAAAGCGGGAATGACTCAAAGTGTATTTGCTTCCTATATGGGAGTTTCAATCAAAACGGTAGAGGCATGGGAAGGAGGAAGAACACATCCAACGGGACCTGTGTTTAGGCTTTTAGACATTCTTTCAGAGAGTGATGAAATGGAGTACGTTATTGCTAAGTAAGGAAAATGGATAGCGTTCTGATTTTTTGTTTGACTTTTTTTAAAACAACCAATATAATAATTTTCAAACGAGTAGCAAACTAGCGTAAATCCAGTTTTGCTTACTCGTTTTTTTTATGTGAAAATGGAGGATCAGACAATGGCAGAAAGTAATAAGATGAAGGAAATGCCGGTAAATAAGCTTATGGTACAGATGGGGATACCGATGATCTTATCTATGGCATTGGTCCTTTTCCGGAAATGGGTGTAGAGGGAGCTGCCTATGCAACGGTGATCTCTCTGCTCAGACAGCTTGTGCTCATCTTACCACTGGCAGGTATCTTTTCCGTTTTTGTAAAAAACGGACAAATGGGAGTTTCCCTGATCTGGTGGGCATTTCCGATCACGGAGTTGGCAGCATGTGTAGTTGGCTATGTATTTTTAAAGCGGATCAATAAAAATACGGTGGATAAGCTGGAAAAAAGTTGTTAAATGAAGGAGATCTTTTTAACGTAAAATCCAGATGCGTTACTTTTGTTTACCTTCCTTGATTTGTGCAATAATATTTTGTGGAAGCAATTGAATTTTTTTATAAAATCCGTATAATAGAGGAAGATAATGCGTAAGATAATACGCATGATAATGGAGGTGCCTGCATGGGAGAATATAAACCACCTTTTACAATCACTAATCAAATATTGATGTATGTTTCATCGATTTCCGAAAAGATAGGTCGCATAACCGCAACGAGCCGGCTGGAAACAAGACCGCATTTGAGAAGAAATAACAGAATCAAGTCGATTCATTCTTCTTTAAAGATTGAGGCAAATTCTTTGTCTTTGAATCAGGTTCGGGATGTTATTAATGGGAAAATGATACTAGGAGAACAAAAAGAAATCCAAGAAGTAAAAAATGCTTATGATGCCTATGAACATATTTTAGAGATTGATCCTTACAATATCCGTCAATTAAAGAAATATCATGGTATAATGACAAAATATCTTGCAGAAGAATCCGGAGAATTTCGATCAGGGGAAGAAGGGGTTTTTCAGGGAGAGCAATGTATCTTCATGGCACCTCCTGCACGATTTGTTGCACAGCTTATAGATGAATTATTTCTTTGGATGAAAGAGGAAAAAGATGAACTTCATCCTCTAATCATGAGCTGTGTGTTTCACTATGAATTTGTATTTATTCATCCTTTTTCAGATGGAAATGGAAGAATGGCACGATTATGGCATACGGCGATGCTTTCCAAATGGAAACCGGTATTTGCGTATATTCCGATTGAAAGCCAGATTGAGAAATTTCAGAATGGCTATTATGAAGCTATTTCAAGGTGTCATGCTGCCGGGGAATCTACCATTTTTATTGAATTTATGCTGGCACAGATTGATCAAGCCTTAGATGATATTGTGACTCAGATCAGTGAGGAAAATGGGTATCTTCCTGAAACGGTTCAAAAACTGATTGACGTGATGGATTATGGTGTTCCTTACACGAGCAATATACTGATGGAGCGGCTGAATTTAAAATCGAGAGAGGGATTTCGTAGAAATTATCTCCATCCGGCTATTGAGATGAACATGATTCAGATGACGATACCGGATAAGCCACGGAGCAGGAATCAGAGATATGTAAGAAAGTAATGGGAGAGAAAATGATGAGATTAATGAGAAAGAAAAAATGCGGTTGCTTCCATTGCTTTTGTTCATCAAAGCCGCAGAATTCGCGGAATGATTGCGTCAGAGACAGACCGATGAACTGGTTTAAAAAGGCAGCGTCTCTGTTTTTGATACATTGGAATCAAATTATAAAGACTTTATTCATTGCAGTTTCTGTTACAGCTTTGTTTATTATTTACACCTATAATTCCTTCATTTCAGTATCCCGTGTTAAAAAGACAGTATATTTGAATTCTATCAATTCCAATGAAACTGTTTTGGCAATAAGATATAAAAATGATGCATGGGCGCATACCGATAATTTAATGGTAGTGGTCCTGTGTCAAGATTTAGCACAAAATAAAATGAGAAGTTCTGCCAACTAAGCTGCAGGCAGAGAACATACCCTCTCATACATTTTTTCAAAGTCATTAGGAGACATATAGTCGCAGTGACTGTGAATTCTAACGGTATTATAAAAGGTTTCAATATACTCAAATACAAGCCTATAAGCATGTTTGTAGTTAATGATATTAAACCTGTTAAGCCATTCTCTTTTGATTAAGGAATGGAAAGACTCGATGCAGGCATTATCGTAAGGATAACCACTATGAGAATAGCTTCGCTGCATCTTTTCTGTGGCTTCACACCACGCATTTGAAACATACTGGCTGCCACGATCTGAATGGATAATAAGCGGTAAATCAGTATTGCGACAGGCTTTTGCCTTATTGATTGTTTCGATAACAGTAGATACTTCCATAGTGTCTGCAAGAGTCCAGGCGATGATTTTCCTGGCGTATAAGTCCATAACGCAGTTAAGGTATACAAAACCATCCTGTGTCCAGATATAAGTTATATCTGTGCACCAGACAGCGTTAGGACGTTCTGGATTAAACTTTTCGTTGAGAATGTTGTGGAGTTCATTGCTAAAATCAGAATCTCTGGTGGTAGTAGTCCATGGTTTAGTCCACTGGGCACGAATGCCCATTTCACGCATGTATTTACCTACAGTGCGTTGGCTGATGGTTTCGCCAGATTTGCGTAGTTCCTGAGCGATTTTAGGAGCGCCGTAATTCTGTTTTGAATTATCATATATTTTCTGGATTTCCTTTTTAACAGTCTCTTTTCGCTGACGAGCAGGAGATACCTTTCGATTAAGGAATGATCTGTATCCAGAGCGAGACACGCCTAAAAATTTCAGCATTCCGGAGATAGAGACGCGGCGTCTGGTTACTTTGGCAGCCTCTACCTTTGCAGAAACTTCAGTATAGATAGCTTCTGTTAATCTTTTTCCAGAATGCCGATGGCTTTTTTTAACACATCAAGTGCATCCTGTGCATCACGGAGTTCACGCTTAAGGCGAGCGATTTCTTTCTTTTCTTCGGAAGCGTAACTGCCGGAACCTATAACGGGAATATCACCGTCATTATCTCTGAACTGGGCTTCCCAGCGTGCAAGGGTGCTGACGCCGATACCCAGATTCTTTGCACATTCAACCTGTGTAAGATCAGGATGCTCTTTGCGATAGTTGATAGCATCCAACTTGAACTGTTTGGTGTGATGATTTTTTTGTCGTGACATAATGAGTTCCTCCTCTTTCTTTATTATACAACATTTAAGGGGATATCTCATTTTGTTTTGTACTATTTAGATGCTAACACTA
>JBNMLP010000026.1:0-29652 GCA_050874905.1 Lachnospiraceae bacterium
AACAATTTTCTCTAATTCAGGGAAAAGGATACAAACAAGTCTGGAAATGGAAGATTTTAGTTTTGCCCGTTCTTTTACTTTGTCAAAACGATAACGCGTGAGTGACTTTAACTCCTCATTGTGATAAGATGTATCTGAGTAGGACTTCAAGTTCACATCAGACATGATCATAGAAGCGATGGTATGGGCATCCACTTTATCCGTTTTCGTCTTTCTAAGACTTAGACTTTTTCTGTAAAGATTGGTATGTAACGGGTTGATAACGTAGGTTGGCAGACCTTTATCAAGAAGAAATCCCAGAAGATTGTAACTATAGTGTCCAGTGGCTTCCAGCCCTACTTTTACTTTGGTTAAATCATCTGATACGGATTGTACTTTCTGAAATAAGGTTTCAAAACCCTCACGGTTGTTAGGAATGGTAAAAGATTTGAATAACACTTCACCATCCGAATTAGTAATAAAGCAGTCGTGTTTGTCTTTAGCAACATCAATTCCAACGTAAATCATAAAAATCTCCTTTGAGTAAATATTTTGATACTGTTTATAGAACCACTGGTACTCCTTGCGATTGTAACCTCGTTCTAAATAAACCGTCATGCGGTATCTAACTGATCAACAAATATACAAAGAGACTGTGGTTGTAGCCTTTCTTAAACCATCAAGTGGTAGGAGAACAATAACAATCCACAGTATCTCCAATAGTATAGCATACAGACCTTGGAGAGGGTCTATAAACACTACTACTTTATAATACGAGGATATAATTTACAATGAAACAGAGAATCAAGAAAATCATAACAGGACTGCTGGTAGCTGCGATCATAGCAGCATTTGCACCACAGATGTCAATGGCAAAAAGCAAAACAGACTGTAAAAGCCTTTGCAAAATTGCGTTAAAGGCAACCGGAGGAACAAGCAAATTAAAATATTCTTCGGACAGTGCAGATGACTTTGGTGCGCTTTCCTATTCGAACCGCAAGCTGGTGAAAGAGATCAAATATGTATTTGATGAGAAGGAAGCAGTCAGCTTATGTGTCATGAAAGCAGGTTCATCATCCGATGCCAAAAAGCTGGCTTCTGCTATGAAGAGCTATAAAAAGAGCAATACCTCCAGTGACTATTTAAGTGATTATTCCAAGACGGAACAGAAAATGTTTAAGAGTGCCGTCTATGGACGCAAGGGCAATTATGTCTGGTATATCTGTATGTCAACGGACAAATCCGTAAATAAGAAAGGACAGAGTGCGATCAAGAAGAAGCTGTAAGAGGGGTAGCGATTCATGGTTTTTTCCAGTTTATTGTTTTTGTTCCGGTTTTTGCCGCTTGTCTTACTGCTTTACTATGTTGCACCGGTCAGGCTTCGCAATCTGGTACTGTTTGTTGCGAGCCTGATCTTTTATGCATGGGGCGAACCGGTCTATGTCATTTTAATTGTATGTTCCACGCTCGTCGACTATTTTGCCGGATGGGCGGTGGCACATTTTAAAGAAAAGCAGCAGAAAAAAAAGGCTGCTTCTTTTGTGGTTCTTTCCGCAGTGATCAATTTATCCCTGCTGGGATTTTTTAAATACGGAGATTTTCTGCTCCGTATCTTTGGAAGTGTAACGGGACTTTCTGTTCCCACTCTGGATCTTCCGCTTCCGATCGGTATTTCTTTTTATACGTTCCAGACAATGTCATATACGATCGATGTGTACCGTGGGGATGCCCCGGTACAAAAGAATTTTATTGCGTTCGGAGCCTACGTGGCACTGTTTCCTCAGTTGATCGCAGGGCCGATCATCCGGTATAAAACGGTTGCAGATCAGTTACAAAACCGGAAGGAAACGCTGGATCTGTTTGCAAAGGGTATCCTGCGTTTTAGTATCGGTCTTGGAAAAAAGGTACTGCTTGCCAATCAGCTTGGCGCACTGTTCCAGCAAACGGCTGCGCTTACCGGGCAGAGCGTGACAACGGCATCCGCCTGGCTCGGTATTCTGGCATTTACGCTCCAGATCTATTTTGATTTCTCCGGTTATTCCGATATGGCGATCGGGCTTGGCTATATGTTTGGATTTACGTTCCCGGAGAACTTCCGTTATCCGTATGAGTCGAAAAGCATCACAGAGTTTTGGAGAAGATGGCACATTTCTCTCGGCACATGGTTTTTGGAATACGTCTACATTCCCCTCGGTGGAAACCGTAAGGGACGTGTAAAACAGATCCGAAACATTGCGATCGTCTGGCTGCTGACCGGATTGTGGCACGGTGCCTATTTCAACTTTGTGTTGTGGGGCGTCTATTATGGCGTGTTGTTACTGCTGGAGAAATTTGTGTTTGCCCGCCTGTTAGACCGCATCCCGGCATGGTGCCGCCATCTTCTGACGATGGTTCTTGTCATGGTAGGATGGGCGATCTTCAGTTGGCAGGATCTTGCAGATCCAAAGGGCTATCTGGAAGCGATGTTCTTCCTTGGCGGCAGCAGCGTATACGATCAGACCGGTATCTCCTTATTTACTTCCAATGTATTGCTGCTGGTACTGGCATTGATCGGGGCAACCTCTCTTGTAAAAAAGGTGGTTGCAACGAAACTGTTTTCCAAAGAAAATACCGTGCGTGCTGTGATGACAATGGCATTTGTCCTTGTCACGATGGTGCTTTGCGTGGCATTTTTAGTCAATGATTCCTATAACCCGTTTTTGTATTTTCGTTTTTAAGGAGGAGCTATGAAAAAAGATAAGATCAGTCTGATTGTACTATTTTGTGGGCTGCTTTTTTGTGGCAGTGTGATTCCCTGCTTCCTCCCGCAAAAGAAAGTTTCCCAGATGGAAAATCGTACGCTTCAGACAAAACCTGCCTTTCACGTTACTTCATTTATTAGTGGAACGTACCAGAAGAAATATGAAACGTATCTAAACGACCAGTTTTTGTTGCGGGATCGTTTTGTTGATCTGGCCTCTGCCGTCACACTTGCGATGGGACGGCGCAGTTTTAATGGCATCTATGTGGCGAAGGAGGGGTATTTGCTGGAGGAGTATCCGGCGTCGGAATTTGACCGTGGGCAGTGCCGGGAAAATGAAACGATCCTGACTGATTTCTTAAATGCGATGGCAGAACGCTATGGAGCAGAGCATGCCCATCTGATGCTGGTGCCATCAAAGACAGAGGGGATGAAAAAGCAGCTAAAGGCAGCCGCCGTAGTGACTTCTTTTGCTTCGGATCGTGACCGGATGAAACAAGCACTTTCTTCTGAAGAGATGTATGTGGATGTTGTTCCGGTGCTGACACAAAAGACGGAGAAACAGCGTTATTACCGCACCGATCATCACTGGACCAGCTATGGTGCCTTTCTTGCCTATCAGCAGTATGCAGAGCAGGTGCTTCAGAAAGAGGCAGTAGAAAGCGATTATAAGAAAACGAATGTCTATCATGACTTTTATGGAACGTCCTATAAAAAAGCGCATGTAAAGAAGCAGGCGGACACGATACAAACATGGTCGTATCAACATCCATCTTCGGTTACCGTTTGTTTTGATCAGAAGAAGAAAACCTATGATTCCCTTTATTTCCCGGATAAAGCCAAGACAAGCGGCAGCCGCTACGACTTGTTTTTAGGAGGAAATACCTTTCTGGTTGACATCAAAACGACAGCAAAAACAGGGCGAACCCTGCTGCTTTTAAAGGATTCCTTTGCCAATGCATTTGTTCCATTTTTGACAGAGGATTATGACCGGATCCTGATGGTGGATGTGCGGTACGGAAGCCAGAAGCTGGAGACTATATTAGAGAAAAATGAGGACATCACGGATGTACTGGTGCTTTATAACACCGAGAAGCTGATGCAGAACCGGAAGCTTTCGAGATTAAAGCTTTCTCCGGACAAAAAAGAAAAGAAAGATTCCATCAAGGAATTTGATCTTGATGATCTGTAATAAAAAAAGCACGGAGACAGCCTCCGTGCTTTTTGCTTTTATGTAGATCAGTGTTCCAATGCTTTTAATTCTTCTGCTAACTGGCTTAAGCTGGTGACGATCTCGGATGTTTTGGTTGTGATGTCGCTGTTTCTCTCGCTTGTTTCCAGCGTTTCACTGGAGTGTGCCGTTACTTCCTCGGTAGCAGCAGAGATTGTTTCGATCCCCTGAATGACCTGCTCATTTGCACTCGTCAGACCATTGATCAGTTCATCCAGCTTAGTAGCTTCTTCGTAAACCTGATCGGCTTTTTTCGTGATATTGGTAAAGCTCTGTGCCGTACTGTTGGCGGCAGCGTTTTGTTCTTTGGCATTTTCAATCATTTCTTCAATGACTTCAACCACTTCAGAAAGCTCTTTGGAAATGCTGTTGATCAGCTCCGTAATGCTCACGGTGGCATCGTTGGTCTGTGTCGCAAGGTTGGAGATCTCAGAAGCTACAACGGCAAAGCCGCGTCCGGCTTCTCCGGCTCTTGCTGCTTCAATGCTGGCATTTAAGGATAACAGACTCGTCTGGGTTGTGACATTGTTGATCAGTTCAATGATGGAATGCATCTGGTCTGTGTAGGAGCTTAATTCGGAAAGCTCTTTTGATACGCTTGCATTTGCCTGATTGGACAGAGCTACATGATGGATCAGCGCGTCAATGTTGGCTTTGGAATTGTGGATCTCCTCTTTGGTGGCAGAGATATTTTCAGTGATGGAGTCGGATGAGGACTCTACCTGCTGGATCGCCTGTTGGATCTCTGTCGTTTTCTCCATCTGCATCTGGATGGAATCGACGGTGTCCACGGTACCCTGATTGACCTCCTGCATGGAGTTCGTTGTTTTGGTAGCTGTTTCGGAAAGCTCGTTCATTTTCTCGGAAACCTCTTCGATGTAGTCGGACATCTGGTCAGCGACTTCAAGGATGTGGTTCATCAGCTCTGAGGTACGCTCCTTTTCCTGATTGGTGGCAGCAAGATGACTTTTGTTGATCGCATTGGATACCATTGTGGATACGGTTAAAAACAGAGTGAACAGAATCAGTGAGAAAATGCGGATCTCTACATTTGGAAGATCGGAGGAGCTAATCTCGTGGTTGATACCAAGAAACGCAACCTGTATGATATTTCCGATCGTTGCCGCTGTCATATACCAGAAGATCAGCTTGTTATTGTTGTAGCAGAGCAGGCTCACGGCCAGCATGATCGCATACACATACGCAACCGGGGAGATTGTAGTAAAGATCACAAACAGGTAAAAGATACCAAATCCGGCAGCGATCAGATACTTTAATGTTTCAGATTCTTTTTGCTTTTGAAAGAGGATCTGACAGATGATATACGGCACGACTGCTAACGCGGTAAAGACAGCAAAATAAGCAATGCTGCGGCTGCCCTTGATCACTTCAATAAGGTAGCACGCTACTAAAATGATCACAAGCAAGCTATAGCAGATCATACACGTGGAATTTGCACGGTGCAGATCAGAAAATGATTTGTACTTCATAATTAAATACACTCCTTTTTGTTTTAATCTGTATCCATTATAGCATGTATATGCAAAAAAATGTTACTTCGGTCAAGTTATTTCTTATTTTCCCAAACAAAGCTGTCAGGATCAACATAGCGCAGTGTGCATAGCTTTTTCCGGGTTTTGTTTTTGTATGTACCCAAAAAGGTATTTGCCGTGATGGAAATCGTGTGGGTGCGTGTCTGTTTATTTCCGGTGATGGAAATGGGAAGCAGTCTGTGCGAAGAACTGCTTGAAAATGTATTTTGCCGGATCGTGATGTCAGAGTTGGCTTCCAGATAAGGCAGGCGGTTTTTTGCAGTGTAAATCTTTAAAAAGGCATCCTTTTTGGCATGATCGTTGCGGTTCTGGATAAAACGGTTTTTGGTGACCGTGACACGGAACGCTTTTGGAAAGCGGATGGCATAGGATTCACAGTCGGAAAAGGTGTTGCCTGTGATCGTAATATCGTGGTTAAAAAAACCATAGGCGGTATGTGTGCCGATCGCATTCATGGCATGGGTGCCGTTCCCTTTGGAAAAGCGACAGCCGTCGATGGTGATCTGTTCACATGCCAGACCGTCGTAGGCGATGGTGACCGGAGCACTGTCCCAGTAAGGCATGCCCTTATAAAGTGCACTGTCTAACTGGATGGCTTCCCGGTACTGCCATTTCTTTGGCGCAATATAAGCACCGGTAAAAATGCAGTCGCGGATCACAACATTTTTACAGCCGCCAAGATCGATGATGTGGGTACCTGCCATGCAGTCTACGAAGGTCAGATCTTCCAGGGTAATGCGCTCCCCGTGCAGCAGGGCAAAGGTGACACCGGAAACGGTGTCAAAATAGCGTCCGTTGAAGGTGCCGCCGGAAATGGTGACATCATGCAGTGCCCCGTAGCCGGAATCGGTGAGCGTTTCTGATGCATTGATAAAGCGAAGTCCATTTCCCCATTGGACATAAGGATCTGTGACACCGCCGGGATAACAGTCCGTGATCGTGGCACCGTTTAAATACACGGTTGTGTTGCTGTAAAGGGGAATCTCACCCTGTGCCAGATACACGTGTCCCGGTTCCAGTTCCAATGGGATCGCATGTTTTCCGGCGTATTCCAATGCCCGCCGGAGTGCGTCACTATCGTCCGTAACGCCGTCTCCAACAGCTCCGAAGGAACGGATGGAAATCACGGCATCTTCTGCCTTGACCGGAGAAAAAGAAAGAGACAGGGCAAGGAAAAACCAGCCTAATGAAATTGATAAAAGAATAAAATAAAGTCGTTTTTTCATAGTATCTATCTTACACGAAAAAGGGTGACATGCCAACTGTAAGGTTTTCTTTTTTCTGCCGGAAGGCAGTGGCTTTTTCAGTAAAAATAGTATTTGACGGGGGCGGACATCCTTTATATACTATAAATATAGAGAGAAAAAACAAAGAAAGGAATATCCCATGAAAAATTACGAAAAAGCGATTGCTGTCATCAACGAAGTAAAAAAAGCGGTTGTTGGCAAAGAGGAATGTATTGTAAAAACCATGTGTGCGTTATTGGCAGGCGGACATGTTTTATTAGAAGATATACCGGGAGTAGGAAAAACAACGATGGCGAAAGCATTTGCCAGATCCATGCAGCTTACGAGCAATCGTATGCAGTTTACGCCGGATGTCATGCCATCCGATATTGTGGGCTTTAAATTGTACCGCCCGAATACGCAGACCTTTGAATACCAGAACGGAGCGGTGCTCTGCAATCTGTTTTTAGGCGATGAGATCAACCGGACATCACCAAGAACCCAGTCAGCATTATTAGAGGTAATGGAAGAAGGACGGGTGAGTGTGGAGGGAGAGGAGATCGTGATCCCGAAGCCGTTCTTCGTGATCGCAACGCAGAATCCGTATGGCAGTGCCGGAACGCAGCGGATGCCGGAGTCGCAGCTGGATCGTTTCATGGTGTGTCTGACGATGGGTTATCCGGATCTGGAAGAAGAGATTGCGATCGTGAAAGGCAAATGTCACTCCGTTATGGCAGAGGAGATCACGCAGGTGATCGACAGGGACGAGCTGCTTACCCTCATGCAGGAAGCCGGAAATATCTACATCGATGATAAGGTGTATGGTTATATCGGACGGCTGACGCAGCAGACGAGAACGATGGACGGAATTGAGCTGGGCTTAAGTCCAAGAGGAACGATTGCGGTTGCAAAGATGGCGCAGGCACTGGCCTATGTGACCGGACGGCAGTATGTGACACCGGATGATGTGAAAACGGTATTTACGGATGTAGCAGCACATCGTCTGCGTCTTTCGGCGACGAGTCAGGAGGGCTATGCGGCAGCCCGCAGTATGTGCGAAGCTGTTTTGAAAATGACGCCGGCTCCAAGTGTACTATAAGGAAGGTAGATATGAAATATTGGTGGAAATGGGTACTGCTTTTTCTTGCAGCCCTTCTTTTATACTATAGTGCGGTGTTATACGTGAGTAATGCCCTGCTTTATCTGGCGGTGTTAGCTTTTTTTCTGGCACCCTTTGAGGCAGCCCTGCTTTTTTACCAGAGCCGGCATATGAAGCTTTCGCTTACCTGTATTACCAGAGAGATCCGGAAAGGGGATCCGGTTATTGTGTTTGTAGAGCTTCAGAATAATTCCTTTCTTCCCTGCCGGAAAGCTGCCATTTCCTGTCTGGAACATTCTACCGGACAGCGCGCAGAGACAGTGGCATATGTGCCTCAAAGAAGCAGTGTGAAACTCAAAATAACCTTTCAGCCGGATCAGATTGGAAAGCTTCGTATTAAAGCAGAAAGTCTGCAGCTTAGTGGAATGCTCGGACTGTTCCAGAAGAAACTATCCTGCCGGGATAAAGAAGAAGTCATTTACAGTTTCCCGGTACGCCAGCAGATAAAAACGGCAGTTTCTGAGGCGATGCCGACGGAGGAAGTGGAGGAGTCGACGGAAAGTAACAAAAAAGGAATTCGTAGAGATAACCTGTTAGGGGTGCGGGAATTTGTTCCGGGAGATACATTAAAGCAGATTCACTGGAAGCTCAGTGCAAGGCAGGGCGATTTTTACGTGAAGGAATACAGTGAGGATCTGCGCTTTGAACATGTGATCCTTGTGGATGTGAGCGGGCTCTGTCAGGAGGATGAGCAGCATCTGCAAGAGGGCTATAACCAGCTTGCCGGAGTCAGTTATGATCTGATCCGGAAAAATGTGGTACATCAGATCGTGATCTGCCGCAAAATCAGGAATTCCTATGATATGCAGCGGATTCCGGTTATGGAAGAAAGACAGCTGCTTACGTTGTTTGTCACACTGTTTGAGGCAGTAGAAGAGGAGCTGAAACGAAAGGAAGAACAAAGAAGCAGCAAAGAAGAAATCCTTACGGCATATCAGATGCAGTATCAGACGGTACGGGAGGAGTGTGTGACCTATATATGTTAGAAACAATATTACTTGCCGGATGGTCGGGCAGTATGATCCTGCTGTTCTGCCAGAGCCTTTCGGTTGCCTGTTCCGTAAAGGCAGTATTGCTGGTGCAGCTTTTGGTATACGCAGCTTCTTACAAGGTGAACCGGGAAATACAAAAAGAAGAAATTACATTCGGGGCAGCAATGCTCCTGTGGTATGGTGTGCTTGCTGTACTGAGCTTGCTCCTTAGTGGATTTTTGATTGTAGGGGCAAAAGGAATCCTTGTCACCTATTTAAAACTGATCCGTTCCTACTATAAAATAGAAATAGGGATCCCTTCCTTTGTCGGGTTAGGTCTTTCCGTTGGAAGTGTCCTGTTTTTAACTTTTTTAGGAACGGTTCTGATCCCGTTTTTCCATTGGGCGAATGAGAAAAAAATAGCATTTCGTTTCTTTTTGATCGTTACCGTATTTGCTGTTGTACTCTGTCTTCTGGTAGGATGTCATCCCGGATTTCTGGCAACAGTTACAGCATCAACCGCTCTTCTGTTTTACCGGGTGTACATTGTAAAAGAGACAAAAAGCGGCGGAGATCTTACAGGAAAAGTGTTGGTATTTTGTGCAGTCGCCCTTTTGATCTTAGGCAGTGCGGGAATTGCAGTGAACCAGTCCGGTATCCTCTCAGAGAAACATCAATCCTATATGCAGGTGCAGTCAAGACTGGAAGAAAAATATGGATTTGCAACTTCTGCGGATTACCAGACAGGAAATTTAAGTAATCTCCCACCCAAACGTACCCATCAGACGATGCTGCATGTAAAGCTGGAATATTCGATGCGGTCTCCGCTTTATCTGCGTGGTTTTATCGGCGAGAACTACGAAGGGGGACACTGGGAAGCAGTGGACGCAGCGGCATTTTATAAGAATAATCCTAAACTTGGTGCCAATCATTTAAAGCAGACACAGCGCATCAATGATGCCGGATTTACGGTGATCGATTACCTCAGTGTAAAAACATCGGGAGACTTTAAAATAAAGATTTCTTATTATAATGCGCCGGGAAACTATCTGTACGCGCCGTACTTTGCACAGTCTTCTTTTTTAGAGGATGGTCTGAAAGAAAATGGAGATGGTACGCTGCTGCGTGAGAACAATGACGATATTGTTCTTCCGTTTTATAACAATGCTCCCTCCTTTTTTTATGCAGAAGGAGGAAGTCTTCCGGCTTCCTATGAAAGATATGTAAAAAAACACTATCTTAGTGTCCCGGCTGACCTGAAAACAAAGCTGTTGCATTTTTTGGATGACCCGGATACAAAGGAACTGTCGTTGGGAGAAGCGATGGATCTCATCAAAAGCCGTCTGAATGAAGAATGTGTCTATAGCACCTCCCTTACTCCGCTGTCTGTAAATGAAGATTATGTGGAGCATTTTCTCAAAGAAAAGAAAGGCTATTGTACGCATTTTGCAACAACTGCTGTGCTGGCCCTGCGCAGTCTTGGTTATCCTGCCCGATATGTGACCGGATATGAGGTCAAGGAAAAAGATATCCAGCAGATAGAAGGAAGCTCATTAAAATACTGCGAAGAAGCACAGGTGACCGATGATCTGGCACATGCGTGGGCAGAGGTATATCAAAAGGATTTAGGCTGGATCCCGTTTGAGACAACGCCGGGAAGTGATGATCCGGATCAGTTAGAGGATCTGATCCCTTATGAGCTGGTTGGACAGAACGAGGAAACAGAAACGACGAGTGAGCAGCAGGCAACTACCGAACAGTCGCAGCAGACAGATACGACGATCCAGGCCGCTACAACAGAACAAAGCAATGCACAGCAGCAGAAGACTTCCTCGAAACCGGTATCCCATGCCGTATGGATCTTCCAATGGATTTGTGTTGTAATTGTTCTGGAATTCTTACTTTCCCTTGGTGTCAAGGGGTACCGCAAGCAGCAGTATCAAAAGCGGCATCAGCCGGACTGCCAAAAGGCGATCGAGGCAGTAAAGCGGCAGATGATGCGCAAACTCAAACGGAAGAAGCAGGAGAAAGAAGCAGATGAGACAGAAAAAGAGTATCTGCTCCGGGTGCTGCCGGAGATTTCCTACTGCTATGTGACAGTGGAGCAGGAGCAGCGTTACAGTAAGGAAGAATTGCGTGCGCTTGCACAAGACTTTTATGAGATCCTGGAACGGCTTACCTATGGTGGTAAAAGCATGACAAAAAAAGACGTACAAAAGGCGAACCTTCTGTACGACCAGATTTTTCCGTATTAGTCTTTTTCCAAAGGAATATGATGCAGCTGCAACAGCTTTACGACTGCTTCTTCAAACAACTGATCCAGCGAGCGATCCATCGTAAAAATGGAGTATGAACTACCCGTGGTAAGATGTAACGTGTGATTTTGATAATTGATATTTAGAAAGAGTCCCTCTACCTGATCTGTGGTCAGTGTACCGGGACTTTTTTCTAACAGCTTTTCTATACTTTCTTTTGTGGCTGCCAGTACGATCTGAAAGCTTTGTGGCAGGCGGCTGCCCTTCATCATCTGAAAGACGATGCTGCGACATTCTGTCCATGAACAATACTGCTGGGCTTCCTTCTGTGCCCGTTCATCACTGTCGAAAAAGTCGAGATTATAGCGTCCGTCGATCACGTAATCGACATTGTGGTGCAGCACGACCTTCGAGCAAAGAAAATGGTCAAAGAGTGTACCGTTGATCATTTCCTGCATAAAGATACTCTGGTCGGGCAGGGTAAGTGCTAACATAAAAATCCTCTCCCTCCGTGATCAGTGGAATAATGAAATGATCCATGCAAGACCACCGTAGCTGAACAGACACATGATGACAGTGGCAAGCAGCAGACCTAAGAAAATAGCAAAGGAAGCTTTTTTGATGTCTATATCTAATAAGGCAGCAACCAAAGATCCCGTCCATGCACCGGTTCCCGGAAGTGGAATACCAACGAAAAGTAATAGTCCTAAAAATTCGTACTTCTGGATCTGGTCGCTTTTTCCCATTGCTTTTGCTTCCAGCTTTTCTACCAGAGGGCGGAAAAGCTTTGTTTTCTTCATCAGGGCAAAGATTTTTTTGATAAACAAAAGGATAAATGGAATCGGGATGATGTTACCGATGATACAGATGAAAACGGCTTTGATCATTGGTATATGAAGCAGGGAAGCGGCGATCAAACCACCACGAAGCTCTAATACCGGGATCATAGATATAAGAAAAATGATCAGTTCGCCGGACATCACGCCGGACAATTGATGAGATAATGTTTGTGCTAATTCGCTCATAAAACAATCCTTTCCAAGTTATGTTCTGCCCGTTTCCCGGGTACCAAAGATATGCCCAGTATAGCACATCCCGTTAGAATATTCTATGACAAAACCGTAAAATATAATCGAAAAACAGTTTTCTTTTCCAAAGCATAGGTGTATGCTATCCATAAGCCCACCCTTTTCCCAAACGGAGTCTTTCTCCTGTTTCCGGGCGGGACAGTAATGGTATGATTTTTGCCAGAACCAATACTATTTATAGCCGCATCTGTATCCTGAAATTGACTTGTCACCTACGGCTTTCCAAAAGTCTACTGCTTTGCCTGTTTCGATGGTTGATTTACGTGCCCTCTCCGTCATCGTCCCCCCCGGTGGGATTTTGTAATTTCGCAGGGCTTATTTGCATACGCCGGTGCTTAGGTCACGTATTTTGTGACCTTATGCACCGCTGCGTTATGCAATGAAAGCGAGAGCGTGCCTGCGAAATACAAAACCCACGCAAGGGGGGACAAAAACCGTCCGGGCACGTATTCATCGAAACAGTTGCAAAGCAAAGACTTTTACGGAAAGCCTAGTGATCGGCGTCAATTTTCAGGATACAGCATCGCGGCAAGCGTAGTCTGTGATGGCGAAAATCATAGTAGGACAAACCGGGAGCCGGAAACAGGAGGGGCGGAAGGTAGTTGGAAGGAAGGGGTGGATTATGGATAAGGAGGATAGTTGGATATGGATGTGATGTCTTATATAGAGAAGGGAGTGTCCCCGTACCATGTGGTGGACGAAACGAAGCAGTGGTTGATGCAGGAAGGGTTTTCTGAACTCCGGTTGGAGGAGGAGTGGCATCTGGAGAAAGGACGGGGCTATTTTGTTTCACCGTATGAATCGTGTCTGTTTGCTTTTTTACCGGGAAATGAGCAGGTGCGGATCGCAGCGGCACATACCGACCAGCCGATGCTGAAGATCAAGCCCAATCCGGTACTGACGCGCGAAGGAAATTATGTAGTCAATGTGGAAAGTTACGGTGGTATGATCCTGCATACGTGGTTTGACCGCCCGTTAAGCATTGCCGGAAAGGTAGTATGCCGGGGGGATCAGCCATTTGCACCAAAGGTACACCTCTATGACAGTGGGGAACCTCTGGCTGTTGTGCCGAGCCTTGCCATTCATATGGATCGTGAGGTGAATCAGAAAAATGCACTGAACTGCCAGATTCATTTGCTGCCGCTTTGCGGACTTTTAAAAGAAGAACAGGAAAAAGATCCCCTGCTTTCGTATATTGCTGCCGATCTTGGTGTGGCATACGAAGACATTTTGGATTACGATCTGTTCTTTTATAACCCGGAAAAGCCAAGACGTGTCGGATTAAAAGAGGAGCTTTTGGTCAGTCCGCGTCTGGATAATTTAACTTCCTGCCATGCTGCGATCAAGGGATTATTAAATGCAGAAGAAGGAAGCAGTAAGATAGCAGCATTATTTGACCATGAGGAGATTGGCAGCCGTTCCAAACAGGGAGCCAATTCCGATCTTCTGGTGTGGGTGTTAGAAAAATGCTTCCGGGCAATGGAAGATGCACAGATGGTAGCGAAGCTTTCCAAAGAGCAACTGGTCAGACAGGGATTTATACTTTCGCTTGATGTTGCGCATGCGTATCATCCGAACTACGGTGACAAGTCCGATCCGACAACGAAAACCCGGTTGGGGCAGGGCGTTGTCATAAAGGTAAGCGGCTCGCAGAAGTACAATTCCGACAGTGTGACCAATGCCATGATGATCGGACTGTGTGAGCACGAACAGGTACGCTGCCAGCGTCAGATCAACCGCTCCGACATTGCAGGCGGCTCTACCCTTGGACCGATTTTAAGTGAATCCCTTCCGATACCGGGAGCGGACATGGGCATTCCGATTCTGGCGATGCATTCTGCGACAGAAACTGCGGCATATGCGGATCTGGATGAGCTTACGAAAGCGGCAGAAGCATTTTTCAGCAACTAGGAAACTGTGGCATTGCGATGATAAAAGGAACAGCCGGTGGAACCGGCGGGAAAGCACAAAGTGCGGGTTCACAATATAAGGAGGAACGAACATGAATGAGAACATGAGAAAAAGAAACGAAGTATTGGCACAGACGGTGATCAAAGGACTGGAATCCAGAAACATGTCCGGTTATTTTGCAGCAGACAAAGAGGAGGCTGTCAAGCAGGCATTGCAGCTGATCGGTGAGGGCAGCAGTGTGGCAATGGGAGGCTGCCAGAGTGCGCATGACATTGGTCTGATCGAGGCATTACAGGAAGAAAATTACCATTATATCGATCGTTCCAAACTGACACCGAGAGAGAGTCTTTTGGCAGCATACGATGCGGATGTATTTTTATCCAGTGCAAATGCAATGACCAGTGATGGAATTCTGGTCAATATTGATGGCAATGCCAATCGTGTTTCCTGTATTGCGCAGGGCCCAAAGAAGGTGGTTTTCATTGTGGGAATGAACAAGGTCTGTTCTGATCTTGATGAGGCGATGAAGCGTGCCAGAAATGTCGCTGCTCCTGCCAATGCACAGCGGTTTGAGGTTAAAACCCCATGTAAGGTAACAGGAAAATGTTCCGATTGTAAATCTCCGGACACACTTTGCTGTCAGTTCCTGATCACACGATATTCCCGCCATGAAGGAAGAATCCATGTGATCTTAGTAAATGATGTGTTGGGATATTAAATTTTTAAAGGTACCATAAAGGAAGAAAAAGGCATGTTCAGAAATCATCCGAACATGCCTTTATAATTGTAAGCGTTATTTAGAAGTGTTGTTGGATTTGTCAGATGCTTTGCCCCTTGCTTCTGCTATAGTACATCGCTTCCATCCGGAATTTTGGAAATGATCGTTTTGTTGATGTGCAGTAAGAAGGTACTCGAAACGATCAGGGATGCAATTTCCGCAATCGGAAAAGACCACCAGACAGCATCGAGACCGCCGAGTTTTGCAAGGATAAATGCAGCCGGAATAAGAACTACAAGCTGTCGCATGATGGATACGATCATACTGAATACTGCTTTTCCGAGTGCCTGGAATACGGTACCGCTGATAATACAAAACCATGCGATCAGAAAATGAACACCAATGATCCGAAGGGCAGGTATACCGATCTTTAACATATCTTTGGAGGCGTTGAACATGCCAAGCAGTATCTGCGGGATTCCTTCAAAGCACACAAAGCCTACAAAGGTTAAACAGAAAGCGGTAATAAGGCTTAACTTTATCGTTTTTATCATACGTTTTCTGTTCTGCGCCCCGTAGTTGTAGGCAATGATCGGAGTGATACCATTGTTCAGTCCGAATACTGGCATGAAGAAAAAGCTCTGAAGCTTGAAGTATACACCGAATACCGCAGTTGCAGTAGAGGAAAATGTGATCAGGATGCGGTTCATCGCATAGGTCATGACAGAACCGATGGACTGCATGATAATGGATGGAATACCGATCGCATAGATCGTTCCAATGATTCTAAAATCCGGTCGGAAGCCTTTAAAGCTCAATTTGATCTCGTGGTTGAATTTGTGATTGCAGGTAAATGCAACGACTGCGGAAACACACTGTCCGATCACGGTTGCAGCGGCAGCTCCGGTAACTCCCATCTTTGGGCAGCCGAGCAAGCCGAAGATCATGATCGGATCAAGGATGATATTGGTGATCGCACCGCATAATTGTGATGTCATACTGAAAATGGTCTTTCCGGTCGAGGTGAGGACACGCTCAAAAAAGATCTGTGTAAACAATCCAAATGAGAAGATCATAACGGTACTGAGATAATCAATTCCCATTTCCATGATCTCCCGGTCTGCATTTCCAATCTGGCTTGCGTAAAACGGCTTTACAATGGTGAAGCCTAACAGTAAGAAAACGAGATAACTTAAAATGTATAAAAGTGCTGCATTGGCAGCCGTCTTATTGGCCTTTTCAAATTTGCGCTCGCCGAGTGCTTTGGAAAGCAGGGCATTCATGCCGACTCCTGTTCCGGTTGCGACCGCGATCAGTAAGGTTTGCAGTGGGAACGCCAGAGAAACTGCGGTAAGTGCGTTCTCAGACAGCTTTGATACAAAGATGCTATCCACAATGTTATAGAGTGCCTGCACAAGCATGGAGATCATCATTGGCAGAGACATATTAAATAGTAGTTTTGCAATGGGCATGGTACCCATTTTGTTTTCTGCTGCAGGAGCAGAAGAATTTTTCTGATTTGTCATTTTTTTCATTCCTTTTTCCTATTACTTTTTACACCAAATAAATATATTAACATATTTTAAAGGTCGTGTAATTAGTTTTTTAAAAATTATAGAAAATAAGTACTCAATGCTAAAATGCGTTCTTGACAGTATACGAAAAAAGAGCTAAGATAAGCAAAATTATTGATAAGGATGAGTAATAGTGGAAGAAATCTGTGACAATGAAGGGGTTTTGTCAGACTGGTTGTGTGACTGCACATTGCTGGTTATGGATAAAATGAAAGGCAAAGGAAAGGAATGATTTTTTATGCTGTTACAAAGAGGTACAGGGAAAAAAGATTTAGAACAAAAGAGTCTGAAAGAAAGAATTAGTTACGGATACCAAAAGGTTATTATGATGATGATCTTGTCAGGTATCCTTTCTATCGTGATCATTGGTGTTTTGGCTGCTAATATGATGCACTATGTGAACAAGGTAGAGCAGGCAGATACCGCAGTAAAGATCTGCAGACTGGATGTGAATTCTGCTGCAAGAAATATCCGTGAAATGGCACTAAACAGCGATACATCTACCTATGACAACTATGAAAAAAAGGTGGAGGAACAACTTGCGGAAGTAAATACGGAACTGAAAACTTTGAAAAAGACAGGAGTGGTTTCAGATTCTCTTTATCAGGAATATTCGAAGTCCCTTTCTGACTGGGGAAAGATTGGATATTCCATTATGGAAGAGATTAAAAATGGTAATATGGACAATGCCAAAGATGCTATTCTCAACAAATGTACGCCGGCACTGGATCAGACCGTAGAGGTTGGACAGAAGCTGGATAAGGCGACAGATGCAGCGAGAAGCAGGGCAATCGTGTCAATGATCGTATTGGTTGTTGCAGCAATTCTGATCATTGTCGTTTGTGTGATCGTTGCGGTATTCCTGGCAAGAGCGATCAGTGCAAGAGTTCTGAAATCCATTCTTGATCCACTGCATGCCATCGAAGATGTTGCGAAGGAATTGACAGAGGGAAATCTTCACAGCACTTTAGAATATCGTTCGGAAGATGAGATTGGAAAACTTGCCCATAATATGAGAAAGTCTATCCGGATTCTGGGTTCTTATGTAGATGACATTGACCATGCCATGAAACAGTTCTCAGAAGGTAACTTCGATGTAAAGCCGGAAGTGGAATGGAAAGGCGATTTCGTTGGTATTTTAAATTCATTCATGACATTTGAAAAAAGCATGGCAGATACTGTAAAAGGAATTCAGCGAGTTTCTGATGAAGTTACCAGCGGGGCAGAACAGGTGGCAGAAAGCTCCAATGATCTTGCAGAGGGTGCTACCAACCAGGCAGCTGTCGTAGAAGAGTTAACAGCAACTGTATCAGGCGTATCAGAGCAGGTAGAGCAGAATTCGCAGTCTGCAAAGGAGATCAGCGGAAGAGTCGGCGGTCTGGGAGATGCCATTTCAGAAAGCAATGGCAAGATGCATGAAATGGTGGCTTCCATGAATGAGATCAGTGAAGCATCAAAAGAAATTGATAAGATTATTGCAACGATCAATGAAATTGCAGATCAGACCAATCTGCTTGCATTAAATGCATCAATAGAGGCAGCAAGAGCCGGGGAGGCTGGAAGAGGATTTGCGGTTGTTGCAAATCAGGTAAATGTTTTAGCAGATCAGAGTTCACAGGCGGCGAAGGAGTCTGCCGGACTGATTGAATCCTCTGTGAAGGCGGTAGAAAAAGGTATGGTGATTGCAGGAGAAACAGCGACACATCTGCAGGATGTAGCAGAAACTTCCAAGATGATCACGAAGGAAGTAACAAGCATTGCTGATACATTACAAACACAGGCAAAAGAAATTCAGCAGATCAACGAGGGAATTGAACAGATCAATGATGTAGTGCAGACCAACTCAGCAACCTCAGAAGAATGTGCAGCTGCCAGCCAGGAGATGAGTGGTGAGGCAGAGAGCCTGCGGGAAATGATCCGTAAATTTAAAGTAGCAAAATTTGAAGAGGGTCATGAGCCAGCCGAGGAGAATTAGTAATACAATAATGAAATGAAAAAGATCCGGAGTGATAGATGTGTTCCTTAAGATAAACGGACGGGGCATAACATAACACTCCGGACTTTTTACGTTTATCACATCAGGGAATCTGGCAAATAGCACTTGCTTTTTCGAACAAATGTTTATATAATGAACATATGTTTGCAATAGATCTTGGTTATACTATGAATGAAAAACTAGAGATATTGGCGGATGCGGCGAAATATGATGTTGCCTGCACTTCAAGTGGAGTGAATCGAGCAGGGAAGAAAGGAGCCTTGGGAAACAGCGTTGCCTGTGGTATATGTCATAGCTTTGCAGCAGACGGCAGATGTATCTCTTTATTAAAAGTATTGATGACGAATCACTGTGTGTATGATTGTAAGTATTGTGTGAATCGCAGGTCGAATGATGTGCCGAGGGCAGCATTTGAGCCGGAGGAGTTATGTCAGCTTGTGATCTCTTTTTATAAGCGCAACTACATAGAGGGATTGTTTTTAAGTTCGGGAATATTAAAGAACCCTACATATACCATGGAGAAAATGTGTGAAACACTGCTGTTGCTTCGCACGAAGTATGCGTTTCGTGGCTATATTCATGTAAAAACGATTCCCGGTGCCTCGGATGAGCTGCTGGCAGCTGCCGGATTACTGGCAGACCGTATCAGTGTTAATTTGGAGCTTCCGACGATGGAGAGTCTGCAAACGCTTGCACCAAACAAATCTTTTGATACGATCTTAGACCCGATGGGGAAGGTGACAGACACGATTGCAGCACATCGGATGGCGATTGGTAAAGAGGCAAAGATGGAGCGGAGCGTAAGCAACCGTTATCTGAAAAAGAGTATTTTTCGTGACACACGCACAGAGGAACAATTGGAACAGAACAAAGGGTTGGACAGTATGGGACAACTTCCGGATATACTGCGGCAAAAGGCTTCTTCAACAGCGGCAAAACCATTACGTCTGTCTTCCTCCTTCTGGCCGAGTGTCAGGGGAGATGCCTCACTCAAACGCCCTTTTGCTCCTGCCGGACAGAGCACCCAGATGATCATTGGAGCCTCCGATGAAACCGATCTGACCTTGATCAAGACGAGCCAGAGCTTATATCAGAATTATGATCTGAAGCGTGTGTTTTATTCGGCATACATTCCGATCAACGAGGATGCGGCTCTGCCTGCACTTGACACCGCTCCGCCGCTGCTTAGGGAACACCGGCTTTATCAGGCAGACTGGCTGTTGCGCTACTATGGATTTGAAGCGGACGAATTATTAAATGAAGCACGTCCGAATTTTAATGAACAGCTTGACCCGAAGTGTGACTGGGCGGTGCGGCATTTGGAGGAATTTCCGGTTGAAGTGCAGAACGCTCCGTATGATGTGCTGCTCCGGATTCCCGGAGTGGGGCCAAAATCAGCGGGACGCATCGTCAATGCAAGACGCTACAGCCGCTTAAGCTTTGAGGGATTAAAGAAAATGGGTGTGGTATTAAAACGGGCACATTACTTTATTACGTGCAATGGCAGAATGATGTATCCGGTTCCGATAGAGGAGGATTACATTACAAGAGAATTAGTAGCAGATCACGGAAAAGAGAACTGGAATGTGCGGCATCAGAATCAGGCGAGACAGATGTCGCTGTTTGATGATTTTGGTATGAGGTGAGCGTATGTATGTATTTACCTGTAAGGATCAATATGAAGACAAATTGTGCTGTATATTTGCGGCATGGGAAAAAGCACTAACGGTAGGACACGATCAGATCCGTCTTTGTGTTGAGCCGGTAAAGCAGTATACTTTGTTTGAAGAATATACTCATGTAGCGTATCAGGAGGAACAGTATCAAAGAGTTCGTACTGCGATCCGAACGAAACTGTCGGAGAACATATTGTTTCAGATCCATTATGCATCCTTGTCTTATGAGGACGATGCGCTTTGGACGATCTATCGTTTTTTAGTAAGGGGATTTCGACTTGGTCCCTCCTGCGTAAAGCAGTATGAAGATCCGGATGTCATGCGTTTTGTTGCACTTTTGCGAAATGTTTCCAATGAAGCACACCGCTTCCGGGAATTTGCCCGTTTTACTTCAATCAACGATCAGGTATATGTTTGTCATCTGGAACCAAAGAGTAATATTATTGAGATCGTGGGAAATCATTTTGCAGACCGTATGCCGTCCGAGCATTTCATGATCATCGATGATAACCGGGGAACAGCGGTAGTACATCCAAAGGATGGACAGAATTATCTTCGTATTCTGACCGACGAGGAGCGGGAGGTACTTTCCAAAACAGAACAGCAGGAGGATCAGTTTACGACATTGTGGAAAACCTTTGTAAAGGCGATTGCCATTTCCCAAAGAGCCAATTATAATTGTCAGCGGAACCTGATGCCGCTTTGGACGCGAAAGCATATGACGGAATTTATTTAAATGGATAAATTTACAAAAAGGCATTGACATTACACCTTGTGGAAGGTGTAAAAATGGGATAGATCGGCGGGAGAGGATGAGAAAAATGAAGATCAAGCAGGTAGAGGAGCTGGTTGGGATCACCAGCAGAAACATCAGATTTTATGAAAATCAAGGACTGCTCAGCCCGGATCGTGCAGACAATGGTTACAGAGAATACCACCAGAAGGAAATTGATGTGTTAAAGAAGATCAAACTGTTAAGAAAGCTCGGTGTACCGGTTGAGGAGATAAAAAAGGTACTGGAACAGAGCATTTCGCTGGATGATTGTCTGGAAAAACAACTGCTTCATTTAGAAAAAGATCAGAAGGATCTGCAAGCAATGCAGAATCTTGCAGAAAACATCCGCAGCCGGCACGGATCAATGGATACTCTGGAGATTGATAAATGGCTGGAGTCGATGGAAGAACTGGAAAAGGAGGGAACAACATTTGTGAATCTCAGAAAGGAGGACATTCATATGAAGAAAAAAGCAGGCGCATATTTTGGTGGAGCGGTTATGATCGCTTTGATGTTATGCTATGTTGCATTTATGGTATGGACATATTTGACACAGGATATGCCGTTTGGCGTCCTGTTTCTGATGATCGTGATACCAGTCGTTATTATCGCAGGTATTGCGGTGGCGTTAAAAAGCAGGATTAAAGAAATTGAAGGAGGAGAAGAGGATGAAGCTTCTAAGTATTGAATATATTCCAGATAAAAAAATTGAGGCACTTGGTATGGTAAAGGGAACGATCGTCCAGACGAAAAATATCGGACGGGATTTTATGGCAGGAATGAAGACGATCGTCGGTGGTGAGATTGCTGGATATACAGAAATGTTAAATGAGGCAAGACAGATTGCAGTAAAGCGTATGGTAGATGAAGCCAAAGCAATGGGCGCAGATGCTGTCATTGGAGTGAAGTATGGATCTTCCCAGGTTATGCAGGGCGCAGCAGAAATCATTGCCTATGGAACGGCAGTAAAGATCATAGAGTAACAAGCATCTGAAAATATTTCTCAACAAGGAGTGTATCACTTGCATCCGGAAGGATGAAGTGGTACACTCCTTTTCAGTGAATAAAATACAAAAATATTCATAGAGAAAACTGATAGGAGGAATACAATGGATTTTGATACAGAAATACAACACTTTCTGGAAACACATCCGTATCAGCAGATAGAGGTAGACGGGATTGCCGCCAAATATTTGTTATGTGGAAAACAAGATGCAAAATATACACTGGTTTATCTGGTAGGTGGAACCGGTATTTCGGCAGTGTGGTTTCACCACATCTTAAAAATGGAGAAGGAGTATCGGATCATAACAATGGATTATCCGATGGAGATCACCACCATGGAAGTGTTGGCAGAGCATGTGCTTCATTTGGTGGATGCACTGAATCTTGAAAATACCATCTTTATCGGTGCGTCGCTGGGAGGCTTTTTAGCACAGTTGATCGGAAGAAAAAATCCTGACCGGGTTGCAGGAATGTGTTTATATTCCACCTGCAGTTTGTCGAAGACAAGCGTATCCGATTTAAAAAAGCAGTATAAGGCCTATGGAGTGATGGTGCCAATCATGAAAATCCTTCCGTATTCCTGGATTCGTAAGCTGCTGATCAAATTTTCATGTAAGCAGGTTGGTTTGGAAAATGAGAAGGAATCTGATCGTATTTATATGGAGGACTTCTTTACATGGGTATATCACCAGTACACAAGAGCGTTTGACATACATATGACCACATTGATGATCGATATTGCAGATCTTTCCTATATGACATCTGCGGACTATGCCGGTTTCGATGCGCGCTCCCTGCTTGTACTTCCGAAAAAAGACAAAGCATTTTCAGAAGCGGCACAGAAAGATCTGATCGACAGTATGCCACGGGCACAGGTGGAGCGTGTTTGCGGAGGACATACTGCTACATTGTTTAAGGTGGAGGACTATGTTGCAGTAACGAAAAAATTTATAGAGAAATTGGAGAAAGAAAATGCCAGCTAATTTTACCGAAAAACAACGGGAAGCAATACGGGAAAAACTGATCGCTGTGGGATATGATCTGATACGGGAAATGGGACTGAAAAAAATGAAGATTTCCATTATCGCCGAGCGTGCAGGCATCGCAACCGGGACCTTTTATCATTTCTTTGCATCCAAGGAAGCTTATGTAAAAGCTCTGATCGAGGAGCAGGATCAAAAGATGCAGATGCAGTTGCTGCCATTGTTACAGAATGGAAAAAAACTTACCTTAGAACAGGCGATCCGCTGGTTTCGGGATTCTTTCCGGATAGAGAACAATATTTTGATGGAGCTTACGCTGGATGACTGGGTGTGGCTTAAATCACACCGGACAAAAGACGGACTATTTAGTGCAGCCCATGATGAGCAGGTGGCAAAACAGTATCTGGCTTATGTAGATGGAATCCGTCCGGATCTGGATATCCGCATTATCATCAATTTTTTTAAGACGATCTACAGTATGGCACAAAACCGTGAAACGTTCATTGCGGAAGTATTTGAAACAAACATTGATATGATATTTGACTGCATTTATCAATATGCTGCCACACAAAAATAAAGCAATTACTTTTAAAGGAGGAATTTTTATGGTAACCAAAATCACGATAGAAGCAATTATTTATACACTGCTGTATGCATTGTTCCTTTTTCTATTATTTAAAATTCAGGGAGCAAAGTACCAGCTTTATAATTACCCGGCTGCGATTCAGGAACGCGCGATCAAGCAGGGGATCATTACACAGAAAGAATTGGATGCCCATGCCAAAAAGAATAAATCCATAGGAATGATTTTTATGATCGTGCCGTGCATCGTGATCACCTGTCTGATCAACAAACAATTTACATTCCTTGCCGGATTTGTCCAGTCCTATATCTTTTTGAATGCCTTTTCCTTATTTGATGCAGTGGTGATCGATAGTATTTGGTTTTGTCATTCGAGCTGGTGGGTGATTCCCGGAACAGAAGATATGACCGAAGCATACCATGATTATGCCTTTCACTGGAAGTGGTTCTTTGTTGGGCTGGTATCAAGTCTTGCACTGGCAGTGATCATCGGTGGTATTGTGAAGCTCATCGGACTATTTGTGTAAGAGAATAAAACACGTTTTTTGTGAATGTCTGTTTATCGGTCTTTTGTTAATCTTGTAAAATAATAGGCTTAGACTTGATATTACAGGAATTCGTATAGCTGCACCTAAAATTGATTTTGCATGTACACTTTTTGAAAGGGTATCTGCCTGTCTGGTTCCTGCATAATTACGCATTGTGATCGCCCCCCCGTGGGATTTGGTTGTTTTTCAGGCTGATTTGCACGCGTCGGTGTTTATGCCCTGTATTTTAGGGCATTACGCACCGTTACGTCGTGCAACCAAAGCGAAAGCGTGCCTGAAAAATAACAAATCCCACAAAGGGGGGCATGACCATTAGGATCTATATTCAGGAACCAGACAGGCACCCAGCCTAAATAAATTTGTAGATAGCAAGTAAGGAATTACAGGTATCTATGTGCAGGTGTGAAAGATTATAATATGGATATAAGACAGAAAAACAGGAATATGTGCTCAGCGCACATATTCCTGTTTTTGAATGAGTATTGATGCACGAACCAGCAGAACCACACTGAGGATGAGAATGACTGCACAGCACAAGAAAATGTAGGGCAGGGCGAGATTGCCGATGATCAGGTTTAATGGCGCGGTAATCAGCATAAACAACATATAGATAACAAAAGAAGAGACGCTCATCTTTGGTGCATTTTCGTTCTCTGTTTTATTGGGAAAGATTCCTCCGTCAAAACGCCATGGCTTTGGGCGGCAGTTGTTGTAGATCAAAAAGGCATTGGTGAAAAAGAGCAGGCACAGCAGAATAATCCACTGATAAAAAATAATGGTTCCATCCGTTGCAGGATGAAAAAACAATGTCGTCAGTTTGACCGGCAGTATTCCTGTCAGGTGAAAGAGCAGAGCCGGTACAGGAAGCAGGAGTGCCAGATACAGCAGGCGGATCAGGCAGCTATGAAGCATGGTGTGGTAAGCTTGTTTCCGTGAGGCGATCAGGGCACAGAGGGTACTGCGGCGGTTGTAGGACTCAATAGCAAGAAACAGATTGATCAGCATTGCGATATAAATAGAAAAAAGGAAGGAAGAATACTGCGTGATATAAAAGACGGGGGCAGCATTTTTTCCTGATAGAAAAGAGCTGAAAGGAAAAACGGATAATACTAAGATAAACGCAGGGATGCCAAGCAGATCATATAGAATATAGGATTTGGGTTGTGAAAAATAAGTGCGCATATGTCATACCTCCTAACGTGCAAACATCCGCTTTTGATAGCAGTGCTTCGACAGTTTTAAAAAGAACAGAAATAACAGGATGAAACAGCATCCGGCAAGTAACTCTTTTGTGATGCTGCGTCCTAAGGAACCGGCAATCGTTGAAAAAGGAGTGAGAATACTTCCGGCATAAAATCCAACCATAGCAAAAAGCAGGATACCAGCCACCAGCTTACGGTCATTGACAGAATAATATAATAGTCCGAATCCAGTGATACATAGCTCTGCGGCAAAACCGACAAAGAATGCACCTGTCATGAGCAAAAGGGAAGGGGATTCCTGACTTCCCTTTATGATAAAGAGGCAGATGCCTTCTAAAAGTCCGAAGGGCAGTCCCCAGTAAAGCAGCAGCTTTTTTCGCAGATGTTTATAGCCATCCCTGCGGCTTACGATCAAAGACATTTCTTTTTCTTCTGTGCGGGAAAGGGTGAGCACACCAAAGGTAGGCAGCAGAAGATAGGATAATATAAAAATAAGATTGGAAAGTATTACAAAAACAAGGTAAGGCATATTACGCATCTCCTTCCTGTAATAGTGCAACAAACAGATCGGAAAGGGAGGCAGAGGACAGGCTGGCTCCGGCAGAAGCAAATGCTTCCTGCTGTCTGTTGGTTAATGTAGTATAAAGAGTAAACTGTGTAAGTCCTCCCATTGGTTGTTCTGCCAGAGCAGATATTTGATATTCTTCTAATAATGGCAGGATGCGGTCTTTTCTGCCAGAGAGGAGCAATGCTTTTTCCTGTACTTCTTCCTGTGTCTGTTCTAACAGCAGTGCACCGTCTTTTAAGATCAGAATATCAGTAAACAGATAGTCCATTTCTTCTATTAAATGGCTGGATAATAAAAATGCACGGTTTTGATCTTCCTGTTCCTTTAGCAGGATCTCATAAAACTGCTTGCGGTTGATCGTGTCCAGCCCGGAATAGATCTCATCAAAAAAGACGAAGGGACAGCCGCTTGCCAGACCGATGACGATTCCGATCAGCGTCTTTGTTCCTTTGGACAGTGTCTGGTATTTGCCGGAGGACGGCAGATCAAAGCGTGTCACCAGCATTTCTTTTTTCTCTTCGTCCCAGTTCGGATAAGTCCGTTTTGCCATACCGAAGATCTCCCCGATCGTAAGGTTTTGAAAGCCTGTGATCTGGTCTGCCATATAGCAGATCTTTTTCAGTGCGTCTATATTTTCATAGATGGGAGCACCGTCCAGGGTGATCTCTCCGGAATTCGGTAATAAGCGGCTGGTCATCAGATTTAAAAGAGTGGTCTTTCCCGCTTTGTTCCGCCCGAGCAGTCCATAAGTATGTCCGGTTTTTAAAGTCAGGCTGAAGTCCTTTAACACCTGTTTTTTTCCAAATGATCGGGATACCTGATTGCAACATAATTCCATGATAATACCTCCTTTATCATTCCTGTTTCAAGATCATGTCGGCAAGTTCTTCTTTTGTTATGCCAAGACTTTTCGCTTCCTCCAGCAAATGTGGGAGCGTATCCGACTGAAATGTGTTTCGTTTTTCCTGTGTCAGTTTTGCAACGGCACCGGAACAGACAAACATTCCAATGCCTCTTTTTTTGTATAAGATTTCTTCTTCTACCAGAAGATTCAGTCCTTTTCCGGCGGTAGCCGGGTTGATGTGATAAAGGCTGGCAAGCTGGTTTGTGGAAGGAACCGCTTCTTCTTCGGCAAAGTTGCCCTTTAAGATCTCATCTTTGATCCAGCCGGCAAGCTTGCGGAAAATAGGGGTTAGTGCATCTTCTTCAAACAATCGATCACCTCCAAATAACAATCTGGTTCATAGGTTAGTTACTTGAGTAATGAACCTATGAACAGATCATAGCAGAAAGAGAAATCTTTGTCAAATGGTAAATTGATTTTTAGAAAAGAGGACGGTATAATTTTCTTAACAGAAGGAAAACACTGATCAGAAGAAGACGAAGAGAAGGGAGAGATGTGTATGAAGGGTGCGAATCGTTTATTTTGGGAAAGAAATGCTATGGTGATCGTGGGAATGCTGCTGTTTTCCATGGGGATCAACTTCTTTATCGTACCGGCGCAGCTATATAACGGAGGAGTACTTGGTATCAGTCAGATCATCCGTACCATGCTCACAACGTACCTTGGCCTTTCCTTTGGTGGAACAGATATTGCGGGTATCATCAACCTGCTTTTGAACATTCCATTATTTTTGCTTGCCTACTGTTCGATCGGAAGGAATTTTTTCTGGCGCACCGTGATCTGTGTGATCAGCCAGACGATCTTTTTAAGTGTTCTTCCGATTCCGACAACTCCATTTGTGAAGGATGCGCTGACTGCCAGTATAATGGGTGGTATTTTAGCCGGAACGGGAATCGGTGTGGCACTTCGCTTTGGCGGTTCCAGCGGGGGCATGGATATTGTCGGAATGTTTTTTACGAAGAAATATAAGAACTTTAGTGTGGGAAAGGTTTCCCTTACAGTCAACGCGATCGTATACGGAATCTGTGCAGTACTGTTTGGTATGCCGACTGCGATCTACAGTATCATTTATTCAGCAGTCAGTATGCTGATGACGGACCGGGCACATACACAGAACATCAATACCGAGGTAATGATCTTTTCCAAAAAAGAGCCAAAGGCGATCCTTGACTACATTGTAACGCAGTTCAAACGGGATGCAACGTGGTGGGAAGCAAAGGGCGGTTATACAGAGGGAAAGACGTATATGGTGCTTACCGTGCTTTCCAAATATGAAAGTGAGCATTTAAAACGTGCCTTAAAAGAGATTGATGACAAGGCATTTGTGGTGGCAAAAGAGGGGATGCACGTCGTAGGAAAATACGAAAAACATCTGTAAAAAGTCAAGATTGACCGGAAAATTAGTCAGAATAATATCTGTACGGATACAGATCCGTTTGCTAAAATGACAGCATAATCAATCCGATGTTTTCAAGGATTTACGGATCTCCCTCGGGGTTTTTCCGTATTGTTCCTTAAACATTTTGGAGAAGATCTTGGAGCTGGAAAACCCATTCCGGCTCTGGATGTCCTGAATGGATAAGTCAGTGTTGATGACATCCTGATACGCGCTTTGAAGACGTATGGAATAGACATATTCCAAAAACGTTATGCCCATGTATTTTTTGAAAAAGCGCGCAAAATACTCCGGATTGATCAGTAGTACCTGGGCAGCCTCACGCAGACTAATCGGTTCCTGGTAATGAGCCTCAACATATTCAATGATCTGGGATAACCGGTCAATATATTTTTCCGTCTGTTTGATCTCTTTCGATGACAATTCCGTCTTGTAATGAGACATCAGTTCATCCAGAAAAGAAAACAACAGACTGTAGTATTTCAGTGCATAACCATCATATTGGTTTTCACATAGATAGGACAACTGGTTCAGCGTCGCACGCATACTGTTTAATGTATTCCGGTTGTCTTTTTGATTGGAAGAAAAGATGCATGGAATGCGTACCGAATCAATGTTGGAGATGAATTTTGCAAGAAAATCATACGGAATCTGGATGAGCAGATATTTGGTCTGATGCTTGCAGTTCGTCGCATGGATCGTCTTGCGGTCGATCACGATAAAATCCTTATCGTTTAAAAGATAGTCTTCATTATTGACAACGGCATGCATCTGCCCCTCCATCACGTAAATGATCTCCATACTGTCGTGCCAGTGCATGGCAGTGTAAATATTGGAGCAGGTAATGATATTATAACGCATGTTAAGATCCGGGTTTTTTTGGATGATTTCATGATTGATCACAGACATTACAAGGCTCCTTTCACAACAGATAAGTAACATAAGTATATCACAGAAAGGGAGGAATGACCACTATGAAGCTTGATATGACAAAAGGAAAGACACTGCCACTCATTATTACATTTGCAGTACCACTGTTTTTCAGTAATTTATTCCAACAGTTTTATAACATTGCAGATACGGCGATCGTCGGACACACGCTGGGAGATCATGCCCTTTCTTCTGTCGGGGCAGTAAGCTCCATCTATGGACTGGTAACTTCCCTGTGCTTTGGAATGTCCAATGGTTTTTCCATTTTGATCTCCAAATATTACGGGGCGCGGGATGACCAGCGTTTAAAGCAGGCAGTTGCAGGTAATTATCTTTTGTCCATGCTGGTTACCGTCGTACTGACTGTGCTTGGATTTGCAGTGCTTCGTCCGTTTTTGCGGGTGTTAAATACCCCGGCAGAGATTATGGACGATGCGTATACCTATATCAGCATCATCATTATCGGACTGGCTGCGATGGTGCTTTACAATATGCAGGCAAGTATTTTGCGCGCCTTAGGAAACAGTAAAACACCGCTGATCTTTTTGATCATTTCCTCCCTGTTAAATATCGGACTGGATTTCTTTATGATCCTCGTATTGAAAATGGGAATTGCCGGTGCCGCATTGGCAACCGTTGTATCCCAGCTCGTATCCGGTGTGATGTGTGTGATCTACAGCCA
>JBNMLP010000027.1:0-24024 GCA_050874905.1 Lachnospiraceae bacterium
CATCATATAAAAATCACCACCTGTTTTTGATAGTTTAATTATACCAAAAAAGTGGCTAAAAGTCGCATAAATGCTTTGTTTTAGCTAAAAAAGACAAAGTCCATGGCGTATGCCGTGGACTTTGTCTACAGTCTGAGAGGCTGTCATAAACAGCCTCTTTTTTATGCAGGGAAATATATCTGCGTGTAACGATATGTTTATTGAAACGATTGTTTCATTAACGGGAACACCGGAACTGTAATTCTTCCCAGCGTCTGTCTACTTCTGCCTGGAACTGTTCAATTAAGTGCTCATTTCCCGGCTTGAATAAATGCTTGAAGCGTCCCTGTTTTCTTAAGAAATCTTCAATTGGGAGCTTTTTCTTTGGCTCATAGTTTAAGATCCACTGTCCGTGATCCACTTCAAAGAGTGGCCAGTAACAGGTTTCTACACCGAGCTTACAGATCTCCATAATGTCTTCTGCATTGTATCTCCAGCCACGCGGACATGGTGCCATCACATTTAAGAAGCAGGCCCCTTCTGTATAGATGGCTTTTTCTGCTTTTTTATGCAGGTCGCTGAAGTTGGACAAAAACGTAGACTGTCCGACATAAGGAATGTCATGTGCCGCTAAAATAGCAGCCAGATCCTTGCGGTTTTGCAGTTTTCCGTTGCTCTCACTTCCTACCGGAGTGGTTGTCGTATCGGCATACATCGGGGTAGCAGAGGAACGCTGGATACCGGTATTCATGTAGGCACCATTGTCGTAGCAGACATATACCATGTCATGGTTACGTTCCATTGCACCGGATAAAGACTGCAGTCCAATGTCGTAAGTACCGCCATCACCGCCGAAGGTGATGAATTTGTAATCGCCCTTTACTTTTCCTTTTTTCTTTAAGATGTGATAGGCCGTTTCTACACCTGACATCGTTGCACCTGCATTTTCAAAGGCGTTGTGAATGTAACTGTCCTCATATGCTGTGTAAGGATACATAAAGGTGGAAACCTCCAGACATCCTGTCGCATTTCCGATCACGGCGTGATCTCCTTCATGTAAGGCGCGTAATACCGCACGTACTGCGATTGTGCCACCACATCCGGCACACATTCTATGACCGGGTGCCAGACGTTCCGGCTGGCTCATATATTCTTTAAAGGTTCTTTTTTTCTGTTCTGCCATGATGACACCTCCTAACGGCTGCGCAATCCGATGTAACGGAATTGCTCTACTTCGGTTCCATTTGCTGCCTGCTCTAATTCAGAAAATACTTCTTTTGCATCTTCTACGCGGTAATCACGTCCGCCCAGTCCATAAATATAGGAAACAACCTTTGCAGTGCTGCCTGCACGGAAGAGGGCTGCAGTGACTTCTGCACTCAATGGACCTGCCTGTCCGTTGAAGCTTTCGCTGCGATCCATGATGCCGACTGCTTTGCAGTTCTTCAATGCTTCTGCGATCTCTTCTGCCGGGAATGGACGGAAGACACGAAGCTTTAATAAGCCGACCTTTTTGCCTTCTTTTCTGAGTGCGTCGATTGCATCCTTTGTCGTACCTGCGGCAGAGCCGATCATCAGAACCGCATAGTCAGCGTCGTCAAGCTTGTAGGCTTCAAAGAAGCCATAGCTTCTTCCGGATAACTCGCCAAATTCTTTTCCTACCTCTAAGATCACCTGCTTGGCATTTTTCATTGCTTCCACCTGTGCTTTTTTCGTTTCCATGTAGTAGTTGGAAACGGCATAAGGTCCGACTGCCATTGGCTGCGTTTCATCTAACAGGAAGTGTTCCGGATGATATTCTCCGACAAATCCTTTGACTTCCTCATCGGATAACAGCTCGATGTTGGCAAGTGCATGACTGGTAATAAAACCGTCCTGACAGATCATGATCGGGAGATGGACATCCTTGTGCTCGCTGATGCGGTAAGCCTGAATGAAGTTATCATAGACCTCCTGATTGTCCTCTGCATAGATCTGGATCCATCCGGCGTCTCTGGCTCCCATACTGTCGGAGTGGTCACAGTTGATGTTGATCGGACCAGACAACGCACGGTTGACTAGTGTCAAAGCCAGGGGAAGACGATTCGATGCTGCAACATATAAAAGCTCCCACATCAATGCCATACCACAAGAGGAAGTGGCGGTCAATGCTCTTGCTCCGGCAGCAGAAGCACCGATCGCGGCCGACATGGCACTGTGCTCGCTTTCCACCGGAATAAACTCGGTATCAACTTCGCCGTTGGCGATATAATTTGCAACTAATTGTGGAATTTCGGTAGAAGGGGTAATCGGAAATGCTGGCATCACATCAGGGTTGACCTGCTTGATCGCATAAGCTACCGCCTCATTACCGGATAAACGTTCGCGGATTCCCATATTATTGTCCCTCCTTCATTGTAATTGCACCAAATGGGCAGACCTTTGCGCAAATGCCGCAGCCTTTGCAGTGGTCATAGTCAAAATCTCCACGTTTTCCGTTGGTGACCGGAATGCTGGAGTCCGGGCAGACCGGAGTACAAAGCAGACACTGTGTACATTTTTCTGCATCAAAATACGGGGTGTTGGTTCTCCATTCTCCCGTGTGAAACTGTTTTGAAGTTCCGCTTGCATATACCTGATTTCCCTCGGTAATATCCTGCCAAGGGCTTTTTTCTGTAATCTTACTGATATCTGTTGCTGCCATTACTGTACCTCCTCAAATGCCACACGAAGAGCCTGCATATTTCCCTCGATCACTTCTGGTTTTTTGGCAAATTTATGCTGATAGGATGACTCCATCTGTGCTAAGAATTCCTCTTTTTCCATCACTTTGCTGACTGCGACGATGGCAGCGAGCATCGGAGAATTTGGAAAATACTTTCCAAGTGCTTCTTCTGAAATCTTTCGGGCATCGAGCGTATAGACGCGTCCTTTGTATCCCTTTAAATGTGGAAGGATTTCTTCTTTGGAACGCTGGGTATTGATGACGATCGCACCTTCTTCACTCAATCCGGCTGTAACGTCAATAGATTCCAGCAAGGTTTCATCTACAACGACTACATAATCGGGATCATAAATGTTGGAATGGACGCGGATCTCATCATCACTGATGCGGTTGTAAGCGGTGATTGGTGCTCCCATACGTTCCGGACCATATTCTGGAAATCCTTGTACGTGTTTGCCGTGTTTGAAGCAGACATCTGCCAGCAAAAGGGCAGCAGTCTTGGCACCCTGACCGCCTCGGCCGTGCCATCTGATTTCTACCGTATTTTTCAATTTCAACACTCCTTATATTGTAATGCATTTCCCAAAGGAAATTATGTGTGCCGTAAAAGGCGCAAACTTCTTTTATTATACTACCTGAAGTGCAAAAGGAAAAGTTGCAAATGACAATTTTTTTCATTTTTCTACCATATCTGGCATTGTCAATCTGTAAATAACTGGCTCGGTATGGACGGGAAAAATGGTGGTATGATGGGATGAATAAGATTGAGGAAGAACAAGGAGCAAGCAATTATGTCACATAACAATCAGAAAAAAATAGCAGTGATCAATGATATTTCCGGTTTCGGCCGTTGTTCGATCGCAGTTGCGATGCCGATCATTTCGTATATGGGAATACAGTGTTGTCCGCTCCCTACCTCCATTTTTTCCGATCATACCGGATTTGAGAGTTTTTACTATACGGATTTTACCGAGCATATGGTGCCGTATATGAACGAATGGAAGAAACTTGATCTGGAGTTTGCAGGGATCATGACCGGTTTTTTAGGTTCCAAGGAACAGATTGATATCGTGCGCGGTTTTATTCAGGACTTTAAGAAGCCTGATACGATTGTGATCATGGATCCGGCGATGGGAGAAAATGGGCATCCCTATCCTACCTATACAAAAGAGATGTGTCAGGAGATGAAACGTCTGATCGCTTATGCGGATATCATTACCCCAAATGTCACGGAGGCATGTATTCTCACCGATACCCCTTATAAAGAAAGCGGATTTACCAAAGTGGAATTATATGATATGGCAAAACGTCTGATGGAGACCGGAGCGAAAAAGGTTGCCATATCCGGTGTGCGTATGGGTAATTACGTGGGAAATGTAGTAGCAGAGCAGCAGGGAGACATTCATCTGATCAAGCATGCCAAGATTGGAAATTACCGATCCGGCACAGGAGACATCTACGCTGCGATCATTGCATCAGACAGTGTGAATCAGATTGATTTTTCACAGTCTGTAAAAAAGGCATCTGATTTTGTAAAAAAATGTCTGAAGGCAACCGATGCACTTGCCATTCCGCCTACAGATGGACTGGCATTTGAAGAAGTGCTTTATACGTTAAAAAGAAGATAGAAGGAGCGAATCAAAATGGAAAAAAGTATGACAATTGTTTATCGGGTACACGATAATCTGTATGTAAATCTGACGAACCGCTGTTCCAGTTCCTGTGTGTTCTGTCTGCGTAACACCAGAGACCGCATGGATCAGGAAAAGGGAAGTCTCTGGCTTTCCCATGAACCAAGTGTGGAAGAGGTAAAGCAGGCATTTGAAAAAGAAGATATGTCGCAGTATCGTGAAGTAGTATTTTGTGGTTTCGGTGAGCCAACCGAGCGGTTTGATGATCTGTTGACGGTTGCGGCATTTGTAAAAGAGCGGTATCAAAAGCCGATCCGGATCAATACCAATGGACAGGGCAATCTGATCAATAAGCGTGACATTGTACCGGAGATGAAGGGGCTGGTGGACACGATCTCCATCAGCTTAAATACACCGAATGAGGATCGCTACCATGAGCTGGTCAGAAGCCAGTTTGGCGATCAGGCATTTCAGGCGATGCTTGATTTTGCAAAGGAAGCAAAGGAGTATGTGCCACAGGTGATTCTGTCTACTGTGGAGACTACGATCACAAAGGAAGAGGAAAAGGAATGTCAGAAGATCTGTGATGATCTCGGAGTTACCTATCGTATCCGAGAATTTGAAGAAAACTAGTGCATCACAGTATAGACGAGAAGAAAGGCCGTGCCGATCACAACGGCACTCAACAACAGCCCGCTTAGGATTCCCCAGATTCTGGCGGGCTTTTTTAAACGCAAAAGGGTGTCGCGATCCCAGAGCAGGACGTCGGTTTCTTCGGCAAGCTCATAAGCGGAACGGGTGAAATAGCTGTTGGTCAAAACGACAGCATAGTCCAGTCCGTAGTAGGTGCAGCCGGCATATGCCTGCTGGACGGCTTTGTTTCCTACACGGCCGTCATATTTTTTGCACTGGATACCATAGGTTTTTTTGTGTTTTGTGGCGATAATATCAATTCCCTGATCGCCACTTCCTCCGGTCACGGTAACATTTTTATAGCCGCACCGTTTCAGTAGTCTGGCGCAGTAGACTTCAAAGTCCAGTCCACTCAGCCGGTCAAAGCGGCGTGTTCTTCTTTGGTTTGACATAGATATAGAAATCTCCTGTTACAAATAATAGAAGAAACCAATGACATTCTTTTCTTGCCAAATGCTTTCTTCATAGATTATTATAGTATAGCATAAAAACAGAAAAATATTGCAAGGGAAAAGAGGAAAAATGAGTTTAACGACAAAGGATCAGAAACAAATGCTTCTGTTTGACGGAGCAATGGGAACCTATTACAATCAGCGGTATCAGGCGGAGGTGGAAGCAGAGGAAGCGAATCTTTCACATCCTGACCAGATCACTGCGATCCATAAGGCATACATAGAAGCAGGAGCCAGGGTGATCCGCACGAATACATTTGCGATCAATCATGTGTTGTTTCCGGATCAGGAAATGGCAAAGAAAGCACTGGTTCAGGCGGTAGCGCATGCCCGCCGTGCAGTCGAAGAAAGTGGGAAAGAGGTAGTCATCGCAGGCTCAATCGGTCCGATCAGACAGGATCTTCTCGATACGGATGAGGCGATCGAAGCAGAATATAAGAGCCTTGTCGCTGCATTTATGGAGCAGGGGATCACTACGATCATGCTGGAAACATTTTCCCAGCCAAAGTGGATCAGAATGCTTGCCAAATGGATCAAGAAGGAGTATGCGCAGGCAACACTTCTGGTTTCTTTTTCCGTTGGATTGAGCGGATATACGAAGTTTGGATTTTCCATGCAGGAATTGATCAATGAATTTTTTGCGATGGAAGAAATAGACGCCATGGGCTTTAACTGTGGTGTGGGAGCGGCGCATTTGAAGAAGCTTTTGCAGTCGGTGACATTTCCTCTTGAAAAACCATTTTTTGTACTGCCCAATGCAGGGTATCAGCATGAGATCAGAGGCCGATTGACCTATGCGTTTGATACCATATATTATGCAAAGCAGATGGAGGAAATCCTGGCACTCGGAGTCGATTTTATTGGCGGCTGCTGTGGTACGACGCCACAGCATATTGCGGCACTTGCTAAAATGCTGACAGACACGGATTCAAAGAAATGCTATAAAAAACTTGCGAGCAGCCAGCGTCCGGCACAGGTGGCAACGAAAAATGCCTTTATAGAGAAGTTAAATCGTGGAGAAAAGGTATACGTGGTAGAGCTGGATTCTCCATTTGGTGCCGATGCGGGAAAGTTTCAAAAGGGAGCGTATGCGCTTGCGCAGGAGGGCGTAGATATGGTGACCGTTTCGGATTCTCCGATGGCAAGAGCGCGGGCAGATGCCAGCTTAATGGCGGTTTATATGAAGCAGCAGGCGGACGTTTCCGTGATGCCGCACATTGCCTGCCGCGACCGGAATCTGATCGGACTGCGCTCCGAATTGATCGGTGCTTACATTAATGGAATCCGGGATTTTCTGATCATTACAGGAGATCCGGTGGCAAGGGATGACCGTGGTGCCATTACGGGGGTGTTTGATGTAAACAGCATCCGTCTGATGGAGTATGTGAAGAATATGAACCGGGAAGTGTTTCCGGATGATCCGGTCTATTACGGCGGTGCGTTAAATTACAGTGGCGTCAATGTCACCGCGATCGCAGGAAGAATGAAGAAAAAGATCGAACAGGGGGTAAGCTATTTCCTGACACAGCCGATCTTTTCCGAGGAAGATATTGCCCGGATCAAGGAGTTAAAAGGTCTGGTAGATACCAAGATCATTTGTGGCATCATGCCGTTAGTCAGCTACAAAAATGCGCTGTTTATGCACAATGAGATGCCGGGGATCCATGTGCCGGATGAGGTGCTTTTCAAATACCGGCCGGATATGAGCCGGGAGGAAGCCGAGCAGACGGCGGTTTCGGTGTGTGTGGAAGCAGCCAAGAAACTGTATGAGGTAGCAGATGGATTTTATCTGATGACACCATTTGGGCGGGTGAATCTGGTCAACCGGATCATCAAAGAGATCAAGAAAATAGACAAAACCGGGGTGTAAGAACAGGCAAGATGTGGTATATTGTCTATAAGAATATAAAGGAGTAACGAGACGAGAATGACAAGAGAGGAATTTCGTAAGCTGGTACTGTCCCGGCCGGTGATACTGGATGGAGCAACGGGAACTAATCTGCAAAAGGCAGGAATGCCAACGGGAGTCTGCCCGGAGCAGTGGATCTTAGAACACAAAGAAGTTATGCGAAAGCTGCAGCAGGATTATGTTAAGGCAGGATCAGATATTGTGTATGCACCGACATTTTCCGGGAACCGGATCAAATTGGCAGAGTATGGATTGGAAGCACACATTGCTGAGATGAACCGGGAGTTGGTTGCCCTTTCCAAAGAAGCGGTAAACGGACAGGCTCTGGTGGCTGGTAATCTGACGATGACCGGACAGCAGCTTTACCCGATGGGAACCTTAAAGTTTGAAACGCTGGTTGATATTTATAAGGAGCAGGCAGGCTATATTATCGAGGCGGGAGCGGATCTGTTTGTGATCGAAACGATGATGAGCTTAGCAGAGACAAGAGCGGCAGTCATTGCCATCCGTGAACTTTGTGATCTCCCGATCATTGCCAGCATGACATATAATGAAGATGGACGTACATTATATGGAACTGATCCGACCACGGCAGTTGTAGTATTACAGTCGTTAGGAGCCGATGCGATCGGTGTCAACTGTTCGACCGGTCCGGAGCAGATGATCCCAATCGTGGAACTGATGCGGGAAGTGGCATTGATACCGATCCTTGCAAAGCCCAATGCAGGGCTTCCGGAGCTGATCGAGGAAGAAACGGTTTACAAAATGACACCGGAGGAGTTTGCCGAGGCAGGAAAACAGCTTGTCAAAGCGGGCGCACAGATCGTGGGTGGCTGCTGTGGTACAACTCCGGCACACATTGCTGCATTAAAACAGGCAGTAAAAGAGGAGCCGGTCTGTGCGATCACGGCGAAAAGAAGATCCCTGCTTTCTTCTGAACGCAAAACGATTGAGTTGACGCTTAATGGAACGTTTATGGTCATCGGAGAGCGGATCAATCCGACGGGAAAAAAGAAGCTGCAGGAAGAACTGCGGAACGGACAGCTTGATCTGGTCATGGAAATGGCAGAGAGCCAGGAGGAAAGTGGTGCAGATATTCTCGATATTAACATGGGAATGAACGGTATTGACGAAAAGGAAATGCTGTTAGAGGTTGTGGCACAGGTATCCCAGAATGTAAACCTGCCGCTTTGTATCGATTCCTCCCATGTGGATGTGATCGAGGCGGCCTTAAGACAGTATCCGGGAAGAGCACTGATCAATTCGATTTCTTTAGAATCCGGTAAATTTGAGAAACTTTTGCCGATTGCCAAAAAATATGGTGCAATGTTTATCCTGCTTCCTTTATCGGATGAAGGTCTTCCGGATACCAAAGAAAAGAAACATGAGATCATTCGTACGATCTTAGATGCCGCCTTAAAGATCGGTATGCACAAAGAGGACATTGTGGTGGACGGACTGGTTGCTACCGTTGGAGCCAATCCAAAAGCAGCGATTGAAACTCTGGAAACGATCCAATACTGTAAGGAGGAGCTGAAACTGCTGACCTCCTGTGGCTTGTCCAACATTTCCTTTGGACTGCCAAAGCGGATCAATGTCAATACAGCATTTTTGACGATGGCGATCCAGTGTGGACTGTCGATGGCGATCGCCAATCCTAATCAGGAAATGCTGATGAGTGCCGCTGCTGCGACTGACCTGCTTCTTCATAAGGAGGGGGCAGATCTGATCTACATTAACCGCATGAATGATATTATCGAGCAGGAAGAAGCCATGCGCGAGGCAGGACTGCTTCCGGAACATGCGGCGGGTGTCTCTTTAAAAAAGGGAGGAGCTAAAAAGGCAGCAGGAGATGGAAAGCCAAAGGTTTATCAGGCAGTCATCAAGGGAAATAAAGACCGTATAGTGGATTTTGCAAAGGAAGAACTGCAGGAGGGAATCTCTGCAGATGTGATCATCAATGAGCATTTGATCCCTGCTATCAACGAGGTCGGAGAATTATTTAACAGAAAGAAATATTTCCTGCCCCAGTTGATCGCAAGTGCAGAAGCGATGAAACTGGCGATCGAATATTTAGAGCCAATGTTAGAGCGCAAAAACAGTGGGGAGGAGATGCCGACGCTGGTGATCGCTACCGTTGAGGGAGACATTCATGATATTGGAAAAAATCTGGTTGTGCTGATGCTCAAAAATTATGGCTACCATGTCATCGATATGGGAAAAGATGTTCCTTGTGCGGACATTATTGCAAAGGCAAAGGAAACGAATGCGGCGATCATCGGGCTTTCTGCATTGATGACGACAACGATGATGCGCATGAAAGAAGTCGTAGAGGCAGTGAAAGAAGAGGGATTAAAAACCAAGGTCGTGATCGGCGGTGCCGTGATCACGCAGAGCTTTGCAGATGAGATCGGAGCGGACGGCTATGCAGAGGATGCTGCTGATTGTGTGAAGCTGGTACAGCGTTTGCTGAAAGAATAAGAAAGGAACGGGAGCATCCCGATAAGGTTATGGCAAATATAGAACAGAGTAAAATCAGAAATTTTTGTATTGTGGCGCATATTGATCATGGAAAGTCTACGCTGGCAGACCGTATCATTCAGATGACCGGACTTTTGACCGAGCGGGAAATGCAGAATCAGGTGCTTGACAATATGGATTTAGAGCGGGAGCGTGGAATTACGATCAAGGCGCAGACCGTGCGTATCATTTACAAGGCAAAGGATGGAGAGGAATACATTTTCAATCTGATCGATACCCCGGGACATGTTGACTTTAACTACGAGGTGAGCCGGAGTCTGGCTGCCTGTGAAGGTGCGGTTCTGGTCGTTGATGCAGCACAGGGAATCGAGGCGCAGACATTAGCCAATGTTTACCTTGCACTGGATCATGATCTGGAAGTATTTCCGGTCATCAATAAGATCGATCTGCCGAGTGCCAATCCGGAGTGGGTAAAAAATGAGATCGAAGATGTGATCGGAATTGAAGCACAGGATGCACCGATGATCTCTGCTAAGACCGGACTCAATGTGGAGGATGTGTTAGAGGCGATCGTGGCAAAGATCCCGGCACCAACCGGAGATCCGAACGGTCCGTTACAGGCACTGATCTTTGACAGCCTTTATGATGCCTACAAAGGTGTGATCATTTTCTGCCGTATCAAAGAGGGAACCGTGAAAAAGGGAACGATGATCGAGATGATGGCGACCAAAGCGAAAGCGGAGGTAGTAGAGGTAGGATATTTTGGGCCGGGACAGTTTATTCCATGTGAGGAGCTTTCGGCCGGAATGGTAGGCTATATCACCGCTTCTTTAAAAAATGTACGGGACACGCGTGTCGGTGATACGGTAACAGATGCAAATCGTCCTTGCGAGAAACCGCTTCCAGGATATAAAAAAGTAAATCCAATGGTATATTGTGGTATGTATCCGGCAGATGGTGCGCATTATCCAGATCTTCGGGATGCCTTGGAGAAACTGCAGTTAAATGATGCATCACTGCAGTTTGAGCCGGAGACTTCAATTGCGTTGGGCTTTGGATTCCGCTGTGGATTTTTAGGACTGCTTCATTTAGAGATCATCCAGGAGCGGTTAGAGCGCGAATACAATCTGGATATTGTGACGACTGCCCCGGGTGTTATTTACAAGGTGTATAAAACAGATGGGGAAGTGATCGAGCTGACCAATCCGTCCAATCTGCCGGATCCGTCCGAGATCGACTATATGGAGGAACCGATCGTTACAGCAGAGATCATGGTGACGACGGAGTTTGTGGGAGCGATCATGAAGCTTTGCCAGGAGCGCAGGGGAACCTATCTTGGCATGGAATATTTAGAGGAGACAAGAGCGGTGCTTCGCTATGATCTTCCGTTAAATGAGATCATTTACGATTTCTTTGACGCATTGAAATCGCGTTCCCGTGGCTACGCATCCTTTGATTATGAAATGAAAGGCTATGAGCGTTCCAATCTGGTAAAACTGGATATCCTGATCAACAAGGAAGAGGTTGATGCCCTGTCCTTTATTGTGCATAAGGATACTGCATATGAGCGTGGACGTAAGATGTGTGAAAAGCTCAAGGAGGAGATTCCGAGACATCAGTTTGAGATCCCGATCCAGGCAGCGATCGGAAGCAAGGTCATTGCGCGTGAGACGGTAAAGGCATACCGAAAGGATGTGCTGGCGAAGTGTTACGGCGGTGATATTACCAGAAAAAAGAAGCTGCTTGAGAAGCAGAAGGAAGGAAAGAAACGAATGCGTCAGGTTGGAAATGTAGAGATTCCGCAGCAGGCATTTATGAGTGTATTAAAACTGGACGAAGATTAAAAAAGAAGGGATGTGCAGATATGAAAAGACCGTTGGAGCTTTATGTGCATATCCCTTTTTGTGTAAAAAAATGTGCGTACTGCGATTTTTTATCATTTGGAAAACAGGCATGGCAGGAGGAAACAAAGAGGGCATATGTCACCGGACTTTGTGCCGAGATAGAAAGCTACCGTGCGCTCTCCACACAGTATGAGATCGTAACGATCTATTTTGGCGGGGGAACTCCTTCCCTGCTTTCCGGGGAAGAAGCTACCCTCATTTTAAACACTATAAAACAGAATTTCTTTGTCAGGGAGGATGCGGAAATTACGCTGGAATGTAATCCGGGAACAACCAATGACGAGAAGTTTTTCGCCTATCACGATGCGGGCATCAACCGTCTTAGTATCGGGCTGCAGTCTGCCTCAGATGAAATGCTTGCCCGTCTTGGGCGGATTCATACCTTTGCACAGTTTAAAACGCAGTATGCACAGGCAAGACGCGCTGGGTTTACGAATATCAGCGTTGATCTGATGAGTGCACTGCCGGGGCAGACACTGGAGGATTACAGAGAAGATTTAAACAGAGTGATTGCGCTGAATCCCGAACATATTTCATCTTACGGGCTGATCTTAGAGGAGCATACGCCATTTTATGAGGATGCTGCGATCCGGCAGAGTCTTCCGGATGAGGACACGGCACTTTTGATGTACGAGGAGACAAAGGAGCGTTTGAAGAACGCCGGGTATGACCGGTATGAGATTTCCAATTATGCAAAGGCAGGCTATGAAAGCCGGCATAATACAGGCTATTGGACGGGAGTGCCTTACCTTGGCGTAGGACTGGGAGCGTCGTCCTATCTGATCCTGGAAGAGGAAAAAACGCACTACCTCCGCTTCCATAATCCAACGGAGTTAAAGGAGTATGGGATGCAGGAGAAAGAAGAAAATGCGAAAAAGGCTTTTTCGGCACGTAGAAAGACGTGGCAGGAAGTGGAAGCGTTGACGGAGCAGGATCGGATGGAGGAGTTTGTGTTTCTGGGGCTTCGCATGCGGGAAGGAATTAGTTTTTTACAGTTTGAACAACAGTTTCACGTCCCCTTCCTTTCGGTCTATGAAGATGCCGTAAAGAAAAATGAGGCAGCGGGAATGGTAAGACAAATACAAAAAAACGGGGAGGTCAGACTTTGTCTTACGGATGCCGGGATTGAGGTAAGCAATCAGGTATTTTTGGATTTTCTGTTTTAATTTTGGAAAAAAGACTTGAAAAGAGGACAGATTTCAGGTTATAATCGTGGCAGATGCAAAGAGGCATGAGCGAAACGCTCATGCCTTTTTTTAGTTTTGGGATAGGATGTGATAGTATGTATAAGATAAGTTTATACGGCGAACATTCCTTAAGTAATCGCATTGCAACAATGGGTTTCTGGAGACAGCATACGGATTTTATTCTTTTGCCGCCGACAACGGAGCTTCGTATGTTGAAAAAACAGATCAGTGAGGAGCTGCCGCAGGTTGTCCTTTTTTCTTCGGAACATCTGGCAGGAGAGCAGCTTTCGGTTTTGGAAGAACTGAAACAGGAATTTCCCGCCGTGAAAGTAATTGTAGTCGGAAAAGAGCAGGATTATCATCTGGTCAGAGAATTGTTTTTGCTTGGAATGTCGGATTATCTTACCGTCTACGATCTGAACCTTTTCTTAGAATCCTCTCTGCTTCACATCTGCGAAAATGAAGAAAGCTATATTGAACATCAGTTAAAACAGAGCCTTTGTGCGCTGGTAAATACCCTGTTTGAAGGGTGCTATGAGCCGAAGGACAGCGATGCGGTACTGCTTCGCATCGGAAAGGATTTTGAAAATGCCAAAATGGCAGAGCAGGTGTCAGAGAAAGCGAAAAAAAGATTGTACCAGATGGTTGTGGAACAAAAGGCATGGCTTTCAAAATTTATCTGTGAAAAAGGAGCTGTATCAGAAAATAGCAATCAGGTAAGATCCTTGGAGCAGCTTCAGGAAGAATGGGAGATGGAATGTAGCACGATCAGCAGACTGATCTTAAAATACGAATTTATCAATGATAAAAAAATAGCAAGGATTGGCAATTACGTGGTAGAGCATGTAGATGAAAAGCTGTCTTTGGACAAGGTGGCAGTCGGCGTATATTTAAATGCCAGCTATATCAGTGCGATCTTTAAGAAAACAACCGGGATCAATTTCACAGATTTTGTGGCCGAGGTGAAGGTGGACCGGGCGAAACTTTTGCTGCGGGACAGCACAAGCAAGGTATACGATGTGGCGTCGGCAGTCGGGTACCACAATGTGGAATATTTTACGAAGATCTTTAAACGAAAAACAGGGATGGCGCCGCTAGAATATCGCAAACATCTGCAGAAGTAATGCTTTCCATTTTCTTCCGGGATATGGTACAATAAGGGTACATGATTAATCCAAAGGAGGACGATAAAATGAACGCAGTGGAGTTATTAAAAGGTAGAAGAAGTATTCGTAAATATGAGGACAAAAAAGTAGCGCATGAAGTGATCGAAGAGGTGGTTTCTCTGGCTTCCTATGCACCGTCCTGGAAAAATTCACAGACCGCACGTTATATTGTGGTGGAATCTGAGGCGGTAAAGGCAGCCGTTGCCGCAGATGGTGTACCGGATTTTAATGCAAAGATCATCAATTCTGCCCCTGCTTTAGTTGTTGTGACTGGAATTACCGGACGTGCCGGATATGAAAGAGATGGTTCTTTTACAACAGCAAAAGAGGATCGTTGGCAGAATTTTGATGCCGGAGTGGCAGCACAGACGTTTTGTCTGGCAGCTTATGAAAAAGGACTGGGAACCGTTATCATGGGTATTTTTGATGAGGACAAGATCCGAAAAGCGGTAGATGTTCCGGAGGGACAGAGTGTGATGGCACTGATTGCATTAGGCTATCCTGCCGATCAGCCGGAAGCTCCAAAGAGAAAGACGGTAGAAGATTTAGTAAGCTACCGTTAATGAGGCATTTTATGTATCAGGTAGTGGAGCGGAAAACGCAGACGATCGGCCGCTTTGATGTGGTACTCGATCAGATTGAAAAGGATGGAAAACAGGCTCCGTATTCTTTTGTGAAGATGCATCCCAGTGTGACAATCCTTCCATTTGTGGGAGACGATCAGATCCTGGTGCTGAAAGAATACCGCCATGCGATTGGAAAATGGATGTATGAGTTTCCCTCCGGTATGATCGAGGAGTCAGAATCGATAGAAGAGGCTGCGGTGCGGGAATTAAAAGAAGAGACCGGATACGAAGCACGGAAGGTAGTCTTTTTAGGAAAAACATATCCTTCGTTTGGTTCTACTACGGAGGAAGTGTATTGCTTTGCGATTCAGTGTGGGGTAAGACAGGATACCCAAAAAGACCTGTTAGAAGCAATCTCGATGCAGCTTGTGTCCGAAAAAGAACTGGAGCAATGGATGCAGAATGGGACATTCCAGCATGGAGCCGGACAGATAGCATGGCTGCAGTATCAGCTTTTAAAGAAAGAGCAATAAAAAATCATCCCCTGTTATATAGGGGATGATTTTTTGTGATTATTTTTTTGCTTTTGACTTGGTATACTTTAAAAGTTCCAGTACCTTTCCCGGATCACCGTCTATTTTTAATTTTCCGGTTGTAAAGGCAATGACCGGATCAAGCCGACGTTTTAATATGTTGCGAAGCGTATCCGGCGCAATCGTGAGTGCGGCGTTACGATCGTAATAATCGTATGGCTCAATTGACAAATGATGATCTTTTAATTCAATATAAAACATTCCTTCCGGTTCTTTGGTCAGCGTGATCTGTATGGCGATGAAGCCATCATACTGTTCTGCTTTTTCTACATCAATGTAGGTGCGGATCTCCTGCAAATATTCCTGCATCGTCATAACTACATCCCCTTTCAATTTATCTGTTCTGTTAAATAAAGTAACGCATTTTTCTGCTGCTTTTAGTATATCATAATTTGAAAAAACGGTCGATAACTTTTTTCATGATTTCGTTGGTAACCTGCAGGGACTTGTGCTATAATGCAAAAAAGAGTTTTAACGGAAAAAGAAAGGAATAAAATCATGAGTGTTTCTAATTTATTGAAACATTTAAAGACGATCAACCACCATAAAATGCTGGTGATGAAGCACTGCTTCCAGGTAGGATTATATAAGCAGGGACTGCTGCATGATCTTTCCAAATACTCCTATGTGGAGCTCCGGACAGGAGCAAAGTATTATCAGGGAGACAAAAGTCCGAATACGGCAGAACGCGAAGCAACCGGATGTTCCGAAGCATGGCTGCATCACAAGGGAAGAAACAAGCATCATCTGGAATACTGGATTGATTACAGTGCGAATAAAGACGAGGGATTTGCCGGCATGAAAATGCCGGTCAAGTACGTTGTAGAGATGTTTTGTGACCGGATGGCGGCATGCAAGAATTATCAGAAAGATGCCTATGAGGATTCCAGTCCACTCAACTATTTTTTACGGGGGAAGCATAGATATCAGGACTTGTTTCATCCAAAAAGCAAGGAACTGTTAGAGCATCTGTTGCGCAAGCTGGCAGAGTGTGGGGAAGAGGAGACATTTCGATACATCAGGGAAGAAATTTTGACCGGAAAAGCAGAGATTATCAAAAATTACGATCAAAAGTAGAAAGGAATGCAGAACATGAATTGGGAAACAGGAAAAGAAAAAATAAAGAAAGGACTTCATCTTTTGATGAAGCAGGGGGCAGTGCGCCTGTTTTTATGGTGTGCGGTACTGGTTTATATTATTGAATCATTTGGAAGACATTCTGTTTTAGGAGGACTTACCTTTTTTATTGACAGTCCCTTCCGCTATATTATGAACGTGGCACTGGTCATGACACCGTTTACGGTCTTTTTTATGATCCGCAAGCGTTCTATCGGTATGGTTCTGGTGAGCTTTGCATGGCTCGCAATTGGTATTACCAATGGTTTAGTGCTTGCCTTTCGTGTTACACCGTTTTCGACGATAGATTTTCGTCTGGTCGATGCAGCCCTTGGTGTTATTGGCAATTACATGGAGGTCTGGCAGATGATCCTGCTTGGCATCGGTATTGTACTTGCGCTGGCAGCCATGGTGTTTTTGGTGATCAAGATCAAAAAATATACCGGAAAGATGCATTATATCAGAAATGCAGTGCTGATTGCCGGCTACTGGCTTACCATGTATTTTGGCTTCAAGGCACTGGTACATGCGGGAGTATTTGCAACGGTGCTTCCAAACCTTGCATATGCTTATCATGATTACGGAGTAAGCTACTGCTTTGTTGTGACCGGAATGCGAAATGGAATCCGTCAGCCAATCGATTATTCCGAGGTGAAAGTAGATCAGATCAAAGAGGGAATTGACAAAAAATTTAAGAGTGAGAAGAAAAAGAGTGAGGTGAAAAAGCCGAACATCATTTTCTTACAGTTAGAGTCCTTCTTTGATATTACGAAGGTGAAGAATTATTATTTTGAACAAGATCCGCTTCCTTATTTCTCTTACCTGAAAGAGAATTATTCATCGGGGTATCTAACGGTTCCGGCGTTTGGTGCAGGTACCGCCAATACCGAGTTTGAGGCAATGACCGGAATGAAGCTGAGCTTCTTTTCACCGGGAGAATATCCATATAAAACAATTCTTAAGAAGCATACGTGTGAGAGTGTGCCGTACGATCTGAAAAAAATAGGATACGGTACGCATGTGGTACACAACAATACCGCATCTTTCTATGGAAGAAATAAAGTATTTACGAATCTGGGATATGATTCTTTTTCCACGATTGAAACGATGGATTCAAGAAATACAACGGCTATTGGATGGGCGAAGGATTACATTTTAACAGATCAGATCATGGATGTGTTGCAGTCTACGACAGGACCGGATTATGTTTATACGATCTCTGTGCAGGGACATGGAGATTATTACAAAGAAAATGCACAGGCGGATGATCCGGAGATCATGGTAAATAATGTTTCGGAGAAGAAGCAGCAGGATGCTGTCAACTATTATGTGGAGCAGATTGGTGAGATGGATGCGTTCTTAAAGCAGCTTTGTGAAAAACTGAGCCAGTTTGACGAGGACACCATTCTGGTAATGTATGGCGATCATCTTCCGGGACTTGGATTTAGTGATGACGATCTGATCAACGGTGATGTTTTCCAGACCGAGTATGTGATCTGGAGTAATTTTGGACTGAAGAAGAAGGATAAGGATTTAAGTGCTTATCAGCTCGCCGCAGAGGTGTTAAACCGTGTGAATATCCATGAAGGTAATATCATCCGGTATCACCAGCGGTATAAAGGCAAAAAGGGCTATCTTAGCAATTTAAGACAGCTCCAGTATGATATGTTGTATGGAAACCAGTATATCTATGACCAGAACAATCCATTCCTGCAGACGGATCTGATCTTTGGCGTACACAATGTCATGATCAATTCCATTCTGCCGTCAGAGGACAGCACGATGCTTTACGGTTCTTCCTTTACCCAGTTCTCTCATGCATTTGTCAATGGAGAAGAGGTTGATGTAGAATTTGTGGATAGCAGTGCCCTTCGTCTGCTCACTCCGGTAAAAGAGGGAGACAGTGTGATGGTCGAGATTCAAAACAGCAAGGGTAAGGTGCTGCAGCGCAGCAATGAGCTGGTTTATCCAAACAGTTATAAACCGGCCGGAGATGCTACGACAGTACCGGCACGTTATGTACGATAGGAAGTTAAAAAATGAGTGAAAAAAAACAATACTGGAAGGGCGGAAATATGCTATATCCCCTTCCAGCCGTTATGGTGAGCTGTCAAAGACCGGGAGAGCGTGCCAATATCATCACGGTGGCGTGGACGGGCACCGTTTGTACGAATCCTCCCATGGTATATATATCCGTACGTCCTAACCGGTATTCCTATGATATTATCAGGGAAACCAAAGAGTTTGTGATCAATCTGACCAACGAGGCATTGGTGAAAGCGGTGGATTACTGTGGTGTCGTTTCCGGACGGGATGTAGATAAGTTTGAACGGATGCATCTGACACAGGAAAAATCACTGGTGGTAAATGCCCCTTCCATTTTGGAATCGCCGGTAAATATAGAATGCCAGGTCACAGAGGTGAAGGAGCTTGGCTCTCATCACATGTTCCTGGCAAATGTTGTAAAAGTACATGTAAAAGAGGATCTGCTGGATGAAAAGGGACGTTTTATGTTAGAACGTGCCGGATTGATCCATTATTCGCATGGTTCCTATTTTTCGCAGGGGCAGGAACTGGGTTCCTTTGGCTATTCTGTGCGAAAAAACAAAAAGAAGTAGATCAGATATCAAGTGCAATATCGTATTTCTGCATCCAGTAGTTGATCTCGATCAGATAGGCAAATAGTTGCGGCTGTGCCATAAGCTGGCCAAACCATGGTTTTCCATAGTCGGACGGGGTGGAAAGTACCTGATTGTCATAGGAGTCCTGCACAAGCTTATGAAGCGGCTGCGACGTATCCTGCATAATAGAAGACAGTTTTTCGCGAAGTAAATGTTCGTATTCCGGATGATAGGTTTTTGGATACGGACATTTTTTTCGGTCGATCACAGAGGCTGGCAGGATCGTTCTGGCAGCATCCTTTAACAGACCTTTCACAACTCCATTTGGACATTTCAGATCTCCCGGTACATTGTAAATGTATTCGACCACATGATGATCCGCAAATGGAACACGTACCTCTAATCCGTTTGCCATTGTCATACGGTCTTTGCGTTCTAAGAGCGTCTGCATAAACCACATGATGTTCAGGTAGCCCAGTTCGCGCTGGCGTTTCTTTCGTCCGGTTTCTCCCGGAAGGGACGGAACATCAGCAATCGTTTTTTCGTACTGGCATGCCACATAATCCCGGAGCATGGTTTCAGAGCTTAAAAGCTCCGGATTGATAAGCTGCTCCCGGATTTCAAAATTTCTTGACCATGGAAATTCGGCTTTGGTGAAGCTGTCCTCTGCATGGAACCAAGGATAGCCAAAGAACAGTTCGTCGGCACATTCTCCACTTAAGCATACCGTATGCTGCGGTTTGATCAGACTGGTGAAATAAAGCATGGAGGAATCGACATCCGCCATTCCCGGATAATCCTTGGCATCTACCGCATCGTACAGACACTGGTAGAGGGCTTCATTGTCACATTCTAAAAAGGTGTGATGACATCCTAAATAAGACACCATTTCCTCGACGAAAGGACGATCCATATCCGGCTGAAAGCTGGAGGAACGGAAATATTTCTGATTTCCGGTAAAATCAAAGGAATAGGTGCAAAGCGTACGGTCGTGCGCTTTCATATAGCGGGAGGCAACACTGGAAACAATGGAGGAATCCAGGCCTCCCGACAACAAAGTACAGATGGGAACATCCGAAACAAGCTGTCTTTCAATGGCAGAAAAAAGACGGCTGCGGATCTCCTCTACGGTTTTTTCATAGGAATCGGTGTGTTCGTAAACTGGAAGCTTCCAGTATGGATAGCACCGCATACCGCAGTCATCAATGATGGCGGCATGACCGGGCAGCAATTCTTTTACTCCCTCAAATACGGTGACACCAGGGGTTCTTGCCGGACCTAATCCAAACAATTCGCAAAGTCCGTACCTGCCAACTGCCGGACGGTTTTTCGGATAGGCAAAGAGTGCTTTCGGTTCGGAACCAAACAAAATTTTCTGATCAAAATACATATAAAAAAGAGGCTTTACTCCCATGCGGTCACGGCACAACAGTACCCTTCTGTATTTTCCATCCCAGATTGCAAAACTGTAAATGCCCTCCAGCATGGTTAAAATGTCATTGCCGTACGCAATGTAGCCCATAAGAACGGCTTCCGTATCAGATTTTGTATGAAGGGAAAAGCCTTTTTTGCGGATGGCATCCTGAATTTCTCTCGTATTATAAAGCTCTCCGTTGTAAACAATATGATAGCGGTGGGAACCGATCGTTGCTGACATCGGCTGCTTTCCGTGTACCAGATCGACAACGGAAAGTCTGCGGTGTGCAAATGCGATGTGTTCATCCACAACCGCTCCCTCTTCATCCGGACCACGATGCTTTAATGTATTGCGCATGTTCAAAAGAATTGCTTCATGAGGAGCGGTATCCAGAGTCAGATTATGACAAAAATCAATATATCCACAAATTCCACACATAAATTGAACTTCCTTTCCACCACAATGTGGTTTTGGTTCATTTTTATGCGGCAGAGGGGAAAATATGCAAAAAGAGCATTATTTTTTAAACGGACTCTGGATCACCGGCTGCAACTGCTGACCGTGAAGTGCTGCAACGATCGTATCCTGAAGCAGTTCGACATGTGCGGTCATGGAATTTGGCTTTTTCACATAGTCGTCCTGACCATAAGGAACAAAATAAATATGTTTGGCATTCATTAACAGACCGAGCTGTTTCATGCAAAGTCCCAGGGCATCATTGGTGGAAAGGGAGAGAATCAGAGGGCGGTTGTTGCGTAAATGCGCCTTTGCCGCCATCAGTACCGGAGTATCGGTGATCGAATTTGCCAGTTTGCTCAAGGTATTGCCCGTGCAAGGAAAAATGACCATGGCATCCATATGGTATTTAGGGCCAAAGGGCTCTGCCTCCGGAATGGTGGTGATGACCGGTCTTTCACAGATCTCCTCCAGCCGTTTGCGGTGTTCTTTGCTGGTGCCAAAGCGGGAATCCAGCGTGGCGGCATGATAGGAGAGGATGGGATAAAGCTCTGCCTTTGCCGCCTTTAGTTTTTCTAATTCTGTAAAAAGTTTGGAAAAGGTGCAGAAGGAACCGGTGATGGCGATTCCGATCTTTTTTCCTTCTAGGGATGATTCAGGATTGTGGGACATAAAGAGAACTCCTTTCTTTGATCTGATTTACGATAATGTCATATAAAATCTGTGCGGAGGCTTTTGGGGCAATTTTGCCTGGAATGCCTAAGTAAAGCGTTGCATTTAATTGATGTTTTTTCGCATAGTCGTAATCTAAGCCTCCCGGTGCCGAGGCAATATCCACGATCGTACAGTCAAAGGAAAGCTTTTCAAGAATCTCCTTTGTTAAAACACGATCCGGAATGGTGTTGAAAATATAATGGTAGGAGTCGAGACTGGTGGCAGTGGCAAGCACATTTACCGGAAGATAATGCATGCCATTGCGAATGGCAAGAGTTCTCGTTTCTTCCCGGCGTCCGGTGACGGTCACATCTGCCATCAGGGCTCTGCATTTTTCCGCCAGACAGGTGCCGCAAAGTCCGTATCCAAGAACTAAAACTTTGCTCTGATGCAGATTGCCGCTGCTGTGGTTGATCGCATAGCTGATCGCTCCCTCTGCGGTGGCGATCGCATTCAGACGGGAAAAGGAAGTGTTTTTGATATAGTCATACGATTGGATGCCACGCTCTTGCAGGAAGGATTTTAAAGAATCAGGGATCATTCCCGCGATCACATAATTTTTCTGGGACAGATTTTGAAAAAGACTGTTGATTAGTATCTGCTTATTTGTAAAGGCCTGCTGTAAGTAGATCTGGTCTTTGGTACAGGGAATCGGACCTAAGACCAGATCGCAGGAGGACAATAAACCGTATTCCTCCTCCTCGTGAAAGAGCATTTGCTTTTTATATTTTTTCACAATTGATTTTCCCAGCAATGCTTCCACACGGTCTTTGGGAATGGCAAAAAAATGAACGGTATGACCTGCGTCCATGAGGATCTGACCCAGATAGATCTGCCGTTCATCTCCACCAAGTAGAGCAACACGAAACATATGAAAACCTTTCTGTGTGGGATTTCTTTACTGATACTATATGAATGGGAAAAGAGGGTGTGCAAAAAAAGCCCGCCTTTTCATGGAAAAAACCGAAAAAGGCGGGAATAATAAGGAAAAATGAAAATTTTTACATGATATGAAGAATACGCCGTCGTTCGTCCAGTGCAAGATTGATGGTTTTTCCATTGATCTCGACGACCGGATTGGAAAGATTGTGTGGATTGACGGCAGTGATGATGCCACTTTCCCTGGTGTTTAATGTGACCGGATAACCGATATAAGTATCCAGCATGGATCGCAGGAATAAAATGGTAAAATCAGTATCGTATTTATGCAGACCATCCTTTTCAAATAAAGCTATGATCTGAAATGGACAGATGGCTTCCCGGTAACCGCGGCCTGCGATCATTCCGGCATATACATCACATATGGAAATAATACGGGTAAATTCATTGATGTTTAAACCGGTCGTTCCCATTGGATAGCCAGAGCCGTCCAGTCGTTCGTGATGCATTAACGCAACGGCCGGGATCCGTGGATCACGGATCAGCGGATGCAATATATCATATCCGGCTTTTGCATGTTTTTTGATCAGATTAAATTCATGTGTGGTAAGACGTTCTTTTTTATGTAAGATGACAGGATCTACTGCCAGTTTTCCGATGTCGTGAAGCAGGGCAGCTTCTGTTAAAAGATCCAGTTCTTCTCTCCTCATGTGGTTTAGATCTCCAAGCATACGGGAGAGCAATGCCACATTGATCGAGTGCTCATAAATGGGATCGCTTCCGTTGCGGCAGGCATTTAGAGAATCAAAGACCTGCTTTTCACTGGAAAAAGATTCATAAAAAGAAACAAAGTTGGACATAAGATCGGAAATGCTGTGGTCACTGTGTTTTGTACGGATCTCGGTAAAAACCTCCGCAAGCTGTGTGCAGATTGCCTGATAATCATCCGCAAAATGAAGTGGCGTGTCATAAGTCATGCCGGTTGTTGAATCATTCAAATTCTCACCTCTTTCACTTTTGTAAACATACTATTATTTTACCATATCTGCCTTTCATAGCGCAACTGAATTACAAAAGTTACCAATCATAGAAAACAGGGTGCAGGGTACAATAGTAATAAGACAAGCAATTGTCTAAAAAAAATTTTGGGAGGTAGATTATTATGTCTAAATCAAACGAAGTACCACAGGCAAGAGAAGCTCTGGATCGTTTTAAGATGGAGGTAGCCAGCGAGATCGGTGTACCTTTAAAGCAGGGTTATAACGGAGATTTAACCAGCGCACAGAATGGTTCTGTTGGTGGTGAAATGGTTCGTAAAATGATTAAGAGACAGGAAGAGGCAATGTCCGGTTCTGGTAAATACTAATCAAAAAAGCGAAATTTAGGAAAAAGGGAGGATGCGAAATAACGCATCCTTCAGACTGTAGACAAAGTCCACGGCATACGCCATGGACTTTGTCTTTTTTAGCTAAAACAAAGCATTTATGCGACTTTTAGCCACTTTTTTGGTATAATTAAACTATCAAAAACAGGTGGTGATTTTTATATGATGACGA
>JBNMLP010000028.1:0-22756 GCA_050874905.1 Lachnospiraceae bacterium
CAATTACATTCTACCACAACTTCTCATAAAAAGGGAAAACATCTTTCATTTGAGGAGCGTGTTATTATTCAACTTCGTATTAAAGATAACTATTCCATTCGTGCGATTGCAAGAGAAATCGGCTGTTCACCTACAACGGTAAGCTGCTTGCATTAAAGAAAAAGAAAGAAATGGTATATCTTTTTAATATTGGCGGAACATATGTGGGAGAAACGAGAAATCCTTATGAAGACGCAATAAAGAAGAAGCTGCTTATGCCGCTGGATTCTTATCTGGAGAGCAGCGGGGATCTGCTTTATGCTGCGATGGAGCCGGAACAGTGGGAGGCACTTCGGGTAAATGGACACATTTACAGTTGTGATCCCCGCAGTATGCCGATACGGGATCTGTGTGTGTTTGTCAATAAAAAGTATATGGATCAGACATGTGACATCAATTCCCTGGAATCTTTATTTCAGCGGGCTGCCGAACTTGCAAAAGAAAACAAAGAGGACAATTTCTACCCGGTTATCTGGGGAGATGAAGAGGGAGCGCAGGAGCAATGGGAGCTTCCTGAACTTACCAGTCAGATGAAGAAGAACAAGGAATTGTATACGTGTTTTGCACAGGTAAACTGGGAGAAAAAAGTAGACTTTTTTATGTATATCCGGCAGGAAAATTTCATGGAAACTTCTGATGAGGAGCTTTTGTTGGATGATGTAGATGCCACACGGGTGAAGATTCAAAAAAGAACACTGAAAGAGGATTCTTATCAGCCGATGGTGAATGGTCTGACGGGAGTTCCTTCCTGGCTGGAAAAGAAGGCCGACATCTATAATGCTGAGTCGCTCCTGTTCCTGATCCAATGTGATCCTGCAATTGCAAATCTGCTGCAATATGGTGTGCAGGGAGAAAACTGGGAATTTGACAGCAGGCATAAAGTGGCGGTGAATATGGATGACCGGGCATTGGGTGTATTCAGTCCGGGAAACAAATGGATCACCTATGGAACCGGATTGGAGCCGGAGCAGGTGGTGACAAAGCAAAAAAAGTATCGCAGTTATCTTAGGGCGCATTTTGACGAGCAGGAGGATTCACAATGAAAAAGATGAGAACGGTGGTTGTTTTATTTCTGGTTCTTTTTAGTCTGGCAGGCTGTGGAAAAGGAACAGATTCCAAGGAGCAGACAAAGACAGAGGATTGGCCGGATACGGTCGATTATGCAGTACATAATATTGCGACGGATGGCAAAAAGGTGATCTATGAGAAGGATCAGGCACTTCAATTTATGAATCTTCAAAGTGGAGAGAGTACTGTTTTTTGTACGCAGCCCAATTGCTCTCACAAGGTTTTAGAGGATGGAAGTACTTCTTCCTGTGCGGCATTACCACCTGCCGGCAGCAATAATTTAGGTACGCTGGGATTGCATGGGGATACAGTATTTGAATGTTACGATTCGGAAGAAATGAATCAGATGGTTGTGTATAAGGCAAAAGTTGGTTCGTCAGGCCGCAGGAAGTTTGCTGTGATCCCGTATGGGATAGAAGCGATGACACCGTCGTACTGCATTGGCGATAAAATGTACCTTGTTGGTAAGCAGGTGAATACTCACGAAGATGGAAGCACAGATGAGGAGGCGATGATCCTTGCACTGGATCTGAATACCGGAAAGGCGGAGGTACTCTCACAAATACATAAACATCCGGAGTCCTGCAGCATTACAGCAATGAATATACAAGGAGATCATTTGTATTATTTATATACGTGTATGAAGGATGGTATGGATTATGACCAGTTTATGAAGCTGAGCCCTGAGGAAGCCGCCAATGCATTTTCTAATACGCTTTATGATCTGAATTATAAGACGAAAGAAGAGCGTGAGATGTCAGAGATTGATCTTACGAAATATGATTATCTTGGTCAGTATGACGGAAACATTTATTTAAAGAAGGATGATAAAAAGATTGTTACATACAATGAGCAGTCGAAGGAAGAAAAGGAGATCGTGTCTGTAAAAGGAAAAGAGCAGATTGATTATTCCACATGCTATGAAACGGGAAGTATGGTGTTTAGTGTATTAAGTGGAGAGAAAGAAATCTTTTACTACTATGATCAGAAGGAGCAGAAGGAAACAAAGCTGGGAGAGGAACCACAGCATTATACGTTGCTGCCCAATACGATCATTGGTGATTCTGTTCTTTTGCAGGAACGGGAGACAGATGGGAAAGGCAATTATATTTACGGAGATATAACAATGGTGCCGCTTTCTTCTTATAAAGATGGAACATTTGCAAAGGGAGAGTAGAACATTTAAAGATATAATAAAATTTGAAAAAATATAGTGGAAAGTTGGTAAACATACCAAGAATCGTATAGTTTATGATGAAATAAAGAGAAAGAGGACATATGAAACATAAGAAGTGAGGTAAAGAATATGAAGACAAAAATTGCAAAGAAGATGTTTACTTTTGGAATTATTATGACAATGTTGATTTCTATGGCATTAGTGTCAAATGCGGAGAGTACATTAAAAGCAGGAGATACAGTAAAAGGAGCTACTGTGGCATTTAGACATACATATTCCTATGCTAATGTTATTTCAACAGCAACAATGAGCGGATATACAAATAATAGTCACATTTATGATACGGTTATAATTACATTAAAAAATACAAGAAATGGCATAATTACAACTCCTAGTACATCAGGGAGCGGGATAACAGCAGTAACTGTAAACTATTCTAGACCCAGTGGTACAACAATAGTACATAGTAGGTCGGATTATACATATAAAAATAACGGATCTGCTACAAAAACAAAAACTTTAAAGGAGTAGAGGGTGGTGTACACATAGGTACATATCTCTTCATGCATATATTAGAGAGGAGGTCCAATGAAAACAAAAAGAGTTTTATCAGTCCTGCTAACAGTAACATTACTAGTTGGAGGCTGTGGCAGTACAACAAAAACAAGTAAAAAAAAGAAACTAAAACCTTACACAACAGCTAAGGAAGTTTCTGTGTTAACCAATCTTTCAGAAGTAGAGGAGGTAGAACTGGACGATGCTTATTATGAAGAACATTGGAAAGGGATACCTAAACTGGTGTGGGTGAATGACGAGGTTCTTTCGTCTAATATATTGATTGCATTAAATGATCGTCTGGCTCGTGAAAAGGGCTTTGTAATTCAGATGGAAAGTAAAAGCATAGCAGAGGATGATTATCAGGACGATTTATTGAAAAGAAAAGAGGAGGGGGTAAAAACAGATCTGATCAATGTTGGCAGTTGTATAGCAGATGCAGATAACAACAGATATCAGGAAGCTGTTGAGAAAGGGTTGTTAGAACCGTTGGATCCTTATCTTACCGGAGAGAAAAAGAAGCTGGGATCGCATCTTTATGAAAGTTATTTGAAAGAACAGTGGGAGGCAATGAAGGTAGATGGGAAGATCTACAGCTATGACTGGAGACAGCAACCGGTGTCGGATGTCTGCGCCTTTGTAAACAAAGCCTATTTAAAAAAATATGATATGCAGTTAAAAGGAAATGAGACTTGTGAAGAGCTTCTTCAGATGGCAGAAAAAGTAAATAAAAAGGAAAAAAGAAAAGGTTTCTGCCCGGTATTACTAAGTGTCGAAAAGGAACAGGTAGCAGATTGGGAGATAGATGAACTTACAACACAGGTGAAGGAACATGACAATCTTATCTGGGGCTATAATCAACAGAAAATGGACTGGACATTGCCGATTGATTTCTTTGTATATTACGCAGAGGAGAACCGACAGGACAGCAGTGAGAATGAAGTGTTATTAAATGAGCAGTTATTATATCAAACGCAAAAAGTAGTCATAAAGAAAGATACTTATCAGCCGGTAACCAATTGTCTGACAGCAGTAGCATCCTGGTCAGAGCATAAAGACGAATCCGTAGAATTTTTAGATCTCATCCATGAAAATGCAGATTATGCCAATTTATTGCAGTATGGAGTAGAAGGGGAAAATTACGTGCTGGAAAATGGAAAAGCTGTAATTGATGAGGAACATTATGGTCTTATGGCATTCAGTATCGGAAATAAGTGGATCACTTATCCAAGAGCGCTAGAACCGGATACAGTAGAAGAAAAGGAACAGTGGTATCGGGAGTATATTGGTGAACATTTCAAAGAGTAGTGAGGTGACAGGCATGAAACAAATAACGTGTTGTAAACAAATTGGTATATTTTTCTTTTTTATACTGCTTGTTTTTTTCTGTAATGGGTGTGGAAATGGAAATGTAAAACAGCGAAAGACAACAACATATACGTGGCCGAAAGATGATTCGGTTTCTTATTCGCTGGGAAATATTGCAGTATCAGGAGAGCGGATGGTGTATGTACAGGATGATATATTGCAGATAAGAGATCTTCCCACTGAGAAAGATACGGTGCTCTGTTCCCGTCCGGATTGCAAGCATCAGGCAGATGATTCGTCCTGTGAAGCAGCCGCTCCTGCAGAAGCGTTTGGCAGTGGATTTGCAGCAATTGGAGTACATGGAGATGTAGTGTTTGAAGTGGTAACAGCAAAAGACATGAGAAGTCTGATTTATCTTTCCAAAATAGGAGGGGATAAACGGGCAAAGGTGGCAGAGCTGGATTATAATTTTGTCGGTTCTAAGCTTTTGTTTTCCAACGATGTAATGTATGCGGCGGTTAACGTTTCAGAGACCGAAGGAGGAGAAGATGGAGAAGCAGCGACGGGGTCTAGCGGAACAAAAGCTGCAATCATTTGTATGGATCTCAATAGTTATGAAGTAGAAGAGCTGGCGGAGTATGATAGTAAATATGGAGTGTCGGTAAGACGCCTGGATCTGTGCGATGGAAAACTGGTGTATGAAGTAGAGGGTTTAAATTCACTCTCGGATGATACCTCCTTCAGCGATATGTATGCCCTTTCCCTGAAATCAGGAAAAGCAGTAAGAATCGAGCAGGAGATACGGGAGGAGAAGGGAAAGAAGAAAAGAATAAAAAGCTATATTGGCTGTTATGAGGGAACACTTTATTTTTATGATGAGGAAAAGCATGAGATTGTTGCAAAAGAAGTGGAAGAAAAGGCAGAGACACAGCTGGTATATCCGTTAAATGATGATCGCTCTTTTTGTGTAGCAGAGCTTTCTGTTAATGGTAAGCTGCTTTACAATCTGAATGATAATAAAAGTGAGGATTACGAAAAGTGCCGGGTCAATAATTATGTTTATGATATAAAAGAACAGAAGCTTTATGAAGCAAGTGAACGAAAATCAAAAGATTATAACGCTATGATGATATGGTGTGACAAGTTGATCGCTTACGATGCCAAAGATGCCTCTATCGTAGATATCCCACTTTCGGAATACGTTACAGAGGTGAAAAAGTAAAAAGGAGGGATCCGGATGAGACTTGAGGCACAGGCACTTTATATGGATTATGGCACGACAGTTGCTTTAAATTATGTGGATCTGAATCTGACACCCGGAATTTACGGGCTGCTTGGTGCAAATGGAGCAGGGAAGTCTACGCTGATCAAGATTTTGACAGGCAATTTAAAGCCGACTTCCGGGGATATTTTGTTGAATGGCAAAGAAATAAAAAGCTACATGGATGCCTATCTGGGATGCCTCGGTTATGTGCCGCAGAAGCAGGGAATGTATCCCGGCATGACAGCGCAGCAGTTTCTTGCCTATATGGCAGAGTTAAAGGAAATTCCGAAAAAAGAAGCGGTGGAGCAGATTGAATTTCTGCTGCGCCGGGTACATTTATACGAGGTGCGCGACCAGAAGCTGGGCGGCTTTTCCGGTGGTATGAAGCAGCGTATTTTAATTGCGCAGGCACTTCTCGGCAATCCGTCCATCGTGATACTGGATGAACCAACCGCCGGTCTTGATCCCAAAGAGCGCATCCGGATCCGGAATCTCATTTCCGAGCTGAGCTTTCAAAAGATCGTGCTGATCGCTACCCATGTAGTCACTGACATCGAATTCATTTCCAAGGAGATCCTGATCTTAAACAAAGGAAATCTGATCCGTCAGGGAACACCGGATGAATTGTTAAAGGAGCTTGATGGTAAGGTGTGGACGGTCGGTGTGACAGAGGAAGCCTATGGAAAGCTGGCAGGACAGGAGAAGATCAGCAATGTCAAAAAGCAGAATGACAGGATCTATGTACGGCTGCTTTTAGAGGACGGGGAGGAAGTGAAACGCAAATATCCGGATGCGGTTGCTGAGAAACCGGATCTGGAGGATCTGTATCTGTACTTATTTGAACGGGAAGAGGAAGGAGTGTGGAAGCATGCGTGAAGAATTTCGACGGCAGTATCTGTCCGGTGGCGGAGCTGCGCTTTTGCTGCTTCTTCTTTTACTGCACGTAACGGGGCTGTTTCTTTCTCCTTACGGAAACGGACGTGCTGCAGCAGTTTATGAAGCCTACAGTAAACGGGCAGTGCACTATGAGGCAGAGCAGATCCGAAACAGTGCCTACCGCTATGAAGAAAAAGATGCAGGGAGCCGGGTGGTGAAGGAGCTTGCAGATGAGGTGGAGGAAGCCAAAGGCTATCCGGCATACCGTAAGCAGATCAAAGAGCAGGCAGGGAGAATGCTGCTGTTCTTTTCTTCCGATAGCTATGCGGCGAGAAATGCCAAAAAAACAGCGGCGGATTTTGAGAAAAAAGCGATCAAAGAGGTTTCCTTTTATCCGACACTTGGTGTGACTGCCGCTTTTCATTTAACCTATGATAAGCTTCTGCTTTTTGTGGCAGCTTTATTTTTATGCGCCATTGCTGTAACGAAGGAAAAGGAGCTGGACACCTTTCCTCTGATGCAGGCAACCTCGGTAGGACCGAAACGGCTTGTGTTTCGGCGATTGTTTGCCGTACTTTCCGGAGTCAGTGTCTATACGATCGTAACGAGTCTGCTCACATTTTTATACTTTGGCGGCTTGTATGGGGGTTCCGCCCTTTTTTATCCGGTACAGTACCTTTTGGGGTTTAAGGGATGTCTGTTTTCGCTCAGTGTGCTTGATTATCTGCTGCTGCATATTCTGTTCCAGTGGGGCTATATGATGGTGCTTACGCTGTTGCTTTTTGCACTCTGTCTTTATACGTCCAACCATATTCTCTTGTTTTTGGAAGCGGCGGTATTTTTGGCGGCAGAGACAGCTCTTTTTTATTTTGTGCCGGAAAGTTCTGTCTTTTCTCCGGTCAAATATCTGAATTTTGTCACACTGCTTTGTCCTGATCAGATTCTTGGGCAGTACCGCAACTGCAATGTATTCGGACATCCGGTATCGTATCTTTTGTTATCCCTGTTGTTCCTTGGTTTTCTGCTTTTATTATTCCTTTGCATCATTTATTTTGGAACACATAAAATGCGGGAGCACCGTGTAGGATTTTCGTTCTTTCGGCAGAGAAAGAAAAAGAAAAAAGTGGCCGCCCTGCGCCTGCATTCTCTTACATACTGGGAAAGCTATAAGCATTTTTACCTGAAGCGGACAGGACTGATCCTGTTATTATTTCTTGGTTTTTCTGCTGTGACTTATCACCCGTCAGGTACTTATTACAAGGATGTGGATGAATATTATTACAAAAATTACATGAACGAATGGAGCGGAACATTGACAGAAGAAAAGGTGAACGGTATCCGCACGGAATATGAACGGTTTTACCAGATCCTGTCAAAGATCAAGCATATGGATGACGGGGACAGTGAAATGCTGTCGCTTTATTATTCCGATCAGTTAACCGGACAGAATGCATTTTACCGGGTGTATGACCAGTATTTAAAGGTGAAAGAAAAGCCGAAGGTTCTGCAAATGGTGTATGACAGCGGTTATAAATGGCTATTATCCGAAGAGGCAAAGAGACAGACATGTCTGCTTTTTTTAGAGGTGCTGCTTGCTACATTGCTGTTTAGTGCCGGCTTGTTTGTGGAGGAAGAAACAGAAGGTGTGCGGGATCTTTTACATGCCACAAAAAAGGGGCGGAGTGCTCTGCCTCAAGTGAAATGGAAGATCGGAGCCATCCTTTATACGCTGAGCTTTTGCGTGGTGTTTGGACTTCGGCTTCTTGCGATCAAACAGATTTATGGGTATCCGGATCTTTTTGCTCCGGCTGCCAGTCTGACCTTTCTTGTTTCGATCCCGTCCGGCATTTCCATTCTTCTGCTTTTGATCCTGGTACATGTTTCTTATTATCTTATGGGCGCATTTTATCTGGCAGGCTGTCTGCTGCTTTCCAGAAGAAGCCACTCGCTTGTAACAGCGATGCTATATGGCATAGGGTTAGGGGCAGTGTTCTTTGGATTGTTTTATCTTTTTGCGTAATTTTGTGAAAAGACAATGAAATCGACACCATTTTGGTTGCAGTTTAAAATCCGGTGGAGTAGGATAGGATATAAAATAAACGCAAGGAGTTGGTGTTATGAAGGAACGATTGGCCAGATTCATGCAGGGAAGATACGGAATGGATGCCCTGAATCAGGCACTTACAGTAGTGCTGTTTGTTGTGTTGCTTCTCAATGTATTTTTGAAATCGAGCATCGTTAATCTGTTGATGCTGTTGTTATTATTTTACCTTTATTTCCGTATGTTTTCCCGCAACATTTCCAAGCGGTATGCAGAAAATGTATGGTATGTGCAAAAGACGGCACCGATCAAGGGCTTTTTCAGAAGGCAGAAAAATCACGCACGGATGCGCAAGGATTTTCATTTGTATAAATGCCCGAACTGCAAACAGACGGTGCGCGTGCCAAAGGGGAAGGGCAAGATTGCCATTACCTGTCCGAAGTGCCGGCATGAGTTTGTGAAAAGGAGTTAGATCATGTTCGGGTATGTCGGGGTCAACGAAAAGGAATTAAAGGTGAAGGAGCTTTCTCGGTATCAGGGTTATTACTGTGGTGTGTGCCACAGCCTGAAGGAGCGGTATCAGGCGGTAGGACAGCTTACATTAAGCTATGATATTACGTTTTTAGCGTTGTTGTTAACCGGGCTTTATGAACCGGATACCAAGGAGGACAAGCGCCGTTGTTTGTTGCACCCTATTCAGAAAAGACCATGTATCACCAACTGTTATACCCGTTATGCGGCAGATATGAATGTGCTGCTTTCTTATTACAAATGTGTGGATGACTGGGAAGATGAAAAGAAAGTATTCAAAGGTCTTTACGCGCTGCTGTTAAAAGGACGGGAAAAACGTGTGGCAGAAGCGTATGAGAAAAAGGCACAGAGCATTGCGCATCAGTTAAAGGAGCTGCATACGTTCGAGCAGGAAGCATGCGTCGAGCCGGAGACCGTTACAGTGGAAGCTGCATTAAAGAACATGGATCAGGCGGCTTCTTATTTTGGTGCGATCATGGGAGAATTGTTTTGTTACCGGGATGATGAGTGGAGTACGTGTTTACGCCGGTTGGGATTCTTTCTGGGCAAATACATTTCCCTGCTGGATGCGTATGAGGATATGGAACGTGATAAAAAAACAAAGAATTATAACCCGGTTCTGACATTGTATCATTGCTATGGTGAGACGAAAGAGCAGGGAGCTTCCATTACTTATCAGGAAGAATTTGAAAAGAAAATGAAGCTTATTTTTACGCAGATCATGGCGGAGTGTGCCAAGGTGTTTGAGCAGCTTCCGATTCTTGAGGAGGTTGCAATTTTGCGTAACATCCTATATTCTGGTGTGTGGACCAGATATGTGATGGTGTCAGAAAAGCGTTATCAGAAATATTTGGAACAGGAAGAAAAGAGAAGCAGAACATAAATAGATAGTAGGTGAATCGTATGTTAGATCCGTATCAGGTACTCGGTGTGAGTCGTGACGCATCGGAAGCAGACATAAAAAAAGCATATCGGGCATTGAGCCGTAAATATCATCCGGATGCCAATCTGAACAATCCTAATAAAGAACAGGCGGAAGAAAAATTTAAGCAGGTGCAGGCGGCTTATGAGCAGATCATGAAAGAAAAGCAGGGAGGCTACAGCACCGGAGGCAGTGGGGAATCCTATGGAAGCTATGGTGGTTTTGGAGGCTTCGGGGATTTCTCGTCGTTTGGCGGATTTGGTGCGAGAACCTCACAGAGTGAAGAAGATGTGCATTTGCAGGCAGCAGCCAATTATATCCGGAATGGACATTTTGAAGAAGCGATCCATGTACTGGACGGAATTTCCAGCCGGACAGCAGCGTGGTATTATTATGCCGCACTGGCGCACTCCGGCAAGGGGGATAATGTGATTGCAATGGAATATGCCAAACAGGCCACAACAATGGAGCCGGGCAACGCCTCCTACCGCAGACTGTATGAACAGATGTCGTGCGGAGAAAACTGGTATACACAGCAGGGAGCAATGTATGAGATGCCGACGATGGGCGGTAACTTCTGCCTGAAGCTGTGCCTGCTCAATCTGTTTTGTAATCTGTGCTGCGGACCGAGATTTTATGTATGATCCGGATAGAAGATAATGGCGTGGATTTTATGATTTTAGTGTAACATTACTACAATGCATCTAATAGAAAGCAGAAATGCTTTCTATTTTTTTCTATCAATTTTCATGATGAAGTACATAATGATAATAATAAAGAAATGGACGGAATTTAGTATAAAAATCTTTTATGCAAAAAAAGCCCCCTCGTGTGGTTACTGATTTTTCTGGCTTATTTGCATGCGCCAGTGCTTAGGTCCCGTACTTTGGGACCTTATGCACTGCTGCGTCATGCAACAAAAGCACAAGCGTGCCATGAAAAATCAGTAACCACACACAAGGGGGCGTAAATTATATTGCAAGAATATTATTTCTGCTTATTCTCGTTGTAAGCTTTGATGCGTGCCTGAATCCGCTCTGTCGGGCTTAATAAGTTGCTGATCGAGCTGTCATGATTCAGATGATCGATGATCAAAGCAATATACTTGCTTAAGTCAGAGCTTACATACCAGCTTCTCTCTAACAGATCCGGACGCTGATAAGTTAAGTTGGTTGTGATGACTTTCTCGATGATGCCGTCTTCGTGTGCCTGATCAAAGACATCCAGACCGTTGGTGAACAAACCAAAGGTAGCAATTGCAAAGACACGTCTTGCTTTGCGGGCCTTTAACTGTTTGGCAACGTCGATCATGCTTTCTCCAGAGGAGATCATATCATCGATGATGATCACGTCTTTTCCTTCTACGTCATCTCCTAAATATTCATGGGATACGATCGGGTTACGTCCGTTTACGATGCGGGTGTAATCTCTTCTCTTATAGAACATACCAACATTGATTCCGAGTACATTTGCAAAATAGATGGCACGATTCATAGCTCCTTCATCCGGGCTGATCACCAGCATATGATCCTTGTCAATGTCAAGATCCGGTGTGGAACCTAATAATGCTTTTACAAACTGGTAGGTTGGCATGATATTTTCAAATCCATCACGTGGAATTGCATTTTGTACACGTGGATCATGGGCATCGAAGGTAATGATGTTATCGACACCGATGGCAGTGAGTTCCTGTAACATGACAGCGCAGTCAAGAGATTCTCTGGTGCTTCTCTTGTGCTGACGGCTTTCGTATAAGAACGGCATGATCACTGTGATCTTACGTGGTTTTCCGGCTGCTGCGGCAATGATACGTTTCACATCTGCAAAATGATCGTCCGGAGACATTGGGGCATCTTCCCCACACAGCTTGTATTTGATGCTGTAGTTTCCAACGTCCACTAATATATACAAATCACTTCCTCGTACAGATTCTTTGATGATTCCTTTGGCTTCGCCGGAACCAAAACGAGGGCAGGCAGCTTTCAAAAGATAGGTATCGCGTTCGTAACCATGAAATGCAACGCTTGATTTGTTCTCATTTTTGCGTTCTTTTCTCCAGTTTACAAGGTAGTCGTCCACCTTTTTTCCAAGCTCCTTGCAGCTCTCCATAGCTACAATCTGCAGTTTTCCAACAGGGATGCTTTGTAAATCGTTGTCTTGTGGCATGTTCCTAATCCTCCATTTTTTTTCTTTTTTCAAGGCGCAGATCCGGACCGAAGAGCGGGAGTGTTTCGTAGTGCTCGATCAGACGGGATGATACGCGTCTTGTATAATTATCCTCCAACTGTTTCATATTTAAGTTGGTGGAGATAATCGTGCTTTTGTTTGTTAAGATCCGCTGGTTGATACATTCAAACAGGGAAGTCTCAACAAAGCTGTTGTTCATCTCAGTCCCTAAATCGTCAATGATCAACAGTTCACAGTTCTGCATGTAGCGGTATCGTTCCATTGCTTCTTCTGTGGTATCCTTGCGAAACTCGTGGTCTGCAAGGAGCTGAAAAAACTGTGCGGAAGTCAGATACGTGACGGTGTGCTGCGCATGCAGCAGCCGCTCTGCAATACAGTTGGTCAAAAAAGTTTTGCCAACCCCGGTCGTTCCGGTGATCAGCAGGTTGCGCCCGTTTGGAAATGTCTCGCAGAATTCCTCGGCGAGGGTGTGGGCGGCTTGCATATTTTCTCTGGGCGAGATGCCATATCCCGTAACAGGAGTGTTGCTGAAACGGGAGAGATCAAAATGTGAAAAATTCTCTCTTACTAATTGTGTACGGATTGGCGAGTGTTCAAACAATAATTCTGCTTTTGCCTGCTGAAAGCAAATGCAGGCCTCTCCATTTATGTGTCCTTCATCCTGGCATAAGGGGCAGGTATAGACGGGTTTGTCGTAATCCTTTGGAATATGGTACTGTTCTAAAAGTGCCACTCTCTTTTTTATAAGTAGTTGTTTTTTCTGCTCGAAATCGTCATTTTTGTCCTGCTCTTTTTGAAGGATGTGATTCCGCCCCATAGTAAGGGTGATCCGCTTGATGGTAAGATCAAGCTCCTTAAGGTCGGGGCAGGCAGCATATGCCGCATTGATATGTTCTCGTAATCGTACCGCGTTATCATATCTTCTCTGTTCATATAACTCTTTTAACGAGGTGTGAAGTGCCATATCAGTTCTCCTTTTTTTGAGAACGTGGAACAACTACCTTTGGAAGGATGGCATCATAGTCCACGTCATCGCCCTGGTCAAAATTATGAAAGGCATTGGCAGGCTTTTTCGTCTGTGCCTCTTTCTTTGGTGCATAAGTGGCTTTTTGTGCAGCACGGAATTTGCTGTCGGAAGCCGCAAGCTGTTCTAATGTGGTGATTCCATTTTTGTGCCAGTTTTCCATCAGGGCGTTGGCATAACTTAATGCGCCGTTGCCGCTTGTTTTGCGGTAAGCACGGTTGCAGGATTCTTCGATCAGAGTAAGATCCATTAAGTAATCTTCGCACCAGGTCTTTAACATGCGTCTGGCTTCCTCGCCCCATGTGTTTAAGCCGAGGCACCGCTGCATGATCGTTGCCGCACTTGTTTTGGTTTCGCAATATGTAATCGCCTGCGCTTTTGTACGAATATGATTTTCGTGCCAGTTGATCGCTACCTTTTCCATATAGCGGAAGCTTGTCTTGTGAAGTCCCGCACAGTATTCAATCAGGTGCTCAATGAGCTCGGAGTCAAATGCTAACTGCTCCTTAAAGTAAAGCAGCGTTTCTAAATCCTCTTTCGTGAGTGGATGTGCAAAAAAGACCTCTGCCATGTAGCACGCCTGCTCCATATCCGACTGTTCAAACAGCTTCGTGAGCTGGTCTGCTTCATAGGTTGGTTTTGCCGGAGGCATCGCAAGCACATTGTCCTGTGGCTCGGCATCCGTTTTGCTGTGTTTTGTGATCACACTGAAGGATGCTTTTTTGACTGCCGCGGTATCGGCGATCGGTAAAAGCTCAATGGATGCGATCGTATCCGGCGTAGCTTCCTTTTCTGGCACACAGTGCAGTTTTAACAAGGATTGCTTCTGCCAATATTTCAACGCACGCACAATATCATTTTCTGTATTGTTTAAGGCATCTGCCATATCGGCGATCGTCGGTTCAAAACCGCCTAATGCCATGCGCATCAGATACAAATACACTTTTACAAACTCTCCATTTGCCTGCGGCATATACTGGTCGATAAACAGATTGTCGATCATGGTAGATGCCGTTAATAACTGATTTGAAATCTTGATTGAAGTCATCGTCTTTCCCTCTTTTCCTGTACCGTTTTCCTAGTATAGCACACGAATTTTTAAATGAAAATAGGACGTGCGTTCGGGCGGCGTTTTGCGAAAAGACGACAAAAATGTTTATAAAGTGTAAAACTGAATTGTCTGAAAATAATGTCAAAACAAATCCTGTGAAAATGCGGTGTTCAAAAATTGTCAGACAAATCATTTATGAACAAAAATTATCCACATGGTTAGGGGCCATATGGTCGATAACTATGTGGATAGTGTGCATAACTGTCAATCAATTAGGTCTTCTCCAATGAAAACCACGTTTCCGGCACCCATAGTTATTAACAAATCATTTTGTTTACAACTTTTTTTCAAAAAATTTTCAATCTCGTCAAAAGATGGAAAATAATGTGCGTCAACATGCTTTTCGAGAAGCAGGTTTAAGATGTCTTTAGAGGAGATTTCTCCGGTGTCCACTTCGCGCGCTGCGTAAATATCAGCTAATACGACGTGGTCTGCAAGGCTTAAGGCTTCTGCAAACTGTGGCAGGAATGCCTTCGTTCTGGAAAAGGTGTGCGGCTGGAATACCACCCAGGTATCGTTGTGTGGATAGCGCACGGCACGGTTTAAGGTTGCCTTGATCTCAGTTGGATGATGGGCGTAATCGTCGATCACGGTGACATCTCCCATTTTCCCTTTGTATTCAAAACGGCGTTTGGTTCCGGTAAAGGATAACAGTCCGGATGTGATTGCCGTATCAGGAAGCTTCAGTTCTCTTGCAATGGCGATCGCCGCCAGAGCGTTTAAGATGTTGTGGTCGCCGCCTACCGACAGGTGTACCGGGAATAAACATTCATTTTTGTAATAGACATCAAAGCTTGGCGAGCCGAGATCGTCGTATTCGACATTGTATGCGGTGTAATCACAGGTATCACTCGTACCAAATGTAAGTACGCGGCAGGAAACACCTTTGGTAATCTCCGATACATGGTCAATGTCGCCGTTGATCACGAGCAGTCCGTCTTTGTTGATCAGCTTCGCAAAGGTATGGAAACTGTTGCGGATATCGTGAATGTCTTTGAAGAAATCGAGATGGTCTTCTTCTATATTAAGGATCGCTGCGATCGTTGGGAAAAATGACAGGAAGCTGTTCGTGTATTCGCACGCTTCTGTCAGGAAAATGTCCGGACCGCCGACACGGATGTTGCCGCCGATCGATTCTAAGATTCCGCCGACGCTGATCGTTGGATCGGTGTTGGCAGCTAACAATATCTCACTTAACATGGATGTTGTCGTTGTCTTTCCGTGTGTACCGGAAATACAGATCGCTTCTTTATAGTTCTTCATCATCTGTCCCAGAAGTTCTGCACGGGTAAGCATTGGAAGATTTTTGCTTACGCATGCTTGAAACTCTTCATTATCTTTATGAATGGCAGCGGTATAGCACACAACATCAATGTCGTCTGTGATATTGTCTGCTTTCTGCCCGATCATAACGGTCGCTCCGGCTGCTTTTAATGTTTTGACAATGTCGGAATCCTGGTTATCAGAGCCGCTGACAGTAAAGCCTTCTTTTAAAAGTACTTCCGCAAGACCGCTCATACTGATGCCGCCGATCCCTATAAAATGAATGTGACATGGTTTTGTAAAATCCATCTGATACATAGCGTTGTCCTTCTTTTCTTCTATAATAATAAAACGATTTATCTACAGTATACCGATAAAAAAGCGAATGTTCAATCCCTTTTCCGGCATCGATTCGGAGTTTTTTTTAGAAAATTATGGAAATTTATGTGTGTTTTTATGCACATAACCAGAAGCAAATTTGAACAGATTGTTAAGGTGGCTGAAAAAGCCCTAAAAAAAGAAAAGATTTTGTTCACATTTTACAAAATAAATGCTATACTAGAGTCATAATGTGTGTAAAGGGGTGACGACATGATAAAAAAAGAAATGATAGCAATGCTATTAGCAGGCGGGCAGGGCAGCAGATTAGGCGTATTGACATCCAGAGTCGCAAAGCCGGCTGTATCATTTGGCGGCAAGTACAAGATCATCGACTTTCCGCTCAGCAACTGTATTAATTCAGGAATTGATACAGTAGGTGTCCTTACACAATATCGTCCATTGCGTTTGAATCAGCATATCGGAATCGGTATTCCGTGGGATCTGGACCGCAATATTGGTGGTGTTACCGTGCTCCCTCCGTATGAGAAGAGCAGCAACAGTGAATGGTATACCGGAACGGCCAATGCCATCTTCCAGAACCTGGAGTATATGCAGTATTATAATCCGGACTATGTACTGATCTTATCCGGAGATCACATTTACAAAATGGATTATGAAGTGATGCTTGATTTCCATAAGTCAAGAAATGCGGATGTAACACTGGCTACGTTTAATGTATCCGAGGAAGAAGCGTCCCGTTTTGGTGTGGTTCTGACTGATGAGGAAGGGACGATCACGGAATTTGAAGAGAAACCGGAACATCCGAGAAGCACCAAGGCATCGATGGGCATTTACATATTCAGCTGGCCGGTGTTAAAGGATGCGCTGCAGCAGCTTTCGGAGCAGCCGGCATGTGATTTTGGTAAGCATATCATTCCATACTGCCATAACAATGGCAAAAAGATCTGTGCTTATGAGTACAAGGGATACTGGAAGGATGTTGGAACACTGCACTCTTACTGGGAAGCCAATATGGAATTGATCGATATTATTCCGGAGTTTAACCTCTATGAGGAGTTCTGGAAGATCTATACAAAGAGTGATGTGATCCCTCCGCAGTATATTGCAGATACCAGTCGGATCGAAGGAAGTATCATTGGGGAAGGATCGGAGATATACGGTGAGATCTACAATTCTGTGATCGGTGCCGGAGTAACGATCGGAGAAGGTACTGTGATACATGATTCCATCATTATGAATGGAACGGTGATTGGTAAGAACTGTCATGTAGATAAGTCGATCATATCAGAATATGTCGAGATTGCAGATCAGGTAACGCTCGGTGCGTTTGAGGAAGTAGAGAACAAGGTGGCGCCGAAGATCTATGCCGGAGGTCTGGCAACGGTAGGTGAGTACTCTAAGATCCCGGAGGGGGTTACGATCGGTAAGAATACCGCGATCTTTGGAGATACCGTACCGGAGGATTATCCGGAACACATACTTGCAAGTGGAGAGACATTGATAAAGGTAGGTGAATTGTCATGAGAGCATTAGGTATTATCTTAGCGGGTGGTAACAGCAACCGGATGCGGGAGCTTTCCAACAAGCGTGCGGTAGCAGCTATGCCGGTAGCCGGAAGCTATCGTAGCATTGACTTTGCGCTTTCCAATATGACAAATTCCCATATCCAGCGTGTGGCAGTATTTACACAGTATAATTCCCGTTCGCTGAATGAGCATTTAAGCTCCAGCAAATGGTGGGACTTTGGACGGAAACAGGGCGGCTTGTTTGTGTTTACACCAACGATCACCAATACGAACAGCTACTGGTATAAAGGAACGGCAGATGCACTTTACCAGAACATTGGATTTTTAAAGGAGAGCCATGAGCCGTATGTTGTGATTGCCAGTGGTGATGGTGTTTATAAGCTCGATTACAATAAAGTGCTGGAATATCATATTGAAAAGGGTGCGGATATTACGGTTGTATGTAAGAACCTTGCCAAAGAGCCGGATCAACTGGAGCGTTTTGGTGTGATCAAGACGATGGAGGATGGCAGAGTGCGTGAGTTTGAGGAGAAGCCGCTTGTGGCAGATTCGAGCCTTGCATCCATTGGTGTGTATGTGGTACGCCGCCGTCAGCTGATCGAGCTGTTAGAGGAATGTGCAAAGGAAGAACGGACTGATTTCGTAAAGGATATTCTGATCCGTCATAAAAATGTAAAGAAGATCTACGCATACGAAATGGATTCCTATTGGAGCAATATTTCGGATGTGGATGCATATTATAAGACCAATATGGATTTCTTAAATAAGGAGATCAGAGATTACTTCTTCAAGCAGTACCCGGATGTATATTCTAAGGTAGATGATCTTCCGCCTGCCAAATATAACCGGGGATCTTCCGTAAAGAACAGCTTGATCTCGTCCGGTTGTATCATCAATGGAACTGTGGAGAATTCCGTGCTGTTCAAGGAAGTCTATATTGGAAACAATTGTGTGATCAAAAATTCCATTATCTTAAATGATGTGTATATCGGTGACAATGTAACGATTGAGAACTGTATCGTGGAGAGTCGGGATACGATCCGGGCAAATACATCCCACGTTGGGGAAAATGGAAAGATCAAAATTGTGGTAGAGAAAAATTCACGCTACATATTATAGCGTTTGGTGAGTAGGGATAGCGTACTCTACGGAGTACAAAGGAGGTATTTTATGCAGATTACGGACGTGCGTATTCGCAAAGTAACCAAAGAGGGTAAGATGAAGGCTGTTGTGTCTATTACATTAGACGATGAATTTGTTGTACATGATATTAAAGTGATCGAAGGGGAGAAGGGCTTATTTATTGCTATGCCGAGCCGGAAATCCAGCGATGGAGAATATCGGGATATTGCTCATCCGATCAATTCTACAACGAGAGATACCATTCAGCAGTTGATCCTTTCCAAGTATCAGCAGATGCTTGAGGAAGAGGATTCTTATTTATAACGAACGGAAAACAAAACGAGAGAGAGAACGGATCTGTGACGGTGCATGGGAGTACACCGCTATAGATCCGTTTTTTGTATGCGCAAGGATCTTGATCGGCGGCGGGTGTTTTCGTTGTAAGCACCGGGGGTTTGTGGTATACTTGCAGTGAAAAATGATCGCACGTTTAAAAGGCGAAGAGACAGGAGAGAATTATGAAGATAAGAAAATGTATTCTGGTATATAGTATGGTGCTGGTGTTTGGTATTCTGGCACTGTGTGGCAATCACGTCAACGCGGAGGATTACAGCAAATACAGCAACGAAACACATGGCTGGGGGTTGAGTGTAAACAAGGAGCATAAGGTTCCGGTCAATGCCGGAAGTGAGTTGTTTGAAGGGAATCAGGCACTTTATTATGTAGAAACCGATCAGAAAGAGATCTATCTGACCTTTGACTGTGGATTTGAAAATGGATTTACACCAAAGATTTTGGATACCCTCAAAAAAAATAATGTGAAGGCACTGTTTTTTGTGACAAAACCATATTTGCAGGACAATGCAGATCTCGTAAAACGGATGAAGGAAGAAGGACATCTGGTCGGTAATCATACGTGCCGGCATTTGTCTACTCCATCGTTATCCGAGGCAGAGATCAAAAAAGAGTTAAATGGAAATGCGGAATATATGAAGGAAAAGACCGGGTACGATATGGATCTTTATTTCCGCCCGCCAATGGGAGAGTTCAGTGAGCGTACGCTGCATATTACCAAGGACATGGGATATACAACCGTGCTCTGGAGTATGGCATTTTACGATTATGATGTGAACAACCAGCCGGGAGCGGATGCGATCTACAAGCAGTTTATGACCTATTACCACAAAGGAGCGATCCCTCTGGTACATGTCATTTCGCAGTCTGATACCGAGGCACTGGATTCTATTATTTCTTCCATGCGGGAAAAAGGTTATTCGTTTGCTTCCTTTGCGGCAACCTCCGTTGGAGAGGAGACACAGCATGTACGCATTACGCCGGGAAATCTTCATTTATCCCGTGGACCGGTCAGTGTAACGGCAAAGAGTGTGGAGATCGGCGATACCGCAGATATTACGGTGCTTTATTATGATCTGCAGCACAAGGCGATCAAGGGAAGTCCGAAAAAGGGCGGTATCTATTATGTAAAAGCCTATGCAAAGGGTGATGCAACCTATCATGGGGCGGCATCTGACTGGCTTCGCATTAAGGTGAAACGATAGACGGCTTTTAAGGAGAACACACATGAAACAGATGACAGAGCTCATCAAGCATTATAACAAGTTTAATGAAGACAAGCGGCTTCTAAGACGGCACGGTCAGGTGGAATATATCACGAGTATGGAATATATTCACCGGTATCTTCTGGATGACCTCAGTAAAAAGATCATTGACATTGGTGCCGGAACAGGGCGGTACAGCATTGCACTTGCGGAGGAAGGTTACGATGTGACCGCAGTCGAACTGGTGAAATACAATCTGGGCATTTTGAAAAAACACAGCGACAAGGTGCATGCCTATCAGGGAAATGCCTGTCAGTTGAAACGGTTTGCTACAGATTCGTTTGATGCGGCACTGCTCTTTGGTCCGATGTATCATTTGTATACTCTGGAGGATAAGGTGAAAGCACTTTCTGAAGCGAAACGGGTAGTGAAGCCGGGGGGCATCATTTTCGTGGCATACCTGATGAACGAATACAGTGTGCTGACGTATGGCTTTAAGGAAGGGCATGTGAAGGAATGTCTGATGGATGGCAGGCTGTCAAAGGATTTTCACTGCCACAGTGAGGAGAAGGATCTTTATGAATATGTCCGGCTTTCGGACATTGACGAGATCAATGCGTGCTGTGGTGGCGTAAAAAGAGAGCAGATCATTGCGGCGGATGGTCCGGCAGATTATATGAGAAAAATCCTGCGCGATATGGATGAGGAGACGTTTTCTTTGTTTTTATCCTATCATTTGTCAACGTGTGAGCGGCCGGAGCTTTTGGGAGCCAGTGCCCATACGGTGGACATTTTGCGGGTTGCGTAATAGAAGGAGGAATGGAACATGCATATAGAAGAGGACGGAATGTACCGGGTACAGTGTCATGTGAGCAGAAAAGATCTGCACCAGCATGGAATCATGGTGGATGATCTGGTCAACCGGACGCCACTGGGACGTATGTTTTTACAAAAGGCGGCGGAGCTTTCTAAGGCGAGCGTGGATTACGAATGGCCACACTGTGCATTTTCCACGGAAATGAAATTTTATCCGGAAGACATTGTGCTCGTTTTCTCGGAACGGGTGGACGATTATCTTTATAGCCTGCGCCAAAGCGCGGCGGCTCTTGATGAGGAACAGGCACAGGGGCTTATGTCACTCATTCAGGCCATTTCACTTGCAGAGGAAGAAGAAGGAAGAGAAATGATACGACGCTTTGAGGAGAATGTAAGAAGAGAAGGAGGACAAAAATGAGCAAGTATGTGATTAGCTGTTGTTCTACAGCGGACTTAACGAAAGAGCAGATGGAGGCAAGAGATTTACATTACATTTGTTTTCATTACGAGCTGAACGGAAAGGAATATGCGGATGATCTCGGGCAGTCGATGCCGTTTGACCAGTTTTATAAGGAAATGGCGGCAGAAGGGGCAACGACCAAGACTTCGCAGGTCAATGCAGAGGAGTATGAAGAATACTTTGAATCCTTTTTGAAAGAAGGCTATGATGTGTTACATCTTACCCTGTCTTCCGGAATTTCCGGTTCCATCAATTCTGCAAATATTGCAAGAGAAGAACTGATGGAGCGTTATCCGGATCGCAAGCTGTATGTGCTGGATTCGTTGGGAGCTTCTTCCGGCTACGGACTGCTTATGGACAAGCTGTGCGATCTGCGGGACGAAGGAAAAAGCATTGATGAAGTGTATGAATGGGCAAAGGAAAACCGTCTGAAATTGCAGCACTGGTTTTTCTCTACCGATCTGACGTTTTATATCCGGGGTGGACGTATTTCCAAAACAGCCGGAACGATCGGAAACATTTTAAATATCTGTCCGCTGCTTAATGTGGATGGCGAGGGAAAACTGATCCCGCGCGAGAAGATCCGTGGCAAACGCCGTGTGATCCAGCAGATCGTAAAGAAGATGGAAGAACATGCACAAAATGGAACGGAATACAGCGGCAAATGCTATATATCGGAATCCGCCTGCATGGAGGATGCCGAAGCAGTGGCAAAGCTGGTGGAAGAACGCTTTCCAAAACTGAATGGAAAAGTGGAGATCAATTCCATCGGAACAACAATTGGAAGTCATACGGGACCGGGAACGGTGGCACTTTTCTTCTGGGGAGATGAGCGGGAGTAGAACGGGTCTGCTCATAAACTCAAAGGACGGGGAGGGCTGGCTTTTCCCCCTCCTTGCAGGACGCTTGCGCTATCGTGGAACACGTAGCGGTACATAGGATGCCAAAGTACGGCATCCAAGTACCGACGTGTTCCAATATCCTGCATAGAGGGGTGAAAACCAGCCCTCCCCTTCTCTACGTTGGTGATGAGGGGAGAGGAAAGAACGTTAATGGGATTTCGTTATCTGGACTTCCGTTATCAATACTAGAGGGAGAAAAGTTGTATATATGGGATTTCGTTATCCAAATTTCCATTGTTTATACAAGTATAGAAGAAAGTCATATATATAGGATTTCATTATCCGATCTCTTGCTATCAATAATAGCAGGAAGAAAGTTGTATAAACAGAGATCATCTGATTTCCACACTATATTCAGGGTAAATGTTGTGCCAATGCAGCAGTTACCACAAGCAGGCACATTCAGAGCCGCCGGTACTTGGATGCCGTATTATGGCATCCTATGTACCGCTGCGAGCGATGAGTAGCGAAAGCGTGCCTGCGGTGGTATTGCTGCATGGCACAACTTAGAGCATTATTATTTAAGGAGCATTCCTGTAATTCATTAAAAGTGCCAATTGAATAAAAAAGAACCTCAAGGTATGATTGAGTTGCATCTTGGCGGATGTAAACAAAACAATCAATACACCGGAGGTTCTAAATGAATTATACACAGAATGAAAA
>JBNMLP010000029.1:0-19682 GCA_050874905.1 Lachnospiraceae bacterium
ATAATACCGTTAGAATTCACAGTCACTGCGACTATATGTTTCCTAATGACTTTGAAAAAATGTATGAGAGGGTATGTTCTCTGCCTGCAGCTTAGTTGGCAGAACTTCTCATTTTATTTTGTGCTAAATCTTGACACAGGACCATTATCTTTTTAAAGATTATATTCTTCCAGTCTTGATTCGCCAATTGTTGCTTAGATAAACAGAGAATCCTAGAATAGAAATCATTTATATTTGAATTAACATTATTCATAGTCACATACTCCTCTTCCTCACAAATTATGAGATCGTAATTCCTTCCAAAAATATAAATGTCATTTCTATCATTGTATAAGTCCACCACTACATCAAAATAACTTTTCAAATAATGATAAATAATATTTCGAACGTCTTTATTTTTAATACAAATACTAACTTTCATTATTTTCCCCATATTCCCTCCTCCATATAACCAGGTATTTTTATAGAAAATTTAAGTTTTTTCAACTTTCTGGTTGTGTAATAATTATGGAGTTTTCTGAACTCCAGAGTCTTCGCTACAAGCAACATTGCAACCTCAAAGGGCAAATATCTAACTCTCTTCCTTTAGTTATGCAACTCAATGTTTCTCAATCTATTTATAATTCTCCTTTCTCCTCTATGTACTTTCCCCATTTGTATATTCGTTTACACAGTAAACAATTTTGTCTAATCGTATAAAATTATAATATCACATGATTTTCGAGAAGTCAATTGGTCTTTTATGTTTTCAAAACTTTATTAGTTAATTTCTGAATACTGTTGTTCACAGAACCTCTTGTTTTCAAAAAAAAGCATCCAATTCATTGATATGTCTTCATTTACAGAAAGGGGACATATCAATGAATTAGATGCACTTTTTAACCTCATATTCTCTTACCGGATCGGCATAAACCGGTCATACCGCAGTGCGGAAATATCCACGATCGTTTCCTCTCCTGCCACCATCTGGGAAAGCATCAGTCCAACTGCCGGAGCAGTTCCAAACCCATGCCCGGTAAAGCCACATGCCAGGATCAGTCCGGGTGCTTCCTCTACCTTGCTGATAAATGGCACTCCGTCAAAGGCATCATCCAGCCAGCCGCACCAGCTTCTGACTACCTTTGCATCCTTTAATGCCGGAACATAATCCATGATCGCACGGCAGCTTGCAGATAATGTCAGCGAATTGGTAACGAGCTTCGATGGATCGTCCATATCCGTCACTTCCTCATAGCCACTGTCAGAACCAAAGACAAAGGAACCATGATGGGACTGATGTCCATAAAAATCAGCTCCTGCCGTTCCCAGCATAATGTCAAACATTTTCGGCTGCATTTCCGTTACCAGACACTCATCGATCAGTCTTGTCATTGGAATATCGACACCGATCGTTCTGGCAATATAACGGCTTTCATAGCCTGCTGCCAAAATAATCTGCTCTGCCTCTAATACGGTTCCATCCTTGATCACCACCTGACGCACCTTTCCACGGATCTTCCGAAGTTTTGTAACAGGTGCATCAGTATAAAAACGTACACCCATTTCCAGTGCCCGTTTATAATAACCGAGCGTTGTCGTCAAAGGATTGGCGTGTCCATCTGTCGGACACCAGCTTGCCCCGATAATGTCCTTAGAAAGATACGGGCAGATCTCCTGCACTTCCTTTGCATCCACCATACGCACATCCAGTCCTACTGACTGGGCATTATCTGCCAGTGTTTTCAATTTTTTCAGGTGTGCTTCTGTCTTGCCAAGTCTTAAGTTTCCCTTCTGTGTATATTCGACATCTACCCCCAGTTCCTCGGAAAGAGTCGGCCACAAATACTTGATGCCATACATCGCATACGGAAGCTCTCTGACATCTCTTCCGGACTGTCTTACACCACCACCATTTCGACTGGAACCACCATGTCCAATACTCTTTGTTGCTTCTAACACAATGACATTGGAATGTCCTGCCTTTGCAAGATAATAGGCTGCTGCACAACCTACCACACCACCACCGATAATGATCACATCTGCTGTATTATTCATGTGCCACACCTCCATCCTCTGCTAAGATCTCCATCTCCATCGGCCGCATCGGTGCTCTTGATGTTGCCGGCTCTACCTCAACAGGAGCTACTTTAAGCTCTCTTGCTACAATTCCTTTCACCAGTTTTCCACAGGTCTGTCCCTGACAAAGCCCCATCCCACACCGTAAATAACGCCGAAGCTCCTCGATCGTAAAAAAGCCTTCATGAACAGCCTTGCGGATCTCTCCTTTGGTCACTTCCTCACAACGGCATACCAGCAAAGAATCATCCGGAGCTTCGATATAAGGGCCGATCTCCTCTAATTTTTTCTGAATATCTATCATAGCATTTCACCCTTTCCTATCCTGTCTACTTCTTATAAAAACGTACCCGGTTTACATAGTCATTCGGTACCTTTACGGTAAGCAGATTCGTATGATCAAATACCGGAGCCGTCCGTACCTTGGTTACTACCGCCTCACAAAGTACACTTCCATCTCTTCCACATCCACATCCGACGTCTCCCACTTCAGGAAGTGGTAAAAATTCATACGGCATCGTCACCTCACCATATCCCGGCTCTACGTCCTCCTCGACTAAGAAGATCGCCTGACCGGAACAGGATGCCACGCACATGCCACATCCGATACATTTATGTTCTTCATCCACGACCGGAAGAGAAGTAATATTTTTTCCAATGCGGATACATCCCATTTTGCAGGCATCCTGACAAGGGTTACAAGGAATGTTCTGCGTACATTCGATCACCGGATGAATTCCTTTGTGTCTGGTAACACCCGGATAACGGGTGATCTCTTCTTCTGAAACGTAACCCTTTTCCAACAGATTCATCGATACGTCGATTCCCTCATCGGTTTTTTCTACCAGCTTTCCACGGTTTTCCGGTGCAAACATTCCCTGACGCAGCGTGGCAAGCTGTGCCTTTAATTCCTTGATGCGTGTTTCGCTTTCTTCTTTTTCCAGATAACCCAGATACTCGGATATCGCTGTTCCACTGATCTTACCTCCGATCATCGCAGAGCTTGCTTCCTCAATTCCAGACACATCTCCGGCTGCATATAATCCCGGCACACTCGTAGCACCGTAAGCATCACAGACCGGAACATAACCGCCCTTCGTATCTGACATTTCACACCCTGCCTGCTTTAAGAGCTGTGCCATTGGGGAAAGTCCTACCGCCAGACAAATGGTATCCACATCAAAATGTTTCTCTGTACCCGGTATGATCTTCCAGTCCGGTCCAACCTGACCGATCACCACGCCTGTCACATGATCCTCTCCCTCTGCCTCTACGATCGTATGGGACAGATAAAATGGGACACCACAGCGTGCCACTTTGGCAGCATGTACACCATAGCCACCAACTCTCGGTGCTGCATCTGCAAGAGCAACCACCTCACAGCCTGCCTGCATCAACTGGAAGCTGACCACCAGACCAACATTTCCGGAACCAAGCATTAAAATGCGCTCCCCCGGTGTAATGTGATGCAGGTTCATCATCGTCTGGGCAGCTCCCGCTCCAATAACACCCGGAAGTGTCCAGCCCTTAAAGTTCACCATATTTTCCGAAGCTCCGGTTGCGATCAATACCGCATCTCCTTTGTAATGCCGGATCTCTTCCCCGATCTTTACCGTTACTTCTTTTTCCGGATATAGACCAACCACTGTTGCATTGAGCATAACCTCAACACCATACTTTTCCGCCTCAGCTAACAGCTCCTCCCCAATCTTAAAGCCCCGGATCTTTGCCTTATGCTCCTTTGATCCAAAGAATTTATGGATCTGCTTGAAAAGCTGTCCACCCGGTCTGGCATTTTCATCAAAAACGATGGGATGCAATCCATTTTTTGCCGCTTCAATTGCAGCAGATAAGCCGGCTGGTCCCGCACCGACGATAATAACATCATAACGTGTGATCTTCATGTTACTCTCCTCCCTTCTGTGCAGATACTCCATACTGTGTTTGTACGGTCATTCCTTCTGCAAGCGGTGTAATACATGTTCTGACATTTGGTTTTCCATCCACGATCATAACGCAGTCCGTACAGCGTCCGATCGCACAAAAGACACCGCGCGGTTCGTGTGTTTTTGCCGTATACCGGTGTGTCATGATCCCATTTGCCTTTAAAGCGGCTGCGATCGGCTCACCTTCACATCCCTGCATGGCGACTCCATTATATGTAAATGTCACAGATTTCATCTCAGGTGTTTCCCCAAGAATCGGATGATTACTGATTCGTTTTGTCATAGTTTAGCGACCTCCTTTATGATAAAATAAAAGACGCCTCCCTTATCGGACAGGCGTCTTTGACTGTTTGCTTGTGCTTATCATATGGCACAGGGGACGATTTGTATTGTAAAAAATGATACTAGTCCCACAAAAAAACAGCAGACCATTACAGCCTGCTGCCCGCTCGTACTCTTCTGCTTATCTCACCCAAGCTTCTTTTCCCGGGATGTAACAACCGGAACCGATGTCGGATCTATGGCATTCAGATTATTGATATACTTTTTTGTCTCGGCTGCGATCACTGGAGAAAGAAGCAGTACCGCGATCAGGTTCGGGATCGCCATCAGCGCATTTAAAATATCCGCCATCAGCCACACAAGATCTAATGCCACTACCGGAGCTACCAGTGCTACGATCACATAAAGCAGGCGGTACGGGATCAGTGCTTTCTTTCCGGCAACATATTCTACACAGCGTTCGCCATAATAGGCCCAGCCAAGTATCGTAGAAAATGCAAAACAGATGATTCCGACTACCAGGATAAATGGTCCGATGTAAGGAACCTGACCAAAGGCTAATGTAGTAAGGACGCCGCCATCTGCGATCTCATCCGCATTGATCGACGGATTTTTCATGATCGTAGAAACAAGTACCAGTCCTGTCATCAGACATACAACAACCGTATCCCAGAACGTTCCGGTAGAAGATACCAGTGCCTGACGCACCGGATTTTTGGTCTTTGCTGCCGCCGCTGCGATCGGTGCAGATCCCATACCGGACTCATTGGAAAATAATCCTCTTGCGACACCATACTGGATCGCATAACGAATACCACCGCCGACTAAACCTCCGGCAGCCGCCCCTTTCGTAAATGCCAGCACACAGATCGTTTTGATCGCCGGAATAATAAAATCATAATTCATGCATAAGATAACGATACAGCCAAGTACATAAAAAGCTGCCATAAATGGAACCAGCTTTTCACACACTCTTGCAATGCTTTTGATCCCACCAAAGATAACAAAGGAAGTCAGCACTGCAACAATGAGTCCGACCGCAAAACGCGGTACCCCTAAATTGACATGACAGACCTCGGCGATCGCATTGACCTGCGTAGCACAGCCAATTCCAAAAGAAGCAAATCCTGCAAACACGGCGAAGATCACACCGAGCCATTTCATATTAAGCCCACGCTCCAATGCATACATGGCACCACCCTGCATTCTTCCATCCTCTGTCTTCACACGATATTTGACGGCGATCAAAGATTCCGCATATTTTGTTGCAATACCAAATACACCGGTAAGCCAACACCATAATACCGCTCCGGGACCACCCAGTGCGATCGCCGTACCGACACCAATGATATTTCCGGTACCGATCGTAGAAGCCAGCGCAGTTGCCAATGCTTGAAACTGGCTTACTTCTCCATCTGCCCCTTCCTCTTTGGAAACAGAAAGTGGAATTCCTTTCGTGATCGTCTTCGTCTGGATCACACCGGTACGGATCGTCATAAAAATATGTGTGCCAAGCAACAACAGAATCATCCCCCAGCCCCAGACAATATTATCAATGGGTTTGATAATGTTGGTCAGTGTTTCTACTATCTGATTAAACATTTCCTGCATCGTATCCTCCTCATTTCTATCCTGTATTGAAAAGTTCCCAAGTTAGCCGACAAAGTTTTTTGATACTGTATTTTTCCTGGCTGCCTCTACAAAAAAAGCGAAGATGTCCTCTGGTGTGACGTCTTCGCTACTTTTCTTAGAATAACAGTCTTACATGAATTTGTCAAATTTTTCTTGCAGTAAGATCACTCTTTCTCCGTGTTGGAATTTTTACGGGAGCTTCATTTATCTGCAATCTTGCTATTATGACTTCCTCTTTTTGACTGCTTATGTTTTTTGCCTTTTCGTTTTGCTCAATCTTTTGTCGTAAATTATCATGTATCGGTTTCCACTTATGTGTATTGATCGCATAACCACTTCCAAAGGCAAGCAGTACCAGAACAAGTGAATATAATAAAAACAACCCTATCGCTCTCTTTTTCCTATGATCTTCTCTTCTCATCACTCATCACCTGCTTTCAATGTTGAGGTACCATTTTCAAGTTTTGTATCTTCAAGAACCTCACTAACCAGCAAAACGGTTCCATCATACTGTAGATATACACTTACATTCTGTTCTTTATATGGCATGCGCTCTTCTTTATAAAATGTAATCTTCCAGACCTTTTCCACAGCATCCTTGTATGTACAGATTCTCGTATAATCCAGAGACACCTGTTTTTTTGCCAAAGCAACCAATTCATCCCGGCTCTTGGTTTTATCTGTTTTTTCACTGTGTTCTACCGGACCATATGCAATCTGTTCTTTTTTATATTGTTTTACCACTGCATAATGAAACGTCCAGTACGGCTCCTTCGTGCTAATTGCAGCAAAGTCACTAAAATTCTTCTGATTATCGTACCGCTTGATTTCATCCTCTGTAAACAGATACTTCGCATTGGTTTTCTCCTGTTCTGTCAGATCATCCCAGCCTTTTTGCGTGCGAAAGCTGTCCAACTTACGTCCAAGCATATCCAGTGTATTCTGTCCCTTCTTTTCAGACATCTGATAACCTGCAGTTCCTGCAATCCCGATTAATACAATTGTGTATACAATAAAAAAGATTTTTTCCCCCATGCATGTCACTCCTCTTACACTACCGATCAGCTACAACATCAAGTCCTGCTGTATTGTCATATACATTTGCATTTTTTTTGAACTCTATTACATTTCCCATTCCTGTTGGCGAGAATGTATAACTTGTGTCTGAAACATTCGATGTTGCATGCTGGTATGTACCATATATAGAATATACATATTTTGGAATACCAGCACTTTATTGATTTGTCAATTTTTTCTTGCCTGGTGCTATTGCTCATTCGGATTGACATGGATCATAATGTGCTTGACCTTCGGAAATCCACGCTCAATCTTATCATGCAGCTGCTCTGCAATCTCATGGGTTTCATGCAGTGTTTTATTACCATCTGCACGGATCTCCAGATCAACATAGATCTTGTTTCCAAACATCCGGGTACGCAAAAGGTCTATGCCAAGTACCCCCTCCTGTGCCAAAGCCATATCATATAGCTGCTTCTCTGTTGCATCGTCGCAGGATTCATCCACCATTTTATTGACAGCATCCTTAAAAATATCATAAGCCGCTTTGGCAATAAAAAAGCAGATCACCAGACTGGCGATCGGATCTAAAATGGCAAATCCCATTCTTGCTCCCGCAATACCAACTAAGGCTCCGATGGAAGAAAGTGCATCCGAGCGGTGATGCCACGCATCCGCAAGCAGAGCACTCGAATCAATCCGTTTGGCATTTATTTTGGTATACCAGAACATTGCTTCCTTTGCCGCTATCGATACAACCGCTGCGACAAGTGCCAGCACACCGGGAACCATCAACGTATTCTGCTTTGTAAAAAAGATATTCTGGACAGCAGAATATCCAATTCCCAGTCCTGTGATCAAAAGAATGGTAGAAAGCACAATGGCTGCCACACATTCCAGCCGTTCATGCCCGTAAGGATGTTCTTTGTCGGGTGCCTTTCCGGACAATTTTACTCCAATGATCACAACGATCGTACTAAATACATCCGACGCCGAATGAACGGCATCACTTAACATTGCTCCGGAATGTGCAAATAACCCGGCGAATAGTTTAAAGAGCGACAGCAGCACATTACCTACTATACTGACCATCGACACTTTCATCGCAACCCTTTCAAAATCATTTACAGCGTGTGTCTGAATAGAATCCATAACGTGTACCTCCTTAAAAATGAACTTACACTCTATGGCATCTGCGCTTTTTCCGGAGAAATAAAAAACACCCACGGAAACAGTAATAGCAACTACTGTCCCGTGGATGCAGATATGTTCCATCCACTGTCACGCATGTGACCCGGCTCGCAGGACACCTCTGTATCCCGGCCTGCTCAGTTTGTACTGTAGATAATATGCAGTGCAAAGAGTTATTTTTGTTAATATACCAGAATACTATGCATCTGTCAATGAAAAGGTGCTACCGGGAAAGAAGATTTCTTACTTTTACTCTTAAATATAATATTCCGGCTGGCTTACCTCCGTTTTACAAACTTACCTTTTTCTCAAGCAAACATCCGCTTGCAAAATAGCTGGCAACCATCACGACTACCATAAATAAGATCTGTGGCAAAACACAACCCAAAGACTCTAACATGCTATTGGCCTGCTCCACATTTCCAATGGTTGGAAGCTTTTCTGCAACAAAACTCATTAACATGTTTATCACAATAAATAAAACAAAGCTGATCACTCCTTTTACCTTCTTATTCTGTAAAACGGTAGAAGCTAACGTGATCGCGAAAAATGCGATTGTGATCGTCGTAAAAAACTGGATCAACATAACCAAAACAGCGGTAGCAACATTCAGGAATACTGTACCGGCAGATACCTGAAACAAAGACTGGGAAATAGCATTCAACAATTCCTTCAATGCCACCGGATCTTCGAACATATGAAGGAGCAGGGCAATATCCACTCCGGCTAAAGCAACCAGGATCAGGACAAGCGTCACACCGTTTAACAAAATAGAAAGCAGCTTTGCACCGATAATACGGTAGGAAGATATCGGTGTCATAAATACCAGATAACCGGTTTTATTTTTTAGATCCTCGTTGTATGCGAAAATGCCATAGATCAGTACAAACAGATAAGCGATCACACTGCCAAACATCAATCCTGCCATACCCATTGCCAGCATATTCTCCCTATCCATCACTACTCCGGCAAGGAACAAAAGCTCTGCCATACCAAGAACAACCATTATTACGATCAGTGGAAATAACCCACGTCGATACTCATATTTCATCATCTTTAACATAAAAATCTCCTCCAATTCTATCTCTATCCCATTTCTTATGCATAAATCTCACGATACATATCCACCAGTGACTTGCCTTCTCTCATTCGCAGCTCCTCTGCCTCCCCCGCTAAAATACAGGTTCCATTTTTGATGAAAAAGGCATGATCCACGACCTTTTCCAGCTCATCTACCAGATGACTGGACAACACAATAGCGGTATCCTCTGAGATATTGGTCACGATCGTCTGAATGATCGTTTCTCTGGCGATCAGATCAATTCCATTTAGAGGTTCATCTAATAAGATGATCTTACTGTTTCTGGAAAGTGTAACCGCAATCTTCATTTTTGCCATCATACCGGATGACATATTCTTCACCTTCTGATTTGGAATCAGCTCCATTACTATAAGCAGATTCATATATTTGTTATAATCAAAATCCGCAAAGAAATCCCGATAATATTTTCCTACATCCTCACAGGTCATGTATGAGAAAAAATATGCTTCTGTCGGCATATAGGCAATGTCTGCTTTAGATTCTGAAGAAAGCGGTGCTCCCTCTAATGTGATCTTTCCTTCATCCGGTTTTACAAGACCCGCGATCATCTTCATCAAAGTAGATTTCCCGCTTCCGTTTGGACCAAGCAGTGCGTAAATGTGTCCCGGTTCCACTTCTATGGACAGATCTGCGGCTGCCGCTACATGACTATATTTTTTATACAAATGTTCACACTTTAACATATTCGTCTCCTCCAATTCTAAATTATCATCATTTACTTTTTTCATAGTACGCCTGAAGCAGTGCCAGAACCTCTTCCGGGGCATACCCCATATCCTGAAGCTGCATGGCAAATTCTTTTACAATTTCATGCGTCTGTTCCTGCTTTAACCGATCAATTATAGTCGCATCCTCTGTGACAAAGGTTCCAATCCCACGTCTGGTATAGGATAACCCCATCGCTTCCATCTCGTTATAAATCCTCGCTGCAGTATTCGGATTGATCTCGTATTCCAGAGCAAGCTCTCTGGAAGAAGGAAGCTTCGCACCAAGAGTAAGTGATCCGGCGATCAGCTTTCGTTTCATATCTTCAATCACCTGAAGATAGATTGGTACATTTGTTTTGAACTCCATTCTGCACCTCCTTACTAGTGCACTAGTTGAATAGTACACTAGTATTTATAATTTGTCAACCCATAAAAATAAAAAAAGAACCTTCCAGCTATATCAGCTCAAAGGTTCCCTTGTTTTTCACACCTGATATTCCAAATAATCCTGCACCAGCTTCACCGCATGTTCCATTCCAATCTGTGATACATTGATACACAGATCATAGCTTCCGGCATCCCCCCATGTTTCATTGGTATAGCGTTTATGATATGCGGCACGTCTGGCATCGGTTTCCTCCACCAGTCGTTTCGCCTTGCGCTCAGATATATTGTGCTTTTGTGCGATTGTTTTTATCCGTTCCTCCTTATTTCCCGTTAAGAAAATGCGCATCACATCAGGCTCTTTTCCAAATACAACGTTACCACAGCGTCCCACCAGGACAAAATCTTTTTTCTTTTTTAACATGGAAAGTGCATTTCCCGGCACCATAAGCAGAGAATCTTCATTCTCGGTGGAAGCAATTGTATAAAGCAGTGTATCAACAGGAATTTCTCCAAAGAAATCCGGATGCTTTTCTAAGATGCCTTCCTCCCGTGCCATTTGAAGAATTGCTTTTTTGTTATAATACGGAAAATGGTATTGTTCTGCGAGCAATGCAGCAAATTCATCTCCCTGACATCCACATTCCCGTCCTATCGTTATGATCATCTTTCATCCCTCCTATATTCCTGCAAAGAACGAAGCAAATGCAACCGTAAGTATGCCGGACACGGCGATTGCCAGACTGCTCATCGCTCCCTCTACTTCTCCGAATTCCATTGCTTTGGCTGTTCCGATCGCATGGGAAGAAGCTCCAAAGGAAAGTCCTTTTGCGATCGGATCTGTAATACGAAACAGCTTGCAGGCTGCTTCTCCAAAAATATTTCCAAGTACCCCTGTCACAACAATAACTGCTACCGTGATCGTCACGTATCCGCCAAGCTCCTCCGAAATTCCCATTCCGATCGCCGTTGTGATCGATTTTGGAAGCAAGGTTACATATTCCTTCTGGGAAAGCTTCATCAGCTTTGCCAGCACACACACGGTAGAAAGACTGGTTAAAACACCTGCTAAAAGTCCAAACAGTACCGCTTTGTAATTCCGCTTTAACAGCGGCCACTGTTCATATAACGGGATTGCCAGACACACTGTGGCCGGAGTCAGAAACCAGCTTAAATAAGAGGCACCCTTATTATAGGTTTCGTAATCCACGTCAGCGATCACCAGCACAAGGATCGATAATGCAATGGAGATCAGCAGAGGATTAAACAGACCAAGCTTCCATTTCTTCTTTAAAAAGACACCTGCTGCGTAAGCGATCAGACTCATCGTCACCCCGGCAAACAACGAATCCTTAAAAAACTCATTCATCATCCTGCTTTCTCCTTTCTCTTCTGATCAGCCACTGTGACGTGCGTCCGGTCGCACCGACCACAGTTAAAAAGCTGACAACTGTAATGATGCTGACCGGAAGCAGTAATGACTTTAACACTCCCCATGATACCATCAGTCCTACGCCAGCCGGAATAAACATCACCGGCATGATCTCGATCAAAAAACGTCCTGCCTCTTTGACTGCATCAAGCGGGATCACACCGCTCATCAGCCCGGCAAATAAAATTGCCATGCCGTAAATGCTTGCCGGAATCGGCAGTGGCAGCAGATACTTTAACAGCTCACCTATCAGTGTGATCAATAAGATCAGTAAAAATTGTCGCAAATACTTCATGTTTGTCCTCACTCTTTTCAAAAAAATACAGTACTTTATTCATGATTGCCGAAAAAGCACCGCATTATCTTACCACAATTTTTTCCGTTATGCCATAGAAAATGCCATAGAAAATTTCTATGTTCTGCACATATGCAGCATTACATTTTGTCATATATACTTGACATTATGTAAAATGCATGATATTCTTAATTCACCAAGATAAACACGGAGGGGATAGATATGAATCTCACAGTACAAAACATCACCAAAACTTTCGGTGAAAAACAGGTGCTGAAAGGCATCTCCTTTACCGCCGAAAGCGGCAAAGCACTCGGCCTGCTCGGACGAAACGGTGCCGGAAAAACAACTACGATCCGCATTTTAATGGACGTCTTTCACGCAGACAGTGGAGAGATCTTATTAGACGGCGCGCCATTTCACCCGGCACAGACCTCCATCGGTTATCTGCCGGAGGAGCGTGGCTTATATCCAAAAAGGACCGTAATGGAACAGTTGGTTTATCTGGCGAGACTGCGTGGACTTTCCCGCAAGCAGGCAGCAGCCAATGCACTCCGCTGGCTGACCCGCCTGCAGGTGGATCAATACCAGTCGCAGCTTCTTGAAACCTTATCAAAAGGCAACCAGCAAAAGGTACAGCTTGCCTCTACCTTACTCTGCGATCCGGATATTGTGATCTTAGATGAACCTTTCAGCGGCTTAGATCCGGTCAACTCCCAGATCTTAAAAGATGTGGTGGAAGAACTGATTGAAGCAGGAAAGATTGTTTTGTTCTCCAGTCACCAGATGAGTTATGTCGAAGAATTTTGCGAAGATATCGTGATCATCCATCACGGAGAAACCGCACTATCCGGCAACTTATCTGAGATCAAACGTGACTTTGGAAAGAATCAGCTTGTTTTAGGACTAAATGGTATTGCTCCCGATCAGGCAGGAACCATGCTTACTCCTAAAATCACTGCCCTTGCCACGATCACGGGACACACGAAAGAGGATGTGATCTTAAAGCTTCATGACGATGTGACACGCGCGATGCTGCTTCAGGCACTTGTCGCATGTCCGGACTTAGAGATTGAACATTTTGAAACATATAAACCGTCACTCAACGACATTTTTGTAGCAAAAGTAGGGGAGGATGAAGCATGAAACGATTCTTTACCGTATATGAATTTGAATTACTGAGTTATTTGAAAAACAAGTCCTTTATGATCACAACGATCCTGCTCACGGTACTGCTCTTTGGCGGTATGTTTCTTCCAAGAGTGATCGATCTTTCCGACACGCTCGGAATTAAGAGTACAAAAAAAGAGGGCACCCAAAAAGAAACGGATTCCGGAGATAAGACAAAGCTTGGAATTACAGATACTTCCGGTCTGTTTTCTGATGACAATATACTAACTACTGCATTTTCAGATTCTGAATTTATCCACTACGATTCCGTGGATCAGATGAAGAAAGCCGTGAAAAAGGATGAGGTAGAAGCAGGATTTTATGTCACAGATGCACTGCACTATGAATACTATGTGTTAAACCGCGGCATCATGGACAGCAACCAAACGATATTTGATGAACTTCTAACATCAATCTACCAGCAGCAATATCTTACTTCCAATGGAATTGATGCTGCTTCCTTCTTAAAGGAATATAACACTCCGGTCGTCTGCAAAGAAAAGATTCTTGGAAAGGATGCCGAAAATAACTACTGGTACTGCTATGCTCTGGTCATTGTGATCTTCTTAATGATCATCCTCTACGGTGTTATGGTTGCAACCTCCGTTACGGTAGAAAAAAGCAATCGCTCTATCGAGGTATTAGTCACAAGCGTTGATGCCAAACATCTTCTGTTTGGTAAAGTATTTGCCGGAGCAACCGCTGCCATTTTCCAACTTGGTCTGATCCTTGCCGCAGCACTGGTCGGCTATCAGCTTAACCACACCTTCTGGGGAGATAAGCTTGACATGCTGTTTTCCATTCCGGGAGAAGTTCTTGCTGCATTTGCAGTATTTGGCATCGGTGGATTCTTATTCTATGCATTTTTATATGGGGCAATGGGCGCGCTGGTTTCCAAAACAGAAGACATCAACAAGTCTGCCGGAACTTTGCAGATGCTGATCATGATCGTATACTTCCTGGTACTGTTCCAGCTGCAAAATCCGGACGGCATCCTTATGAAAGTCTGCTCCTATCTTCCATTTTCTTCTTATTCTGCGATGTTTGTGCGGATCGGAATGGGAACCGTCGCACCATGGGAAATTGTTCTGTCTGCCATTATCTTATTTGCTTCCACATTGGGAGCCGGATGGCTGGCTGCAAAAATTTACCGGATGGGCACCCTTCGCTACGGTAATCCGATCAAATTTACACACGCGATCAAAAACTTACGATCTATGTAGGAGGAAATGTAATGAAACATACTCTGTTTTTTTCACTGGGCGCAGTCACCGGATTCCTCGCAGTATTTGCCATGATCCTTCTGATCAAATATGTGCTGGGCAAAAAGAATTATCGCTTTGGCGGCTGTAACTATGACGAACGACAGCTTTTAGCACGGGGAAAAGCCTACAAATACGGCTATTTTTCCCTGCTGCTCTGCACCATGCTGATCGCAATCAGCGGCATCAAAATGTTGTTCAGTGTAAGCGGCTTCTTTATCGGGATCTGCATCTCCATTTTCATTTTTGCAGTTGTCTGCATCAGGGAAGATGCCTATATGTCCCTTACCGAAAATGCAAAAGGCATCAACGCAATGTTTGCTCTGATCACCCTCATCAATTATGCCACGAGCATTCCGGTAATTACAAACAAAAAACTGCTGCTGGATCATGGAGTCCTCTCCGTCCGCTGCATGAACCTCACCTGCGCAGTGCTCTTCACCCTTATTTTAGTTGTATTTAATGCGAAATTAATTTATGATAAGAAACAGGAAAAGGATGACGATACACTATGAAGAATCTGAAAATGAAATCGGCGAGAGCCGCCCTTGACCTGTCCCAGCAGGATCTGGCAAAAGCCTGCGGAGTGTCCCGCCAGACGATCAATGCCATCGAAAAGGGCGATTACAATCCAACGATCAAACTGTGCCGGACCATTTGCAAGGCCTTAGGAAAAACACTGGATGAGCTATTCTGGGAGGAATAGCTCATCCAGTGTTTTTTATGGGACGCAACCTTACACCTTACCACCTCTGTTTGTTTTTATTATTTTCCCCAGACTTCTTCTGCCACTTCTTTTACCAGCTTCAATTTGTTCCACTGTTCTTCTTCGGTAAGCTTATTACCGATCTCACAGGAAGCAAATCCACCAGATCTTCTTCATTCGGATATACTTCCTTTGTCAGCTCTGCATTATATGGCATTGTAAACTGTGCTAAAAACTGTGCCGGAGCCGGCATTGTCTGCTTTGCTACAATACTCATCCTCCAAAATAAGAAAAATGCATATAATCACGACTGGAAGAAAAAATTCCCTGTGTAAATCCATATTTATTCATTATATGGGCAAATTCTCCATCCATTGGTATAGAATACGGATTTTTTCCTGGTTTATAAAGTCTTCCACAAAGGATCGTTCCATCATTACGGATCTGATAATTTTCTTCCGGATTGATATCGATCGCCAGTCCCATCATATGCTCGCCCTTCCGGTATGAGTATGCCCCAATTGAATGGATTGGAAATTTTTCTTTTCCTTTATAGATTTCTTCAAAAGCCTTTTTTACAGATGAAGCAATGTTTTTATGTACAGTAAGATTATAATGCTTTGTGATCTTCTTGCCAGAAGTTCCCTTTTTAAAATCCCATGCACGAATGCGGATCGTTTTCATATTTTTTCTAGCCTTTTTGTCTGAAGAATAACTTTTATAGCTCTTCCTGCCAAAAATCCGCTGACAACGCTGCTGATAATCCTCTGCCTGACAAGAATAATAATTCATTACTCCTTCTAATTCATCCGATACTGCACCCTTGCAACATATACCATCCTTCATAATATATGGTATAATGACAAAATTATAACTTGCACCATGCGGAACTTTTGTAAGCTTACAGGACGTTTTGGTACCACCAGAGATTTTTTTCAGTTGTATGATAGTTCCATCATTTTCTTTCTTTGCCAGCAGATAGCCGGATGCATTCCCTGACTGCTTCCATGTCACTGTCATTTTCCCTTTCCCGGTTACCGTTGCTTTTTTCAAATCCACTCCAGCAGGACCTGTCATTGCTTCGATTACATTTGATGGGTATTCCGCTACCAGACGGTCTTCATATACCGGTTCCACATATCGATTCTGGTTCTGGTTTGGCACAGAATTCCAATTAGAATCAAAACCCCAGAAATCATCCCACTCACTGCGGCTTGCCTCCGTCGTTGCAGGAGCCTCAGTCGTTGCAAGTGTCTGTGTGGTTACTTCCACTTGCTCATAAACACCTGCAACTACTTTATAGTAGTATTTCGTTCCCAATACCAGATTCTTATCCTCAAAAGTAAAATCACTACTATAGTAGGAATTCTCTTTTGTACTGATCAACTCAAAACCATCATTTTTAGACAGACTTCGGTAAATGAGATATTTCGTTGCCCCATTTACCGCAGGATAATGAAGTGTTATCGTGGTTTCATTCTTCACCTCTGCCCAGATACAATATGTCTGTGCTATACTCACTACATTGGAAAATGCACCCTTTACATCTCTCATTCCATCCTCACATACTGCCCGGACTTTGTAATAGTATGTCTGTATTCCGGTCGCATCACTGTCACAATACATAAGGTTCTCACTGTCTTCGTAAGTATTGATCGTTCCCTGCCAGTGAAAACCGGAGTTTGGCTTCGTACTGCGGTAAACATCATACCAGCTTGCACCAGATTGTGGTTTAACCTTAAGAATGATAGCTCCCTGCTCATTTCTGGTAATACTTTTTACTGTAGCTTTCCCCGGCTTCTTTGTCTTAGCTGCTGCCTGTGTGATCCCACCCATGTTAACACAGGTAAGTGTCAGCATCACCGCCACCATAAATGCAATTACTCTTTTCATACTTTGTCTCCTCTTGTTCATTATAATTTTTTTCTACCCTTTCCGTCGTCTGTTCCACCACATATTCCCCAGTATCGCTGCTACAGAGATCAACACCCGGAACAATAACAGCAATATAAATGTTTTGGAAAATGGATCTTCTAATTGTTCTCCCAAAAAGGTATCTGTCACGATCATCAGTGATGCCCCCAATAAACTTCCGATCAGATATATAGGATAGGGAGTTTCACACGCTCCAAAATAAAGACTCACCACATCTCCCGGAAGGCAGCCGATGATCCTTGTAAAAAAACAGGCAAATAATGTATTTTCCTGCTGATACTGATAGATCCACTCTGCTTTGGGATATTTATGGCAGATGGATCTTACCATATCTCCTCCGCTGACGCGCCCCAACAGATAAGGAACCGTGACCGTCACACACACTCCCATGGTGCTGACAAACAGCGCCACCGGTGAAGAAAATAACAATCCATTCACCATAAACAATGCAGTGATCGGAAATACGATCGTCAGACTTTTCAATGCAAAAAACAACAAAAGAACGAACGCAGCAAGAATATGGTTATCTGGTGTATAACGCAAGATGGTCTGCACTGACAACTCTCCATCTGTCTGCCAAAGCACAAAAAACAACAGACACACCATGATCAGAATAGCTGCGACCGGGATCCATTTTTTTCCAATCTTCTTTTTCGTATGCACCACCTGCCTTTCTTCTAAATCTATACTCTATGCTATTATTTTCTCCCATAAGAAAAATATGCTTCTTTAAATGTATACCTACATTTAAAGAAGCTATTTTACTGTACCTATTCTTTTGGGGAATTACTCTTCACCGTTTAACTGCTCTGCTAATGCCAGTGCCTTCGCAAGCTCTTCCTTAATATTCTGAACGTCTTCAATATACCGCTCGGTTGTAGTGTTTGTGCCTGTGATCGACTGTCCCATATCTTTTAACTGATTGGTGATTCCAACTAAAGCACTGTCAATCTCTTTGGCGGAGTTATCACTGTCATTGGATAATTTTCCCATCTCTGTTGCGACAACCGCAAAACCTCTTCCGGCATCTCCGCTTCTGGCTGCTTCAATAGAAGCATTCAGTGCAAGAATGTTGGAACGTTTCGCATTGCCACGGATACGGTCTACTACGCTTACTGCAGAGCGCACTGACTCGTCCACTGCTGATGTTACTGCATTCAACCCCTGCAACTGTCTGGAAATCCCTTCAAATCCCTGTACGATTGATTCAATATCTGCCTGAATAGCAGAAATCGAATCATTAAATTCCTTTATAATTGTCTGCATATCTATTACATTTGCATTCTCTAAATTCTCACTCATTTCTTTTCCTCCTGTATTCTGATGCACGATTAGTTGCTATTTCTAATTATAACATCATTTCAGAAAAACTACTACTAAAAACTGTGATTTTGCACAATGTAATTTTGCTGTTTTTTATACTTCCCTCTGTAATACTGCCAACTGCTTTTTTAAGGCATTAATTTCCGCAGTTTTTGCTTTTAAGTCCTCTTTCTGTGCTTGTAGTACCGCATCTTTTTGTTGAATTGTGATATTCTTTTCCCGTAATGCCACATTCTTTTTCTCAAGCTCCACCTTCTGCTGATTGATCTCTCCCTGCATCTCATCAATCATATAGCTTACTGTATTGCGATCTAACTCCTGCAACTCTTTGGAAAACATCCCCATCACCTTCTTTGTATTCAGACACAGCTTATAAAGATCTTCATATAATGGCAAAAATTCCGGATATGATCGTAACAGCTTTACAATCTCCCTTTCATCCTCCGCACTGAAAAAAGTGAGCCATGCCTCTAACTTATTTTTGATAGGTTTATTGTGATGATTTTTCCTGAAAATGTCAAGCGGTAAAAAGATGTATTTTTGTAACAGATCAATTTTTACGCCACTGTCCACCACCTGTTCAGCACGATGAACATACACCTCTTCGTATGGATGAAATTCTTTCGGGCTATGCTCATATAACACGATCGTATATACGTTTTTAATATCTTTATAACTGAATTTATGCTCCGCACTCTGATCGCGTACGCGTTTATACTGACGCAACAACAGATCTGCAGAATAACAGGCACATCGCTGCCCCGGAAACATATAACCTACCTTTTGCACTTCAATATTGGCAATGCTGCCATCCTCCTGCTATGTTTTTACGGTCCGCATAAAAATATCCTAGCATAGCAGACGAGGCCTGTCCAACAACCAAAAGTTGTTAAAATCAACACTCTGTGGTTGTCAATGTCGAATCCTTTACAGAAAAAAGTCAATGAATCTATGCGCTGTTTTAATTCCAAAAAAGCAAGGCCAGATCTACACACTCCCATTTTCAAAGGAATGTGCAAATCCAGCCCTGCTCTATTGTCGATTTTATGTCGAAATGTCAAGATATTACTACTGATTTTCACCCCAGTATGTTCTGATGCATCTCTTTTTTTCCCTATTCTAATTCCAGTACAACACTTTGATATCCGTCTAATATGATCTCTTGTTTTGTCAGCTCCACGTTAGAAAGGTTGTTTAACAGCACTTCCCGTACCGCTCCCGGAAGGGAAACTGCCCGACGTTC
>JBNMLP010000030.1:0-18375 GCA_050874905.1 Lachnospiraceae bacterium
CTTTTTGATCATTTCCTCCCTGTTAAATATCGGACTGGATTTCTTTATGATCCTCGTATTGAAAATGGGAATTGCCGGTGCCGCATTGGCAACCGTTGTATCCCAGCTCGTATCCGGTGTGATGTGTGTGATCTACAGCCAGAAAAAGCAGTTGATCCCAAAACTTGGCCGCAAGGATTTCCGCCTCCCGGCAGCCATGGTAAAGGAGCTGCTTGCTTCCGGCTCTGCAATGAGCCTGATGTTTGCCGTTGTCAATCTTGGTACAGTAATTTTGCAAAGCGGTATCAATGGACTTGGTACGACAACGATCGCCGCTCATACGGCTGCACGTAAGATCAGTGAAATGTACATGATGGTTGGCTCTACCTTAGCTGCCACCATGTCCACCTTTGCAAGCCAGAACTACGGTGCAAAGAAAATGGATCGTGTGTGGGATGGCGTGAAAAAGACGCATTATCTCGGATTTGCATGGGCGACGATCGCACTGGTATTTACCTATGTATTTGCTTCAACGATCATCCGCCTGCTGACCGGATCAGACAATGCCGAGGTGATCGCAACCGGAGCCAGATATTTAAAGATCAATCTGCCATTTTACTATCCGCTGATGGTATTGGTGATCCTTCGTAATACGTTACAGGGAATCGGTGACCGGATCATGCCGCTTGTTGCCAGCCTGATCGAGATGCTGGGAAAAGTCGTTGCCGTAAAATTCTTCATTGCACCATTTGGTTACACCGCAGTGTGCTTTTGCGAGCCGGTGACATGGATCTTATGCTGCTTCCCGGTCGTGATCGCATTCTTTGGAAAGAAGGAGATCAGAAGCACCCTTCATATTGGTCGTGCATATACTGAAAACAAGGAAAGAATATGGAGAAGAATCCATGCCAGAGTTTGAGAGCTGTGCAAATGCAAATGGCGATGAGACGATCTATGATTTTTTATTAGAAACGAATTTTAACCCGGAGTCAGCGGTAACGCTGCCTTCGGGTTTCTGTTTGGAAGAATTTGAGACAAAGTATCAGTTTTTACATGTGCCATCTCTTCTGCCCTTTTCCTATTATGTGAGCCGGCTCGGGTATAATGCGGTTCCAAAGCTTTACGGGCTGATGGATACGACCAGCGTGGAGCAGGTAGGAGGGCTTGCACTGCAGAATCAGCCGGTGCTTTCTCTTCGGGGACAGGGGGTGCTGTTTGGTATTGTCGATACCGGGATCGCATATGATCTTCCTATTTTTCAAAATGAGGACGGCACAACAAGATTGATCGGATTGTGGGATCAGAACCTGGAGGATGGCGTTTATACAAAGGAGCAGATCAATCAGGCACTGGCACAGGAAGATCCGTATGAGATCGTTCCTTCCAGGGATGAAAATGGGCACGGCACCTTTCTTGCGGGAATTGCAGCTGGAAAATACGATGCAAAAGCAGATTTTACCGGAATCGCGGTGGATGCATCATTAGCTGTTGTGAAATGCCGTCAGGCAAAAGAATATTTAAAGGAATTTTATTCCATACCGGATGGGGTGGAGGCATATTCGGAGATTGATATTATGCGGGGCGTAAAATATCTGGTCGATCTGGCACTTTCCTACCGGATGCCGATGGTCATTCTGATCGGACTGGGAACGAATCAGGGAGGGCATGACGGACGGATGCCAAGCAGTGATTATTTTTCCAGGATCTCTGATACGCAGGGGTTTGCGATCGTGCAGGCAGCCGGAAATGAGGGAAATGCCAGACGGCATTATTACGGAAGAGTGAGCGAGGCGCGGCCGGATGAAGCCGAGATCGTGGTCGGAGAAAATGTCAAAGGCTTTACGATGGAGCTGATCGGCAATGCCCTCAATACCTTTTATGTCGGGATCACCTCTCCGACAGGAAAACGCATCATGCCGTATCTGTCACCGACTCAGGATGCCAGACGTTACCCGTTTCTGGCAGAGGGCAGTGTGGTGACGATCTATGACCGGGTGGCGGCATTTCAGGGCGGTGACTTTTTAGTTGTGCTGCAATTTGAAGATCCGGCTCCCGGCATCTGGAAGGTGGAGGTACTGGCAAAAGGAGACTTTGCCACCGATTATCACATCTGGATGCCGATCACACAGTTTGTGCCGTCAAGCACGTATTTTCTCGGTTCCAATCCATTTACAACAGTAACATCCAATGCCTGTGCCGTAAATACCATGGCGGTCGGCATGTACAATCATTATCAGAATGCACTGGTGGCGGAGGCGAGCAAAGGATATACCAGAACCAGTGTGGTAAAGCCGGACTTTTTAGCTCCGGGAGTCAATGTATATGGTCCCCTGCCGGATGGCAGCTATGGTACCCGGACGGGAAGCAGTGTTGCTGCGGCACATGCTGCCGGGGCGGCGATGCAGTTGTTTGAATTTGGAATTGTCCGGGGCAATTACACGTATTTAGACGGGCTGGATGTAAAGACTCTGCTGATCCGGGGAGCGGATCGGAAACCGGGCATAGAGTACCCGAACCGGGAATACGGATACGGGACGCTCAATGTCCTTCGCTCGTATCAGGAACTGGTCGGACAGCGGTAAAAAATTGCAAGTTTTTTCCCCATTTTTCTGTCAGTATGGTATCATAAAGACGAATGAAAAAAGAGCAGGAGTGTGTGATGGGAAAAAAGAAATTTTATGCCGTAAAGACCGGAAGAAAACCGGGAATTTATCTGAGCTGGGATGCCTGTAAAGCGCAGATCACAGGGTTTAGCGGCGCAGTTTATAAGGGATTTGAAACGGAAGACGAGGCACGGTTGTTCCTTTCGGACAGCCGGATCCAAAAGGAGCCATCCGGGGACGCACTGGTGGCATATGTGGATGGAAGCTACAACGTGGTAACGAAGGAATTTTCCTACGGGATGGTGCTGTTAGAAGCGGGAGAAGTGATCGCAAAAGAATGTGAGAAAAGTAACGATGCTTCTCTTGCGGCCATGCGCAATGTTGCCGGCGAGATCAAGGGTGCGGAGGCTGCCATGCGCTACGCAAAGGAGCATGACAGAAAAGAGTTGGTCATTTACCATGATTACGAGGGCATTGCCAAGTGGTGCTTAGGGGAATGGAAGGCAAACAAAGAGGGAACCAGAGCCTATAAAGCATTTTATGATGCGGTCAGCGGTGAGATACAGATCACCTTTGTAAAGGTGAAGGGACACTCCGGAGATACCTACAATGAGATGGCAGACCAGCTTGCCAAGCAGGCACTCGGATTATAGCAGGAGGAAAGAAAACAGATGAAATTTCGACCTTGCATTGACATACACAATGGAAAAGTAAAACAGATCGTCGGCGGCAGCCTGATGGATCAGGGAGATTTTGCAAAAGAGAATTTCGTGTCCGAAAAGGGCGGGGATTACTATGGCGCATTGTACCGGAAGCATGGACTTTCCGGAGGACATATCATCCTTTTGAATCCGGCGGGTTCCAACTACTATGAGGAGGATGTAAAGCAGGCAGAGCGGGCACTTTTGGCATACCCGGATGGTCTGATGATCGGGGGCGGCATGAATGTGGACAATGCGAAGCGTTTTCTGGAAATGGGAGCGACGCATGTGATCGTCACTTCCTATGTATTCAAAGACGGACAGATCTATTATGACCATTTAACGAAGATAAAGGAGCGTGTGGGAAAAAAGCATCTGGTGCTTGACCTAAGCTGCCGCAAAAAGGACGGTGCCTACTATGTGGTCACGGATCGCTGGCAGAAATTTACCAATGTCAGAGTAGAGGAAGCGGTGATACAGGAGCTTTCTTCCTATTGTGACGAATTTCTGATTCATGCCGTGGATGTAGAGGGAAAGGCAAATGGGATCGAGGAGGAACTGGTTTCCCTGCTTGCAAAGCATACAGCAAATCCGATCACTTATGCCGGTGGAGTGAGCAGCCTTTCTGATGTCAGAACATTAAAACGTCTGTCGCATAACCGGATGGATGTCACGATCGGAAGTGCACTCGATCTGTTTGGTGGAGCGTTAAGTCTTGATGAGGTGCTTGCCGTCTGTAAGGAACCGGAAGAAGGTGAAGCAGGATGAGACAACGGATACTAACCTATCTCGCATTTGTGGATCAACAGCTCAAAAAAGAAGATACGGATTATGCAGCACTTTTAAAACGGCATGAACGGGAGATCCAGTTTTTCCAGCATGAGCGGCTGATCCATCTGATTGTGATGTGTCTGTTTGCGATCGCAAGTGTGATCGTATTTTTAACGGCAATCTTACATTTTACGTTATCACTGTTTATTTTATTTTTTGCACTGCTCATACTTTTGATCCCGTATGTGCGGCACTATTTTTTGCTGGAAAATGGAGTGCAGACGATGTACTACCAGTACGATGCACTTTATGAAAAGGTATATCCGGATGCGGCAAGTCCGAAATTTGATAAAAAGCCGGGTTATATCAAAGAATATAAAAAGAACTGATCAATGAAGCGGATCAGCGGAAATTATTTGAAAATAAGGAGAAAGGGCATACAGAACGTATGCAGGGTGAGAACAATGGCGATTGTAGCAAATGAAATAGGATATTTGATCGGACAGAAAAAAATTGCATCGACCACAGTAGGCGGCAGCTTTCAGGTGATCGATCAGGTGACCGGACAGGAAGTGTATGCCGGTGAAACTACATTTTTTGGACTGGATCAGGCATCTAAGGATTTTGTAAATCTGGCAGATTTTACAGAGGTGGACAAAACGGGCACTTATATCGTGCGTGATGAGGCAGGAGAAGAATCCTGTACCTTTACGATCGGAGAGGACGTTTATCATGCAGTGCATCAGGATATGATCAAGGATCTCTACTTTCAGCGATGCGGCAGTGCTATCGAGGAAGCGTATGCAGGAATCTACAAACGTCCATGCTGCCATAAGGACACGCAGAAAAAAGCCATGCTTCTGACGGATCATTCGGTGACGATGGATGTGACCGGCGGCTGGCATGATGCCGGAGATTACGGCAAATACATTTCCCCGGCGGCAGTGACAATCGGACATCTGCTTTCCGCATTCTGCCTTTATCCGGAAGCATTTTCGGATTCCTTAAATATTCCAGAGAGTGGAAATGGAATGCCGGATGTATTGAATGAGTGCCGCTACGAGCTTGACTGGATGCTCAAAATGCAGTGCGAGGATGGTGGCGTTTATCATAAGACAACGACGTATGTACACGCACCGTTCATTATGCCGGAGGAAGATCAGGAACCATTTTATGTTTTCCCGGTATCTTCCATGGCTACCGCAGACTTTGCTGCCTGCATGGCACTTTCCTACCGGGTATACAAAGAGTACGACAAAGAATATGCGGAAACCCTGTTAGAAGCAGGAAAGAAAGCATTTGGCTGGTTAAAGCGCAATCCGGACTTTTTAGGCTTTTACAATCCAAAAGATTGCAATACCGGAGAGTATGTGGATGATTGTGACCGGGATGAGCGTCTCTGGGCGGCAGCGGAAATTTTTGTGTCTACCGGAGATTTAAGTGCACTGGAATATTTTAAAGAGCTGGATCAGGAGCCGCTCGGAAAAGTTGATTTTGGATGGACGGATGTATCCGGCTTTGCGAGCCTTTGCGTGCTGACACATCAGGCAGAATTTCCAAATGAGATCGTCGATCAGTATAAGGATATCGTGTATAAAGAAGCAGATCGTCTGGCAGCACTTTCTGACAACTGTGGATACGGCGTGTGCATGGAGCCGGAGGATTATGTCTGGGGCAGTAACATGGTGGTAGCAAACCGTGGTATCTTACTGCTTCTGGCAGAGCGCATTGCCAAAGAGGATGAGAAGAAAAAAGCCGGGTTATATACCGAGCTGGCATTGAATGAGCTGCATTACCTGATGGGAAGAAATGCGATGGATGTCAGCTATATCACCGGACATGGAGAACATGCCTACAAACATCCACACAATCGTCCGACCAGTCTGGATGGAATTGACGATCCGATGCCGGGCTGGGTGAGCGGAGGTCCATTTAAGGACTTTATGGATGCAGCCGCATTAAAAGCACTCAAAAAGGGAACCGCACCGATGAAGTGCTATCTGGATGATGATATGTCCTACTCCACCAACGAGATCACGATCTACTGGAACTCCGCCGTGATCTTTATTACAGCACGTTTTCAGACAAGATAATTCAAAAAAATTTGTATAAAATGCGGCCGTCACAAACATACTAACTCTAGTGATAACAATCACAAATAACTTTATATAAAGTGAAGGAGAGAGTATGATGAAATTAAGAAAATGTATCGCAGTAATGGCCGCTATGGCAGTGCTTTCATTTGCTGTTGTCGGATGTGGCAGTGTCAATAGTGCCACAGATTCCAAAGGAAATGGAAATGACCAGTCTGTCAGTGACGACGCAGATAACGCAGCGGATGATGTAGGAGATGCTGTAGACGACGTAGCACAGGGTGTCGGAGATGCCGTAGATGATGTCGGGGATGCAGCCGCAGATTTGATCGACGGAAGCAATGGCTTCGATGATTATGACAATGCCCATGACTATTTCTTACAGGAAATGGGATTTAACGATCAGAATGCTTCTTACGAGGTGCGTGATGAAAAGCGTGACACCGTAACCTACAATGGAACAGATGAAGGATATCGTTTTGAGTTATATGATACCGCAGATGGTGCCGACGGGGTACACAAAGGAACGTATTATGTAGACAAGAAAAATGGTAAAATTTATCAGAAACAGGACGGAAAAGACAAAGTAAAAGAGGTCGTGATCGATCACGGCAACGCAGATACGAAATAGCTGTAATTCCGATGCACCCTGCATTTGTCTGTCATTATTTTAGGTGAGAGTACCAAATAGGAGGATTAACCTAAAAATGAGAACGAAATGCAGCCTTTCTCATAAAATGTGACAAATTTAAATTTGGGTATTGCATTTTTAAATTAAATGGTGTAAATTACAGTTAGTTGAAGCGAATAAAAACCGACGGGTTTTGATTAAGGTATGAACAAGGGCGTTCTCTATTAGGAGAAGTGCCCTTTTTTCATAGACGCTGACAATTAGCATAAGATAATAGTGAGCTCAAGATTATCTTCATGCAGCGCGAAAGCGACTATCATAAAAGAGAAAGGGTGTATCAAGTTATGGAAAAAGATTTTGATGTATTTGAAGAATTTGGCTCAAATGTATTTAACGATTATACAATGCGCCAGCGTTTACCGAAGGATGTGTATAAGAAATTAAAGCAGACCATCGAAGAGGGCAAGGAATTAGACCCTGATATTGCCGGTGTGGTTGCTCATGAGATGAAAGAGTGGGCGATTGAAAAAGGTGCCACTCATTATACCCATTGGTTCCAGCCAATGACCGGTGTTACAGCAGAGAAGCATGATGCATTTATCAATCCAACCGCAGACGGACGTGTCATTATGGAGTTCTCCGGTAAAGAGCTGATCAAAGGTGAGCCGGATGCCTCTTCTTTCCCTTCAGGCGGATTGCGGGCAACCTTTGAAGCAAGAGGATATACAGCATGGGATGCAACATCTCCTGCATTTGTAAAGAAATCTCCAAACGGATGTACCTTATGTATTCCAACTGCATTCTGTTCTTACACAGGTGAGGCACTGGATAAAAAGACACCGCTTCTTCGTTCCATGGAAGCGATCAACAAACAGGCACTTCGTATTTTACGTTTATTTGGCAACACAACCGCAAAGAAAGTTACTACCTCTGTTGGACCAGAGCAGGAGTACTTCATTGTAGATAAGAAGAAATACCTTCAGAGAAAGGATCTGATCTATACCGGACGTACCTTATTCGGAGGAATGCCTCCAAAAGGACAGGAGCTGGATGACCACTACTTTGGTGTGATCAAAGAGCGTATTGCCGGATTTATGAAAGACTTAAATGAAGAGTGCTGGAAGCTTGGTATCTCCGCTAAAACACAGCATAACGAGGTAGCTCCGGCACAGCATGAGCTGGCTCCGATCTATGCTTCCAATAACGTGGCAACTGATCACAACCAGTTGATCATGGAGCTGATGAAAAAAGTGGCAGACCGTCATGGACTGACCTGTCTGCTTCATGAGAAACCATTTGACGGTATCAACGGTTCCGGTAAGCATAACAACTGGTCTATCGTAACAGACGAGGGCTTGAACATGTTAGATCCGGGTAAGACACCACATGAGAATGTACAGTTCTTACTTGTTTTGACTGCCATTTTACGTGCCGTTGATCTTCATGCAGATCTGCTTCGTTTATCCGCAGCCAGTGCAGGAAATGACCACCGTTTAGGAGCTAATGAGGCACCACCAGCAATCATTTCCGTATACTTAGGAGAGCAGTTAGAGGACGTATTAGAGCAGCTTGCTGATACCGGTAATGCAACCCACTCCATTCAGGGTGCAAAGCTGGATTCCGGTGTAAATACCCTTCCTGATTTCCAGAAGGACGCAACAGACCGTAACCGTACTTCACCATTTGCCTTCACCGGTAATAAATTTGAGTTCCGTATGTTAGGATCTACGGCATCCATTGCCAATCCAAACATTATTTTAAATACGATCGTAGCCGATGTGTTTGCAGAGTTTGCCGATGAGCTTGAAAAAGCAGACAACTTTGATATTGCCGTACATGACCTGATCAAGAAGTACATCACTGAGCATAAGAGAATCGTATTTAACGGTAACGGATATTCTGATGAGTGGGTAAAAGAGGCAGAGCGTCGTGGACTTCCAAACTTAAGAACCACCGTAGATGCCATCCCTTCATTAGTAAAAGAAGATACGATCAAGATGTTTGAGAAGCATGGCGTATTATCAAGAAAAGAGTTAGAGTCCCGTGCTGAGATCAAGTACGAAGAGTATGCAAAGGTTATCAATATCGAAGCACTTACTGCGATCGACATGGCAAAGAAGCAGATCATTCCTGCAGTCATGAAGTACGAGGCAGATTTAGCGTGCGGTGCAAATGAGATCAAGGCAGCAGGCATTGATCCATCTGTACAGTTAGCACAGGTAAAAGACATCAACGATGAGCTGGTTGCATTAAAGGATGCTACGGCAGTCTTAGAGAAGGTAGAGGCAGAAGCCTTCGCAGTAGATGGAGGTGTTGCAGAGCAGGCAAGATTCTATTGCGACAATGTTATCCCTGCTATGGATGCTGTCAGAAAGCCGGCAGATAAGCTGGAGTTCTTGGTAGACAAAGAAGCATGGCCATTCCCATCTTATGGTGATCTGTTATTCGAGGTATAATCTTTATTCATTCCTAATATAACGAAGCCCCCATCCGGTTAGACCGGATGGGGGTTTCGTTATATTAGGAATTGGAGTATTATACAATTACCTGAATAAAAACAAGAGGGGATTCCGGAGATGCAGCATTATCTAAAAGAATGCTTCCGTCATAGGAATCTACGAGCTGTTTTAATCGATATAAACCGAGTCCACGCTGTAATTTTGTTTCATTTGCGGATTTGGTTGTATAGCCTTTTTGGAAGAACTGTGCGCGTAATTTAGGTGTAATTTTAGGTCCTTTGTTTAAGGTGCTAATTTCTATTTTGTTTTCATGACTGTTTAGGGTTACCGTAATGCTGTCTCCCTGTGTAACAGCCTCTACTGCATTATCAATCAGAATTCCTGCGATTTCTAATAATTCATGTTCCGGAACAGTGGTATGGAGCAAAGAATTTTCAACTACGATTCCAATGTGAATTTCCTTTTTATTTGCCTGCTGTACTTTGGAAAACAAAAATGCAGCTAAGACTTTTAAATTCAATTTTAATAATGACGCATTTTGCAATGATTGCATAATTTGTGCAACGTTATTAGTCAATGCATTGGACAGGGAATCATAATCCTTAAAAGTAAGAGGCAATGCACGGATTGCCATAAGCTGATTATCAAATTCATGTTGTCTGGTTCTAACGTGTTCAACCAGATCTTCAAAAATTGGTTGGTAATTGGAATAGTCTTCTAATTTTGCCTGAAGGACAGCATATTTTTTCTGTTGGTTTATATTCTGGTACAGGCAGAAAAATAGACAACAGATGAAAAGGGCGATCAGCGGCAATAGTAGTAAGGATTGCTTCGCCTTATATTTAGAATAAATGGAGGCAATGACAATAAAAGCGTAAATGGTGATAAAAATTCCTTTGAAAATTTTAGATGTAAGGGTGTGGGAATCAAATAGTTTCTTGACAGGAATCCAAATGTAAATTGCAATGCAAAAAAATAAAATAATAACCTGCCCGATAATTTGTATTTTAGGGGAGGTAAGAGAACGGTTTGTTTGAGGAAGGAAAAGCAATAATGTCATTTGTGCAAGGCCAATGAACGAATAAGCTAAAATATGATATAAAAAAACATCAGAAAAAGGTTTCTTGGAGCATATCATAGTTACTGCAATAGAAAGCAGGATAGATACCATTAAATACACGACGGGTGTAAGATATAAGGCTGATAAAAAACTGAAAAAAATACTTAGTCCGATACTTACAAATTGCGGGATAGAAAGTTTTTTCCACATTGTACCGGAAAAAGAAAAAACAAGAAATAAAAAACTAACCAGAAAGAGTGCGTTAGTGATAAGTTCAGTGGCGATTATTTTCATAAGATAAAATCCTTTCCAATGTATCTTTATACTTACGACCGACAGGAAGGCTTTGTGAATCAGTCGTGTAAATCAGTTTAAGTACTTTGTCGTAATTTTTTATATAATTGCAATTCACAAGGTAGCTTTTGTGGCATTGGCAAAAATCAGATGGAAGCTGTTCAATAAGCTGACTAATGGAAAGCTGTCGTGTTTTTAATAATCCGGAGGATGTATATAGATGTAGTGTCTTGGAAATGCATTGGACATATTGGATTTCTTCCGGTTCCAGACGAAAGAAAATGCCGTTAATATCTTTTAACTGTAGTACACTTTTTTTCGGAAGCAGAGGAGAATGAAGTAATTCTTCCATGGAATGGATCAATGCTTCATATTGGTATGGCTTTATCAGATAGCTGTAGCAGTGCGTTTGATTAAGAGCCGCCTCCATTTGATCCATGCGGGCGGTCAGAAATAAAATTGGAGTGTGTTTATGGGCAGGCAGACTGCGGATATAATTTCCAAGAGTAATTCCGGAAGGTGCCTCTTTTAAGGGAGAAAGTTCAATATCAAGTAAAAAGAAATGAATGGATTCCGTGTCAACGATCTTCTTTGCGGCTTCATAATTGGTAGAGCTTAAAATTCGCATAGAGCGAAACGATGAAGAAATAACATTTTCCAATGCGTGAAGTTGTTCTATATTATCTTCGACAATTAGTGTGGTGATCATAATATCTTCTCCTATAGTCATTATCTATTATCTAAATAAAAGTATAAGTGGAAGAAATGAGTAGTGTCAATGCAAAATCATGTAGGAAAATGTCGTTCAGGGCGTTATACGCGTCGTTCGGGCAAAATGTATTGACGTGAGGCTGACAGCTATGTATATATGAGGTATCACATGGAACGATGGGAGAAAATTATGAATCATGCTATTAGTATTAGAATAGTGGAAAAACTGACGTCCAAAAAGTACGATGAGGAAGATATTCAATGCCTAAAGTGTGTGTATGCATTGGAATGTATTCTGGCAGAAGGAGAAAAGACGATCGTAATATTTCTTTTCTTTGCTTTATTTCATCATGCGATGCAGTTTTTGGCTTGTTTTATTACAACAGTATTGATTCGTACATTTCTAGGTGGAATACATCAAAAAACAATGTTTCGATGTGTGGTGTTTTCAATTTTAATCTATACAACAGCAATATTGTGTGGACACTATATTGAGATTCCAACATTGATTATAGTGCTAATCGTGCTGGGAGAAGTAGTGATTATATATTTGTTTGCACCAATTCCCTCAAAGGAAAGACCAATATACACCAAAAGCCAGAGAAAAAAATTGAAATTCAATGCTTTGGTTGGTGTTGCAATATGCAGTGTAATTCTGATTGGTTTTTCTGAGGTGCGCAATACAATGGTATGGATGATGTTGTTACAGCAGATAGAATGCTGTTTTGCGCAAAAAAATATGATGGAGAGGAGGAAAGCAGAATGGGAGAACATTGGAAAAAGTAGCGACAGAACTTATGGAAGATATGGCAACGGATATTTTGACCAGCACGTCATGTCCACTGTTCTGGGGTGAAGTAGAACTGCCAGAGAAACTCAGAAATGAGTTTGAAAACAAGGCACAGGATGAAGAGTAAATACTAATTTTAAAAGGAAAGAAAATGGCTTTCTGGTATGAAAATGCTCTGGGCAGAGATGATATTCATACTAGAAAGCCATTGTAAATGAACAATTACAGCATAACAAAGATTGAAGGGAATAGCAAGAAGGAAAGAGAGGAAAATAATGAATAAAGGAAAACGATTGTTGTCAGCATTATTGATCGCTGCAATGGTATTACAGGGAATATTTGGTACTTCAGGATTTGCAGCGGAGCAGGAAAAGAAAGTATTTAAAAGTGGAAATATCGATATTACGGTAGTAAAACAATCAGAATGGGAGGATGGATATGTAGCACAGGTAGAGGTTCGCAATCAGGGTGATACCGATCTTTCCCAATGGAATCTACAGGCGGATCTCTCTAACAGTCAGGTGGAAAATATCTGGAATGCAAAACTGGAACGTACTGTTTCGGCGAAGTCTGGGGAGAAAGAACTTCTCCGTATAAGCAATGAAAGTTGCAACGCTGTAATAGCAGGTGGGCAGTATGCTTCATTTGGTTTCCGGGCAAAAGGAAAGTTTTCAGATATTGTATCTATGCAGTTGCTGGAGCGATGCATGCAGGAAGTAAATAGTGCCTATCAGGTAACTTCAAAATGTATCTTTAAGTGGGGCAATCATGCGCAGTTGGAAATAACGTTAGAAAACCAGTCAGATCAGAATATCACGGATTGGATGCTTTGTCTGGATATGCCGGGGAAAATCACAAATATCTGGAATGCAGTGATCATGTCACAGGAAAATGCTCAATATTCGATCAAAAATAATGGGAATAATGCTGTGATAGAGCCACAGAAAAAAGTAACCTTCGGCTGTATTGTGGAATGTGATACAGAGGAAGGAACAGATGAATTAAAAAATGAGAAGTTATATTCCAGTGTGATAAAAACAGATGAAACCTCTGCGTCTGCAACAACGGGAAGCGGTACGCAAGGAACAACAGAAAGTTCTACACAAGAGGATCGAACAGAAGAAAGTACATCTGTTTCTCCGGAAGAAAAACGAATGAAGGAATTAGAACATACTTATCCGGAACTTGTGGAAAAAACAAAAAAAGATAGAGACATGATCCATACGCCGGAGACTGTGACGGAGGAGCAGTCGCAGGAACCTGTCAAAGTATGTATCCTTGATTCTGGAATTGATGAAGGAAACGGTATCAATATGGTAGAGCAGAAAGACTTTTTAGGACTGGAGATCAATGAGCTGTTTGCAGATTTCACGGGACACGGAACTGCAGTTGCAGGTGTTTTGGCAGCAAAGCCAAAAGCTGACCGGGAAGAAGTCGAAGATCTTTTTCCTGAGGGAGATACCGAAGAAGAGGGACAGGAAGAAACCGGAGATGATGAGGAAGAGGAGGGCGAAGCGGAATACGAAGAAAACCTTGATACAGACCGGGAAGAAGCGGAACCTTATGCTGTAAATTGTCCGGTGGATGATGAAATTTATAATGATATTGCCAGTGAACTGAAGGATGATGTGACAGAGGAGGATGGCAGCACCGAGGATATAGATGATACGGATGAAGACACATCAATCCCGGATACCACACAGGACGAAGCAGAAGATGCCGGAGCAACAGAACTGCCATTTGAAGATGCTGCCGACCTCGCAGATTATTTTGTCAATGGAATCAATCCAAACGTGGAAATATACTCTGGGCGGATTCTGGATACAAATGGACAGACTACAGTGGAGCGTGCAGTAAAAGGGATCGAATGGGCGATTGAAAAAAAGGTCGATATTATCAGCATGAGCTGGGGAATGGCGGAGCCTTCCAAACAATTGCATGATGCAATCCAGAAAGCAGCCGATGCGGGAATCCTGCTGGTTGCAGCAGCCGGAAATGAAGAACAGATTGACTATCCGGCAAGATATTCTGAGGTAGTGGCGGTTGGAGCAGTAGATAATGAAGGAAAACTTGATACAGTACATCCAAGTGGAGCAGCAATGGAGCTGGTGGCACCGGGATGTGGGGTATTGTCCTATGGAACCTTTGGTACATTAGATGATTATTATGGCTGTAGCTTTTCTGTTCCATATGTGGTAGGTGCAGCGTCACTTTTGTGGGAAAAAGGCAGAAGTAAAAAAGCATCTGACATTCGGCATATTTTGCAGCAATCGGCAAAACCAATGGGAGAAAAAGAAGATTACGGCTATGGATTACTGGATGTGACAGCAGCACTGAATTGGAAGTCACAGGAGAAAACAGATCCGAAAGAAACAGAAGCAGGAACACAAGCGGATGAACCTATGCAGGAAGAAAATGAGGGAAGAATTCATAGTTCATGGTTAAAACAAGATCATGAATTAATGATAAGTGGTTTAAAAAAAGGTTTAAAAAAATATGTATTATTTGGAACTCTGATGCCTGATTATTATGGTAAGTTTAAGGGAATGGTGGCACACCCGGGCTTTCACGGATATTATACGTGTAAGGTATCTGGGAAAAAAGAGAAGGCAAATGCAATAGAGGCTTATTTTTATCTGATGGAACAGGCACAGTCGTATGAGGAAACAGGAGATTGTAAAGAGTTTTCCAAAATGCATATTTATGATAAGGATAGTGCGGATTTGGAGTTGTTGGATGACCAGTTCCGTGCTGGTATAAAAAAGGCTTTTTCTTATCATGAAAAAGGATTTTATGAAAATGAACAAAATCATACATCAACATTGGTTGTAAATTCTAATAAACGAAAAAGTTATGTTGTCTATGGAATGGCATTACATTGTTTAGCAGATTATTATTCACATAGTTCTTTTGCGTATGGTAGTGTTCGAGTGAAGGTAAAAAAGAAAAAAATGTCGTTACAGTATGTTGCTTCATGGAATTTGCTAAAACACGGACCAAAAGTGAAGGGAGAATATTTCTATAGTGAGGCAGATGAAAAAAAGGTAAAAAAACAACGTTATTTAGATGCAAAGCAGATGATTCGCAAAGCTTTAATTCGATTAAAAAATAATAACACTGACATTACTCCGTCAATATTTGATTTTGCAAAAATGTCAGAAAAAAATCGAAAGATGATTGTTACAATTTCAAAGCATTTTGCAATGTATGTCAAAGATGGAAGTGTAGATGATGGGTGGAAAAACGATAGTGAGATAGATAAAGCATTGGGGAAAATATATACACTAAAGAATTTGAAGTATAATCTCGAGGAATTGATGAAAAGAGACGAATTTGTCAAAGAGACGGATATTAAAACAATGCCCGGATATGTTAGTGATTCATCCGTATCTTCAGGAGATGCTACCTCAGGGGATGGAGTATCGGGAGAGGGAATCTCAGGAGACGCAACGCAGGTCACTTTAGATCAAAAACGTACTGGTATGCAGGTAATGATTGATGCACTGCAGGTAATGGATAATCACCGATTTGCCACTAAAATTATGAATAATGTAGCTATAACTGGAGTGAAAATAAACGGTATTGCAGAGATGAATTTGCGTTACAAGCCAACCTTTGTACTCTATAAAAAAGTTAATGGTGGCACAAAACAAAAATTAAAAGCAACTGGAAAAAAATATAAAATTAATCTGGCTGATGAAAATACAACATACTATGCACTGGTTAAAGTAAAGAAAAAGAAACACACGGCGCAAAGCCATGCCAGAAGTGTACGGATGGCAAAAACAGTGGGAGCAGATCAGGAGTATGTATTTTTTAAGGAACTGCAGCCGGAAACATTTCTGGATGAACAGGGAGAATCAGTATTTCAGGATGGACAGATCATTCCGGTAAATTATCAATTGAATCTTGAGATAGATGATTTTGAACAGGTACAGAAGTCTGTTTTGTCCGGCTGCGTATATCATGTTCCGGTAGATGATGATTTTATTACTGGAATTAACTGGTATAAGGATCCGTTAAAAGGGGTAACGGTTACATTGACGAACCGGAAAACAGGGAAGTCGTATGAGCAGGTATCGAAAGCAGATGGCTGTTATCAATTTGAAGATATTCCAACCGGAGATTATGTATTGCACTATGAAAAGGATGGGTACGAAACAGCGGATAGTTATCTGTCTTACTCCTCCAAGGAGAATACTACCTGTATTCCGGTGTCTTTACTGGAAACAGAAAAGAAGGTAAAACAGGCGCAGGTGTGTACTTATATCGATCTTTGTGACAAAGATTATTATAATGAATTGAGAAAACCTTTTACCACAAAAGTTTCTATTCGGAAAGGAATCAATAATCGGGATGGCGCGGTGTTAAAAACAATTACATCGGGCTATAGTAGACCATATTATGGTTTGTTGGATCTGGGATGGATGGATTCCGGATATTATACGATTCATATAGAGTCATTTGAATTAAATAAGGTTACATATAAAGATAAATATGTTACTCTATATACAGGGAAGACGGTGATGGGATGTCAGGAGCTGGACTCCATGGCAGTAATGAGCAATACCCAGCCGGATGAGATCAGTTTTTCTTTACCATCAGAGTATTGTGAAATTATGATACGCCGGACAGACGATATGGAAAAGGAACAAGCACAAGAGGGTATAACATATAGAACGTCTGGAGCTAATCGCAGAGTAGTTGACATAAAGAAAGGTACAGGGTACTGTTATGACATCTATCTGGATCTTGGTGATGATGTAAACCGCAATTTATTACATTGTGCAGATGTAAATGTTTATCAGGATGGTGAGGAACGGAGATTTTATCTTCCAGCTGTGACAGGACGTTATTGGAAGGTAGCAAGTGTAGACTGCCGTACCAATACTGTGACACCATGCAACACATTTGTAGATTCCATAGAGTAAAGAAAGGGGTAATTATGAGAAAAACAAAGATCAACGCAGGAAAACAACTGGTAGTGCTACTAATGATATGCTGCCTGCTGTCAGGTACAATACAGATCAGCCGTGCCAAGAAATTACCACATGGCTCGGAAGGACCACATGTGACATGGCAGTATAATCCGGCAACCAAAACGTTGACATTGTCAGGCAAAGGACGAATGACAAATGAACAAGAAATGGAGAGTGCAGATATTTGTTATGAAGATCCATACCATCATCCGGATTATGAACGATACAGAAATCAAATAAAAAAAGTAGTGTTTGGAGAAGGGATTACAGATGCTGGTTTTGGGTGTTTTTTTGGAATGGGAAATCTGACGGAAGTCAGATTTTCCAATAGTGTGAAAGCAATACGGGAAGAGGCATTTATGTATTGCTCTAAATTAAAAAAAGTAACACTTCCGCCACACTTAAAGAAAATAGAACGGGCAGCTTTTGCATATACGAATATAAAGGAAATCAAGCTGCCGGAGGGGATCAAAGAGGTACAGGAAGACGCTTTTGCTTTTGGTGTATTAAAGAAGATTAACATTCCAAAATCGTTAAAAGAACTTCCCCCGTCGTTATATTCGGGTAAGAAGTGGATGAAAAGTTACCGGATTCCCAAACATATAGAATCTATTGGATATTTGTCATTTGTAGAGTGTAGAAATCTAAAATCAATTACTTTAAACAAAAAGCTGAAAAAAATAGGGGCTTCGGCATTTGCTGATTGCAAAAATCTGACATCTATCAAGTTGCCGTCTCGGTTGGAAGAAATAGGGGAATGGGCGTTTGATTCCTGTAGTTTTACTACTGTGACTATCCCTAAACAAGTAAAGATCATGAAAAAGGGAATATTTACTGATTGCAAGTCACTAGAAAAGGCAATTATCCTTTCAGATAAGATTACAACGTTAGAAAAAACATTTCAGGGATGTAAAAAACTAAAAGAGGTAATGTTACCAAAAAAATTAAATAATCTGGGAGACTATACTTTTTATGAATGCCAGAGTTTGAAATCAGTAGAAATCCCTGATACAGTAAAGACTTTAGGGGAGGGTGTTTTCTTAGATTGCAGTATGCTTAAAACGATAAAGCTGCCTGATAAATTAGAAGTAGTTCAGAGCTATGCTTTTGAGGATAGTGGCATTGAATCTATTACTATTCCTTCGGAAGTATATCGAATTGGGTCTGAAGTATTTAAAGATTGTAAAAACCTAAAAGAGATTCATATAAAGAGTGATAAGATAGAGTGGGTAGGAGAGAGAGTTTTTGATGGAATACCAAGTGACTGTGTGATCTATGTGCCTGTATCAAAAGTAGAACAGTAC
>JBNMLP010000031.1:0-9324 GCA_050874905.1 Lachnospiraceae bacterium
AAAATCATCCGGAAAGGACTCCACGAAGTCACTTCCTATCCAGAAAACTCTGTTTTGCAGATATATGTAACTTATTAACTGTTTAATAAAGTCAGTAAAATCAAGGGCTTTGTTGAACATGCACTAAAAAGAATAGAGAGTAATAATGTTTAAAAGTGAATTTCTAAGAATAAAAGCATCAGTGAGAGCAAAGTGGATCATTTTGATCATGATGCTTATTCCAATGATTAGTTTGTTGGAAGGGATATATTGGGAGTATATTATTTATTTTATAGGTGGAGCAGTTCCAGTGAGGTCCAATATGGCACATCCCTGTATGCGGGCTTTTTTGTCGGGAATGTCTAATAGTCAGATCAGTCAAATGCTTCTGATATGGTTGCTGCCGGTGTTTTTGTTGATCGTTTATGATGATGAATATCTGATTGATAAAAATAATAATTGTTTTCATTTGATACTATCTCGGTGTGATAAGAAACAGGTTTATTTCACAAGATTGACCACGAGTTTCTTCGTTGGTTTTATTCTGGTTTTAATAACTGTGGCAACAAATTTTATTCTTAGTGTTTTATTGTTTCACGGTGGTCAGAGTTTCTTTGGGTTAGAAAGTAATGCTGTGATAGGGAAAGAGCTGCAGCATCCTTATTTATTTTATATCGTAAAAACATTGCTGTTTAGCTTGATATCCGGCATTTTATCAGTATTTTGTCAAGCGGTTTCCTATATTGTTAAAAATTTAAAATTCACCTATTTTATATGTTCCTTCTTCTGGATCATAATGATATTATCGCCATATAGTATCACATACTGTATCCAGCCTTTTATCGAATATGGAATAAAGTATGTTGTAGTAGGAATGGCCATTTTTATGACAGTCAGCGTCATATTTATTTTTTTAACCTATGAGTATAAGGTGAGAAGTGATGAATTATAAGTTAGTGATCATAATTTTATTATCAGTTGGATTGATCTGCCTGCAAATTATGTGGGGGATCATGTATCTGCACCATCCTGCGCTAAACAATGTATATGATCTATTAGAATTAATAAAGGTAGGAGTGGGATACAGTAATCCAATGCTGCATGCAACCATATTGGGATGGATATATATTATCATATTAAATTGGATATATGAGAGACATCATACCTATTATATATTGCGGATGTCAAGAAACCGATATTATAAAGTCTTGATTTCTTCTGCGGCCATATGGAACATTGTTTTTTCTGTAATATATCTCCTTGGGCAGGAGATTAATATCATGAAGTGTAATGTCAGCTTTTTGTTTAATGCTGTCTTTTGGAAGAGAGAAATTATTTTCTTCCTTGCTATCATTATGATACATAGTTTGAATTCTGCTGTTTTTACAATGAATTATGTATTATTTCACAAAAATGCAATTCTGATTTCCTGTGTTATGATTACGGCAATATATGTTTTGGGACTGTATTGGCCAGATATATTCTTTGTGTATAATGATATTTATGTTGTTGATTCGTCGAAGACGATGTTGGCAAAGATTGTAGTATTAATGAGAAATGCCTGTCTTTCCGGAATTATCTACGTTGTCATGTTGGGTGTATTTAAGAAAAGGGATCTGTTAGATTGTGAAAAATAATTTTATATTTTTGATTGGAATTGTAATAAAAAATATTCTTCTTCTGTTGGAAAATCCAGATGCAATTCATTTTCCTCAAATGTTAAGAGGTATTAACTTTCAGTGCACTGCGTATCAAGTTGCACTACAATTTTTTGAATTTATGTTGTATTCTTATTTCTTTTATGGGGAGGCCTCCCGTTATATCACAAATGGGGGTTTATATACCTTGATTCGTGAAAGGTCAAGGAAAAGAATGGTGATTAGAATAATGGGAGAATTAGGTCAGAAATTACTGTTCCTCAAACTATTTGATCTTCTTAGTTATTATTGTTTCTGTTTCATCATTCAAGAGTGTAAGTTTTCTGTTCTGTTGACCCAGGTATGTTTTTCATTTGTACGAAATTACATTGTTTTTTATGTACTTATGAGCATACAGATATGGTTGGAATTGTGGTTTGATTCACAAGTTTCAATTCTTGTCAGCGGCATTTATTTCATAGTAACGATTATGATAGGAAACTATATGTATCTTTGCTCGTTTCCTTATTGGGGATACGGATTTCTGTTTGTTAATCTTGCATTTGATGCTAGATATGATCACATAGATCATGGTGTATATTTGCTGTATTGTGTAATTTTTATAAGTATTATGATCAACTACATATTGTTGCAAAAAATGAAAAAGAAAGATTTTATATAATAACAGTAGGAGGTTTGGCTGTGATTGAAATAAAGGAATATTCCAAAACAATAAAAGGAAAGAAAATTTTGGATCATATTGATCATGTATTTGAATCGGGAAAAATATATGGACTTCATGGAAGAAATGGGTCAGGAAAAACGATGCTGATAAGAGCAATTGCTGGATTGATCTATCCAACTGATGGGAAGATAGTGGTAAATGGGAAAGTGTTGCATGAAGAGATAAGTTTTCCGGAAAATATGGGGATTATTATTGAGAATGTAAATATGTATCCCATGTATGATAGTGTTACCAATCTTAAAATTTTAGCTAATATCCGGAACAAAATAGGAATAGATGAAATAAAGAATACATTACAAAGAGTGGGATTGAATCCTGATGATAAAACCAAAGTGGGACGATATTCATTGGGAATGAAGCAAAAGCTTGCAATTGCACAGGCTATAATGGAGGACCCGGAACTGTTATTGTTAGATGAACCAACAAATGCACTGGACGAGGAGTCTGTGCAAATGATCAGGCAGATCCTGATAGAAAAAAGGGAAAATGGTGCAACTATAATTATTGCAAGCCATAATAAAGAAGATTTGGAGGTGTTGTCAGACGAAATATTAGAAATGCGAGATGGTAAACTGTTTTGTAAGTAAGTGTTTAGGAGGAAAGTATGAAAAAAGCTATTCAAAGTATTGTTGTGTTAGGTTTATTGATAGGGATGTTTGGGATTACATCATTTGCATCAAATGATAATATTGGTTTCAATTTTAAAATATTGGCAAATGGTCTGCCATCACACTCGAGTGGGTCACGCTATAGACAAACTACCCACTGTGATAATCAATGGAAGGTGCAAATGACTATTTCAGGTGAAGGGGAAGGAACAGTTACAATATTTAGTTTGGGACGGGTTGATACTGATAAGAGTGCTTCGCCGATGGTTTTTGCAACCCAGGGATTGGGACCGTATTATCAATCGGCAAATCCTGCTGCTAATCAGACAAATGTTAATCTTAGAGGTAAGAATAATAATTACAACGCAAAAACATATCAAGTATATGGTATCTGGGATGAGGAAACATGGTAGTATCACTTTTTACAATACAAAGTAATACATGCCGGCTAAAATATTGACAAGCAAAAACAAAAAAGCTATAATACGGAAAGACAAAGACGTCAATGGATGAGATCCATTGGCGTTTTTTTATTTTCCGGCGAAACCAAGGAGGTAATGATGATGGGTACAAAGATTGATTTTCTTTATCTGAGTGAGCCGGATATGATCAAGGCCGGTGTAAAGGACATGGCAAAATGTGTGGAGACGATGGAAGATATGATGGTCACACTGCAAAAAGGGGACTATGTGATGGGTGGTGAAAATCACAATTCTCACGGCTGCATGGTGACGTTCCCGGATCATCCGGAGTTTGACGGAATGCCTGCCAATGGAGAGGATCGGCGTTTTATGGCGATGCCTGCTTATTTGGGCGGGCGGTTCCAGATGGCGGGAATGAAATGGTACGGTTCCAACACAGAAAACAAAAAGATGGGGCTGCCCCGTTCCATTTTAATGATGATGTTAAATGATAAGGATACAGGTGCACCGCTTGCATTGCTGTCAGCCAATTTGTTAAGTGCCTACCGTACCGGAGCCATTCCCGGAGTCGGGGCAAAATATTTAGCAAGAAAGGATTCCAAAGTGGTTTCCATCATTGGTCCCGGTGTGATGGGAAAGACATCCCTGAGTGCTTTCTTAAGTGTTTGTCCGGGGATTGATACGGTGAAGATCAAGGGACGCAGTCAGAAGGGAATTGATTCCTTTGTTGCTTATGTGAAAAAGGAATATCCGGCAATTGAAAATATCGTGGTCTGTGACACGATGGAAGAGGCGGTAAGAGACAGTGATATTATCAGCACAACTACCTGTGTCGGAGATAAAGAGAGCTTGTTCCCTTATATCGATGATGCATGGATCAAAAAAGGTGCGCTGATCTGTATGCCATCAGCGGCACGCTTTGAGGAAAGCTTCTATTTGAGAGAGGACACGAAGCTGGTCGTAGACAATTATAAATTATACGAGGCATGGGCGGAGGAATATCCGTATCCAAGCTATGATCCGGTTCAGGTAGTTGGAGCCAAATTCATGGATCTTTTACATGACAAAAAGATCAAACGGGAGGACATCATCGATGTGGCAGACGTGATCACAGGAGCAGTAAAGGGCAGAACGAGCGATGACGAGCGGATCATTTACTCCGTGGGTGGAATGCCGGTAGAGGACATCGCATGGGGCGAAACGGTTTATAAAAATGCAGTAAAGCTTGGCATTGGTGTGAAGCTTCCATTATGGGAGGTTCCGGAGCTTTCCTGATAATCAGAAGAGAAAGGATGAGAGCGATGAAACACGAGAGGGACAGGGCGATACAGCCGTATCTAATGGCAACAGTGAAGGGACTGAAAACACAGGTAGAGAATCAAAAGGGGATTTCCCATTTTTATCAGGGTATATTTCCCAAAGAGCAGTCCATGGTGGAAGCAGTCCCGGATGGATGTGTGGATCTGGTGTTTCATTTTACCGGTCAGGGCGTAGGAGCCTCCATTGGAGGAACCGTATTAAAGCATACACCGTGGGAGTTTTCTCCGGATTGTGAATGCTTTGGTGTACGGTTTGCACCGGGAAATGATGTGCTTCCAAAGGCATTGACGATCGATATGCTGGTTGGGCATGACATTACGATTGATGCGGATCTGTTTGGATCACATTTGGGAGAGCAGTTAGCAAATGCGAAAACACTGACGGAGCGTTCCCATCTTTTTCTTGCTGCTTATGAGGAATTATTGGAAACAGAGCATGGTGACGAGATGAAAAAACGAATGGAGCACTACGTGAGAGAACGTATTCTTCATACAAATGGAACCATTGCGATACAGGAACTGATCGAGGAGACCGGGTATTCGGAATGTTATATCCGCCGCATTTTCAAACAGTATAACGGGATTTCTCCCAAACAGTTTGCAAAATTCGTCCGTTTTCAGCATTTGCTCCGCCTTTTAAATGAGCAGGGCATGTCAAGCAATGATCTATGTGAAAATGGAAGCTATTATGATGAGGCACATATGATGAAGGAATTCAAGCAGTATACCGGGATGACGATCGAACAGTACCGCAAAGAGGTATTGCCGAAGCTAAAGGGTTGTGCATAAGAAAGAAGGTTGATGGTATGAGCGAATTAAGTAAGATTGAAATTATCACAGGAATGTCAAAGCTGCCACAGTTAAAGAAGAAGCTGACTGCTATTGGTGTGCGCGGCATCACGGTTATGCAGGTGCTTGGCTGTGGTGTGGAAAAAGGAACCTATGAATATGAGATTGATGAAAATGAAGAAATGGAGCTGCTTCCAAAACAGCAGATCAACGTTGTCGTGGAAACGGAAAAAGTAACAGATGTAGTGGAGGTCGTAAAGCAGGAGCTTTATACCGGACACATCGGAGATGGAAAAATATTTGTTTACGGATTAGATAATGCGATCCGTGTCCGTACCGGAGAAGAAGGAACGGATGCGCTGTAAGGGGGGCTTTTTATGCGGGAAAAGAAATTAGGACTGGGAACGGTGGTCTCCATATCGGTCGGACTTGTTGTTGCAACAAGCTGTCTGGTATCGCTGGGAGAGGGAGCCGGAACACTCGGTATCGTCTTTATCATTGCGATGGTGATCGCCATGCTTTTAAACATGACAACGATCGCTTCGTTATCGGAGTTAAATGCGCTGATGCCAAATACCACCGGAGGTCTGGCGCAGTATTCTCTGGCAGCACTGGGGCCATTCCCTACGCTGATCTCCATGGTGGGCGGTTACATTATCTGTAATACACTGTCATGTGGTGTGGAGGCTTCCATTTTCTCCTATACCGTTGTGGATCTGGTAGGAAAACACATTCCGGGACTTGTCTATACCGGAGTGATGGTCGTTGCTATTTTGATCGCCAATCTGTTTGGTGTCGATATCTTTGCCAAGCTGCAAAATGTGGTAGCGATCCTCCTGATCGGCTCTTTAGTCGGTATGGGATTTATCGGAATGATCGGTGCCGGTACCGGTGTAAAAGTCGATCAGCCGTATGTACTCAATACGAATTTTAAAGAAATTGCTTCCATGACGGCGGTAGCGTTCTGGCTGTTTATCGGTGCAGAGTATGCTATTCCGATTTCTAAGGATGTCAAAAATGCAAGAAGAAATGTGCCGCTTGGAATGATGCTCGGACTGGTTGTTATTTGTCTGATGCAGACGATCATTATCTTCGGTTTCCATAACTATGTACCGTGGGCAGATTTAACGACATCTGCCGCTCCGCATATGTTATATGGATACTGCCTGCTTGGCAAGTTTGGAAAGATCTGGATGATCGCGGTCGGTGCATTGGCCGTGATCAGTACACAGAACTCCACCGTCAACAGTCTGGCAAGTATTTGTCAGGGTATGGCGAAAATGAATATGCTGCCGCAGATCTTTGCAAAAACGAACAAGCATAAAATGCCATGGTTTGGTCAGTTGTTTGTCAGTGCAGCGATTTTTGTTTTTGCAGCTGCAAGTGATAATTCATCCGATGCCATCGACTTTTTGATCCTGGCAGGTTCTGTGTTCTGGATGGTATCTTACATACTGGCACACGTGGATGTGCTGGTGCTGCGCAAAAAACTTCCGAAAGCGCCGCGTACCTTTAAAGTGCCATTTGGTCCGGTGATCCCGGTCATTGGAATATTGGGAACGGTTTACATGATCTTAAATATTTCAACAGATCCGGCAGAAGCAGTGAAGATCTGGCTGCTGACCGGAGGAACATTTTTGATCTTGGCGATCTATTCCTTTTTCTGGATCAAGTACCGGATGCGGATGCCTGTGTTTAAGAGTGTGCCGCTGCAGGAAGTAATGGCAATGGATAACGAGCTTTATTATGTCGTGCGCAAACAGAGTGGAATCTGGAAGTGAAAACAACTCTTGCACTTTAAAAAGCATAGTGTTATAATCACACCGAAAATTGTAATTACAAGGAGGTGGATCATATGGACAGTTGTGATAGTCGAAGTCAGATCATGCATAAGGATGGATATAGACTTGGATACTATTTCAAATGTCTATAGATGCACCGGAATATGATATAGAAGAATAGCCTTTTTCCATCGTTATGTACGAAATCACAACTTAGGATTGTGTAACTGTGTGTTACGATGGATTTTTTATGCCCTTTTTAGGGGTAAAAGGAGGCTAAGGATGAAAAAAGAAGTATTAAAAGAACCGGTATTTACAAAGGAAATCGTTGAAATTGTCAAGCGTTCCCCTTCCATAAATGAGATGAGAGAGCGGCTTAGAGATTACCATGAAAATGATATTGCGCAGAGTTTTCCACTTTTAAACAGAGCAGAGAGAAATCTTTTGTATAGTGCGCTGGATGCCAAATGGCTGGCTGAGATCATTTCCTATCTGGATGCTCCTGCCCGGTATGTAGAAGAGATTGGAATTGACAAGCTGGCTGAGATCATCAATGAAATGGATTCCGATGATGCCGTAGATCTGTGGGAGGATATAGAAGAAAGTGTCCGGGTAAAGCTTCGCCCGATGATTGATGATGAGATCAAGACAGATATCCGGCTGATCTATTCCTATGAAGAGGATGAGATTGGAAGCCTGATCACAACAAATTATATCTGTATCAGACAAAATCTTACGATACGTCAGGCAATGCACGAACTGATACAGCAGGCAGGGGAAAATGACAACATTAGCACTATTTATGTGATGGATGACAACGGCTGTTTTTGCGGTGCGATCGATCTTAAAGATCTTATTGTGGCAAGGGATACCGTGGAGCTGGACACCTTGATCAGTTATGCATATCCGTATTTGCTGGATCATGAAAAAATTTCGGACAGTATTGAAAAAATAAAGGATTATGCGGAAGATTCCCTTCCGGTTTTAAATAAGAACAAGAAGATCATCGGTATCATCACGGCACAGGATGTCGTTGAGGCGGTGGATGATGAATTAGGAGAGGATTACGCAAAGCTTGCCGGATTGTCTGCCGAAGAAGATCTTAATGAAACCATAAAAGAAAGTATGAAAAAACGGCTTCCATGGCTGATCATTTTACTTTTTCTTGGAATGGGGGTATCGACAGTAGTAGGAGCTTTTGAAGGTGTAGTTGCGGTACTTCCTATCGTGATCTGTTTTCAGTCATTGATCCTTGACATGGCTGGAAATGTTGGAACACAGTCTCTGGCTGTAACGATCCGGGTGCTGATGGATGAAAATCTGAGCGGCAGAGATAAACTGCATTTGCTTTTCAAGGAGATGAAAGTAGGATTTTTAAATGGTTCCCTGCTCGGTGTTTATGCTAATTTAAATTTAGGTCACATGGCTCATTGAAAATTAGGTCACTCCAAGGCCTTTGTGTTATCCTTTATCTAACAACAGATAAAGGAGGTTGGAAGGGAGTGATCGATCTGGTCATCAAACAACGAATCATCCTTGCACACATTGATGGTATGAGCAATCGAGCCATAGCAAATATGCTTCATATCAGCAAGGACACCGTTAACAAATATGTTAACGAGTACAATGAAAAACGCGAAGAGTTACTTCGCACGCATCCAGATATGGATACATCTGAAATCATACAGGATTTCATCAAAAAGCCTACCTATGATTCCAGCAATCGTGTTCCATCCAAAGCAACACCGGAGCTGTTGGAAGCTATTGAAAAATGTCTGCAGCTTAATCGGGATAAACGCCTCATGGGAATGCAAAAACAAACCATGAAGAAAATCGATATTCACGATTATCTCAAAAAGCAAGGCTTTGATGTTAGCTATTCCACGGTAAAAAGAGTCACGCAGTATCTTGAAACCAAACATCAGGAAGCGTTCATCCGACAGGAATATGTACCTGGTGAAATCTGTGAATTTGACTGGGGCACCGTCAAGCTTGATATCGGCGATGCCGGTTATCAGAAGTATCAAATGGCAGTTTTTACATC
>JBNMLP010000032.1:0-9189 GCA_050874905.1 Lachnospiraceae bacterium
AGATCAAGCAGGTTCCCGTGGAAGAGGTGTACGAGGTAACGATGGCAAATGCCAAACGTATTTACCGGCTGGAAGAAAAGGAGAGATAGATGAAAACTGTTATAGAGGATTCCAAAAAGCTCAGCAATCCACAGATCACGATCGAAGTGTTAAAGAAAAATGATTTTGATTTTAAGAAGAAGTTTGGTCAGAATTTTCTGATCGATTCGCATGTGCTTCATAAGATCATGGATGCGGCAGAGCTTTCCGAGGACGATTTTGTTTTGGAGATCGGACCCGGCATTGGCACGATGACGCAGTATCTGGCAGAGCGTGCAGGGCAGGTGCTTGCGGTGGAGATTGACAAAAAAGCAATCCCGATCTTAGAAGATACCCTTGGAATGTATGATAATGTTACGGTTCTCAATGAGGATATTCTGAAGGTAGATGTAAACCGTATTGCGATGGAATATCATGACGGCAGACCGATCAAGGTGGTTGCCAATCTGCCGTATTATATTACAACACCGATCGTGATGGGCTTGCTGGAGAGCCATGCGCCGATCGACAGCATCACGGTAATGGTACAAAAAGAGGTGGCAGAGCGGATGCAGGCGGGGCCGGGGACCAAAAACTACGGGGCGTTATCTCTCGCCGTGCAGTATTATGCCAAACCGTATCTTGCTGCCAATGTTCCTCCGAACTGTTTTATGCCGCGCCCGAATGTGGGATCTGCCGTGATCCGGCTTACCAGATACGATGCTCCTCCGGTTCCGGTAGAAGATGAGAAGCTGATGTTTCAGTTGATCCGCGCTTCTTTTAACCAGCGCAGAAAAACGCTGCAAAACGGAGTTTCCAATGATCCCAATCTTTCATTTACGAAGGAACAGGTTGCAAATGCACTGCTTGCATTAGGATTATCTGCAAGTGAACGTGGTGAAAAGCTCACGTTATCCCAGTTTGCAGCTCTTTCAGACTTGTTAGGAAAGGAGCGGTAGTATGGCATCCAAAACGGAAATAAGGGTCCGCTATGCGGAAACGGATCAGATGGGTATCGTCCATCATGCGGTATATCCGATCTGGTTTGAAGCTGCCAGAGGAGATTATGTCAGGCAGCAGGGCATTGGTTATGATGAAATTGAGGCAATGGGATATATGATCCCGCTGCATGATCTGACCTGTACCTACCGCCGTCCCTGTGTGTACGAAGAAGAAGTGACCGTTGTCACCCGTATAAAGAAGGCAAATGCAGTGAAGCTTGTATTTTCCTATGAGGTCTATAAAGAGGGTGAAGATACGCCGCGTGTGACCGGGACAACGACACATGCGTGGGTGCATAAGGACACGTTCCAGATGGCCAATCTGAAAAAAGAAAATAGAAAACTATATGATTTCATTATGGAAAGCTATGAACACGATAAAAAGGATGCGAATTCACAAATTGATGAATAAATGGACACAATTTGGTCACAAAGCATCGGTATAGTAAACATCGTAAGAGCTTTTCATATATTTGAATCCTCTCCCCCTCATAGCCCCCGGTGATTTCCGGGGGCTTTCCTTTGTTTGTACGAAATGCACAAAGAATTTTCTTAAACATTGTGTAATAAGGCAAAAGTGACTGGAAAATGAAAATTCCAGTTGCTTTTTTTTGTGCAATAGCGTATAGTGAAATTACGAAATGGAAACGATTCCGAAAACGCTTCCAAAAATTTCCAGAATGGAAAAAGCATTTTTAATTCAAAAAGGAGGAATTACTATGAAGAAGAAATGGTTGGCCTTAGGGCTCGTAACAATGATGATGGGGTCACTGTTGGCAGGATGCGGAAGCTCCGGTGGCAACAAGGAAAAAGCAAGCAAGGGTTCTGTTTATTATCTGAACTTTAAACCGGAGGCAGATGCAGCATGGCAGGAGCTTGCAGACATTTACACCAAAGAGACTGGTGTAGAGGTTAATGTAGTAACAGCAGCATCAAACCAGTATGAGACAACATTAAAGAGTGAGATGGGTAAGTCAAAATCCCCTACGATGTTTCAGGTAAATGGACCGGTTGGTCTTGCATCATGGAAAAAGTATTGTGCAGATTTATCAGATACTGCAATTGCAAAAGAACTTACTTCTGATGACTTCGCATTAAAGGATGGCGATAAGGTTGCCGGAGTAGGATATGTTATCGAGTCATACGGCATTATTTACAACAAAGAGTTGTTGAAGAAAGCAGGATATAGTGAAGATGACATTAAGTCTTTTGATGATCTGAAAAATGTAGCAGAGGATATTACGAAGAGAAGCAAAGAGTTAGGCTTCAGCGCATTTACTTCTGCTGGTATGGAGGGTTCTTCTGACTGGAGATTTAAGACTCATCTGGCAAACCTTCCAATCTATTATGAGTACAAACAGGATGGTATCGACAACACTGATGCAATCAAAGGATCTTATTTACAGAACTATCGTAACATCTGGGATCTTTATATTAACAATTCTACTACCTCTCCAGAGCAGTTGAGCACAAAGACAGGTGAGGATGCAGTTGCTGAGTTTACGACCGGCAAGGCAGTTTTCTATCAGAATGGTACCTGGGCATATTCTGATGTATCTTCTGTAGGGGATGACAACCTTGGCATGCTTCCAATCTACATTGGTGCAGATGGAGAAGAAAACCAGGGACTTTGTACCGGTTGTGAGAACTACTGGTGTGTGAATGCAAAGGCTTCTGAGGCAGATCAGAAAGCAACACTGGATTTCATGGAGTGGTGTGCAACCAATGACACTGCATTAAAGGCAATCTGTGGTTCTACAAAGGCAATGCCATCTGGTGCAGATGGAATGGGATTTGTTACTCCATTCAAGAAGAATTTAGAGTCTGATAACTTATTAGTAAACATTGCTAACCAGTATGTGGCAGATGGTAAGACACCGGTAAGCTGGAACTTTACAACTATGCCATCTGAGCAGTGGAAGAATGATCTTGGTTCTGCACTTACCACTTACGCAGCAGATCAGACAGATGCGAACTGGGATCTTGTAAAGAAGGCATTTGTAGACGGCTGGGCAACAGAAGCAGCGGCAGCAGCAAAATAGCAACTTTTGATACACTATAAGAGGATAGTTTGACGAGGTTGAGGGGGGAATACCCTCCTCCCCCTTCAGACTCGTTTAACAATATATTATGGAGGTCTGGCATATGGATAAAGCGATCAAACGTTATTGGCCGATATTCTTACTGCCTACCATGGCTGCATTCTTGATTGGATTTATTGTTCCATTCATTGAGGGTATTTACTTATCATTTTGCGACTTCACCACAATTAAGGATGCTACATTTGTAGGTTTTAGTAATTATATGGCAGCATTTAAAGATACTACATTTGTAGATGCGTTTAAGTTTACGACGCTATTTGCTATCGTAGTGTTGGTACTGATCAATGTACTGGCATTTTTGGTGGCACTGGCTCTTACGCAGAAAATGAAGGGAACTAACATTTTCAGAACGGTATTTTTTATGCCGAATCTGATCGGTGGTATTGTATTAGGTTATGTATGGCAGTTGATCTTTGATGCAATCTTCCAGCATTTTAATACGGCATTAAAGTTAAATGCTGTATTTGGCTTCTGGGGATTGGTCATCCTGGTGTGCTGGCAGCAGATTGGTTATATGATGATTGTTTATATTGCCGGGTTACAGGCAATCCCAGAGGATATTCAGGAAGCTGCCATGATCGATGGGGCAACAAGAGTACAACGTTTGTTTAAAATCACAATTCCAAATATGATGCCTTCGATTACTATTTGTACATTTTTAACGATCACGAACGCATTTAAGCTGTTCGATCAGAACTTGGCACTGACTGGTGGAGAACCACTTCATAAGACAGAAATGCTGGCATTAAATATTTATGATACCTTCTATGGAAGAGTTGGCTATGAGGGTGTCGGTCAGGCAAAGGCTGTGATATTCTTCCTGCTGGTAGTTGTCATTGGATTATTGCAGTTGAAATTCACAAAGGATAAGGAGGTGCAACAGTAATGGGAAAAGCAAAGAAAAAAGAAACCATCAGAGTGAAGAAAAAACCTTCTTTATTAAGTATGATCGGAACAGTTGTTTTTACGCTGATTTCAATTATATTTGTATCTCCGATCTTTATTGTGCTGATCAATTCCTTTAAAGGAAAATCATATATTAACTTAGAGACGTTCAAACTCCCAACGGAGCAGAGCTATGTTGGACTGCATAACTATAAAACGGCGATCACGCAGTATGATTTTATCAAGGCGGTCGGATGGACGCTGTTTATTACGGTAGCATCTGTTATTGTGATTTTAGTATGTTGTTCAATGGCGGCATGGTACATTGAACGTGTCAAGAATAAAATTACAAAGCTGATCTATCTGCTCTGTGTATTTTCAATGGTTATTCCATTCCAGATGGTAATGTTTACCCTCTCCGGAACAGCAGATTCACTTCATCTGAATACTCCATGGGGCATTATCATTGTCTATCTCGGATTTGGTGCAGGACTGGCGGTGTTCATGTTCTGTGGCTTCGTAAAGGCAATTCCGATCGAGGTAGAAGAAGCGGCGATCATTGACGGATGCTCTCCGATCCAGACATTTTTCAAAGTGGTGCTTCCAATCATGAAGCCAACCTATATTTCTGTTGGTATCTTAGAGGCAATGTGGATCTGGAATGACTTCCTGCTTCCATATCTCGTACTTGATATCAAGCAGTACAAGACAATTTCCATTGTGGTACAGTATATGAAGGGAAGTTACGGTCGTGTAGACATGGGTGCGATTATGGCATGTCTGATCATGGCGGTGATTCCGGTTATCATTTTCTATCTGTCTGCACAAAAATATATTATTAAAGGTGTTGCGTCAGGTGCAGTTAAGGGTTAAAATATTACTGGCTATACTGAACGGTATAATGAGGTGAATTAATCTATGACGATAAAAGATATTGCACAGTTATCCGGGTACGGGATTGGGACCGTATCCCGGGTAATGAATGACCAACCTGGAGTGAGCGATAAAGCAAAAGAAACAATATTAAAAGTAATCAGAGAAAGTAACTTTGAACCAAATGAAAATGCCCGTCACTTGAAAAGAAGATCGGCTTCTTCCATCTGTATTATTATTAAAGGTAAACAAAACATGCTGTTTGCAGATATTCTGGAAAGAATACAAAATCAACTATCTATGATGGATGAGGATGCGATGTTTGAATATATCGATGAGGACGGTGATGAGGTAGAATGTGCGATTCGTCTGATCAGAAGCCGCGGTCCAAAAGGAATCATGTTTCTGGGAGCGAATCTGAGCTTGTTTGATGAAAGGATCCAACAGCTCAACATTCCCTGCATGATAGTTACAACCGATGGCAGCACACTTGACAGTAAACTGATTTCTTCTGTTTCCGTAAATGATGAATCTGCGACATATGAAATGATCTGCTATCTGATCAAAAAAGGGCATAAAAATATAGGCATTATTGGTGGAAAGCAGCATTCCAAGCAGATTGCATCCAAGCGGTTAGATGGATGTCTCCGGGCATTTCAGGATTATCATATTCCTTTTTTAACAGAGAAGAATTATTTGCCTTCCCGCTATACCATGGAATCAGGATATGAGGCTGCAAAAGAGCTTTTATCTAAAAATCCGGACATTACCGCACTGTTTGCATTCAGTGATACGTTAGCGATTGGAGCAATGCGTGCAGCATGCGATTTAGGGCTTTCTGTCCCTGAAGATCTCTCCATTGCCGGATTTGATGGAATCAATATGGCAAGATACAGTATTCCACGTCTGACCACGATCCGTCAGGATACGGAAGCACTGGCTGTCACGGGAGTAACATTATTATTAAAACATACACAGTATAATCTTGCGGTGGAACATCAGGAAGTACCGTATGATCTGGTGGAAGGGGAGAGTGTCAGAACGTACACGATCTCCTCATAAATAATAAAATGAAAATGCAGGTTTTTCTGAACATAAGACGGAGGATAGGAACATGCAAAGAGCGTCAGGAATTTTACTTGCAATTTCAAGTTTACCATCCAAATATGGAATTGGATGTTTTTCTAAAGAAGCATATGCCTTTGTTGACTGGCTGAAAGATGCCGGTCAGCACTATTGGCAGATTCTGCCGATGGGACCGACAGGGTACGGGGATTCGCCGTATCAGTCATTTTCTACATTTGCCGGTAACCCATATTTCATTGATCTGGAAAAGTTAATAGAGGAAGGACTTTTGACCAAACGGGAGTGTGACCGTGTTTCATTTTCTGCGTCAGAGGATCGGGTGGATTATCTGAAGCTTTACGAGAAGCGGTATCATTTGCTGCGGAAAGCCTATGAAAGAAGTCATATTAGTGAGAAACCGGAATTTCATGCATTTTTGAAAGAAAATGAGCATTGGATCTACGATTATTCTCTTTATATGGCGGTAAAGCAGTATCTAGGTGGTGTTTCGTGGGAATTCTGGCCGGAGGATATTAAATATCGCTGGCAGAATGCGTTGGACTATTACCGGAGAGAGCTGTATTTTGAAGTGGAATTCCAGCAGTTTATGCAGTTCCTGTTTCATCAGCAGTGGGTGGCACTGCATTCGTATGCCAATCAAAGAGGAATAAAGATTATAGGAGATATTCCGATCTATGTGGCGATGGACAGCTCCGATGCCTGGGCGCATCCGGAATTGTTTCAACTTGATGGAGAGCGCAAACCATGTGCAGTAGCAGGGTGTCCACCGGACAATTTTTCTGCGGATGGACAGCTTTGGGGCAATCCGCTCTATAACTGGGAGTACCACAGAACAAGCGGTTATCAGTGGTGGATCACAAGAATGCAGCAGTGTTTTTCTCTTTATGATGTGGTGCGCATTGATCATTTCCGTGGGTTTGATGAATATTACAGCATTCCGTATGGCGATGAAAATGCGGTGCGCGGACATTGGGAAAAGGGCCCGGGAATGGACTTGTTCTATGCGATCCGGCAGGCACTTGGCGAACGGGAGGTGATCGCAGAGGATCTGGGATTTGTGACGGATTCCGTGCGGCAGCTGGTATATGACAGTGGATTTCCGGGAATGAAGGTACTGGAATTTGCCTTTGATCATATGGATTCCAATGCCAGCGCATATTATCCTCATGTGTATCAGGAGAATTGCGTTGCCTATACGGGTACCCATGACAATGAAACCCTGATGGGCTGGTGGAAACATGTGGATGAAGAGGTGCGTCAAAGTGTACGCACATATTTGTGTGATTTTTATACACCGGATGAGGAGATCAATTTTCCTTTGATCGGTTTGATCCTACGCAGTGCAGCAAATCTTTGTATTGTACCGCTTCAGGATTATATGGGACTGGACGACCATGCACGGATGAATACCCCATCTACACTGGGCGGTAACTGGAACTGGCGTCTGACGCAGCTTCCAGAAGAAGATTTACAGAAAAAAATTGCTGCTATAACGAGAATTATGGGACGATAAAAAGCAGTTAATTGATGGAAAACAGGAGAAAAAAATGACAAAATGGTGGAAAGACAAGGTAGTATATCAGATATGGCCAAAGAGTTTTTATGATGGAAATGGAGATGGCATTGGAGATCTTTATGGTGTGATAGAAAAACTGGACTACTTAAAGGAGCTGGGGATCGATATGATCTGGCTCTCTCCGGTGTATGCCTCTCCATTGGTCGATCAGGGATATGATATCTCGGACTATAAACAGATCAATCCGTTGTTTGGGGATATGCAGACAATGGACAAGCTTCTTTTGGAAATGAAAAAACGAGATATGAAACTGATCATGGATCTGGTTGTGAACCATTGTTCCAGCGAGCATATTTGGTTTCAAAAAGCATGCGAAGATCCGGAAGGAAAATACGGGAAATATTTTTACATCCGCAAAAAAGCGCAGGGGCGGCCTTCTAACGTACGTGCTTATTTTGGCGGCAGTGTGTGGGATGAGCTTCCGGGGCAGCCCGACTATCTGTATTATCATTCTTTCCATAAGGAACAGCCGGATCTTAACTGGGAAAATGAAGAGCTTCGAAATGAAGTGTATGACATGATGAACTGGTGGCTTGCGAAGGGGATTGCAGGATTTCGTGTCGATGCGATCATCAACATCAAAAAGCGTCTTCCGTTTCGTGATTATCCGGTAGACCGGGAGGATGGACTTTCGGATATTGATCATCTGGTGATGGATTCGGATGGAATCGGAGAATTTTTAGCGGAGATGAAAGAGCAGACGCTTGCCCGGTATGATGCATTTTCTGTAGGGGAAGTGTTCGGTGAAAAGCCGGAGGAGCTTGCAGCATTTGTCGGAGAAAATGGTTATTTTTTCTCCCAGTTCGATTTTGGTCCGCACCTTATCGGAAAACACGGCCTTTGTCATGAATATGAAGAAGTGACGGCAGAAACGTATAAAGAGGCAATTTTTTCCAGCCAGGAGCGGATCAATACAATTGGTTATCTGTCCAATATTATTGAAAATCATGATGAGATGCGTGGTGTATCCCGTTATATTCCAAAAGAGGATCTTTCTGATACGAGTAAAAAAGCATTGGCTACGGTTTATTTCTTTTTAAGAGGAATCCCGTTCATCTATCAGGGACAGGAAATCGGTATGGAAAATTGTGCCTTTACAAGTATGGATGAAATTGATGATGTTTCAACGATCAATGAATATGAAGCCGAGCTTGCCGCAGGGCTTTCAGAGGAAGACGCACTGGCTGCCGCAGTAAGATACAGCCGGGATAATGCAAGAACTCCAATGCAGTGGAGTGCCGAACAGTACGCCGGTTTTTCTACAGGAAAGCCATGGATCAAAGTAAATCCTCTCTATGAAAAGATCAATGTAGCGGCAGAGCAGGAAGATCCTGCTTCCGTGTATCATTATTATAAGGCAATGATCGCGTTAAGAAAGCAGGAGCGTTATCATGATACATTGGTGGATGGTATTTTTGAACCATACTTGCCGGAGAAAACCAATTTGATCGCTTATTACCGTAGGACAGAGGCACAGAGACTTTTGGTAATGGTCAATTATCAGAAGGAACGTCGGGCAGTTTCCCTTCCGGGAGCGGTACGGGAAGTGCTGTTAAACAACCTTTCTAACGTGGAGCTGACAAAACAAGAGATCATATTAGACGGATATCAAAGTGTTGTACTGGAATTAGAATAGGGAAAAAAAGAG
>JBNMLP010000033.1:0-8430 GCA_050874905.1 Lachnospiraceae bacterium
AACAATTTTCTCTAATTCAGGGAAAAGGATACAAACAAGTCTGGAAATGGAAGATTTTAGTTTTGCCCGTTCTTTTACTTTGTCAAAACGATAACGCGTGAGTGACTTTAACTCCTCATTGTGATAAGATGTATCTGAGTACCCGTCCTGTTTATTATGAAAGCAGGGTTGTTCATTTGAAATTAGATGCCAATACACTGGCATTAATTGATTCTACTTATGATGTTTTGGAACAGCAGGCAGATGCGGCAACTGTTGATAAGAGTAAGAAAATGTTAGGTCAGATGGAAAGTGTATTAGGAGCAGATTCTACGATTGCATCTTTGTGTGATGATATTGTACAGCATTATGAAAAATATCGAGCAGGTTTATTGACAGGAAAAGCTATGATTGTAGCCTACTCACGTCCAATTGCAATGAAAATTTATCGGCGTATTTTGGAGATACGCCCAACGTGGAAAGATAAAATTGGGGTTGTGATGACTGGGGGAAATAATGATCCGGAAGATTGGAAAGAGATTATCGGTACGAAAGCACACAAAGAGGAGCTGGCAAGAAAATTCAAGGATAATGATGATCCGATGAAAATTGCCATTGTGGTAGATATGTGGTTGACAGGTTTTGATGTCCCTTCTTTGGCAACAATGTACGTGTACAAACCGATGCACGGATATAATTTGATGCAGGCAATCGCACGTGTCAATCGTGTATTTAAAGATAAGGAAGGTGGATTAATTGTAGATTACGTGGGAATTGCCTCTGCGTTAAAAACGGCAATGAAAGAGTATACCAAACGGGATCAATCCAGGTATGGAGATATGAATATTGCAAAGGTTGCCTATCCAAAATTTGAAGAAAAATTGCAGGTGTGTAAGGATTTGTTGCATGGATTTGACTTTAGTGGATTTATGAATGGTACTCCTCTTGCCAGAGCAAAGGCAATTACGGGTGGTGTCAATTTTGTTTTGGATGCAACAAAGACGGAATTGAAGGATTTATTTTTGAAAGAGGCAATGCTTTTGAGGCAATCCAAATCACTTTGCTCCAGTATGCTGACAGAACAGGAGAGACTTGAGGCGGCATATATGGAAGCAGTTCGCTCTACGATTATGAAGATTACCTATGGTGGCACAGGTGGTAAAACATTGTCACTTGCACAGATTAACGATCAAATTAATGAATTGTTAAAAGCAGCAGTACAGAGCGAAGGAGTAATAAGTTTATTTGATAGTAGTAAATCAGGTGGAGAGAATTTTAATCTGTTTGATCCGGCGGTGTTAGATGAAATTTCACGGATGAAGGAAAAGAATATTGCGGTAGAAATTTTGAAGAAACTGATGTCGGAGCAGGTGTCCTTGTATAAAAGGACAAATGTAGTGCAGTCACAGAAATTTTCAGAGAAGATTACACAATTAATGAATTCTTATTATAATGGTTTGATAACGAACGAGGAAGTAATCAAAGAATTAATAAAAACAGCGGAAGAAATCGCAAATCTCTATAAGAATGGTCAAAAACTTGGATTATCTCAGGAAGAACTGGCTTTTTATGATGCATTAACCAAACCGGAGCATATTAAAGATTTTTATGAGAATAAAGAGTTAATTGAATTAACAAAAGCATTAACGGAAATGCTTCGCAAAAATCGCACGCTTGATTGGCAGAAAAAAGAAACAGCAAGAGCAACCATGCGGAAAATGGTAAAAAGACTTCTGAAAAAATATCATTACCCGCCAGAAGATTATGAATATGCTATAGACACGGTGATTAGTCAGTGTGAATTATGGACAGATAATACAGAAGTGGTAATACCATTTGAAAGCAATAAAAATGTTGCGTATTCTACACAAGCAGAGCAGGACTTAGGCATGGTCGCAGAATACAAACCTTTTCATAATGATAACTAAATAACAACAAACAACAAGGAGGATTTCATATGGCAGTAAACTTTAACACTAACAGCGTATTTAATTTAAAACCAATCAATACAGATGCTGTGCGCAGCGAGGTGGACGGGTTATTGATCGCAGGAGAACAGATCGAATTTGCTTTTCAGACAGTTCGCGATCAGTTGGTATTTACCAATAAGCGGATCATTTCGATTGACGTGCAGGGAATTACGGGAAAAAGAAAATCTTTTGCAACGATGCCGTATTCCAAGATCCAATATTTCTCCATTCAGACACCGGGATTTATGGAACTGTTTCCTGATTCAGAATTATTTGTCATGTTTACCAATGGCTTTACGGCGCAGTTTGAATTTAAAGGGGCAGTGGACATTGGAAAGATAGGAAGAATGCTTTCGGAGTATGTGCTGTAATTGCGGCTGCTTCACAAGACTGTTTTCTATTCCGTGGTATTGGTATGCTAAACTCTTTGAAAGCTGCCGAAAATTTTTCCTTGACAATGCTGCTTGTCCTCCTCTATAATACGGATAAGTTTTTTGCGACAATTGGATACGGTTAAGAGGGAGTAGTTTAGATGCACTGTCAACAATCTCGGTGATTTTCACCTGGTGGTGCATGCCGGAATAGCATACGATTCGGTTATGAGACTTTTAATGCAGAGAAAACAAAGCATAGCTTTTGTTCTGCATTAAGAGTCTCTTTTTATTTTCTCTTTTCCAGACTGTCGCATGACGCACCAGACGTTGGTACATAATAGTAGGAGTTGGAGGAATGACGATGAAAGAATGGTACAAAGAGACAGGAAAGCATGTAATGCTCCATTTGGACAGCAGGGAAGATGGCTTGACGGCTGTGCAGGTAAAAGAACGGCTCGACGAGTACGGAAGCAATGAGCTTGTGGAAGGGAAAAAGAAGAGCTTATTAGAAGTGTTCCTGCGACAGTTTTGTGATCTGCTCGTGATCATCCTGATCATTGCCGCCGTGATCTCTGCCGTTTCCGGAAATGCGGAGAGCACGATCGTAATCATTGCTGTTCTGATCTTAAATGCGATTTTGGGAACGGCACAGTACAGTAAGGCACAGAAATCATTGGACAGCTTAAAATCATTATCGGCACCATGCGCAAAGGTGCGCCGGAATGGGGTAAAGATGGCTGTTGCTTCTAAGGATGTTGTGCCGGGGGATATTTTGGAGCTGGAAGCGGGCGATCTGGTTGTAGCGGATGGGCGTATTCTTCATAATTATTCCCTGCAGGTGAATGAAAGCTCACTGACCGGAGAATCCACCAATGTGGACAAAGAGGACGGTGTGATCCTGGAGGAGGCGGCTCTTGCTGACCGGAAAAATATGGTGTATTCCGGAAGCCTTGTGACCTATGGACGCGCAACCGTTGTTGTAACGGAAACCGGAATGCAGACGGAAATGGGAAAGATTGCCCGCCTCATGAACGATACAAAGGAGAAAAAAACTCCGCTTCAGGTGAGTCTGGATCAGTTCAGCAGCAAGCTTGCACTGGCGATCATGGGTATTTGTGTTGTCGTATTTCTGCTTGGCATTTACCGGGATATGAAGATCATCGATTCCTTGATGTTTGCGGTTGCGCTGGCAGTGGCTGCAATTCCGGAGGCACTTGGTTCGATCGTGACGATCGTACAGGCGATGGGAACGCAGAAAATGGCGCAGCAAAATGCGATCATCAAGGATTTAAAAGCCGTAGAAAGTTTGGGCTGTGTTTCCGTTATCTGCTCCGATAAAACAGGAACATTAACACAGAATAAAATGACCGTGCAGCATATTTTTGCCGATGGGGAAACGATCACACCGAAGCAGCTTGATGCCGCAGGTTCTGTGCAAAAGGAGCTTTTGCTCAATGCGGTGCTCAACAATGATTCTTCCATTGTAGACGGCGTAGGGATTGGTGATCCAACCGAGTTCGCTCTGCTTGCAATGCTGGATACGGAAAAATGGGATGTGGCGAAGCTGAGAGCGGAACATCCGCGTCTTAGTGAACTGGCATTTGATTCGGATCGCAAATTGATGAGTACCCTGTATCAGCAGGGGGAGCAGACGGTGATGTTTACCAAAGGAGCATTGGATGTTTTGCTTGACCGCACGGTGCGCATTTCTACGAAAGAGGGCGTAAGAGCGATCACTCAGGAAGACAAAGATACCATTATAAAGAAGAATCTGGAATTTTCTGAGCAGGGACTTCGCGTGCTGGCATTTGCCAAAAAGGAAATGCGGGCAGGGGAGGAGCTCAATCTTGATTCGGAACAGGAGCTTACCTTTTTAGGTCTGATCTCGATGATTGATCCGCCGCGTGAGGAGTCTGTAGATGCAGTGGCAGATGCGGTTACTGCGGGGATTCGCCCGATCATGATCACGGGCGATCATAAGGTAACGGCGACGGCGATCGCAAAGCAGATCGGTATTTTTAAAGAGGGAGATCTGGTTGTGGTTGGTCCGGAGCTGGATGTCATGTCGGAGGAAGAACTGGACGAGAAGATCACGCACATCTCTGTCTATGCGCGGGTATCGCCGGAAAACAAGATACGCATTGTGGAAGCGTGGCAGAAACGTGGTAATATCGTGGCAATGACCGGGGACGGTGTCAACGATGCTCCGGCTTTGAAAAAGGCGGATATTGGTGTGGCAATGGGAATCACAGGAACAGAGGTATCCAAGGATGCGGCTTCCATGATCCTGTCGGATGATAATTTTGCAACGATCATCAAGGCGGTTGCCAACGGCCGGAATGTTTACCGTAATATTAAAAATGCGATCGAATTTCTGCTTTCCGGTAATATGGCAGGAATTTTTGCAGTGCTTTACACTTCGTTGCTCGCCCTTCCGGTTCCGTTCCAGCCGGTACATTTGCTGTTTATCAATCTGCTCACGGATTCTCTGCCGGCACTTGCGATCGGGATGGAACCGGCAGAGAAAAATCTGCTGAAACAGCCGCCGAGAGATCCGAAGGAAGGAATCTTAACGAAGCATTTCCTGTTCCAGATCGGATGGCAGGGAGCGTTGATCGCAGTCTGCACAATGGTGAGCTGGTATGAGGGCTTCCGTGTAAATGCTGCAACGGCAAGTACGATGGCATTTGCAACGCTGACACTTGCACGTTTGTTTCATGGCTTTAACTGCCGGAGCGCATATTCCTTAAAAAAGATTGGATTCCGCAGAAACTGGTACAGTCTGGGCGCGTTTTTGACGGGAGTACTGCTGCTTGCCGCAGTGTTACTGCTTCCTCCGCTTCATCAATTATTTGCGATCGCACCGCTTACGTTAAAACAGTATGGTATGATCTTAGGGGGTGCACTGTTCCCTACACTATTGATCCAGATCGTGCGCATGCTCCGGGGAAAATGATCATTTGCATAGAACAAATGACATTTAAAGGTTGAAAATATGGGAATTACCCGTTACAATAAGATATTGTAAATAAGATAGGAAGAGGTGTCAGTATGGAAAAGACATTAGACAAAATTGTAGCACTGTGTAAATCGCGTGGATTTATTTATCCGGGTTCTGAGATTTACGGCGGTCTTGCGAATACATGGGATTATGGCAATCTTGGTGTGGAGCTGAAGAACAACGTAAAAAAGGCATGGTGGCAGAAGTTTATTCAGGAGAATCCATATAATGTAGGTGTGGATTGTGCCATTTTAATGAATCCACAGACATGGGTGGCTTCCGGTCATCTGGGCGGATTTTCCGATCCGTTGATGGACTGTAAAGAATGTAAGGAACGCCATCGTGCCGATAAGCTGATCGAGGATTACATGTTTGAGCATGGGATTGAGATCGAGGGCAGCGTAGACGGCTGGAGCAATGAAGAGATGATGAATTACATCGAGGAGAAAAACATTTGCTGTCCATCCTGTGGTGCACACAATTTTACTGATATCCGTCAGTTCAATCTGATGTTTAAAACGTTCCAGGGTGTAACCGAGGATGCAAAGAATACGGTATATCTTCGTCCGGAGACGGCACAGGGTATTTTCGTCAACTTCAAGAATGTACAGCGTACCTCAAGAAAGAAGATTCCGTTTGGTATCGGTCAGATCGGTAAGTCCTTCCGTAATGAGATCACACCGGGTAACTTTACGTTCCGTACCCGTGAGTTTGAGCAGATGGAATTAGAGTTCTTCTGTGAGCCGGGAACCGATATGGAGTGGTTCAGCTACTGGAGACAGTTCTGTATTGACTGGCTGTTAAAGCTTGGTATCAAAGAGGATGAAATGCGTGCAAGAGATCACAGCCCGGAGGAGCTTTGCTTCTATTCTAAGGGTACCACGGATCTTGAGTTTAAGTTCCCATTCGGATGGGGCGAGCTTTGGGGGATTGCAGACCGTACCGATTACGACCTGACCCAGCACCAGAATACATCCGGTGAGTCCATGGAATACTTTGACAATGAGAAGAATGAGAAATATATTCCTTATGTAATCGAGCCATCGCTCGGTGCTGACCGTGTGGTACTGGCATTTTTATGTGCAGCATACGATGAGGAGAATATTGGAACAGAGGAGAAGCCGGACGTTCGTACCGTTCTTCATTTCCATCCTGCATTAGCACCAGTGAAGATTGGTGTGCTTCCACTTTCCAAGAAGTTGAATGAAGGCGCAGAGAAGGTGTATGCAGAACTCTCCAAGTATTATAACTGTGAGTTTGATGACAGAGGTAACATCGGAAAACGCTACCGTCGTCAGGACGAGATCGGTACGCCGTTCTGTGTTACGTATGATTTTGATTCCGAAGAAGATGGAGCAGTGACAGTACGTGACCGCGATACCATGGAACAGGAGCGTATCAAGATCGAAGACTTAAAAGCATACTTTGAAAAGAAATTTGAATGGTAAAAAATAATAATTACGAGGAGGAAGCGATCGCTTCCTTCTCTTTTTTTAAAAAAGCGCAAAAAAAGGCTTTTCTTGTGGCAATAATATGTTATAATGTGATTAGCGGCCTGCTGTCTATAGGTGAGTTGCGCCTTTCTGCCATGAAAGGGGCATCAGGATGGACAGGCTTACAAAATATTTTTAGGAGGTAACTAGACAATGGCAAAATGGGTGTATATGTTTAGCGAAGGCGACATGACCATGCGTAACTTACTTGGTGGTAAGGGTGCGAACCTTGCTGAGATGACTTCAATCGGTCTTCCGGTACCACAGGGATTTACGGTAACTACAGAGGCTTGTACACAGTACTATGAGGATGGACGTAAGATCAATGATGAGATCATGAGCCAGATCATGGACGGTGTAAAGAAGATGGAAGAGATCAACGGCAAGAAGTTTGGTGATAAGACCAATCCTCTGTTAGTATCTGTACGTTCTGGTGCTCGTGCTTCCATGCCTGGTATGATGGATACCATCTTAAACCTTGGTTTAAATGACGAAGTAGTAGCTGCTATGATCGCTGGTAATCCAGACCCTACATTTGAGCGTTTCGTATATGATTCTTACAGACGTTTCATTCAGATGTTCTCTGACGTTGTAATGGAAGTTGGTAAGAAGTATTTCGAGCAGTTGATCGATAAGATGAAAGAAGAGAAGGGCGTTCAGTACGACGTTGAGCTTACTGCTGCTGATCTGGAGACTTTAGCAGAGCAGTTCAAGGCTGAGTACAAGAACCAGTTAGGTCAGGATTTCCCTTCCGATCCTGTAGAGCAGTTGAAGTTAGCAGTTGAGGCTGTATTCCGTTCATGGGACAACCCTCGTGCAAACGTATATCGTCGTGATAACGACATCCCTTACTCATGGGGTACTGCAGTTAACGTAATGCCTATGGTATTCGGTAACTTAAATGATGAGTCTGGTACTGGTGTTGCATTTACTCGTGACCCTGCTACTGGTGAGAATAAGTTAATGGGTGAGTTCTTAAAGAACGCTCAGGGTGAGGACGTTGTTGCCGGTGTTCGTACTCCAATGCCAATCGCACAGATGGAGCAGGAGTTCCCAGAGGCATATGAAGAGTTCATCAAGGTATGTGATATCTTAGAGAACCACTACCATGATATGCAGGATATGGAGTTCACAGTAGAGAACAAGAAGCTCTACATGTTACAGTGCCGTAACGGTAAGAGAACAGCTCCTGCTGCATTAAAGATTGCTTGTGATTTAGTAGACGAGGGACATAAGACTCCAGAAGAGGCAGTTGCTATGATCGATCCTCGTAACTTAGATACACTGCTTCATCCACAGTTCGATGCTGCTGCATTAAAGGCTGCTACTCCACTTGGTAAGGGACTTGGAGCTTCTCCTGGTGCTGCTTGTGGTAAGGTTGTATTTACTGCAGAAGATGCTGAGACATGGAATGCAAACGGTGAGAAGGTTGTTCTTGTTCGTCTTGAGACATCTCCAGAGGATATCACTGGTATGAAAGCTTCTCAGGGTATCTTAACAGTACGTGGTGGTATGACATCACACGCTGCCGTAGTAGCACGTGGTATGGGTACCTGCTGTGTATCTGGTTGTGGCGACATCGTTATGGATGAGGAGAACAAGAAGTTCACATT
>JBNMLP010000034.1:0-8195 GCA_050874905.1 Lachnospiraceae bacterium
CCAGAAGCTTTCTTGGAAGGCTATTTATCCAGGTTTCAACATCAATGATAGCCTGGACATCGAACTGATCAATTCGTTTACCTTTGGGGATAAACCTTCTGATTAGTCCGTTGTGACGCTCAACTGATCCTTTCTCACAAGGAAAATGAGTTAAGCAATCTCAAGACACATTATAAAATAGCTTTGCAGCAATATAGAGAGTCCAAGATTGATTATGAACAATTGCAAAGTGAAAAGTTGTATGTAGAACAGCAGATGCTGTACAAAGAAGCAATTGAGGAATTGAAACAGGAATATGTGCAGTTAAGAGATCACAGAAAACAGAATCGGCATGTGGTTATTGTAAATCAAAATTCTTATGAAAGAATTTTCGGAAAAAACTCGGAATATGATAAAATTTTAATGACTTTTTTACTGCTTACCGTAATGCTTGTCAGTTCCTTTGATTATTTTTCAAGTGATTCAAAAAAGGGGATCAGGTTTGTAATGAAAGCAGCTAAAAATGGACGAAGTAATTATGTTCATTATAAATTTAGGGCGATACTTAGGGCGAATATAATTTACTTGATCCTGCTGTCTTTTATTCGGGCGGTTAGTATTTTTTGTCAATATGCACCGAAAGATCTGTCAGCTTCATTTTCTTCTGTGTTTTTATGTGAAAATTACCCGATAAACCTATCGATTGCTCAATTTTTTATTTTGCTGACAGGATGCAGGCTGGCTTCCATGATGGCAATCTCATCTATTATACTGCTGTGTTCTGAGACAGTGGGTGGGGGTAAGGGAGCTTTCATGACGATGATAGTAATCGGAGTGGAAGAAATCATTATAGCTAAATTGGGTGATGCAGGAATATTCTCTTTAGTGCAGGGACTTTCGGGAATAAGGCTTTCTTATCTTGTATCTGTATGGGAGTTGTTTGCATATTTAGGTTTGTGTATTACAATCTATGTATTTGCAAGAATATATGTCACAAAACACTGGAATGAAAAGTGAGGTATTGTATGAAAACGTTGGAAGTTGTAGCATTAGAAAAAAAATTTGGATCATTTACAGCGTTACAGTCCATGAATCTTACATTTTATCCTGGTATATATGGTATTTTAGGGGAAAATGGAGCTGGAAAGTCAACGTTGATAAATTTATTGACGGATAATTTGAAACGCACAAAGGGGGATATTTTGTTAGATAAACAGGATATCATTTCGCTGGGAAAAGAATATCGAAGTTTGCTTGGGTATATGCCGCAGCAGAGTGGATATTTTGAAGCCTTTTCTGTGGGGATGTTTTTGAAATATATGGCAGAAATCAAAGGATTAACCAAAAAAGAGTATCAGTGTCAGATTGATGAAATATTGGAGAGGGTAAATTTAACTGAAAAGAAAAATATGAGGATATCCACATTATCAGGTGGAATGCGACAACGTGTAATGTTAGCACAGGCGGTGCTTGGCAATCCCGAGATACTCATTTTGGATGAACCGACGGCGGGACTTGATCCTAAAGAGCGAATCCATATAAGAAATATGATTTTGGAACTTTCTAAAGATAAGTGCATATTACTGGCTACTCATGTGGTAAGTGATATCGAAAGTATAGCAGATTATATTCTGGTTATGAAACGAGGAAGTGTAATTGCAAAGGGGAAACCTGAGAAACTTATTGCGAATATGCAGGGGAAGGTCTGGGAACTTAATTGTGAAAAAGAGGATATTGCAAAAATGCTTATGCGTTATCCAAATGCAAATATTATTCAGACACAAACAGGTGTGGCTCTAAGAATAACCAGTGATGAAATGGTTGCAGAGGGCAGACTGGTGAAGGATAGGATAAATCTGGAAGATGTGTATCTTTATTATTTTCGATCGTGATCATTACGCATGACAAAGAAGTAGCAGCGCAGTGTGATCGACAGATTGAGATCTGTGATGGAAGAGTGCGTGAGGACGTGGGATAAAAAACAACAAAATGACCGTTCATCCGCAAATTTTGACCACTCATCCCAAATTCGTTTCTTTGTTAAATAATATATGTTATAGTGAATATAGACTATAAAAGAAATGTTACATATTATATGGCAACAGCTGCAGTGTTAGATTAATGTAATAAATCATAGCGGCTTTTGCAACTGTTTACTATGAATAAGCAGTTTTGCATAGCCGCTTATGATCATTGTTAAATGAATGAGGTGTGAAATTGCAGAAAAAAGCATTGAAAATTATTATTTTGGCTTTCGTGATACTATTTTTACTTTTAAATATTGTCTGGTTATGCTATTACCTAATGTATTATCAACCGTTTCGAACAGCAGCAGCCACCGTATCGGAGCAGGAAAAGCTGAGTTATACATACAGTACGGTTGCACCGGATTATCTGCATTATACGTTTAATGTGGGAATTTCCACAAATCGTAAAATGAATCAGTCGGGTTTGGATGTTTCTGGTAACTCAGTGGATATCGTGGTATGGCCAAAGTTGTTTGGCAAGAATGAGTATGGTGTGATAATAAATTATATCAAAGAGCAAACAAAAGATGAAACTGCCTATGCATCTTGTGAAATAAAGATTGACCAAAATGGTGAATTAAAAGAAAATCTGTCCAAAGAAGATTTAGAGCGGTTTACTTCCGAGAAAAATAACATCACTCTGTTATTGCAAAAAGTCAGGGAGAAATGGGGGCTTTGATGAAATATATAAAGGTTTTGTTAAGCTGCATGATAATATTGCTGGCAATGCTCACCTCCTCCGAAATCTATCAGAATTATCTCTCGGTGTTTATCGAAGATTTCTACTGTGTTACGTATTATCCACAGGAAGGGATCACACAGGAAAAGATGATCTGTGATATATTTGAAAAAGCAAGAGAGCATCAATTGGATATTTTTTATGCGGAAGATGTGATCGTCAATTGGCATCAGGAAACGATAGATCTTTATGGAGATGAACGAACCAAAAAAACACTTTCCTCCCAATATGATATTTTATATGGACAAAGAAACAGTCTGCTGACGGGAAGCTGCGAGGTTAGATATCATGATTATCAGCAGTTATCAAAAAAAGAACTGGCAAAAGAACCGACCTATTACCTTATTGGAAAATATAAGGATATGGTTCACTATAAACAGGAATTAAGTGATACCTATGCGGGAGCATTTCCGAAACAGGATGGCAGCCGGAATCATCATCTTATGCAATGCCAGCTGGCATTTGTCTGGATCATGACGATGCTCGTGCTCGGTTCTTTTACGCTGTACGAAAGTCTCCTCCGGAAAAAAGAGAATTTTTTGAGGATTTCTTTAGGAGAAAGGATTTCTGTCATTGTATTAAAGAATATCGTGATCGATATATTGGTGTATTTGGCAGCGTACTTTCTATCGTATGTGGTCGTGAGACAGATGACGCAAACGGCTTCTCCGATTCCGATGCAGAGAGAATTTTTCCTGCTGCTTTGTATAGGAAACAGTTTCATTTATTTCAATATGTTTTTTTACAATGTGAAAAAAGTGCTTTCCGGTGACCGCGTTTCCCGCACGGTTCTGTATGCCAATTATGTGATCAAAACGATTACAAATGTTGCGGCAATTCTTCTTTTGTCGGCTAATATTGTGCAGCTTTATGACTGTGCCAAATATTATGAGCAAAGATCTTTTTATCAGCAATACAGAGACTACTGTTATGTCCATTTTTTAACAGATGAGGATTCGGAATCACTGGAGCGTAATTTTTATGAAACATACAAGGATCAAGCTTCCATTATTTCCATAGGTAAGGATCTATATTTAAATGAATCGGAAAAAAGTGGTGTGATCGTAGCAAATAAAAATGCATGTTCTTATCTTGAAAGGTGTATTCCGGATTTTGAATATAAGAACATGGGGCAGGATAATTTTATTCTACTTCCGGAACAATTCTCGCTTTCGTCGGACGATATCAACTATTTAAAGGGACTTCTTCAGGATGAAAGCACGAAAATTGTAACATATAAAAGTCCGGTAAAGGTAATTGCACAAAATGTCCGTCGCAGCGAACAGAGTGAGTGGGTGAAGAATCCGGTGATCGTTTGTCAGATGCAGGAGAAAGGCAGCAACACTCTCTGGAATTTTGATGAGCTGTTAATTCGGGTCGATCAGAAACAGATGAAGGAATTTTCTGCCAGGGAAAACTATGAGGATGCCTATGTGCTGGAAAATGTATGGGAGAACTATACCTATCATTGGAATCAGAAAAAACGGACGGTATTGCTGAATGTAGTGATGCTTTTGATCGTATGCGGATTTCAATGTCTGATCAATATTGCAATTGTGAGAATGGAATTTCAAGTAAATGCCATTCAACTGGCAATTCAAAAAATACTGGGTTACAGTGTCTGGCAGCGCAACAGGAAAATGATCGGTATTACACTGGCGATTTATGTGATAAGTGTGTTGGCAGGTATTGTGCTGGCATGGTGGTATCCGCTTCCTAAGATTGCTTTCCTTTTGCTGGGAAACGGAATTTTGTTTGTGCTTGATCTGATCACAATTCTATTTTTTATATGGCGTCAGGAAAAGCTGCAGCTTGTAAAAATATTGAAAGGGGGATCTTTATGATCGAGATCAGAAATCTGACCAAGCAATTTGGAAAACAAATGCTTTTTCATGACTTTAATTTGAAGATTGACGGTGGTGAGTTTGTAGTGGTTATGGGGAAAAGCGGCTGCGGAAAAACGACACTGCTTAACATGATCGGTGGGATTGAAGCGTATGATTCCGGTGTTATTGCGGTGGATGGCAGTGTAGTGGGGAAACGGAATACACAGTTAAATTATTTCCGTCAGACTGTTGGCTTTCTGTTTCAGAATTTTGCGCTGGTTGAGCAAAAGACAGTAAAGCAGAATCTTGAGATGATCAAGCCGCGCTATCGAACCGGTTGTACTATGGAAGAAGCATTAGAAAGAGTAGGATTAGCAGATAAAACGGAAGAAAAGGTATATCGGTTATCGGGTGGAGAGCAGCAAAGAGTTGCATTAGCAAGGTTGATGCTTAAGAAATGCAGTGTTGTGCTGGCGGATGAACCGACAGGCTCGCTTGACAGAGAAAATGCCGACATGGTGATCCAAATATTAAAAGAATTAAACAGACAAGGCAAAACGATCCTGTTAGTCACACACGATCCTGCTTTGCAGCAGGTGGGTGACCGGTTAGTGGTATTGCAGTAAACTTTTGCACATAAAAAAATCTATCCCGTATTTCACAGGATAGATTTTTTTAATGCTGTTACATATTTGGATTTTGCAGATCATATTGTCCTTTATTTTCCGGTACGATAGGATCATACTCGACACGCAGAGTTGGAAGTCCGGCTAAGGTATGATAATAATTGATCATCCAGTCCTCATGTCCATCCTCAACATTTTCTCCGTTTTCCGGTGGAGCATAAAACGTCAGGGTAAGACTTCTTGTACCGTCGTCTTGTTTTCCGCTATCCGGGAACATGTAGTAAAGAGGCATCAGATCCACAAAATCGACACCACTTGCCTTGTAGAACCAGCGTTCATTACAGCAGATCATCAGGTTGTCCCTGCTTGTCTGTTCATCAAAATTTAACTCTAAAAAAACAGGCTCATTTTCTAAAGAGAGTGTGAGCTGGATTCCGGTGGCATCCTCTAAACTGCCATAGCGTAAAGAAAGGTTCGTTTCTTCTTTTGCATCGGTGACAACAGGAAGGCACAACGGGCTGTGTAACAGATCCCGGTATTCTTTTAAGATCGGCTGTTCTATGCCGACATTTTCATTGTTTGGATCTTCAATCTCCAGACCTAAACGTCCGCGGTCGCGGAATTGATAAAATGTGATCGCGCTCAGCCAGTCTTCCTTGTCTTCTTCCCGCAGCTTAAAAAATTCTTTCATCATGGCAATCTGGTCGTAGGGACCGACCACATCTCCGTCGGAGTTAAATTCACTCATGACCATAGGTTTGGCAACACCGCCGTTTAATTCTTTGTAGCGTTCAAAACTCAGTCTGGTAAGCTCGTAGGTACGGGAAACACTGCAGCGTTTGTACTGGTTGGTCGTTTCGTCTGCAACATCGATCGGCCAGCCCCAGTGCAGTGCCATGTATTTGTCTACCGACCAGATATCGGCAGCAGGAATAGTGTTTTTAAATGCCTCCTCAAGAAGCATAGGATCTCCCTTTTTGCAAAGAGGACCGGCGGCTTCGTTGGAAGGATCTTCCATACCGCCAATGCAGATGATGATCTGGATCTGCGGGGCAATCTCATGGATCAGTTCGGCGGCATGACAGAAAAAAGCACCAACCTCCTCGTAGGATGCCCGTTTTCCAAAGCTGAACCAGGTACCGGTCGCTTCGTGGTTGATCCGAAGCTGCATCCGTCCAAACGTTTTTAAATCCTCTGCGATCGCACGGATTTGTTCATCGCTGATGCGTGGATCGATCGTCATCGTAAGGATTACATCCTGTCCGTGGCGTCTGACATCACGCATCATGCGAAACGGTTCGTGATCGCGGTCACCTTCCAGACCTCCGGTATATGGAAAATAATCATCATACGGATAATCCCACTGAAATTCGATCACCTGATCAGAAAATGCATGCCGGGCACGCTTTGGCCAGCTTTCGTCCAGTGGATAGTAGCAAAACATCAGGTTGATACCGCGGTGAGGACGACCAAGCTTTGCCAGAATGTAGTCCTGATCCACGTATTCGCCGCGCTCACTGCCGTCACTCAGATCCAGAGAAAAACGAGCCGGACCGATATGTACCTTTTTATAATCCAAATCCTGTAATATATACCTCATAACAAACCTCCATATTTGAAATCTATCTAATATGCGGAGCCTTTCTTATATTTAAGTTAGGATTCCATCCTGTTACAGTTGCCTGTTTTCATGATTTTTGCCTTGCAGCCGTACGCATTGTAAGTCGGTATTCTGGAAAGGTCTTGTCGTCTTCGTCTTTTGGAAAGACTTATTGCTTTTTCGTTTCGATGTATAATTACAGTATCCGGGCGTAATGCCCCAGTGAGATTTTGGTGTTTTTCTGGCTGATTTGCATGCGCCGGTGCTTAGGTTCCGTATTTTGGAACCTTACGCACCGTTGCGACATGCAACATAAGCGAAAGCGTGCCATGAAAAACACCAAACCTCACAGAGGGGCTCATCGTCCGGATCTGTATTCATCAATCATGATGTTCTGACTCCGTAACAGGATGGAATCCTTTCAACCTGAAAAAAAGAAAGGCGGCGCATATAGTGTCCTGCTTCTATTGTATAATGCAGGATGTTTGTACGCAAGTTCTATTTCCACAAATAATGAAAATGTGCTAAGATAAAGGGACAGGAAATGTTGCGATAAGGAGACAGATATGATATTTGAAACACATGCTCATTTTGAGGATGACAAATATAATGAAGATCGGGAAGAGGAGCTTGCACGGGTATTTGAGGCAGGCGTTTCTTATCTGGTCAATGTAGCGTCCAGCATGGAGACGTCAAAACAATGTATGGAGCTTGCGAAAACACATGCACCAATCTATGCAAGCGTTGGCGTGCATCCGGATCATGTAGAGGAGCTTGATGAGGCGGCACTTGCACAACTGGCAGCGTGGTGTCGGGAGGAGAAGGTCGTCGCACTTGGCGAGATCGGGCTGGACTATTATTACGAAGATCCGGTGAGAAGCATACAGCAAAAGTGGTTTGCAGCGCAGCTTGAAATTGCTTATCAGGAAAAGATGCCGGTCATTGTGCATAGCCGGGATGCGGCAGAGGATACGATGCGGCTGTTAAAGGAGCATCATGGCGATTCCCTTACCGGGATCATTCACTGCTTTGGTTATTCCAAAGAGATGGCACGCGAGTTTATCAAGCTGGGATTTGATATTGGTGTTGGCGGTGTGGTGACATTTAAAAATGCCAGACGATTAGTGGAGGTAGTGGAAGATATTCCGCTTTCCCATATTGTGCTGGAAACGGATTGCCCCTATATGGCTCCGGTGCCTTACCGTGGCAAACGTAATACCTCCCGTTACCTTCCGTATGTGGCGGAGAAGATTGCACAGATCAAGCAGGTTCCCGTGGAAGAGGTGTACGAGGTAACGATGGCAAATGCCAAACGTATTTACCGGCTGGAAGAAAAGGAGAGATAGATGAAAACTGTTATAGAGGATTCCAAAAAGCTCAGCAATCCACAGATCACGA
>JBNMLP010000035.1:0-8049 GCA_050874905.1 Lachnospiraceae bacterium
CCCAAATGTATGGCAAAGCGCGGATGAAGATGAAAGTCGCGTTGACTTTTGCGTGCATGAATTTAAAGAAACAGGCAAAATACCAGCAGGAATGGAACTTGCAGACGGCATAGAATAGCGAATATTTATGATTTTATAGAATTTGAAATGACTAAAAATTGAAAATGATAAAAAATACCTCCACAAAGCAATGCTTTGTGGAGGTCGTTTGTCTACAGTCTGAGAGGTCATCTAGCGATGGCCTCTTTTTCTTATCCTCTTTTAGTTCAGTTCCAATTTTAAGGTTTCCACGATCGAATCATCTTTGATCTTTCGCATCGCATAAAACATGGAAATGCCAATGATCAAAAATACCGTAACGATCACGATCAGATATAACTTGACATCAATAATAAATGCCATTCCCGTCTCTCCGGCTGCTTTCATAAGAAGATAGCTGAGGAAAATACTGATCGGGATTCCAAAAAGCAATGCTTTGATCCCATAAAATGCACTTTCCAGATAGATCATCTTATGAAATCCCTTTGGCGTCGTACCAACCGATTTCAGCATCGCAAATTCCTTTCTCCGAAGGACTACCCCGGTAGAGATGGAATTCACAATATTTGCCAGAGAAATCAGCGAGATCAACACAATAAATCCATTTACCAGTACACGGAGCACCACCACAACGCCATTCATAGGTCGTTGACAAAATCACCGTCCACATCCCACAGATTTTCCAGCAAATTATTTCTTGAGAGAACAATTCCCTTATTCTGCAATAGTACCAGAAGCAAACGGTATTCCATGGCGGTTAATAAGATCTCCTCCTGCCCCAAAAAGACCTTTGCTTCTTTCGTAAGCACCTTTAAATCTTTAAACACAATCGTACCGCTCGCATCCTCCCGGTGATACCGCCGCAGCACTGTTTTGACACGCGCCAGCAATTCCTTTAACCGGAACGGCTTATAAATGTAATCATCTGCGCCAAGCTCCAGTCCCATGACAACGTTGATCTCATCATCAAAAGCAGTCAGAAAAATCACCGGCACATCAAACCTGCTTTTCACCTGCTTGCAGATATCATAACCGGAACCGTCCGGCAGCGTCAGATCGAGCAGATACAGATCAAAAGAATCCTGTTCCATACAAGAACAGGCTTCCTTTACCGTGTGAGCGATCGCTGCCTCATAACCCTCCTGCTCCAAAGAATAAGCAAGTCCCGCAGCAATTACTTCTTCATCCTCAACAACTAATATTTTCAATCCAATGTCTCCTTTTCTACGTCCCAAAACTTTCTATGCCCTGATGCAAAAGAACTGGTAATCTGACACGCTTTGCCAAATTCCAGTTCTTTCTCCTCAAATACTGTTACCCAAGCAATTCCTGAATCATCTTTGCATCGTATGTTACACAGGTCATTTTCTCCGCCTCGATCCGATATAATGCATTCGCCGCGATATGCTCCGCCGCCTGCTCAATATCACGGATTCCGGAGGTATCCTTAAAGATTTCCATAATGGCATCCAATGCCTCCTCCGTAATGATGATCTCCTCACTGCGAAGTCCGATTCTTTTTAATACCTTTGGCATAGCAAATTTCGTGAAAATGACACGTTTTTCCTCCATTGTATAATCCGGAAGCTCAATGACTGCAAATCTTGACATCAGCGGTGCACTGATCATACTGCGGTCATTGGCCGTTGCGATCGGATATACTCCGGTTGTCGGAATGTTACACTCAATATAGTTATCGGTAAATCCAAGATTATCAAGTAACGTCAGCAGGACATCGGCCGGGTTTCCATTTCCTTTTCCGGCAGCCGCCTTATCAAGCTCGTTGATGATAAACAAAAGATTGGAGCTTTCTGCATTGGCAAATGCTTCCATGATCAGTCCCGGTTTCGCATTTGCATAAATACGGGAGCTTCCGGTAAGCTGCTCCGGATCACTGATGGAACTCATCTCTAAGGTTGTCCATGACATTTTTAAAATTTTGGCAACCGCATATGCGATCTGTGATTTTCCCGTTCCCGCAGGACCGATGATCAAAATTCCGTAAGCCGGAAGGGTATGCGTCCGGTTGATCTGGATGATCGTCTCAATAATACGCTGCTTTACATTGTCTAATCCATATAATTCTTCATCTAAGATCCGTCTTGCTTCCACCGGATTGATCGGCTGGAATTCTGTATTTTTCCACTGGATATTCAGCATGATCGAAAGAGCACGCTGCGCATGGCGCCGCTCCTCCGGAGTCACCTCGGAAGATTTCGCCACTGCAAGATTCCGTCTTGCCCATAACCGGATATTGTCCGGCAGTGTATTTCCGGCACACATCAGATAATCTGTGATACTCTGAATACTGGTCAGCTTCATATCATCCGCATCTTCAATCTCATCCAGATCCACGGTTTCTTTGGAAGGAGCATCACTTTGCAGCAAACGTTTGATCATAAATTGTAAAAATCCATTTTCACCTGATAACTTTGAACCACGAACTGCGACACCTGTCTCTAAGATTTTATATACCGCATACCCCTCTTCGGTTGTCTGTCCTGACAGGCAGACCATGATCCGGTTATCCCCCAGCCATTTCATCAGATTTTCAAAACGGGCATCTAACTTCTTAATGTCATGGGAAGACTGTTCGCCCTCCTCATCATATACAAATGCCGTTCCCTGGGTAGGTGCCAAAAACATTCCATTGGAATGGTGTGCCAGCTTTTTGGAAACATCTTCTAAGATCATGATCGGGTGTGCAGCATCTGAAATCTTCTCACTCGAATATACTAATTCATAGGTTTTCTCTGCTTTTACTGTGTCTTTCTTTGTCTGATTAAAATCAAATACAGCCATCGTTTCTCCTCGCATTTCTTTTATTTCAACACTATATTACCACATTTTAAATGGAATTGACATCCAAATATAAAAAGCCGTCTATCTCCTCCATGTTCCTGCCACAATTTCCCTTACTCCCGTCTGATCTGGCCGAGCTTCTGAAAGAATGTTTTTGCTGCCTCATCTTCTAAGGTGATCTCCTCCGGCATCAACTCGATCAGTCTCTTGTTTGGGGTATATTGATAATTGCTCTTTAACACCTGTACATCCAGTCCCTTTTCCTGCCAGAATGTAAGCAGAGCCTGCCGGCACGCATCCTGTTCCATCAGTACCTTCACCGTGGAATTCAGACCATACGAATACGGAGACTCCTGAGAAAGATAGATCGTCTTTTTCGCGATCACATCCTCTTTTCGGCTGGAGGTTGCAAGAATCAGATCATAATATCCTTCCTCTGCGATCCACATCTCATAATCCGGATCATAAGAAGCCAGATCCTTTTTAGAAATACAAAAGGTTACCGTTTTTTCTTCTCCCGGCAGCAGCCACACCTTTTCAAAAGCCTTCAGTTCTTTTACCGGCTTTGGCAGAGTGCTGACACGATCGGACACATAAAGCTGCACAACCTCTGCGCCCTTTACCATTCCGGTATTTGTAACCGTAATGGAAATGGTAACGTTCTCCTGCATTTCCGTGGCAGAAAGCTTACAGTCCGAAAAAGAAAATGTCGTATAGGAGCAGCCATAGCCAAAGGCATATGCCGGAGCAGTTTCCTTTTTATCATAATAGCGGTAACCGACATAGATGCCTTCTCCGTAATTCACCTCATAGCCATCTCCCGGAAAGTTAAGAAATGTCGGAGTATCGCGGTATGTTTTCGGGAAGGTAAGCGGCAATTTTCCGGATGGACAACATTTTCCACTCATTAGATCCACCAGCGCATGTGCACCCTCCATTCCCGGAAGAAATACGCAAAAGATCGCATCCAGCAGTTCTTCATATGCCGTCGTTTCCACCGGACCACAGGTATTTAAAACAAGACTGATCCTTGTCTGCTCTGGTCTGTGCTCCTTTAACATCTGAAGCAGTTGCCGATCCTCCCTTGGCAAAAGCAGGTCATTACGGTCATTCCCCTCCATTCCCGGAACCGTGCTGACCACAATAATATGGGAAAAGGAGCGTGTCTGTAAAAGGGTGGTCGCAGTGATCGTATCTTCCGCAGATACGATCTGATCCGCACCAAACGACGCCTTCAAGCAGGTAAGAAGATCCGTATTCCGATTCGTTGTAATTCCGGCACTTCCACTTCCGCAGCTTAAAAACCCCTTTACGCCACTGCCAGCAACCAGTATAGGGGCGTTTAACTCCTCACAGATCGGGAAGGTGTGTCGTTCATTTTTTAGCAAGACTATCCCCTCTACCGCTGCATCATAGCAGGCTTTGGTTGTCTTCTCAACAAGTGCAGCATCATCTCGCGACACATCATAGCAAGGCTGATCCGCCTGATCTTTACAATAAGAAATGATGGAAAGTACAGCAAGCACTGCCCGATTCAGACTATTCATGGTCAGATCTCCCGCTTTCACCGCATCAATGATCGCATCGGGAGAAATCGGTCCCGGCATCGCCACATCATTTCCGGCTGCAATCGCCTCTACCGGATGATATACGGCACCCCAATCAGAAACCACCATGCCGTCAAAGCCCCATTCCTGCCGAAGTTTTTCCATCAAAAGCCAATGATTTTCCGAACAGGCAATTCCATTGATCCGGTTATACGCACTCATGACTGTTTGCACATGACCTTCCTTGACACAGGCTTCAAAACCTGGAAAATAAATCTCTTCCAGTGCCCGGCGTGAAATCGTTTCATTCACTCCTACACGATTGGTTTCCTGATTATTTGCCGCAAAATGCTTTACATTCGCTGCTACTCCATATTTTTGTACCCCTTTTACCAGTTGTGGTGCAAGTTCCGCTACCACGCATGGATCTTCGGAATAGCCTTCAAATAAACGTCCCGCAAGCGGATCTCGATGAATATTCACATTGGGAGAGCCAAGTAAAATATCCACTCCGAAACGGCTCGCTTCTTCCCCAAGAGCCTCTCCTACCTTTTCTACCACTTCTTTGTGAAACGTTGCACCAAGAAGGATCCCCGGCGGATAACAGGCTGGAGCATACGCACTGCCTACCTGCTTCTGCAGCTTTTCTTTGATCCAATGATAAAGTGGCAGCTCCTCCTCGGAAAGTTTTTCGGGAGTATAAAAATAATCGATCACATGCACCAGTGCGGAATCTCCCGTCATCCCATTGGTGCTTTTGTCTGTCTGTTCACTGCGTGAAACATAATCCCCAAATAACTGTTCAAAATTGATTCCGGTTCCTCCATCTAGCAACTGCAGTCTTGGGATCTTCAGTCTTTCATTTTCCGCCATTCCAAAAAAAGTAGCACCGTTTACCAGTGTCGCTTTCTCTTCCAATGTCATCTGATGCAGTAATTCTTCCTGCTCTTCTCTACTCCAAAGCATGCGCTCCTCCTTTCCCAGCTATGAAAAAAGAGCAAATGTACCAAACGATACATTCGCAGCTTCTTTCCATCCGTTATCCAATTGCAATACGAATCTTTAATACATCCCCTTCGGCCAGTAACCCGTTTACCTTAAAATTGCGATATCCCTCTGGGATTTCTCTGGAATTCCCCTTAAATGCTACCTGTTTGGAAAAGCTGACCAGATAAAGCTCTACCTCCTGGGCAACGGAAATAATTCCTGTCGCAAGCAGCTCTCCTAATTCAATTTTTACCATCGTGTGTTCCTCCTAAGCCTTTTCTCTTCGTGCAATATGTATAGAAACACCCCTTTTTTCTCCCAGTTATTATTATAATAACACAAAGAGAGAAGGAAAGAAACCTTTATTTTCAGGTTAAATTTGGGGAGAAAGAATAAAAACCCCTTCCTACATAAATCTGTAGAAAGGGGTTCTAATTTCTATAAACTATATGGAACTTATGCCCATGCCCATCGATTCACTAAACTCAAACTGCGCTGTCGCTTGTTTTCGTTAAGTGCATCAATGTAGCATATTGACGTAAATTCGCACTGCGCTTACAGCTTGTGCTCATTAAGTCACTATGCCATCTGAGCTGCTACTTCTGCTGCAAAGTCTTCGTTCTTCTTCTCCATTCCTTCGCCTACTTCAAAACGAACAAACTTAGCTACCTTAAGTGCCTTATTTACTGACTCAAGATATTTTGCTACAGACTGCTTACCGTCTTCTGCCTTAACATATGTCTGATCCATTAAGCTGATCTCTTTTACATGCTTAGAGATACGACCTTCTACCAGACCGTTAAAGATCTTATTCTCAACGATAGATGCCTTCTCAGACATAGCAACCTCTGCTAATGTAGCCTTAGACTCATCAGAAAGGAAGTTTGGAAGATAGTTCATATTGCTCTTCTTCTCTTCGTAAATAGCGATCTCTTCATCGCTCCATTTCTTCTCATTTACAACCTTGTCAAGTAATCCCTGTAATACTGGTTTTGGAAGTGAGAATGGATCGTTTAATGCGCTGTCGATCGTGATCTCTTTTAATTTAGCCATATCATCTGCAGAAATATCTGCTCTGCAGATATACTGTGGATTCATAGCAGCAATCTGCATTGCTACGTTAGAAAGTGCCTCTTTTGCAGCATCGTCTGCAGCACCCTCACCAGCAACTAAAACACCGATACGTCCGCCGCCGTGTAAGTAAGAAACTACACAGTCACCAGTTACCTTCTCAAATCTACGGAAAGATAATTTCTCACCGATAGTAGCTGTCTTCTCAACAAGAGTTTCTTTTAAACCGTTCTCGCCAAGTAATGCTTCTACATCTTCTCCGTTGTTGCCACCGTTGAAAGAAGAAGCAAGTGCCTGATCTGCGATCTCCTGTACAAATGTCTGGAATACTTCATTTTTAGCAACGAAGTCTGTCTCAGAGTTTACTTCCACGACAACACCTGTCTTAGAATCTGCAGCGATTGCAGTTCTTGCAATACCCTCAGCAGCAATTCTGCTTGCCTTTTTCTCAGCTTTTGCAGCACCACTCTTACGAAGAGCATCTACTGCAGCTTCCATATTACCATCACACTCTGTCAGTGCTTTTTTACAATCCATCATACCAGCACCGGTCAGTTCTCTTAATTCTTTTACCTGTTTTGCTGAAATAGCCATTATATAAAACCTCCGTTTATTCTGTCTTTGATTATGCTTCTTCCTCTTCGTCCTCAGCAGCACTCTCAGCGTCTACGCCCTGATTTGCCTCGATAACAGCATCAGCCATCTTAGAAACGATCAGTTTTACTGCACGGATAGCATCATCATTACCTGGGATTACATAATCTAACTCTTCCGGATCACAGTTGGTATCTGCAATACCTACTAAAGTAATACCTAAGTTCTGAGCCTCCTGAATACAGATACGCTCTTTGCGAGGATCTACTACGAAGATCATGTCAGGAATCTCTTTCATATCTTTGATTCCGCCTAAGTTCTTCTGTAACTTGTCCATTTCCTTACGGATCTCGATAACCTCTTTCTTAGGTAATACATCAAATGTTCCGTCTGCTTCCATTGCTTCATATTTCTTTAATGTAGCAATACGAGTCTGGATGGTCTTGAAGTTTGTAAGCATACCACCTAACCATCTCTGGTTTACATAGTACATACCACAACGCTCAGCCTCAGCTTTGATAGAATCCTGAGCCTGCTTCTTTGTACCAACAAATAATACCTTGCCACCCTCAGCAACACAGTTCTTTACTGCATTGTAAGCTTCGTCTACTTTACCAACGGACTTCTGTAAGTCGATGATGTAGATGCCATTACGCTCTGTGTAGATGTATGGAGCCATTTTAGGGTTCCATCTTCTTGTCTGATGTCCAAAGTGAACACCTGCTTCGAGTAACTGTTTCATTGAAATAACGCTCATTTTAAATACCTCCTGGTTTTAAGCTTCCGCATCTCTAAACTTAAGAAACCTTTATAGGCACCAACTTAGTAGTTAAGATGCGTGTTTATTTTTTACCTATGGTAGTATAGCATAAAGAAAAAGGGCTTGCAAGCCCTTTCAGACTGTAGACAAAGTCCACGGCATACGCCATGGACTTTGTCTTTTTTAGCTAAAACGAAGCATTTATGCGACTTTTAGCCACTTTTTTGGTATAATTAAACTATCAAAAAC
>JBNMLP010000036.1:0-7933 GCA_050874905.1 Lachnospiraceae bacterium
CAGGAACGACGTTAGAGGTTACCAATGCGGATTGTAAGGTTCGTGTAACTTCTGCTTCTCAGGAAAATCCAACGGTGGAGTATGTAGCAGCAAAGAATAAAAAAGCTTCTGAAATTCAGATCCCGGACAGTGTAACGGTAAATGGGATTACATACAAAGTAACAACAGTTGCTAAAAATGCATTTTCCGGGAACAAAAAGGTAAAGAAAGTTGTGATCGGAAAAAACGTGACCAGTATTGGTAAGAATGCATTTGCTAATTGTAAGAATTTAAAGACGATCGTGGTTACGACTACGAAGTTGACCAAGAAATCCATTGCTAAAAATGTGTTAAAGGGAACAAATAAAAAGCTGACGATCAAAGTGCCAAAGAACAAGCTGGCGGCTTATAAGAAGTATTTTAAAGGAAAAGGGAATAAGACGGTAAGGGGGAAGGAGTAGATTACTTGAGTGAAGCATAAGAAAAAGTTGGAACTTAAAAATTTGAAAGGAGAATGCTTAATATGAAATATACTATGCAGTTTGATAGGAATAAGATGAAAAGGCTTGTTGCATTTGTTTTAGTAATGGCATTAACGGCGGGATATTTTCCAAGTAACATGATGCAGAATGTATCTGCCACCAAAAGTAAATGCAAACTTAGCGCATCAAAGATTACAGTGGAAGTAGGGAAGAAACGTAGTCTCACATTGAAAAAAGCAAACCAAAAGGTGAAATGGTCTGTAGTTTCTGGAAAAAGCTTTGTGAAACTTAGCAGGAAAACTGGGAAAAGTATAATGTTAACCGCTAAGAAGAAAGGGAAAGCTACAGTACAGGCAAAATGTGGTAACCAAAAATATAAATGCCAAATTACAATTGTAAATAAAGCGAAACAAATAGTGACAACCGAATCTGTTAATAATTCTGCGGTAACGACAACGATTGCAGTGTCATCTACAGTACAGCCAAATACAACGCAATCACAGACAACATCTACGGAACAGATTACGACACAATATCATCCAACAACTGAAGCCCCTGCAACAGAAACAAAGGCTGCAGATTTATCAAAATATGGAACAATAACTAAAAAAACAATAAACGGAATCACATATAATATATTAACTGATCCAACCGATGAATTTAAAAAAGTTGAGAGAGACCAATGTTTATCAACAGGGTTTAAATCTGTAAAATGTTCAGGTTATTTTATAAGTGCGATGACATGTGATAAAAATTTCAATGATTACGGTACAGATTATAATTTCTTGGAATTAACGGGAAAAATTCAAGTCATAGATGATTATGGTATTGATGTTTCCAATAATGTTTTCCTTTATGAATACTACAACTACAACGATGACAGAAGAATTGATCTTGAGTTTGTTGATTCTAAAGGGGTTTGTTCAAACATAATGGATATAGAAATATTTTTGGATTTTGAATTTTATTCAACAACAGATTTATGGGGGTGGAATTATAAAAATCTAAACGAAGGTCTTTGTATTCAGTATAGTGAATCAAAAAGTTTTAAAATAGCTCCTCAATCCAAAAAATTAGTTATGGCAAGAGGGGAGTAGCAATAAAAAAGTTATCCTTTACCTTGTCCATAATTTTGGATAAAGGTAAGGGATATTTTTTGATGAAGGAAGTTATGATTTCTGGATTATTTTCCAGTTGTTATCAATCGTATTCTATTGACAATAGAAAAATACTGTGCTATATTAGTAACATAGATATGACTTGGGGAAGTCCTATATTAATGTGCGTGTTTTGTAAAAATAAGCTGGGTGTCGTGACCAGCTTGGTCTTTTTTCATTGTTAAATTGCATGTTAAATATAGGTCTTTTTTGTCTCCGATTATTCGTAGAGAAAAGGATCTATAAGATCCACAAAGTTTTTAATACGAATAATATACAGGAGGCGACGATGTCAGAACGACATAACGTAGAAGAAGTAAACAGTGAAGTAAAAGATACATTTTTCAAGGTGGTATACCGTTCCGCAGAAAGATTACAGAGACTGGCGGCATTTTTAATTGGAAGAGAGGATGCCGAGATCACAGTAACAACCTTAGATCCGGTACTGTATGGCAACAAAGAGAATGATTTATCATTTTCCTGTGATGGGACAGTGTATCTGATGATGGAAGAACAGTCCACAGTATGTCTGAATATTCCATTCCGCATGGCAGAATATATGATGACAACACTGCGGGATTCGGTAGATACGAAGAAGCTGCTCTATGGGAGCCGGCGTGTGATGCTGCCTGTTCCAAAGCTCTATGTATTGAACGTAGGCGTGGTGAAAAGTGAGGGACAGTTGCCGGAGTGTATGGAGTATGATCTTCGCTTGAGTGATTCCTTTCCGCTGGAAGATGAGATACCGCCAGATTTGGAAGCGGTAGTTCATGCCTATGATTTCCGTATGAGCCGGAAAGAGGTGGTGCAGTATTTGGAACTGGGAGCGATTCCGGTAAGATTCGCACACCAGTTAAAGGATTTGCTGGATTATGCTCTGACAGCGAATTGTCTTACCTATATCCAGCAGGCATTGCAGAAGGAAAAGCAGCTCCCACTTCCAGAGAGGATCAGGAGTGTTGCAGATTTAATTGAGCTATTGATCGAACGGGATATATTTGTGGATCTATTGACACGTAAGGAGGTATGCAATATGGCAGCAATACAGTTTTCCAGAGAAGAAATGATTGAGTATCAGGGATGGGAGGCAGGATTGGAAGAAGGCATAGAACGTGGTATACAGCGTGGAAGAATTGAAACATATTTGGAACTGGGATATTCGCCGGTGAGAATCGCAGGGAAGCTGGGATGTCCTATTGAAACAGTATATGATGTGATTGATTCATTACAGAAGGAGACTGTGTAAGAAGTACATGTCTGGTATATTATTTTTCTATATCAGTGGCAATGATTTACATTTTTAAAATATTATTCCATCATCTTATCAATATAAGGTGATGGTTTTTTTGTTGCACAATTAGAGATAACAGTATTATAATAAAATGTATAGTTTACTCTAGGAATCATAGAACACGAAAGGACGAGCCAGAATGGAAATACAGGGACAGGATCTGTGTCTGGGATGTATGCATGAACTTCATAACGAGAATACATGCAGTTATTGTGGGCTGGATCAGAAGACATATCATCCGAATCCACGCTGCCTGATTCCGGGAACTGCTCTTCGCGACCGCTATATGTTAGGTCGTGTACTGGGGGAGGGCAGTTTTGGAATTACTTATATTGGATGGGACATGCTGCTGAAACTTCCGGTAGCGATCAAGGAGTTTTTCCCAACCAGCTATGTCAGCCGTGATGTACTGCGTGGAAATGACGCCAGTGTCTATGTATTTGAAAAGAAGGATGCCGTGGATTTCATGAAACAGATCCGGCGTTTTTATAAAGAGGCGCAGGTATTAAGTCGTTTCCAGACGCTTCATTCCATTGTCAGCGTCCGGGATTTCTTTTATGCAAATGATACGGCATACATGGTTATGGATTATGTAGAGGGAATCAGCTTGAAGGAGTATATAACTCAAAGAGGACATTTGTCCGGCGCAGAAGTGCTTCAACTGATGAAACCGGTATTGAAGGATCTTGCGAAGGTACATGAGTGTGGAATGATCCACCGGGATATCAGCCCGGATAATTTGCTGGTAAATGAGGAAGGACAGTTGATCGTCATTGATTTTGGTTCGGCGCGTTTTTCCAATGTGGATTGGACGAAGACGATCACAGTTATGTTTAAACGGGGATTTTCTCCGGAGGAACAGTACCATTCCAAAGGGAAACAGGGGGCAGGAACGGATATTTATGCCCTTTGTGCCACGATGTATTATATGCTGACCGGTATTGTGCCGGAAGAGAGTGTGAGCCGTATGATCAAGGATCAGGTTGTGCCGCTTGACACGATGAACCGGATTGATCTGTCCACGGAACAGAAACAGGCGATCATGAAAGGCATGTCAGTGGAGTATGGACAACGCTATACAACTATGACAGAACTGCTGCAGGCATTGTATGACTCCGAGGAGGCACAGAAACCAAAAAGTAAGCGGCGTGCCAAGCCGATCGGTATGCTGTTTATAGCGGTGATCATTAGTTTCCTTTTGGTGACAGGTGCGATAAAAGGCTATGCTGTGATCCGTAAAAAACAAAGCGAAGAGCAAAAGAAGGTAGTGGAGTCCGTTGTCACAAGAACAACAGAGGCTGCGACAACACAGGAGGAAACAGAGACTCCTCTTTTTATGCCATCTCTTACAGGGCTTGACAAAGAACAGGTGGCAGACTTGCTGAAAACCCTGAACGATGTAACCTTTCTGGTAGAATGGCAGGAGGTTGAAAGCAGCACAAAGAAAAAAGGATGTGTGGTCAAGCAGAGCGTGCCATCCGGTGAGCAGTTAAAAAAGGACAGTCAGTATACACTCACGATTTCTTTGGGAAATGGGAAAAAGCAGACGATAACAACAGAAGAAACGGCGACAACGCAGGCCGTGCAGCAGAAGGTGAGAACAGCACAGGCACCGGTGAAGAAAAAGACAGATACTGCAAGTAAAAAAAAGAGCCGTTCAGAGGATAGCGTTGATTTTGACGGCAGCATAGAATAAGAATAGACAGGGGATAAAAGATGGAACAAAATTTTCATGAGAACATTATCAAATTAACAAAGGAAAAACCACTATATCAATTTGACCGGTTTTTCATCCGGAAAATGCTGCAACAGAATGAAATATCCGATATGGAGGAGGCGAGGATCGAGGCGTGGCACATTTTCTGGAAACGGATTGGCAAGCAGCCTATTGCAACGATCCCGACGATGAAACGCTGGTTTGGAATTGGAGGAGTAGCGATACCGTCCCGACATATGGTATATCAGATCTGTTTTGCCCTGGGTGAGAATAGTGATTCATTGAGAGAGTATCTGAGAAACGGAATTATGGAACCGGATATATCCTGGAATGATTATCAGGAAATGATTATGGTATATGGTCTGGATCATCAATACGATTATGAAAAATGCGTTCGCCTGATCGATCAGTTTGAGAAGAATTTAAACCGCAAAGAAAAGGTGATGCATACCTTTTCTACGAAGCAGCTGATGGATGGATATTATAAAAATCGCAGTATGGATGAGGAAGATTTCTTCCTTTGGATGCTGGATCATGCGGCTTTTTTTAAAGGATACAGCAAGACGGCAGTATCGTATTTTAAAATGCTGAAGGATGAGATCTGCGATTATATGAAGAAGGATGCGAAGGAGCAGCTTCGTATGCTATTAGAGGAAACGGACTATGCGGCATGGGCGGCAAAAAATCAATTGCCGAAGGAAGCAGAGAGCAAAAAGGTCGAGCGTTTTATCAAACGTTGCCGGCGAAAAAAACAGGATCGCATTCCGGAAGAAACCATTGCCCAGATACAGACGGCTGCGCGTACTGCATTTAACGAAAAAAATACCAATGCAATGCTGTTATCGGAAATCTGGTTCAATGAAAAAAATGGAGCGCATCCGGTAGAGGAATCTCAAGGATTATATAACATGACGGCGAGACATTTGTCCGAATTGCTGCGGATCGCAGAGAAGCGGGAAGAGGAGATCTGGCTGGCGGCTATGACAGGTGAGCTGGAAGAGCTTGCGGAGAATGAAACATGCGAAAAGAACCTTCTTGAAGATTTGAACGCACATAAGATCCTGTGTGAGAAACATACTACGGTGAAAGAAGTAAAAGCGCAGTTATATGAACTTAGGAAAAACAGAAAACGTCGCTATTTTTGCATTCAACGTTCCGACCTTCTGCCGATGATCTTATATATTTCCCAAAGACGATATCTGGAAAGTCAGGCGCAGTCGGTGCATTACGAGAAAAAAGAGGCAAAAGCACAATATATCAAAATGGCGAACAGCATTTTAAATGCCTGCCAGATGGCATTGCTGGATGACTCTTATCGCTTGGATGCCGCATGTCTGGTCTGCTTTGAACAGGAAGATATGCATGAATATCAAGAGGTATTGGAAATCATCTACGGAGGACGGGATCAGGATGAAATGGAATAAAAAGGGGAAACGTCTGTCGGCGTTTCTGCTTGCGCTATGTATGGTATTGTCAGGGAGCTGTCTGTATACCGATGCGAAAGAAGAGGAAACGGATGATGTGATCTATATTGCAAATCCGGGTGCTCCATATCCCATACCAGAAAAAACATGTTCCTGGGTTACCGATGATCCGGATGTTGTGCATAGTGGAACATGTGTTGAGTGGATTCAGCTTTTTTTACTGGAGTACTATATTGAAAAATCTGTTGGGCTTCAGAAGATACTCGGTCACGAATATGAGCGGGAAGGAATCTATGACAACGATACGACGATATTAGTGAAAATGTATCAACACGATGTGGGTCTGCCGGAAAATGGAGTAACGGATGCAGCGACTAGGGAATCTATGTTGGCGTACTGGAGAAAACTCAGACAGGAGCAGATCAAAACAGATTGCACAGATCCTACGATAGAACAGTTTGTCATTGACGTTAGAAAGCAGGATGACAAAGGTTTTCAGGTTTATCTCGTAGTAGATGATAACCGTGGAGTAAAAAGAGTTGTCATAGAGATCTGGTCTGATGAAGAAGGAGAAGCAGGAAAAAAAGAAACTGTTTATGAAGCAGATATTCCGGGAAATACGATCACGCATACAGAAGCGTGGAGCGATCATCATGATCAAAAGGGAACCTATGAGATCAAAGTAACAGTGGAGGATTATGCCCATCGACATCAGACGGTGCAGAAAAGCACGGTCAGACAAGATAGTGCGACAGAAGCAACGACAATAAGTGGAATACCGACGACCGAGGAAGTAACAACAACAGAAGCACCGACGACCGAAAAGGTAACGACAACACAGGCACCGACGACCGAAAAGGTAACGACAACGCAGATAACGACGGTCGAAAAGGTAACGACAATACAAGCATCAACTACCGAGAAAACAGCAACGACCGGGAATTCTCAAACAACGGAACAGGTAACCAAAGTACAGGAGAACACAACTGTTGCAACAACAGAGCATGCGCAAACAGCAACAACACAGAAAACAAATGCTTCAAAGAAACAACCCCAGGCGAAGAAGAAGGCAACGTTGAAACGACCAACAATCCGTGTCTATAAAAAGCGTGCCGGTAAAAATATCCGCTACCTGCAGATTCAATTAAAACAGTATCAGGGAGATATGGTGGATATATATTTGAAAAAGCAAAAAGGCAGTTACCAGAAGCTGAAACTAAAAAATAACTCCATCAAGAAATTAAAGAAAAAAGTGAATTTGCAGTATACCTTAAAAAAGCAAACAATCTGGCTCAAAGTACGAACCTATAAGAAAAAAGGAAACCAGACGATCTACAGTAGCTATTCCAAAACGGTACGAATACGGTGGTAAGGGAAAATATTATATGAGTGGAAGCGAAAAGCTTACATCCGAACAGTGATGTAGGCTTTTCTTTTTTTGAAAATTTTGGAAAGGGATTTGGAACGTGTGAGTTGTATAGTAAGAAAAACAAAATGTTTAATGCGAAAGTAGGAGGCGTATGAGTATGAAAAGAATCTTATCGTTACTGTTAACATGCTGTTTACTATTCAGTTCGTTTTCCTTTTCTGGAAATCAGATGGTAGTAAACGCGGAGGAGGGCACAACACCCGGAACGACCACAGGAGCGCAGACTGTTCCGGAGGGATACACTGCAATTCGTACGATTGATGATCTGTATGGTATCAATAATGATCCGGCAGGGAAGTATATTCTGATGAATGATCTGGATATCAGTGAAGAGACAAGCAAGGGTGGATCGTATGATACCGGGAATGGCTGGACACCATTGAATCAGTTTACCGGAACGTTGGATGGAAATGGAAAACGGATCATAGGAATGCATATTTATGGATCATTATCA
>JBNMLP010000037.1:0-7312 GCA_050874905.1 Lachnospiraceae bacterium
CTGTGCATCCGGTGCATACATGGAAAAAATTACCTCATTATCCTTCGTTACAATGATTCCCGGCCTATCTTCCTGATATCCAACAAATTCCTTTCCATTCTTTTTTATCAGCAATGCTTTTTTGTTAACAGGGTCAAAAAATAATGGATGTAATGTAATTGCCTGATTTAATTTACTTTGCATGATTCATTTTCTCCTTTGAAAAAGTTTTTATCCACTTTCCGCTCCTCAAGCGGAATACACACCATATCGATTTACAAATCTGATCTATTTTCAGAAAAACATAGATCCAAAAAGCATCCAGATGCCATACCAGCCCCGCCAGAATTCCAAGGGGCAATGACGCAGCCCACAGAAAAATAATATCTGCCACCATGAGAAATTTCGTATCACCACCGCCACGGAGCACTCCCTTTGTCAGAATGCTGTTCATAGACTGAAAAATAACAATAAATGCGATGGCATCCATAAGCTCACCGGCAATCTGAGCCGTTTCAGGTGTTATATTGTAAAGTCCGATAATGGGTCTGCTTAATACCTTGATCAGACCTCCGCCTAAAATGCCCACTACCAGGCCAAGAATCAGAAATGTCCAGGCCTGCTGCTGTGCCTTTTCCCGTTCACCATGGCCTAATGTGTGACCGGTCATAATGCAGCCGGCGTGACAGATTCCCTGAATTACCACGGTCGTAAGCTGCTGTGTAACAACTGTTATTGAATTTGCCGATACAAATCCCGTTCCGATTCTTCCCATAACCATTGCTACCGCTGAAGTACCAAGAGCAAGCAGTGAATCCGAAACAAATACCGGAATGCTGATAGAAACATAATCCTTAATCAGGGAATTACATTTCATCCGCAAATCCTTCAGTCGATAGCCGATCTTGCGATCTACAAACAAAAAATATCCACATATCAGCGAAAATTCAAATACTCTGGCAATCAGTGTTCCCACTCCTGCACCTTCTACTTCCATCCTGGGAACTCCCAGCTTGCCGAATATAAACATATAGTTGAATAGTATATTTACAAAAAAAGAACCTATGGATGTAAAGAGCGGAAAATTCACCTGCCCGACGCTTCGAAGCACAATCGTACAGGTCATGGTCATTCCCTGCAGAAGATAGCAGTATACCATCCACTTAAAATATTGAACTCCTTGTGCAATTACCGCACTGTCACTGGTATACATCCTCATAAGCAGCTGAGGGATCAATATGGTTGGCAGCATAAACAGAACCGCAAGTACGATGCAAAGCCGCAGCATCAGGGTTATGGTCTTTTTCAGAGAAATAATATCCTGCATTCCCCAGAATCTTGAGGTCAGCACGCTGGCTCCCATGGCGATTCCCATACAGCAGATCTGGTATATATTCACAAACTGATTAGCCAGAGCCGTAGCAGAAAGCGAGGTTTCCCCAAGCTTTCCCACCATGACGGTATCGGTCATATTGACACCGATGGTGATCATGCTCTGCAAGGAAATCGGAATGGCGATAACTGCCATTTTTTTATAAAAACATTTGTCTTTCTATTCTCTTATCTTCTGTTCAGCGTCAACCTCTAAAACGCTTCGCACTTCTTCAATCGCAGAACACTGACAGAATATGGCGGTGCCTCGTATACGAACTCTGAGGAAGCGCCATGCATGTTCACGGTAATATTCTTCACCTTCTCCGGCTCTTCAAAGCTGTTTTCATCCCCCTTTTCACCGCTAAGAAGTGTTACGGTATAGTCGCCCTGTACCTGACAGTCCAGTGTAATGGAAACCGGATCCACATCTCCTGCAAAATTAACCGCCTTAATAATGATTTCGTCCTTGGTGTCAGTTACTACCGAAACAAAAGCAGGTCCGTAGGGAATCGAAATTTCCTTCTGAAGCTCACCATCAACATACAGACGAATCTGTTTTCCGTCCGTTTCATATCCAAAGCGGTGATATTCTCCCGGTTTTACTGAAATAGCAAAGTCCTCAGTCAGCTTGTTGTCATGCATATAGCCAAACTCTTCCAGTGAACATTGTCCTCCATTAACCTTCCAAAGGAACGGACGCACCAGAGCTGCATCCCATTCTTTTTCCACTCCGGCCGTAATCACGAGCTGATCCTCATAATAGGAACGAACCACCCTGGCACTGAATATACCCAACTCGAAGTAAGCATTTTCCTCAACAAAAATATCGGTCTCAAATCTTCCATAAGTCTGGTCTTCTTCTCCAAATACCACAAAGCTCTTGGTCTCATCAGCCCATTCCAGAATACTGTGAAATTCCTTTTTCTGCTCCTCATCCGGAAGCTGAAGCAGGAGGCCATCCTCTGTATCCTGCACATGTCCCATTAATTCATGAGTAATCTTTGCTTCTTCTCCATTCCAAATGGGATTTCTGAAGCGAAGTTCCTTATTGGATTTTAAAGATGCCATTCCGGTTCTCGGACGATAAATACGTCCTCCCTCATCTTCGGATCGCACCACATATTCTCCGCGATTTTGACCGAACATTTTCCAGACATAATAAGTAGGAATTCCAATGCTCTGATGATTATTAAAACGAATCAGATTAGGATACCACGCTCTGTAATTTACATTTTCAAATAATGGAGCATAAGAGGCCAATGTTACGATATCCTGATTTTTCTCAATACCCATAAGGAAAGCCGCTTCTCCCAAAGCCGCATACAACTGTCCCATATAGTTGCCTTCGTTTACAGCCACCTCTCCTACAAAGATTTTTGGTCCCTTACGATCGTAGTCATCATAATAATTTACACGTTCTGCAAAGAACTCTGTTGTATTGTAAAAATGTTCATCCACGCACTCGGCAGGACAACCATTTTTCTCTACATGCTCATTGGCTATGGTTTTAATCTGGGGATACAGTTCCTTTACCTTCTTATAAATCATGTTGTATCGCTTTTCATAATCCGGACCCCAGTTTTCATTACCAATTTCCAGATAGGTCATTTTAAAGGGTTCCGGATGCCCCATAGAAGCACGAAGCCTTCCCCATTTGCTTTCCTTAGAGCCGATAGCATATTCAATGGCATCCAGTGTATCCTGTACCATTTCATCAAGAGCCTCTCCTTCCAGAAGGACACTCTTTCTTCCCTGACAGGTCATTCCGCAGTTACATACATACAGGGGTTCCATCCCCAGATCCTCGCAAAGCTGCAGATATTCATGAAAGCCAAGTCCTAATGTACTTCTGTAATGCCATACAAACAGCTTACTGGGCCTTTCCCATGCCGGACCTACCGTATCCCGAAATCTCATCGCTGTGGACGGTGTCGTTCCTTCCACAATACAGCCTCCGGGGAAGCGCATAAACTTTGGACTCATTCCCTTAAGCTTTTCTACAAGATCTGTTCTTAGTCCATGCCCCATGTAGGTATTGTCAGGCATTAGTGAAATAAATCCAAGCAGAACCTCTCCGCCTTCTTTGCAGGAAATAGTAAGCTGTGCCTCATGACAATCCTCAGCTGCTGTCAGCTTCATGTCATATCTAGTATACTCCTGACCGGAAACCACCAGACTGTTTCCAGCCAGTACTTTTCCCTGGTATTCGATCGCTACATCCAGTCCTATTTCTTCCTTTGCTTTTGCAAATAAATACAAAGAGTAACTTTCTCCAGCCTTTACGGATACACCGCAGTAACCGGTATTAGTCAGAGATCCGTCCTTTTCAAACTGCATACGCAGAGCTGCGTCCCGATGTTCATTCAGGGTATCCGTCAGTTCCAGCTCCATCTTTGCATTGTGTGTATACCATGCCGGTATTTCTGTTTCCGGAATATTGTTGCCCTTTACCCAGCGGTATAAGCCTTCTCCGTTGCAAAACTCATCCAGCCATCCGGATACGGTTTTTACATGGACGCCATCCTCCTGCTGTATATAGCCCTCCGGTAAAACGGAATCTTCGAAGCTTCTGTTTCGAAGCATTTCCGGATAAAGTCCTCCGTCTCCGGCACGGTTAATGTCTTCAAAAAAGATTCCGTATAAATCCCTGGCTGTCTCAAATCGTCTTTCCTTTGTTTTAATCTTTAACTTACTCATTGTAGGCTCCTTTTTTACATTCCTAGAGTTTTGATCACTGCCTGTATATGCAATAACATAGATTATGATAACTCAAATGATCTTAATGCAGCATTTCCGTTACCGCGATAGGTCAGGTAAAGCGCCTGTATTCCATCCGGAATCGTAACCGGTGCGGTATACTTTTCCCAGACATTGGTATATTGAACCTCTAATGTCGCCAGTACCTCTCCATCCCATGCTGTCTTTACTTCAAAAGTGCCATCTGCATAGCCCCGGATCCAAATACTGATTTCACGAATATCATGGCAGTCAAAATATTTGAAGCCGATGGTAGTTGAATCTGTAATATTGGCAATATATCCAACTTCTTCGTCTCCATCCCTGCCGTCCTGCATTACTCGTGGAAAATTCCCTTCGCCCACATAAACTGATGGGGTATCGGTAAACAGATTACATGCAAGATAAGCGGGGTATTCGCCTTTACCCTCAAGCGGACCTCCATTTAAACCGCAGGAGGTAATTTTTACCTGTGGAATACTGCCGTCCGGCATAATCTGCAGTTTTTCAGCACATCCCTGTCTGCTGTACCAGGTATTATTGGTATGCCTGTGATAAAAAATGTACCAGTCCTCTCCGATCTGCACAATACTTCCGTGATTATTGGCACCGTAAGCTGTTGGCATATCTGCCGGCTTGTAGGTATCGATGTGCAGATCACAATTGCTGACAATAACTCCGCCATAGACAAAATCCCTAGTAGGATTCTTGCTGGTGGCATAACATAATTCGTGCATTAATATGGATGAATAAACAAAATAATAGGTGTCACCTACTTTACGGATGGAAGGTGCCTCAAAAAACTCGTGTCCCTCAAATCCGGTACCGGCACCATATTCACAGCCGGGAGCCACAAACACTGGAGCTTCCCTGATCGTCAGCATATCTGCTCCCAACACCGTAGCCATAGCTCCGGTACGGGATTTATCACCTTTTCCGCAAAATCCGGTATAAAGATATGTCACATCTCCTTCCGTCAGAACCCCCGGGTCAAACTGGGGCTCATCACCTTCCTTTTCGCCCAGACGTGTGCCATCTTCATAATGAACATAGCCATAAAATTCATACTTTCCTGCCGGAGTATCACATACAGCAACGGAAACTACCGAAACCTTGTCCAACACGTAATAAAGATAGTACCTTCCGTCCGGTCCCACCGTAACATCCGGAGCATACAGACACATTTTGCCTTCCGGGTTCAGCGGATCGGCTGTCTTCGGATAAATCACACCCTCATATCTCCAGTTGCCCAGGTCATCGACCGGAGCTGACCAGCACACATAGTCTCCCATGCAGAAAACATATCCGTTAAAGTAATCATGGGATCCGTAAACATATACGCGATCGCCAAAAACATAAGGTTCTCCGTCCGGAATATACTCCCAGGACGGTAAATATGGGTTAAACGCTTGTTTTTTCACTTTGATATCCTCCTTTGCAGCCTAATCCATGTACATTGTTTCATAAAGCAAATTACTAGTTTAAGCCTTCAAGCTGACCACACGATCATAGTCATATCCTCGATCCGGATTCACCTTTCCGGCATTCAGTTCGAAATAAACCACACCGTTTTCGTTTACAGGAAGCTCTACGCAGATATTTCCGTCCTCCTGCTTTTTACGCTCTGTTTTTACAAAAGGTCTGGATGATTCCCGAATCAGCTTCGTCTGTTCCTCACTCAGATTGGCAGGTTCTCCCATATCATGCCATACCTTCAAGGGATTACATGTTTCCTCATCTACCGTCTTAGTCAGGAAGCAGTACTCCTCCTGTTCAGCTGGAAATGTAAACTCCAACAGCATTTTTTCTTTACCCTGTTCTGTACTTTTACGGGCAATATTCCAGGCTACACCTAGATAATCACCGTTTGCACGTTTCAAAACGACAATATTGTCATCCTTATATACACAATTGGCTTCACTTTCCTCAAGCTTTTTGTAAAAAGCAAATGTCCAGAAGGTCGGCTTGGTAATACAGCCATTGGCAACCAGTCCAAAGCCGCCGTGGAATGGTGTAAAAGGAACTCCCAGCTCTTCAAACACATCACCAAATGTCCAGTAGGAATAGGATTCATTCACATCTCCCAATCTGGAAAGCTGCTGTGCTATAAGGGCCGCATTCAGGTTTGTATCATGAATGACGCCCTGAGGAGTATAGGAGCTGTTGAACTCCGTGATATGAATCTGCAGACCCTTATATTCCGGGAAACTGTCAATAATATCTCTGGTTGTTTTTAAATTGGCAAAGCCGTCCTCTGCCTTCATCAGTTCAGAATATGCATAATGTCCAATACATTCCGGCGGATCAATGGTGTAATGATGTCTGGTTACGAAATCCACAGGTATGTGATTCTCATGGCAATATTCCATAAATGCCTGAATCCATTTCTCATCCGTTCCTCCACAAACAGCAGGGCCTCCTACACGGAATCCCGGATTCACTTCCTTTATGGCATCAAAGGTTCTATGGAACAGCTTAAAATATTCCTGCATATCCGCATTTTCCCAGAAGCCGCAAAGATTGGGCTCGTTCCATACTTCAATGGGCCATTGAATAACTTCCTCTTCTCCATAGCGTCCCATCAGATGCCGCAGCAATGAATGCACCATATTACACCACATATCATAATCTTTTGGAGGAGTGGTATTTCCCTGCCAGTAAAAGATAGTCTGGCTTCCACTTGCCAACTTTTTAGGCATAAAACCCAGTTCAAGAAAAGGTCTCAGCCCCACCTTCTTATAGGCATCCATTACTCTATCCAGATAAGTATAGTTGTACTCGACCCTTACCTTACCATCCTCCTCATAGGTCTGAAAGATCGCCATATCATCACAGAATAATCCATGTCCCCGGATATGCTTAAATCCGATTTCCTTTTGAACCAAGCGCAGCTCCTCCTGATATTCTTCTGTCAATGCAAGCCCCATTCTTCCGGTTCCCACACAATAATCTACATTATTGTGAAAAAAGGCCTTTGAATCCTTTGTAATCACGATCTTTTTTCTGTCATTCTCTGTTGCTCCACCCAAATTTACCATGCAGGTATCTCCTTCTTCTAAATCATGTTCCTATCCGTCACGCATCCGATGTCTGACCGCTGCACGATCCGCAGCTCTCTGATGACGATTGCCATATTAATCTGATACTATCGCATTGATCTAAAGTTTCCAATGATTTATACTATAAGAAAATTGATATATCCTCTGATGTGTCAGAGTGGAGA
>JBNMLP010000038.1:0-7152 GCA_050874905.1 Lachnospiraceae bacterium
CATCATATAAAAATCACCACCTGTTTTTGATAGTTTAATTATACCAAAAAAGTGGCTAAAAGTCGCATAAATGCTTTGTTTTAGCTAAAAAAGACAAAGTCCATGGCGTATGCCGTGGACTTTGTCTACAGTCTGAGAGGCCATCGCTAGATGACCTCTTTGTTTCTTTATAAAAATGATTATTTGGTGTTTTCTTTCTTTAATTCATTCATTCTCATAGCACGAACCTTCAGTGGAAGTCCCCATAAAGTGATGAAGCCTTCTGCATCATGATGATCGTACATATCACCTGTTGTGAAGGAAGCGAGTGACTCACTGTAAAGAGAATATGGAGAAGTGGTACCATTCTTGATGATGTTGCCTTTGTATAATCTTAATTTCACTTCACCGGTAACACACTCCTGTGTCTTTGTTACAAAAGCGGAGATTGCTTCACGTACCGGAGTGAACCATTTTCCTTCGTATACGGTGCTGGCAAGCTTGCTTCCGAGCTCTAACTTAAGAGCGAGAGTGTCGCGGTCGAGAACAAGCTCCTCTAACTGCTGGTGTGCTTCCATCAGGATGGTTCCGCCCGGAGTCTCGTATACACCACGGCTCTTCATACCAACTACACGATTCTCTACGATATCAACGATACCGATACCATGTTTGCCGCCGATAGTGTTCAGTTCACGGATGATGTCAGCAACCTTCATTTTCTTTCCGTTCAGAGAGGTAGGGACACCCTTTTCAAAGGTAAGGGTAAGTTCTACATCCTCGTCCGGTGCTTTTTCAGGTGTTACACCAAGAACCAGCATATGATCGTAGTTTGGTGCCTGTGCAGGATCTTCCAATTCCAGACCTTCGTGGCTGATGTGCCAGATGTTGCGGTCACGGCTGTAAGACTGATCCGTACCGAATGGAAGATTGATGCCATGTGCTTTACAGTATTCAATCTCAGCTTCACGGGAATCCATGTTCCATTTGTCATCACGCCAAGGAGCGATCACCTTGATGTCTGGAGCGAGTGCTTTGATACCGAGCTCGAAACGGATCTGATCATTTCCTTTACCGGTTGCACCGTGGCAGATGGCAACAGCATTTTCCTTGCGGGCGATCTCTACTAATTTTGCTGCGATCACAGGTCTTGCCATAGCTGTACCCATCAGGTATTTGTGCTCATATACTGCACCGGCCTGTACGCAAGGCATAATGTAGTTCTCGCAAAGATCATCTACGACATCCTCGATGTAAAGCTTAGAAGCACCGGAAAGCTGTGCGCGTTCTTCCAGTCCGTCAAGCTCCTCGCCCTGTCCACAGTCGATACAACAGCATACTACTTCGTATCCGTAGGTTTCTTTTAACCAAGGGATAACTGCAGTTGTGTCAAGTCCGCCTGAATAAGCTAAAATAACTTTTTCCATTTTGTAACCTCTTTTCTTATAGATTGTCCTATGAAATATAGTACAATGCATAACAGTGGATGCTATGCTTTTTGACTGTGTCTATCATATCGTAAATGACAAAAAATAACAAGATGTAAAATCATGATGAGAAAAATCAATCGGGGAAAATAGTTTACGATACAGTCGAAATATGGTAAAATATCTGTTAGTGCCGTTTTCCTTATTTTATAGGAATGCAGCCGGCAAAAAGTTTTATAGAAAAGGAAGTTTACGCTATGAAGGAGTTAATGTTAGGGAACAAAGCATTTGCCCGCGGACTTTATGAGGCAGGTGTGGAAGTTGTCAGCTCTTATCCGGGAACACCGAGTACCGAGGTGACGGAAGAGGCAGCAAAGTATGATGAGATTTATTGTGAATGGGCACCGAATGAGAAGGTGGCTATGGAAGTAGCATTTGGTGCATGTCTGGCAGGAAAACGAAGCTTTTGTGGCATGAAGCACGTTGGTATGAATGTGGCGGCAGATCCGATGTTTACGATTTCTTACACTGGAGTGAATGCCGGTATGGTGATCTGTGTGGCAGATGATCCTGGTATGCATTCTTCACAGAATGAGCAGGATTCCAGACATTATGCAAAGGCAGCTAAGATCCCGATGTTAGAGCCGGCAGATTCTATGGAAGCACTGGCATTTACAAAGGAAGCCTATGAGATTTCAGAAAAGTTTGATACTCCCGTCATTGTTAAGATGTGTACCCGTATTGCCCATTCCCAAAGTGTGGTAGAGGTAGCAGAGCGTATGGAGAACAAGACGAAGCCATACGAGAAAAATATTGCAAAATATGTGATGATGCCGGGCAATGCTAAACGCCGTCATCCGATTGTGGAGCAGCGCACCAAAGATCTGGCAAAATGGGCAGAGACCTGTGACTTAAACCGTGTGGAGATGGGAGATACTTCTCTTGGTATCATTACCTCCAGCACAAGTTATCAGTATGCCAAAGAGATTTTCGGTGACAAAGCTTCCATTTTGAAGTTAGGTATGATCTATCCGCTTCCGGATCAGTTGATCCTTGACTTTGCAGCAAAGGTAGATAAGCTCGTCATCATCGAGGAGCTTGATGATATTATTGAGGAGCACTGCAAGGCACTGGGACTTACTGTAACCGGTAAGGATGTCCTTCCGATGATCGATGAGTTTTCCCAGAGCTTAGTAGCAGAGAAACTTGGCATGGAAGTAAAGAAAGGCTGCGAGGCGATCGACGGACTTCCAAACCGTCCGCCGGTAATGTGTGCCGGATGTCCGCACAGAGGAATGTTCTTTACACTGGCAAAGAATAAATGTACCGTTCTCGGTGACATTGGATGCTATACATTAGGTGCAGTTGCACCACTTAACGCTATGGAAATGACGGCCTGCATGGGTGCTTCTGTAAGTTCCATTCATGGATTTAATAAAGCACTCGGAGAAGAAAGCGAAGGAAAGACGGTTGCCGTGATCGGCGATTCTACCTTTATGCATTCCGGTATGACAGGTCTTGCCAATATTGCTTACAACCAGAGTAATTCTACCGTTATCATTTTAGATAACTCCATTACCGGAATGACCGGACATCAGCAGAATCCGACCACCGGATATAACATCAAAGGAGACCCGGCAGGAAAGATCAATCTGGAAGCATTGTGCCGTTCCATGGGATTTAATCGTGTCGTTGTAGTAGATCCATACGACTTAAAAGAATGCGACCGTGTGGTAAAAGAAGAGCTTGCTGCAAAAGAGCCTTCTATCATCATCAGCCGTCGTCCTTGTGCACTGTTAAAGTATGTCAAGGCAAAACCTGCACTTAAGGTAGACCATGAGGCATGTAAGGGATGTAAAGCCTGTATGAAGCTTGGTTGTCCTGCTCTGTGCTTTAAAGATGGCAAAGCAAAGGTAGATCCGACACTTTGTGTAGGTTGTGGTGTATGCCAGCAGCTTTGTGCATTTGATGCGTTAAAGGAGGTACAGTAATATGACAACGAATGTAATGATTGTTGGAGTAGGTGGACAGGGTTCTTTACTTGCCAGTAAATTATTAGGACACGTTCTGCTTGAAAAGGGATATGATGTAAAGGTTTCTGAGGTACATGGTATGAGCCAGCGCGGAGGAAGCGTGGTAACCTATGTACGATTTGGCGACAAGGTATATTCCCCGATCATTGACAAGGGAGAAGCCGATTATATTATTTCCTTTGAAACATTGGAAGCAGCCCGTTATATGGAATATTTAAAACCGGGCGGACAGGTGATCGTAAATGCACAGGAGATCGATCCGATGCCTGTGATCACAGGAGCAATGGAATATCCTACCGGATTAAATGAGAAAATGGAAGCGGCAGGCGCAAAGGTAGATTCCTTTGATGCACTCGGTGCGGCATTAGAAGCCGGATCTGCGAAAGCAGCCAACATTGTTTTGATGGGCCGCTTTTCCAAATATTTTAAAGACGTGACAGAAGAAGAGTGGCTGGCTTCAATCGAGGCATGTGTACCAGCTAAGTTTTTAGAGTTGAACCGTAAGGCATTTGCCATGGGTAGAGAGAACTAAAGAAAGCGAGGAAACAGCAGGGATGGGAAATTATTTTAACCCGGAAATAGAGACAATGCCGGTAGAGCAGATCAAGGCATTGCAGAGCAAACGATTGATTGAGCAGGTACGTCACGTATATCAGAATGTAGCATTTTATCGTGACAAAATGGATGCAGCAGGGGTGCGCCCGGAGGATATTCATGGTATTGAAGATCTTCATAAGCTTCCATTTATCACCAAGGATGATTTAAGAGACCAGTATCCATATGGATTGCTCGGTGTTCCAAAAGAGGAGTGTGTGCGAATTCAGTCCACCTCCGGAACGACAGGAAGACGTGTTGTTGCATTTTACACGCAGGGTGATATCGATATCTGGGAAACCTGTTGTGCAAGAGCACTGGTTGCAGCAGGTGGAACCAAAGAAGACGTAGTACATGTATCTTATGGTTATGGATTGTTTACAGGTGGCCCGGGATTAAATGGTGGTTCCCATAAACTTGGTTCCCTGACTCTTCCGATGTCCTCTGGTAATACCGATCGTCAGATCCAGTTTATGACGGATCTGGGATCGACTATTCTTTGTTGTACGCCGTCCTATGCTGCTTATTTAGGTGAGAGCATTGCAGAGCGTGGGGTGCAGGATAAGATCCGTCTGAAAGCAGGTATCTTTGGTGCAGAGGCATGGACCGAGGAGATGCGCCACAACATTGAGAAATCCCTTGGTATCAAGGCGTATGATATCTATGGCTTAACCGAGATCAGTGGTCCTGGTGTATCGTTTGAGTGCGAGGAGCAGAGCGGTATGCATATCAATGAGGATCATTTCATCGCGGAGATCATTGATCCGATCACCGGCGAGGTACTTCCGGAGGGAGAAAAGGGTGAGCTTGTCTTTACCTGTATTACGAAAAAAGCATTTCCACTGCTTCGTTACCGTACCCGTGATATCTGTGTATTATCCAGAAAGAAATGCTCCTGCGGACGTACTCACATCCGTATGAGCAAACCGCTGGGAAGAAGCGACGACATGATGGTAGTAAAGGGGGTAAATGTATTCCCATCCCAGATTGAAACCGTATTACTGCACGATGGTTATGAGGCAAACTACCAGTTAGTTGTAGACCGTGTTGGTAACAGCGATACGATCGCCTGTGATGTAGAGTGGCTTCCATCTAATCCGCCGAAAAATGATATTGACCGGACTGCAAGAGAAAAAGAGCTGGTGGGACATTTGAAATCTATGCTTGGAATTGCAGTTAAAGTCAATCTGGTAGCACCAAAGACAGTGCCGAGAAGTGAAGGAAAAGCAGTACGTGTTATTGATAACCGGAAACTTTATGCAGAGAGCCGGATTGGAAAATAAAAAGGACTAGAAATAGTAACATTAGGAAATGATTAATGTGAATCCGCCGGATTTCATATTAATCATTTTCCTATTACAGAAGAAAGAAGGCAGCAAGGTGGTAGTTGATTTTCATACACATTTGTTTCCAGAAAAAATTGCAGAAAAGACTGTGGCAATGCTTGCGCAGCGTGGAGGACTGGCACCCCATACCAATGGTACGGCTTCAGTTCTGATCCGGGAAATGAACGAGGACGGAGCAGATCTATCGATCGTACTGCCGGTGGTAACGAGTCCGAAACAGTTTGACAGTATCACACGTTTTGCGGTGAAGCTGAATGAGACGTATCAGACAGGAACAAAACGGATCCTTTCTTTTGGCGGAATTCATCCTATGAGTGAACATTACAAGGAAGAATTAAAGGAGCTCAAACAGCTTGGATTTTTAGGGATCAAGCTGCATCCGGATTATCAGGATGGAGTGTATTTTGACGACATGCGGTATAAGCGTATTGTGGATGCGGCAAGCAATTTGGGATTGATCGTAAGCGTACATGCCGGAGTGGATGTCGGGCTGCCGGAGCCGGTTCACTGTACACCACAGATGGCGTTATCTGTGATACGGGACGTCCATCCACCGAAGCTGGTGCTTGCCCACTTAGGCGGCTGGAAATGCTGGGATGAAGTGGAGGAGCTTTTAGTCGGCGAAGACGTCTATTTTGATACGGCGGTTGCTTTCGGCTTCTGCCCGGAGAAACAGATGCTCCGGATCATAAGAAACCACGGCGCAGACCGGATTCTTTTTGCAACGGACAGTCCGTGGTCAGGCCAGCGGCAAAGTCTGGAAGCATTAAAGGGGCTTGGTGTTACCAAAGAAGAACGGGAGCAGATCTGTTATAAAAATGCTTACCATTTGCTTGGAATAAAGGAGTGAGAATATGTTCAATCCAAAAGTAATATTTGAACTGCAGAATAAATGGACGCAGTTTACAAATCGGCATCCAAAATTTCCGATGTTTTTAAGAGCCATTGGCAATACGGAATTGAAACCGGGAACGATCATCGAGGTAAAATATATCACCTCGGAGGGACAGGAGATCAGTTCCAATGTAAAACTTGGCGAAGAGGATGTAGAGATGCTCAAAGATGTGGCATCCATGATGAAAGGGATGCGCTGATAAGACAGGAAAAAGGAGATACCGGATGTTGGTCTGGTATCTCCTTTTTGTGAGAGGATTTTTTATCTATATGTTACTCTTCTCCAAGAGAAGTGGTCTGCTTTACGGTGATCGTTTTATCGTAGCAGGCAAAAGTGTTCTCTACAACTTGTTTCTCCGGTGCTTTTGATAACAGACTGACAACCGGAACGATGATAAATCCTGCCAGCATCGCGAAGGCACCTGCATTGATCGGTGACTGTAACAGTACCGGGAAGGATGCCCGGAAGAAGATATTGGCGATCATCAAAATAGAACCAAATGCGAAGCAGACAAAGCAGGAGAGCTTTGTGGTTCGTTTCCAATATAAGCTGAATAAAAATGGAGCTAAGAAAGAACCGGCAAGTGCGCCCCATGAAATTCCCATCAACTGTGCGATGAAGGTTACGCTTGATTTGTATTGTACGATCGCTAAAATAACAGAGATCAAAATGAATACAACGATCAAAAGACGAATGACAAGCACCTGTTTTTTCTCATCCATTTCCTTAATAATGTTGTCCTTTAAAAAGTCGATCGTCATGGTAGAGCTGGAAGCAATGACCAGAGAAGACAGTGTGGACATGGAAGCACTTAATACAAGGATGGTCCTGTGTCAAGATTTAGCACAAAATAAAATGAGAAGTTCTGCCAACTAAGCTGC
>JBNMLP010000039.1:0-6915 GCA_050874905.1 Lachnospiraceae bacterium
AGACCTACCAGTCTGGATGCGGAACCATTGATACCTACACTCTCAATATAAAGACCAAGAGCCGTTTTCTTTAAAACAATATTCACTATTATTATCGTTGCTATTGCAAAGAAGATCGGAGTTGGTACCGGACATTTTCCGATATAGCCACCCATTACCTTAAAGGAATCTACTCGTACATATGTAATCTGTCCTTTTGTTACAAGCTGTGCGATACCACGACCTGCAGTAAACAGGATCAGGGTCGCAACCATCGGCTGGATTCCAAGATTTGCCACAAGAAATCCATTAAATGCGCCGCATAAACCGGCTACAATGACTGCTGCGATAATGGCTAATGCCATAGAGTTCATCAACTGATCTGTAGTTACCTGGCCACCGGATAAAATCTGACAGCATACAGCCGCTGCAACTGCCATAACAGCACCGACACTGATATCCTGTCCTCCGGATGCTGCTGTCACAAGTGTCATACCGATCGCCACGATCACCAGCTCGGAAGCACGGTTTACAACGTCCACCAGATATCCGTAAAGAACCCCGCCTTTCATGGATATCACAAAGAAGTCCGGTGTTTTTATGACGTTTACTAAAAGTACAACAAGCAGACAGACAATTGGTAAAAATAAATGATGCTGCGTGATCGCTTTCCAATTAAATTTTTTCTTTTCATTACTCATTGGACTTTCCACCTCCTGCTATGGTCTCCATGATCTTCTCCTGTGTCAGATCGTCGCCCTCAATCTCGCCGACCTTCTTTCCGTCACGAAGAACCGCCATTCTGCTGCAGGTACGAAGCATCTCCTCTACCTCCGAAGAAATAAATGCAATGGATTTTCCTTCATCCGCCAGGCGAAGCACCAGCTTCTGGATCTCTGTTTTCGTACCAATATCAATTCCTCTGGTTGGCTCGTCTAAAATCAAAAATCTCGGATTTGTCAGCAGCCAGCGTCCCAGGATCACCTTCTGCTGATTTCCTCCGGAAAGACTTTTGATCGGTGTCTCCATACTTGCTGTTTTGATCTGCAGCAAATTGATAAAGTTTGTTGCTGCATCCTCCATCTCTTTTCGTTTCATCGGATGGAACATTCCACGCTTTGCCTGAAGAGCAATAATAATATTTTCCCGGACGGACAGATCTGCAAGGATTCCGTCCTTCTTTCGATCCTCCGGCAGATATGCCATTCCTGCTTTCATTGCATCAAGCGGTGTGTTAATCTTAACTTTCTTACCAAATACTTTTACCTCACCGGTATCTGCCTTATCGGCTCCATAGATTGCCCTGACCATCTCGGAACGCCCGGAACCAAGAAGTCCGGTGAGACCAACAACCTCACCTTTGTTAAAGGTCATATCGAACGGCTTAATACTTCCATGATGAGAAACTCCGTTTGCTTCGATAACCGGTTCTCCTTCTTTTACCGAACCGACTCTGTCGCTCTTGATATCCGCCAGATCATCAAAGTCTTTTCCCATCATTTTGGCAACCAGCTGAACTCTCGGAAGATTTTCCACATCATATTCACCCACCAGTGTGCCATTTCGAAGAACCGTGATCTTATCACACACCTCGTAAACCTGCTCCAGGAAATGTGTGACAAAGATAATGCCGACACCCTTTGCCTTTAACTTTTTCATCAGACCAAACAGCTTTTCTACTTCTTCTTCGTCCAAAGAAGATGTCGGCTCATCGAGGATCAAGACCTTGCATTCCATATCTACTGCTCTTGCAATCGCAATCATCTGCTGGATCGCAATGGAGCATTCATCCAGTAATGTCGTCGGTGCCACATCAATGTCCAGAGATTGAAGCAGCTTACGGGAGCGTGCATTCATTTCCTTCCAGTTGATCATTCCAAGTTTTCTCGGCTCCCTGCCGATAAACAGATTCTCTGCCACCGTCAGATTCGGACAAAGATTTACTTCCTGATAAACGGTACTTATCCCGTTGTTCTGGGCATCCTGCGGGGATTTATTCACCATCGGTTTCCCATCCATTATGATCTCTCCGGCGTCAAAGGGATAGATTCCCGTCAGCACCTTGATCAGTGTTGACTTTCCGGCACCATTCTCTCCCATCAGAGCATGAATGTCGCCTTCACATAATTTGAAATCTACATTAGATAATGCCTTTACGCCCGGGAAAGTTTTTGTAATGCCTTTCATTGTCAAAATTGCTTTCTCAGCCATTGATTTCACCTGCTTTCTGCCCAAAAATGGTACAAAAATAGCGCAATACAGCTTTGTGTTGCTTTCTATATTGCGCTATCCCTGAAACACTTTAGCGTTGCTTTTTATGAGATTATATTATGAAAGATTAATATGCACGACCTTTGATCACCTTGTCATCAACAACTGTGACATCATAATCTTTTCCGTCAGCATTTACGCTTTCTACATCTTTTACTGCTGCGAAGATCTCTTCATCTACATACTGCTGTTTCTCCGGTGTCTCTCCGTTTTCCAGAGCCTTGATGATCTCCTCTACACGAGGACCGTGAAGTGGATTACACTCGGTATCAAGAATGATCTTTCCATCCTTTACATCAGTCAGACCGGTCTTAGTAGAATCGAAGGACATTACCAGAATATCGTCCTTGCCGGTTCCAACGGTCTTACCTGCTGCCGTGATGGCATCAATGGCACCAAATGCCTCATTATCATTCTCGCAATATACAACATCAATGTCATCTTTATGCTTCTTTAACAGAGACTCCATAACCTCCTGGCCTTTTGACTGTGTAAATTCACCTGTCTCTTTTGCCAGCAGATTCCAGTTTTTATTCTCCTTGCAGGCATCCTCAAGTCCTTTTGTACGTCCGATCTGAGCAGATGCACCGATCGTACCCTGAATATCTACGATATTGATCTTTTCGTCGCCACGTCCTGTCTTGTCTAAGTATGCCTTTAACCATGCTGCTGCTTTCTTACCTTCGAGTTCGAAGTTTGAACCAACCCAGGCGGTGTAGAGACTGTCATCGGATACTTTAACCATACGGTCTACGATGATTACCGGAATACCGGCATCCTTTGCTTCCTTAAGTACGGTGTCCCATCCGGTTTCTGTTACCGGAGCAAGTACGATGTAATCAACCTCCTGCTGGATGAAGTTTCGGATTGCTTTGATCTGATTCTCCTGCTTCTGCTGTGCATCATCAAAAATTAATGTGTAACCATTTTTTTCACTGAACGTTTCTTTCATAGAAGTGGAGTTTGCGGTCCGCCAGTCTGACTCCGCTCCTACCTGTGAAAAGCCTACGGTAATGTTACCGCTCTTTGCATCGCCTCCGGTCTTGGCTGCCTTCTTGGAGCCACATGCTGTCATTGCAAAGACCATACAAGATACTAATAATGCTGAACATATAATTTTTTTAATTCTCATATCGTTTTCCTCCTCTATCTCCAATTTGAGTTTGTATGTCGCTTACAAGTATTATTATAGATTTTTTCCTGTTTTTTACCATAAAGATACTTATGCAAAAAGTTTAATATTTTATCAAATGATTATATCTTGTTTGTTTTTTTATCCGAAAAATTAAATTTTTTCGGAATATTAACACGAATGACAGTACCCTCCTGATATTTTGAACAAATATCAAGACCATATTCCTCTCCGTAATAAAGCTTCAGACGCCCCTCGACTGCAGACATTCCAAAGCCTACGCTCTGGTTGTTCTTAAGTCCCTCCTGTACCTCACGCAGGCGATCCTCTGTCATACCGATCCCATCATCCTTCACCTGAATGACGATATCCCTGCCCGCATCCTCAAAAGTGATCCAGATGCTGCTCTTTCCTCTTTTTTCCTTTACTCCATGATACAGCGCATTTTCCACCAGCGGCTGCAATGTCATCTTTGGCAGACGGATCTCTTCCATGTCCTGCGGCAGTTCGATGGTATAATCAAGAATATCACTGTAACGGATCTGCTGAATCTCCAGATAACTTTTCGTATGTAACACCTCGTCATGCAGCGAGATCACATCCTCCCCCTTGGATAAAACAGTCCGGAAAAAGACGGACAAATGGGTCAGCATCTCGATTGCCTCATCATGCATATCTGCCTCCACCATCCATACGATCGTATCCAGAGTATTATATAGAAAATGCGGATTTACCTGTGCCTGGAGAAGCTCCAGCTGGATCATATGCTGCTTCCGTTCCTCCTCCTTAACATTTTCCAGAAGAGTCTGGATGCGCCCCGCCATTTTCAAAATGCCGCGGTCCAGTTCCTTTACCTCGATCACATTTGTTTCCACCGGTGTGATATCAAAATTTCCGTGTCCCACTTTTCGAACATTATCGCTGACACCACCTATGGGATCTGTAATCTCCCCGGCAAGCCGGAAGGATTTTTTTACCACCAATGCAACGATCACAAACACAAATATTCCCAGAATGATCCCCACGGCAAGAATCCGGGCAAACATATCATTTTCTACTTTTTTCAGATATCCCGCCTCATAATAAATATAGTCTCCCATCGCTTTCTGTGTCAGCTCCGTAAGCACATATACATTATTGGTGAGCTGTACCTGTCTGGAATCATACCCTTTCGTTTCCGCAATGGCACGCATTCGCTTTTTCAGATTTTTACAATCTGCGATCACAAGCTCGATGGCTCTGCGGCTTTCCTTTCGTACCGTCGTTTTTTCCAGCTTTTCCGCCAACCGGATTGCCCGGTTCACGTCCTTCACAGGAAGCGTTTTCTGTTCTGCGCTCCCCACACAATAATGGTACATTTTCAGATCCATATTCTCCTTAAAGCTCAGACTGAATTCACTGCTGAGATTCATATTATGGGTGATCGTAGAATAATTTCCGATGGAAATACACATAGAAGCCACCAGCAGCAAAATACAAAACAGCAATGGCAGGGCAAGACTCCAGATCAGATATTGTATTTTTTGATTTATGTTTAATGTCTCATATTTTGTCCTTCTCTTTTTCACGAAACTGCCCCCTGATTGCGATATTCACTCGGTGTACACCCCTGTGTCTTTTTAAATAAAAAGCTGAAATAATGGGAATCCTTATATCCTACCTCTAATGCAATTTCTCCGGATCGTTTATCCGTACAGCGCAAAAGCTCCTTCGCGCGGTTCATCCGCAGACTCGTCAGATATTCAATAAATGTCTGTCCCATTTTTTGGCTAAACATGGCACTGAAATGATTTGCACTGACATTTGCCACACATGCCACCGTATTTAATGTAAGATTTTCGTCTGCAAAATTTTCTTCCATATATTGAACGGCATTTTGCAAAACATTCTGGTATTTTCCTTTACTCTTCTCTTCCCGCAGTTGAATTGCCTGTTTTAAAGCACCGGATATGCTTGCCGCTATTTTGTCATGATCCAGTGGCTGTCCCATACCGGAGGCTTCCAGTAAAGAATGATCCACCACATCCTTTTCATATCCCAGCTTCTGCAAAAAAGATACAATACAAAAATGAATGTTCAAAAGAATGTACTGGCGGAACATTTTTGATTTCAGCGCAGACTCTCCTACCATCTGAAGGTAATTTTCTACAAAACCGGTAACTTCGTTTTCCAGGCCATTGCAGAGAAAATTTTGAAAGATTGCCGGATTCACAACATTGCTGTCCACACTGACCAGATCCTTGATCTCATTATCCCTGGATTGATTTTCGCCCATGGGCACCATGTCCTGGGATACCACATGAGAATAACCAAAATAACGATATGCGAAAAGCTGCATTCCCTCCTTATAGCAATCCGGCATCTGACTGAGACGTTCCACCGGCTTTGATGCACATACGATCCACTCCAGTCCACTCTGGTCCTTTTCCAGAATATCCTGAAGCAGCTTTACACAGTGCTCCGTATACTCCTGTATATTTTCCGTGTCCCCGGTCAAAAGCAGTACATAGCTGAAGGTCTGATTCCGGAACATATATAGATTTTTCTCTTTTTGCAGCGTATCATCGATCTGTTTCTGCATATCTGCCGCCCTTTGAGAATATTCCTGATCGATCGTATCCGTGTCCCGGCTTTCCGCCAGTGAGAAAAATACCAGATTATAGCATTCTGCCATAATGTCAATGGAAAGCTTTTCTGCTCTGTTATAAATCTCCGGCAGATCTGCGTGCTTTGTCACCAGCAGCTCAAAAAAATCACGCCGGGAGTGATTCTCGTATTTTTTTATTTCTTTTTCAAATTTCTCATAATAATCCTGCTGCTTTCCCTTTTCTTCAAATTCCTTCTGAATCTTCTGCAGAACACGGACAAAATCTGCTTTGGCAATCGGCTTTAATAAATAATCATCAACGCCAAGGGCAATCGCTTTTCTGGCATATTCAAAATCGTCATAACCACTGACAATAACAATGCGGATCTCCGGAATTTCCTTCTTTACAATACCGCTTAACGTAAGTCCGTCCATAAACGGCATCTTGATATCCGTGATCAACACATCCGGCTTTGTCTTGCGGATCATAGGAAGTGCGATCTCTCCATCCTTCGCCTTACCCACCAGTTCAAAACCATATTCATTCCATGGAATCATCCGTTCCAGTGCTTCCCGGATCACAATCTCATCCTCGATCAAAAATACCTTATACATACACGCTCCCCATTTCTTACAGAATCGGTTTCGATTCTCTCTTTTATGTCCTATTGTATCAAATCAATAGTAAAATATCTATATAATGCAAGAGTCAAAAGCAGATAACAATGTATGTTTACATACAAATTGCTATCTGCTTCTGACCCCGGCATCATCTATATTGATCTAAATCTTTAATTTTTATCATTGACCATAATATGCGTTTGCACCGTGCTTGCGATAAAAATGCTTATCCCGGATACAGTCCGGTGCCGGCTGTACCATCGGATCGATCAGCTCCGTCCTGGTTGCCATTTTAGCAACCTCCTCCAGAACTACTGCGTTATGC
>JBNMLP010000040.1:0-4722 GCA_050874905.1 Lachnospiraceae bacterium
AACACCACGATACATTTCGCCGGCGCCTTTCTGGACACCACAACCCATAACCTGTGTTACCGTCATACCGGTTACACCAAGGTCGTTCATTGCTTTCTTCAGGCCATCGTATCTTGCCAGTTTTGCGATCACAACTACTTTGTAGATACCTGTTGCAGGCAATGGAGAAGCCACTACCTTGACCGCTGCATCCTTCTGGGCATCAGATGCTTCTGCATACTCTGCCACACCAAGATCTGTATTTTCATTGACGTCCATTGTCATTGTGTTACTGATATCCATGATACTGAAGCCTGCATAAGCACTTGCAAGACCATGTTCACAAGAATCAAGACCTACAATTTCTTCCTCTTCACTGACACGAAGACCGATTGTTGCTTTGATGATCAGGAACGCAATTGTAATTGTAACTGCTGTCCATGCTGCTGTACATATCATACCGAGAAGCTGGATACCAAGCTGTGAGAAACCACCACCATAGAAAAGTCCTTTTCCGGCGATCTGGTTTGCACCATATGTAATGCCATCACCGATACCTCTTGCAAATGCAGGAGCTGTATCTGTTGCGAATAAACCAACGGCGATCGTACCCCAGACACCGTTCATGCAGTGAACTGCAACTGCACCAACCGGATCATCTACATGTAATTTGTAATCCAGAAGCCATACACCAAATACAACCAGTACACCGGATACTGCACCGATGATGATAGCACCAAAGGCATCACAGACATCACATGGTGCTGTGATAGCAACAAGACCTGCAAGAGATGCATTCAGGCACATGGAAACATCAGGTTTTCCATATTTTACCCATGTCAGGATCATTGTCACAACTGTTGCAACTGCCGGTGCGATCGTTGTTGTAACAAAGATGGAACCGAGTTCATCAATAGAAGTTGCTGCTGCACCGTTGAATCCATACCAGCCGAGCCAGAGGATAAACACACCCAGACAGCCGATTGGAAGGTTATGTCCCGGAAAAGCATTTACTTTCGTTACTTTTCCGTCCTTGTCTTTTACGAATTTACCAATACGGGGGCCAAGCATTGCAGCACCGATCAGGGCTGAAATACCACCTACCATATGAATACAGTTGGAACCTGCAAAATCATGAAAACCGATCTGTGCAAGCCAGCCGCCGCCCCATGTCCAGTGTGCTTCGATCGGATAGATCACTGCGGAAATAATTGCGGAATATACACAATAGGAAAGGAATTTCGTTCTTTCTGCCATGGCTCCGGATACGATCGTTGCTGTCGTTGCACAGAACACAAGGTTGAATACAAAGTTAGACCAGTCAAAATTTGCATAATCCGTAAAAATATCAAATCCCGGTTTACCGATCAGTCCTACCATATCCTCGCCCAGGAATAAACCAAAACCGATCAGGATAAATACTACCGTACCAATACAAAAGTCCATCAGGTTTTTCATCAGGATGTTACCTGCATTTTTTGCTCTGGTAAAACCTGTCTCCACCATTGCAAATCCTGCCTGCATCCAAAATACCAGTGCTGCGCCGATCAGAAACCAGACGCCATACACTTCACCGTTTATGGCACTTAAAATCTCCTCTGTCATAATAATCTCCTCCTCTTCTAAATAAAAAATACAATGCACTCCTCTTCCACGACTTTGTGGACTGCATTGTATTCTATGTTGGGGTCAGCCCCCACTTATTCGGATTGCGCATCCCTTACTTGAACCATCGCCCATGAAGGCGAGTTCGCTATAACCTGCTTTGCAGGTTATTTAGTCGCACATTTGCTACGCAAATATGTGCCAAGAGCTACATCATGTATCCCAAGGATACATGATATAAAAAAAGGTGCTTCGATCATCTCGAAGCACCTTTGCTTTACAAGTGTGAGTATATGCCCGCCTCTCCGGAATGTCAAGGCTGGTTTTTATACTTTTTTTAGAATTATGTCATTTTTCGTCTTTACAGCTCAATATAGTATTCTATCTGTGCGTTATCTGCATTTTTTGTTTCAAATGACGCACAAACAGGATGAAATCCAAGCTTTTTCAAAAGCCCCACAGATGCCAGATTTTCTTTCCGTGTTCTGGCAAAAAGCTTTGCAAAGCCAAGTTCTTCCTTTGCGTAGACTAATATGGCAGTGCAGACTTCATAGGCAAGCCCCTGTCTCTGTCTGTCCTTGCGGATCATATAGCCCAGCTCCGCATCTTCCCTGTCAGGTATGAGATCAAGTCCCGCCCGGCCGATTGCTTTCCCGGTCTGCCTGTCCTCTATGATCCACATTCCAAAATCGTAAATACCGTACTGATACCTGATATAATCACGGGTGTAGGCAATTTCTTCCTCCTTTTTCGCATACAAACCTTCCATATATAATGTGATTGATGGATCCTCATAAATTTCATACAGGTTATCCACATCCGCAAGGCAGATCTCCCGCACAATACACCGTTTTGTCCGCAGTATTTCGCATGGCAGCCCTAAAAGCCTGCACCGGATCTTTTCCAGATAGGCTTCCTCCACCTCTTCTGCCCGCTCCAGCACATAGGGATAGCCTGATAGATTCATTTCTTTTGCCGCCGGTTTTTCTGTCCCGGCAGCAACCGGGTTCTCTGCATATATCACAGGCAGACACGGAACTGTAGGAATGCCCTTTTTCTTCGCGTCCAGCAGTTTTTCATATTCATTTGTCAGTAGTATTTCCTTGTAGCGTTTTTCCATGGTATTTCCGCTGTCCCATTCTCACCTTTTATTGTACAGATTCATCCATCCGTATGTCTCGATTATCTGCTTTGATATATTTTTCTTTACGATTTTCTTCTTTTATTTTAGAATGAAAAGGTATAGGTGTCAAAAGATATCATACAAATTCAGACTTTGGAGCTTTATACTTCAAATTTATACATCAAAAGGAAAGGAACAAATATTATGGCACAGAATCCAGTTGTTACAATTACAATGGAAAGCGGAGATGTGATCACAGCAGAATTATACCCGGATGTGGCACCGATCTCTGTCAACAATTTTATCAGCCTGATCAAGAAAGGCTTTTATGACGGTCTGATCTTTCATCGTGTGATCAGAGGCTTTATGATCCAGGGCGGATGTCCGGACGGAACAGGTATGGGCGGCCCGGGCTACAGCATCAAAGGCGAATTTGCCGCAAACGGTTTTCAGAATGATTTAAAGCATACGGAAGGCGTTCTTTCCATGGCAAGATCCATGATGCCAAACTCCGCAGGCAGCCAGTTCTTTATCATGCACAAGACAAGCCCGCATCTCGACGGTTCTTATGCAGCGTTCGGTAAAGTCACAGGCGACAGCATGGCGGTAGTCAACAAGATTGCTGAAACACCGACCGATTACAACGACAGACCGCTTGAAGAACAGAAGATCAAATCCATGACCGTTGACTGTTTTGGTGTTGATTATCCGGAACCGGAAAAAATGTAATATTTTTTAGTAAAGATGAACAATTTGTACGTTTACAAATTGTTCATTTTTCATTTAAGGAATTTTCATTTACATAACATTGTTTATCCATTTCTCCCACATATACTGATATCATAAACAACGGATACAACGTATGTTTGAAATAAATAAAAACTTTTTCATAATCAATGCCAGGTAGCCCCTCTACCTGGCATCCTCCCTTTTTATGGACAATTTTCATCATAAAATGTATAATAGGAATTTCCTATGCAGCAGAAAAGAGGCAGCCAATAGCTGCCTCTTAAAAATTTTCTGTTTATTCCAAATCGCCCGGAAAGAACAATTAAGCCTGTCCAACTGATCCGAATAATTCCATTTTTTCTTTCACTTTAGCTTTGATAGCATCGAAACCAGGAGCAAGAAGTTTACGAGGATCAAATCCCTTACCTTCAAGATCCTTACCAGCTTCTACATACTTACGTGTAGCATCAGCGAATACTAACTGGCACTCTGTGTTAACATTGATCTTAGCTACTCCTAAAGAGATTGCTTTCTTGATCATGTCATCCGGAATACCTGTACCACCGTGAAGTACTAATGGAAGATCTCCTGTCTGCTGCTGGATAGCATCCAGAACGTCAAACTGAAGTCCTTTCCAGTTTGCAGGATATTTACCATGGATGTTACCGATACCAGCTGCAAGGAAGTCAACACCAAGGTCAGCTACCTGTTTGCACTGTGCTGGATCTGCACATTCACCCATTCCGATAACGCCGTCTTCTTCACCACCGATAGAACCAACTTCTGCTTCGATAGATACGCCGTTTACATGAGCTGCGTTTACTAAGATCTTTGTCTTTTCGATGTTCTCTTCGATTGAGTAGTGAGAACCATCAAACATGATGCTTGGGAAACCTGCTCTGATGCACTTTAAGCAGTGATCATATGAACCATGATCAAGATGTACTGCTACAGGAACTGTGATGTTCTGATCTTTGATCAGTCCGTTTACCATACCCATAACTACATCATATCCGCCCATGTACTTACCAGCACCCTCAGATACACCAAGGATTACAGGTGAGTTGCACTCCTGAGCTGTTAATAAGATTGCTTTTGTCCACTCTAAGTTGTTGATGTTGAACTGACCAACAGCGTAGTGACCAGCTTTTGCTTTCTGAAGCATTTCTGTTGCTGAAACTAATGCCATTTTAAATTACCTCCATTTATTCTTTATTACGCATTGAAATTCGTTTCTCTGCGCTTTCGCCCTTATTATACCCCATCTTTTTTTTAAAGGGAATACA
>JBNMLP010000041.1:0-4161 GCA_050874905.1 Lachnospiraceae bacterium
AGAAGTTGTGGTAGAATGTAATTGGCTCATGGGCATGCTCCTTTGATTGTGTTTTTCTAGTCAACTAACATTCTATCAAAGAAATGCTTCATGAGCTATTTTATTTAGTTAGTGTCCAACTTCATTATACAATCGGCGAAAATCATAAATATATAGTCAGGTAAAGATATTGTTTCTATAAAATGTATTTCCAACACAATATTCTATACGACGCATACATTTTCAATTCTATTGCTTTTGTATTGTAAACAATCGGTTTATCACATCATAACATATATCTTTCTAAAAAATATCAATTAGGGGACGAATGGTCAAAATTGAGGGATGAACGGTCATTTTTCTGCTTTTTATCCCGAATTTTAAAACCACTTGACAGGCTCTCCCTCGATTCGTATGCTTAACTTATAAGAATTTTTAGAAATGCAGGAATAACGTTATGGCTGATTTATTACAAAAACTAGATGACTATCAAAGAAGTCCCGCCTATCCTTTTCACATGCCGGGACATAAACGAAATATACCAAAAAAGGCAGCTCACGCACGGCTGCCTTATGACCTGGACATCACAGAGATTGCCGGTTTTGACAATCTGCTCTGCCCGGAAGAAGGGGAGATCCTTTTTCAGATGTGCAAAGAGGCAGCGGATCTTTATGGCACTTACGCAACCTACCCGCTGATCAATGGTTCCTCCTGTGGGATTCAGGCAGCGATCAGTGCGGTCTGCTCGCTGCACGACACGATCTTAATTGCAAGAAACTGCCACAAATCTGTGTACCGCACGGCAGAGCTTCTGGGGCTTTATACCGGGTACCTTTTTCCGGATTATCAGGAAAACTATGGCATGTTTGGTTCGATCAGCAAAGAAGAAGTCACCCGTGCCATTGACGCCTGTCCTGAAGCACGTGCAGTGGTACTGACCTCTCCAACTTATGAGGGGGTTGTTTCTGACATTGCCGCCATCGCTGAAATCGTTCACGAACATGGTATGCTTCTGATCGTTGATGAAGCACACGGAGCGCACCTTCCATTTTTTGATCCCGACCTCAGTGCCATACATAAGGGCGCAGATCTCGTCATCCAGAGTCTTCATAAAACATTGCCCGCCCTTACACAGACCGCCTTGCTGCATGTGACAAAGGCGGCACAAAACAACCCGGCATTTTCACCGGAACGACTGGATTCCTATGTCCACCTTTATCAGACCACCAGCCCGTCTTATGTATTGCTTGCTTCCATTGATGAATGTCTGAATTTCCTCGCTGCACCAGATGCCGCAGAACAATTTCACACATATCGAAAACGAATCCGGCTCCTTCGCAAAGAGCTTCGTGCCCTGAAGCACCTTCATCTTGTGGAGGGAAAGGATCTATCCGCCTATGGCTATGATGAGGGCAAGCTTGTCATCGAGACCACGAATGCCAGCATTACCGGCGCAGAGCTGATGTCCCGTCTTAGAGACGAATACCAATTAGAACTGGAAATGTCGGCAGCACAGTATGTGATCGCAATGAGCAGTGTTTGTGATTCCGGGGAAGGATTTACCCGGTTAAAAGAAGCCTTGTTTGCCATTGATGAAACGCTTACAAAAGAAACTCCGCAGACATACCGATCACCTTTGACAAAAGCACTTTCCCCGATTGCGATCGAACCACTCAGAACGGCAAAGGAAAGCGTGGCGACTGATATGTCATTAGAAAAAATAAAACGACATTTTGCGGCGGATTACACAAAAACCTCTACACTGCCACTCTCCCGCATGGTAACTACGTTCGTCAGTGCCGGTTATGTAATGTGCTACCCACCGGGAATCCCGCTTCTGGCACCGGGAGAAGCGATCACAAAGGAACATGTAGATTATCTTCTCGACGGGCAACAGCATGGCATTTCCTTTTTAGGAGTGACAGACGGGAAAATAAAAGTTATCATATAGAAAAAACAAACCACATGGAAAGGGGACTACTATGTACCAAACCTTACTATTTGACTTAGACGGCACACTGACGGATTCAAAAGAAGGCATCATAAACTGTGTGATCTATGCCCTCGACTACTACGGCATCACCAATCGAAGCGACAGCTTTTTAAATCAGTTTATCGGCCCGCCTCTGACGCAGTCTTTTCAACAATTTTGCGGATTCGATGAAGAAAAAGCAAAAGAAGCTGCTGCCAAATACAGAGAACGTTTCTCCACGATCGGACTATTTGAAAACCGCCCGTATGAAGGAGCCGTGGATATGCTCCGGGAATTAAAACAGGCAGGGAAAACAATCGCACTTGCCACTTCCAAACCGGAAGTATTTATGAAAAAGATCATTGCACGCTACGGACTTGCTCCATATATCGACCACCCGGTCGGAGCAACGCTCGATGACAGCCGTTCCAAAAAATCCGACGTGATCCTGGAAGCACTGCGCCAATGCGGGATCACCACCGAGGAACAGAAAAAGAATTGTCTGATGATCGGTGACCGTTTTCACGACATACGCGGGGCAAAAGAAACGAACCTCGATTCCCTCGGCTGTGCCTGGGGATATGCCAAAGAAGGAGAGCTAAAAGAGGCCGGTGCCACTTATATCTGCGAAACCATTAAAGAAGCAACCAACTTTTTGCTCTCTCATTAACCCTACTCTTCCCGCCATTCTTTTAATGCAGCGGAAAGCTTTTTGTCGATATCCTTTCTGGTTGCTTCGCACTCATTTGGATAATCCTTTGCTGCTTTGAAGATGAAGCGCATGACAAATTTAAGTCCGATCGGCAGTGCCATACGAAGCATGGACTCCGGAAGTACAAAATGTGTTCCGTGTTCGTATACCAGTGGCTCATACTGGCACGTATGCGGGCGTTCTTTTAAACGCTGATCCATACGGCGGATATATTTTCCTGCTTCCCAGAAGGAGTCATCATCGGCACCTACCAGAAACAGGCGTCCCTTTATGTTTTCCACCTTGATCATTTCTTCTTCCGTATGCTCTCTCACCTTTTCCGAATCAATAAACAAACAGGTGCTTCGCTCAATATCGCCGGAACCTTTTGTTTCTTCTTCCACCTTCTGCCAGTACACCGGATGCTCATATACAAATGGCATATACGCAAGGGGCTCTCCTTTCCAGGAAAGGGTGGAAGTTCCGGGAACCGGCCACTCCCTGCAGCCATCCTTCTCTCCCTGTTCAAATCCCTGCCATATAAAATCACTGGCGGTAAGAGCAAATGTCAGTGTAATATCCGGGAAGAAAGAGGCCGCAGCAAGGGAATCCATACCAGTCGTACTCATTCCCATGATTCCAATTTTCCGGTTGCCATGCTCCTTCAGCCATTGGATCGCTGTCTCAATTCTTTCCAGCGGATAATTGACATGACTGTAATTTTTCTTTCCCGGTGACATACAAAGTACATTTACCCCATTTTTATGCAGCCATTTTGCTCCACACTTTGCCATATAATCATTGGGATCATCTCCAAATAATCCAATCACTGCGCAGTCAGAGCCTTTTGGATTTTCATAATAAATACCATAGAAACCATCCTTTTCGGTTTCAAAAAATGTTTTTTTCATAGCGTTTCCTCCAGTCGTTCCTTTCAAAGGTCAGCTATATGTTAGTCCACACTAACTGGATTGTCAACGCTTTTTTCTCTGTTCCTATTATTTGAAATCTTGTTTTCTGATTTTGAATATAGAGATATCAAGTTATCACAAATACTGTCAAATTTTCTCACGTTACAATGAGCGTTACGATCTCCCCTTATTTTCATCAATACCAGTTTTCTATTGGCTCCACTACCGCATACTGAATAACAGTAATAGTTACCTTGGTCAACACTACCGGATTTCTCTTTTTTTAAATTATAATCATCAATATTAATAACCTCACTCATTAACTTTTCAGATATAGTTACTTTATCTAACATATATTCTATACTATCATCTCGCAATTTCTTATCCATGTAGTTCAATAGTTTACTATCAGTTACATTTTCATGAGATAAATCAATTAATTTACATTGTTTTCTTTTATTCACTACTAGTGTTAGCATCTAAATAGTACAAAACAAAATGAGATATCCCCTTAAATGTTGTATAATAAAGAAAGAGGAGGAACTCATTATGTCACGACAAAAAAATCATCACACCAAACAGTTCAAGTTGGATGCTATCAACTATCG
>JBNMLP010000042.1:0-3680 GCA_050874905.1 Lachnospiraceae bacterium
ATGTAATCCTTTGGCAGCATGATCTTTTCGATCTTAGCAAAATTCTCAGGTTCTTTATTTTTCACCCATAAGATCTTTGGTGCTGTAAAACCTGTGAAAGAAATATTGGCTGTGTACTGGGAAAGCTTATCCTTTCCGATCACATTATTTAAGTAATCACATTCCTCTGTGGTTCTGCCGTCATTCCAGAGGATCGCAGGACGGATCACATTGTCATCCTTGTCCAATATAACAAGGCCGTGCATCTGACCGCCGAAGCTGATGCCTGCAACCTGTGATTTATCAGCATCTTTGATCAGTTCCTTGATGCCTGCCATAACCTGCTCATACCAATCCTCAGGCTTCTGTTCACTCCAGCCCGGATGTGGGAAGTAAAGCGGATATTCTTTTGATACGATATTCTGGATCTTACCTTCTCCATCCATCAACAGCAGCTTTACTGCAGATGTTCCTAAATCTACCCCGATATATAACATATCCATCCTCCTGTTTTATTTTCTTAATTTACGTTTTTTCCTTCGTTACACGAGTCCCTGCCACATATTCCGTGCTTTCTTGTGCCCGTGCACATTTATACTATAATATGACCGTTTCAAAAAAGCAATATCTAGTTGAAAAATTATTTCAATTCGTCATTCTTACCAATGATACACCATGTTTTTTCACTTCCTGGCGTTCTCTTTTGTTACTTTTTTATAAATCATGTGCACGTATCACATAATGGCACATATTTCATTGACATTACACGTGGAGTATGATAATTTTGAAAGAAGAAGGGGCGTTTTTGCCCGTGAAAGGAGATCGTTATGGCAACGATTAAAGAAATCGCCGACCTTGCAGGCGTATCACGCGGTACGGTAGACCGTGTTTTAAATAAAAGAGGCTCTGTCAATCCACAGACCGCGCAAAAGATCATGGAAATCGTGCATGCGCTTGACTATAAGCCCAATCGTGCAGGACTTGTGCTTGCTGCACAGAAGAAGAACTTAAAGCTTGGTGTGATCTTATTTGGAGAGGGAAATCCTTTCTTTGATGAAGTGATCGCGGGAATCCGCCAGAAAGAGGAGGATCTTGCCTGCTACAACTGTACCGTACAGATCAAGCGCGTCAATGTTGATACACTGGAACAGCTTCAGGCGATCGATGAGTTTGTAAAGGAAGGCATCAATGGCATTGCCATTTCACCAACCAACGATCCGCGTCTTGCCAAGCGTATTGACGAGCTGTTTGAGCAGGGCATTCCGGTAGTTGCTCTGAATACAGATATTAAAAATTGTAAGCGTATCGCTTTTGTCGGCAGTAATTATTACCAGTCCGGTGCTACAGCCGCAGGTCTGATGCGTCTGATGGCAAAGAACGAATCCACGAAAATCGGTATTATTACCGGTTCCGAAGAGATCCTGTGCCATACAGAGCGTATTGCAGGCTTTACAAATGCGATCCAGTCTTATCCGAATATCGATGTTGTCGAGACGATCACAAACGATGATGATGACTTTATCAGTTATGACCGGACAACCCAGCTTTTGAAGGAGCATCCTGAGATCAATGCCCTTTTCTTTGCCGCAGGTGGTGTTTACGGTGGCTGCCGCGCAGCCCTTGCCATGCGCGGACAGAAAAAAGACATGACGATCATTACTTTTGATAAGGTTGCTACCACCAGGGAAATGGTCGCAAAGGACGTCATCTCTGCCACGATTTGTCAGGAACCTTTCGTACAGGGAAGCAAACCGCTCGATATTCTGTTTTCTTATCTTGCGACAGGAGATCTGCCAAAGTCAGAGTACAATTATACGGCGGTAGATATCCGGATCAAGGAAAATATGGATTAAAGTCCGATGCATTGACATCCTTTTAAAAATTAGATATACTTAAACGAACCGTGCAGCCGGGGCAGTAGCGGCGCCCTGTACCTACAATCCGCTCTAGTAGGGGTGATGGCCGGCAGAGGGTTTTGGCTTTCATAGCTGCCCTTAATAAGTGGCGATGACGTCTGGGTCTTGCGCAACAGGAATCTGTGAACCGTGTCAGGTTGGGAACAAAGCAGCACTAAGCAGAAGCTCCTGTGTGCCGTGAGGGTGCCTGGGCCGAGTTAACTGTTAAGGTAACGTATGGGGGTTTCGCTCGAAGCAGGTCGCACGGTTCTTGTAGTTAGGAAAACCGCGAAGCGGTGGGACCCTAACTACCTTGTGCAGCCCATTCGAGCAAAGCGAGAATTTAATTGCTGCACATCCCGTGCACCCGCCAGTATAGCACGTAGAAAGAAGGCTCACCATGCATATACAAAAAGCAACCGCTGCAGATCTGTCAAAGGCAATGCAGTGCTATGAAGAAATCATCGACAAAACACCGGATATCGAACACCTCGCCATGTGGCGGAAGGGACAGCATCCAACCGAAGAAACAATCTTATCCTACATAAATAAAGGCGAATTTTATATTCTTTGGGATCACGAAACCATCGCCGGCATGATGGCTCTTGCCAATGGCGTCAGCGATACTTACCGGACCATAAACTGGATCACAAAAGCCGCAGATACGGAAGCTGCAGAGCTGCACGTCCTTGGCGTAAACCCGGACTATCAGGGAAAGGGCATTGCCAAGCAGCTGATCCACGAAGCACTTCGTTTATGTAAGGAAAACGGCAAAAAGGTATTGCGCCTCGATGTGATCGGAACCAATACTGTTGCCAAAAGACTTTATCCATCGCAGGGCTTTGTGTTTTGCGATACCGGACATCTGTCTATCCGTGGCTATGAAGATATGGAATTTCTGTTTTATGAGCAAAAGATCGAGTAATTACGCATTTATATAACTGCCGCAATACGGACACTTGCTGGAATAACCCGTTGCAGCCTGGAAACTGGAACCACAGTTCGGGCAGGAAACAGCCACCATTTTCAGCTGCATCGGATCTACCGGCTTGTCATCCATCAGTTCTTCCTCACCCGGCAGATATTCACTTCTGACAGATTTTGGATCATAGTCATATTTATCCCGGTAACAATAAATGTCAACGGTCATTCCAATGGGAAGCATTTTAGAAGAACCTTTCTCAAAACAGGTCGGAATGACAGCCTCCCTTTCTACATGCGTTTCATCGAAATAGTGTACCACTGTATTGATTGTATAAGATTCATTTACTATAAGAGGTATTTTCCACATAGCTGTACACTTTCGCCGCATATTTTTTCCCCTTTTTCCGAATTTTCCCTTTGATACTCTTATGTATTACAATTCCCGACAAAAATCCAATGCCCAGCACAACAAAAATAAGTGGGATAAAAATCGCTCCTCCTGCCTCAGCCAGACCATCAGACGTTACGAATGCCAAAAAGACACTGCCACCAATTACCACATACATCGCTCCAAGAAGCCCCAGAATCGAATATACCACACTCATCTTATTGTTTCCTTTCCCACATCACATATCCGAATGAACATCATCATTTCTTATAGACTCAACAGTTACATCATTTCTTACTGTAGCTACCGCTACCATCCGTTTCATGCAGACGTTTTCTAAGTCCGGCAAAAAACTGCTTCAAAATCTGGCTGCATTCCGCTTCACAGACACCATAGGTTGTCTGCACCTGATGGTTGAACTGCTTCATCGTAAACAGATTCAGAATTGAACCGGCGCAGCCTGCTTTCGGATTCATAGCACCGATCACAACCTC
>JBNMLP010000043.1:0-3537 GCA_050874905.1 Lachnospiraceae bacterium
GGCAGAGGAAGCAAAAGCCAAGGATGATCCGGCAAAGGACAGAGTATTTATCCCGGAAAAGAGCCAGATCATACAGGAGGACGAATGAAAAAAGCAGTCATTTTTGATCTGGACGGAACACTGACCAATACATTAAAATCACTTTGGAAGTCAACGAATATGGCACTTGCGACCGCAGGACTGCCACCGCATGAGATCGACCGCTATAAGTATTTTGCGGGAAACGGGGCAAAAGAACTGATCCGCAAGAGCCTGATCGCGGACGGAGATACACAGCTTGTGCATTTTGACAGTGTGATGGAGGCATATAACCGTATCTTTGAAGAATATTGCATGTATGAGGTAAAGCCTTATGACGGGATTCTGGAGCTGTTGAAAGCGCTGAAGGAAAGAGGACTGCATCTGGCGGTTAACTCCAACAAACCACAGCCGCGTACAGTAGATGTGGTGGAGCAGATCTTCGGAAAAGATACCTTTGACCTTCTTGTCGGACAATGCGAGGAACGCAAGAGAAAGCCTGCGCCGGACGGTGTGAACTATATTCTGGAACAGCTGCATCTGGATAAAGAGGATGTGCTTTATATCGGTGATACCTGCACGGATATGCAGACCGGCAAAAGTGCAGGCGTGTTTACCGTGGGAGCACTCTGGGGCTTCCGCGACAGACAGGAGCTTGTTGAAAATCATGCAGATGCGATCATTGAAAAGCCGTTGGAGCTTTTGCAGTATATTGATCAGTAGAGCAGGCAGTAGTGAAATGGAGGCTTCAGCCGTAAAACGGCTGAAGCCTCCATTTCTATTGCCAACATTTATTTCTATCCGGTGATTTCATGGTAATTCGTCTTTTTTGCAGTTTGTGCCATATATGAGATGAAGGCTTAGGGGTGTATAGATATGTTTTCGCCCAAACTTGACGAATTTGCTTGTTTAGGATGACTTAAAATTTGCTCTCATGAACTATATTCGCCCAAAATGTGTGAAAATGTTGAAGCAGGACGAAAAAATAGAAAGAATGGAAAGTGTATTACACAAATTCATGGGAATTGATGCTATTTTTTCGCCCAGAGTCAAGCATATCCTATTATTGGGGCGAAAGTATAATGGGAGCAAGTGTGCAGAGTCATACAAAAACAGATATAAATGAAATTTAGGACGAAAAAATACAAAAAGACGGGAACAACGACAGGATATAAAGATCCGGGAGGATAGACAGAGACAACGACTGGTATAAAGATAACATTGCCTGCCATCCAAAAGTCCGTTATAATAAAACCGTAAGGAGAAAGAATAAGAATATGGAGAAAGAAATAAAACATGCCGGGATCAAACTGATCGCAACGGATGTAGATGGTACTCTTGTGAAAGATTCCTCCCGAGAGGTGTCGCAGGAAGTGATCGAGACCATTCAGCAGCTTGTGGACAAGGGGTATTACTTTATGATCGCAAGTGGCAGGCAGTATGGCAGCATTCGTAAGATGTTTGCACCGGTTAACCGAAATCTGCTTTACATTGCGGAGAATGGCGCACATATTATCAAAGACGGACAAAATTATGCGGTCACAAAGATGAAACGGGAAGATGTGACAGCGATCATGGCACAGCTCCGCAGTTTTTATCCGGAAGGCTGTCATGTAGTGGCATCAACGGATCACGGTTGTTTTCTCGAGAGCAAGGATGAGGATTTCATCCATCTGATCCGAGATGAATACAGAAATGATGTGACATTGACAGACGATATTCTGGCGCATGATGTGGATATTGTGAAACTGGCGATCTATAAAAAGGGCAGTATCCGCGAGATCGGCGAGAAGATCCTTGTGCCCGCATGGAAGGATAAAGTGAAGGCCTGCCTGGCGGGAGAAGAATGGGTTGACTTCATGGATGCTTCCGTGGATAAAGGAAATGCCATGAAAGTAGTGCAGGAAGGACTTGGCATCACGCCACAGGAAACAATGGTATTCGGTGATAATGAGAATGATATCGGACTTCTGAAGTCGGCAGTTTGCAGCTATGCGGTGGAAAATGCCAAGGAGATCGTAAAGGCGGCAGCAGCATACACATGTCCGCCCTATTGGGAGAATGGTGTACTTTCCGTCCTGAAAACATTGTTATAACTTGGATTAAGTTCTGTTGCAGACTTTTGGAAGCGGAAGTAATAACCAGACAGCAGAGAACGACGGTCTGTAAAAACAATTAAATGAATGAAAAAGCAAAGGAGAAGAATTATGCCTGAATTTGATGAAAAAGTATTGGATGTATTTTTAGAAAAGCAGTTACAGCTGTTCCCGGAAGAAGTGGCAACGACAAGAGAGGAAGCGGAGGACTTTCTGGAAGAATGTATGGCGGTTGTGGTAAAGGGAGCCAAGGAAGTCTGGACTTACTTCGATGAGGAAGGGGTAGACATTTCAGAAATGAATGAAGCGGATATTTTAGATGCGGATGAAGTGTTTGCCATTGGTGACGGACGTTTTCTGATCGTGGAAGCATAGAAGGGATACTGCCTTAAGGAAAAATTAAGAAAAAATACCACTGCGAGTGTTTCTGAATCATTGACGCACCCAGATATTGTGGTATAGTAATAATAAGGGTTTTTGATTGTGAAAATGAAAGGAGAATATCATGAAAAAACGTTTATTATGCGCATTGCTCGCAGCAGCAATGTGTTTTGGAGAAACGCTTTCTGCTTCTGCAGTTACAGTTTCTACAAATGACGTAGAAGCCGAACAGGCAGGAACAATATCAGAAAATACGACAGAGGTGGATGCAGAGAAGGAAGCTGCTACCATTTATCCGGATGGAAAGATTCCGACGAATTTTCCAAAGGGACAGAGTTACGAACTGAAAATGTTTGTAACACCTGAGACAACCTATTCTGTAGCTGTCTATGATTCAAAGAATAAAATGGTCTCTTATACCATGGGAACATCTGCAAAAGCAGCTTTTGGCGAGGATGGAGAAGTACTTGAAACTATCAAGCTTGCGTTCAATATTTTAGCAGTTGGAGATTATGAATTGAAGTACTGGATAGGAGATCTGAGTAGTCCTGATGCACAGAGTGCAAAGGGAAAGCCATTCTATATCCGAAAATCAATACTGAAAAAGGAAAATGAAAACATTACCGAAGTTACAGTTTCAAAGGCTGTGTATACAGGTAAATCGGTAAAACCGGTTGTTAAGATCGTAGAAACAGAAGGCGACAATACATATACACTGGTTGAAGGAAAAGACTTTTCCTACGAGGTAACATCAGAGAATAAAAAAGAAATGGGCACCGCTACTGTCACGATCAAAGGTATGAATGATTATATGGGAACGATGACAGCAGACTTCGATATCACTCCACAGGCACCGGCGATCACAGGTGCTGTATGTACAGGCTTTAACAGTGCCAAGATCACGTGGAATGCGGTAGCCAATGCAAACGGTTATATTCTGGAAAGAAAGACAGGCACCGGTAATTTTGCACAGGTTGCAACACTTGCATCCGGTGTAACTTCTTATGAAGATACAACAGGGCTTGTAACAGGTGAAACATAC
>JBNMLP010000044.1:0-3384 GCA_050874905.1 Lachnospiraceae bacterium
CTTGAGGGTTTGTTTGCCATGCCCAAAATCATAGTAAAATATATCAAATATAAAAATAGCTCCAAATCCAGTAATGGGGCGTGATTCAAAGAATCACACCCCAACACTTGACATAGAGCCAAAAAAGTCTTCCAACACTATCGTATTGGAAGACCATACAAATGCACAAGATGTTATTCTTAATTTTATTACTTATGAAAAACCTGTTATTCTTTCTGACGGTAAACTCTCCATCGGAGAAGCATCTGCCTCCTTCGAAGGGGCTGATCTGCTTGCCATAGAAACTTTACCGATCACGGACGCACGCCTGAGAACGGCATGGGATCATGATCTGTACCGGATCCGGCTGAAGGGCAACGATGCTGGTTTCCGGCTGACTATTCAATAAAGTCTAAATTTTCAGGCTTTTCTCACGGAATGTTTATTCTTGTACATTTCATCATCTGCCCGTTTTATGGTTTCTTCCAGAGTTTCTGCTGTCTTGCGAAAGGCTCCGCCGATTGCAAGACGGCAGTAAAACTCTGCTGTTACATCCGATAAATTTCCTTTCTCATCTCCACGCATGGTACTTACCAGTTCCTGTACTTTTTCTTCCGTACAATCTCTGATCAGCATTACAAATTCATCTCCGCCAATACGGAATCCTCTTGCTTGCTCCGTGAGATACCTCCGGATAAATTCCGCTGCTTTCAGGATCACAGCATCGCCTTTTTCATGTCCGAAGGTATCATTCATGCGTTTCAAATTGTCAATGTCGAAATAAATTACACCAATGGTACTGTCATTCTGCAGTTCTTTTAACTGTTCTTTGTAGTGTCTCTTGTTGTAGAGCTGCGTCATGCTATCATGATTGCTGTTCCAATCGGCAATAGCCAGTTGGGAACTGGACGCAATGATATCATGCTCCATTTTCTTCATGGATTCACACAGCCGTTCCAGTTCATCTCCGGTTCTGATGTTCATCCGGCTAATGGGAGATTCCTTACCATCCCTCAAAATGTCAATAGAATAGCTGGAAGCCGCCTTGGACATGGCATTTAACGGTCCCAGCACATTGTTATGCATAAACCAGATTATAAAGACTCCGAAAAGCACCATAATCGATGTAACAATGATGGTAATATACCCTAAATAAGTCAATTGCTCACTTCTGACATTTTCTGTGGAAATTCCTACGATAATATAAGCCACCGGAATATTGTATGAGGAATTCAGCCGAATGTAGTAATCGCTTCTTCCGTTATACTCTAACGGTTCTATTTTCTCACATGCGATCAGCTCGTCTTTTACAGCATTCTGTACCTCATCATAGGGGCGGATATCTCCTAAAAAGGCTCCGTTTTCTGTCAGATCTGTGTCATACACATAACATCCTCCAACATCCCTGAAATTGACCACGCTGATCTGCAATACATTTTCACTGGTGTTGCAATAGTCAATGAGTTTATTCCATACCTCGTAATAAGCCGTATTTCTCCGTCTGTTGTCCAGATAGTCCGTTACGCTGTCTCCGTCTACCACCAGTCTGCAGGTATTCGCCACAGTCTGCGCCAGAGAATCTGTGTAATTCCGATTGACATTCATATAATTGACGTAGTTTACAAATATGAAGCTCACGTCCATAATGCATACGATGATAACAATAGCCAAAACGATTTTATACTTTAATGATTTTTTCATTCGTAATCCTCGGAAATCAATACTTTCTCTGATCTATATAGTCGGCTGCATTTTCATAGGTATAGATGTTTTCCTCAGTGTTATAGATCTTGTCCACCTCTCTGCCGGCTTCCAGTTCTTCTATGACCGTCTCCACCGTGGATGCCAACAGTGGATTACACTCCACGGTGGCATGTAATTTCCCCGCTATCATTTTTTCAAAGCTTTCGTGCAAAGCGTCAAAGGAGATCATAATGATGTCTCCCTCAGGTCCATAGCTCTTGCCGTTCCGGTCCAGTGCTTTCATGGCACCAAAGATCATGTTATCATTTTCCGAAATGATAACATCAATATCCTTTACCGTTCCTTTGCTGAGCAGATTTTCCATATAGGTCTGGCCTTCTCCCTGAGTGAAATTGGCACATCCCCTGTCTACGATGGTCCAGTTCGGATGTTCCTCCACTCCTTGTAAAATACCATTCGTTCTTCCGATGGCAGCGGTAGCTCCTTCAGTTCCTTCCAACAGGACAATGTGGATTGTCTCGTTTTCCCGTCCCTGCTCTGTTAAATACTGATCCAACCACGTTACAGCTTTCCGGCCTTCCTCTTCAAAATCCGAACCGATCCAGGACACGTATTCCGTTTCATCCACAGAGACTTTTCGATCCGCTACGATGACCGGTATCCCAGATTCCTTTGCGGCATGTATGGCATCCTCCCATCCGGTCTCCACGATGGGCTGCAGGATAATATAATCTACTTTCTGCTGGATCAGATCGTACATGGCTTTTACCTGGCGATCCGAACTGGAATTGCCGTCGATATAGATCAGATCGTAGCCTCTTTCTTTGGTGAAAGTATTCAGATAATCATTGGTATTGGCATCTCTCCAGTCAGACTCTTTTCCCGTCTGGATCATCCCCACCCGGATGAGACCGTCATTATACCCCGGTGCCGCACCCCGGATCAGTTGCTGCGTTTTGTCGGCTCGTTCAGTCCCACATCCGATCAACCCCAGACAAAACATCAGCACACAAGTCACGGCAACTATTCTTTTTTTCATGTAATCACCCCTGGTTCTTTATTTATCGTTATTTTTACCGTTATCTTCTCTTTTCCGAATCATGCCTTTCACATTTTATAGTACCATCTTCCTGTATAGGGTGCAAGCCATCACCGGTGGTTCTCAAAATAATTTTACGCTTTTTTATTATATTTTTTAACAAGGTCTACCTATCGGATACTGATCATCAGTATCGTCATGATAATCCTGTTCGTAGGATCCAATCTATATCTGAGCCGGATCAATTCTCAACAGCTGGAAGCTACCATGTATATGAACCAATACCGTCTGGGTTCCAAAACGCTGACCGCTGCCGTACCGTCTTATGCCATCACCAAAGATATGACCTATTACAACAACAATATGAAGGAATTACACGAGGACAAGACATCATAATTATATTTCTACTCTGACTGTACCTGATCTGCACTCCACTGTTCCAATAGCTGAATGATTATACTTTCACGTTCTTTTGTTGAATACTGCGGTGGAAAATATTTATCCAGTTTCTTTGCTGAAAAAGATAGCTTTGATTCCTTACTCTTCTTCGGTAATGCATCATTCATTATAGAAATGACACTGAATTGTGTTACATTGGATAAGTTAGGATAATTCTTCAATGCTTCAACCTGTACCGGCTTCAAAAATCCATTTTCCTTAAA
>JBNMLP010000045.1:0-1948 GCA_050874905.1 Lachnospiraceae bacterium
ATCCAATGAGATTACCGTCATTATGATGTGTGGTCTTCAGGGTGCCGGTAAAACCACGACCACGGCGAAGATTGCCGGAAAGCTGAAGCAGAAAGGACGTCGTCCACTGCTGGCAGCCTGCGATATTTATCGTCCGGCGGCGATCGAGCAGTTAAAGGTCAACGGAGAAAAGCAGGGCGTGGAGGTATTCTCCATGGGTACCAGCCATAAGCCGGTGGATATTGCTAAGGCAGCAATCGAGCATGCGGCAGCACATAATGAGAATGTTGTGATTCTGGATACGGCAGGACGTCTTCATGTGGATGAGGACATGATGGGCGAGTTACAGGAGATCAAGGAGAACATTGACATAGACCAGACGATTCTGGTTGTGGATTCCATGACAGGTCAGGATGCAGTCAATGTAGCTAAGACATTCCATGAAAAGATTGAGATAGACGGAGTCATTCTGACGAAGTTAGACGGTGATACCAGAGGTGGTGCGGCACTTTCCATCCGTGCGGTGACAGGGCGTCCGATCCTGTATGTCGGTATGGGAGAGAAGCTTTCTGATCTGGAGCAGTTTTATCCGGATCGTATGGCATCACGTATTCTTGGCATGGGCGATGTGCTTACTCTGATTGAGAAAGCGGAGGCTGAGATCGATCAGGATAAAGCCAGAGAGATGGAGAAGAAGTTCCGCAAGGCGGAGTTTGATTTCAATGACTTTCTGGAGCAGATCGGCCAGATGAAGAAGATGGGCGGTATCAAGAGCATTCTTGGTATGATGCCGGGAATGGGACTTCCGGCAGATCTGGACATTGATGATGATGTGTTTAAAGGAACCGAGGCGATCATTTATTCTATGACACCGGAGGAGAGAGGCAATCCGGCCTTGATCAATCCATCCCGTAAAAAGCGTATTGCGAAGGGCGCCGGAGTAGATATTGCAGAGGTCAATAAGCTGATCAAGCAGTTTGAGCAGTCCCGCAAAATGATGAAGCAGATGTCCGGTATGATGTCCGGCAAGGGCAAAAAGAAAGGGCGTTTTGGTGGCGGTGTGCCAAAGCTTCCATTTGGTTTTTAAATGGGAGGCATTTATGACAGTGCATTCAGATTCCGGATATCCCGGAATTTGTATATAAATAGTACAAGCAAGATTAGGAGGTGAAAGACATGGCAGTAAAGATCAGATTAAGAAGAATGGGTAAGAAGAAAGCACCTTTCTATAGAGTAGTAGTTGCTGATTCCAGATCTCCAAGAGATGGTAAGTTTATCGATGAGATCGGTACCTATGATCCAAATCAGGATCCAAGCGTTTTCAAGTTTGACGAGGAAAAGGCTAAGCAGTGGTTGGCAAATGGTGCTAAGCCGACGGAGACAGTTGGAAAGCTGTTAAAGCAGGCTGGAATCGAGTAATTTTTTTGACCAGTGAGGATGTGTAGAATATGAAAGAATTAGTGGAAGTTCTCGCACAGGCACTTGTAGATCATCCGGAAGAGGTGGTCGTTATAGAGACTGAGACAGAGAATGAAATTCTATTGGAACTTAAGGTTGCTTCTGATGACATGGGTAAGGTTATCGGAAAGCAGGGTCGTATTGCCAAGGCAATCCGTACTGTTGTAAAAGCGGCTGCCTATAATACGGACAAAAAGATTACTGTAGAAATCGGACAGTAGGTTCGTGAAAAACGCCTGTACATGAACATGTACAGGTGTATTTTTGATTTATAGGAAACTTTATCTGTTTTGTTATTTAGGGAGATCAAATGGAAGATTATTTCAGAGTTGGTGTGATTGCCAATACACACGGGATTCGTGGGGAAGTAAAGGTATTTCCGACAACGGAGGATCCACAGAGATTTAAAGGGATGAAGGAGATCATTCTGGATACCGGAAGTGAAAAAAAGGTTTTGGAAGTTGCTTCCGCCCGTTTTTTTAAGAATCTTGTGATTTTAAAATTTAAAGGG